>CAZGXV010000006.1:0-72422 GCA_964529725.1 uncultured Roseibacillus sp.
GACCAAGCTAGGGACCAAGTTTCTCTCTTTAGCCAATTCTTGGACCAAGATGGATTGGATAGATTGGATTTTTTATGAAAAACCCGAGCCGCGAACTTTTAAAAGGAATGGCTCTTCAAAACTCGGCTCAGAACGATGAGTTGGCATTCTGAAATCTGATTCATCCCATCCATCCTGGTCTCATTTCACCGAATTTTTCTCTAGCTTGATCACCCTGACCCCCGTCCCACACATCCACCCTTCCAAGATTAAAAATCTCGGCTACACTCCCTGAATCGACTTTAAGCCCTTCGACAAAGACTCCCCCCTCTTCATCACCAGAGGCAACCTCCCCCACTGGAGTCAAAACGGGACTACCTACTTCGTCACCTTTCGCCTCGCCGACTCCATCCCCCTTCCTGCGCTCAATCGCTGGAACGAAAAACGCGCGCACTGGCTCGCCGTTCGCAAAATCACTAACTTCTCCTTCAACGCTCTGTCCCCAGACGACCAACAAGAATACCGTCGTGAATTCGGAGAAAAGTTCGAAGCCATGATGGACAACTGCCACGGCTCCTGCCTCCTCCGCGAGCCCAGTCATGCTCGAATTGTGGCCCAAGCTTTAGAACATTTCGACTGCGACCGTTACCTCCTCCTTGGCTACGTCATCATGCCGAACCACGTCCACCTCCTCGTCACCCCGGGTCCGACACACCCCCTTTCCAAAATCCTTCAAAGCTGGAAACGATTCACCGCACGTGAAATCAACAAAGCCCGCAACACCTCGGGCCAAGTCTGGCAGCGAGAAAGCTTTGATCACATCGTCCGCAGCGTTGCCCAGCTCGACCGCTTCCAGAACTACCTCCGAGAAAACCCCGTGAACGCAAAGCTCAGAGAGGGTGAATATCTCCTCAAAATCCCCGAATCAAAGTAGCCGAAAGTTGCACTTTTGGTCCTTCTGCTTTTCGTCCTTCTGCCTCAACCGTCAGACTAGGCTTCGGGGTAAATCTTTCTCTGCTCCAAGATTGCAAATCTCGGCTACTCTCTAAAGTTCGGACTCTGGCTCAAAAACTTGCGGGGATTCTCCAAAATGACCTGATCGATGACATCCTGCGCGTGCTGACGCTTGCGCATCTCCACCGCGCATTTGATGACAGCCAAGGGATCGGAGATGCCCCAATCGCAAGCGGAATTCATCCAGATGCGTTCCATGCCGAAGGTCTCTAAAATGTCGATGGCTCGAGCTACCGTGCACTTGGACTCGGGGTAGAGGGTCATCCCCGCCCAGAAACCTGCATCCAAGACAATGCCCGCCGTGTGCTCTTCGACATGATCGACGATGACCCGGTCTGGATCCACTTGGGCATTCTTGAGCGCGTCGAGAATCAACTTCGTCCCCTTCAGCTTGTCTTCCAAGTGCGGCGTATGAATGAGAATCGGCAGGTCGTATTTTTTGGCGATCTCTACGTGCTCTTCAAAGATGGCGAGCTCGTTCTTGGTGTTCTTATTGAGGCCAATTTCCCCGATACCAAGCACGGTGGGCTTGTCGAGAAAGTCAGGAATGATGGCCATGACCTCGCGCGCAAATCCTGCATCCTCTGCCTCCTTAGGATTGATGCAGAGCCAGCTGTAGTGCGGGAGACCGAATTTAGCAGCACGGGCTGGTTCGTATTCGGTGAGCTGACGGTAGTAATCGTGAAACCCCTCCACCGAAGCACGGTCATAACCTGCCCAAAAGGCCGGCTCGCAGAGAGCTACGCAACCCGCCTGCACGATCGCCTGATAATCCGCAGTGGTGCGACTGACCATGTGGGCATGTGGTTCGATGTAATTCATGAGAACAAGTTATACCGATTTAGGATTGAACAAGAGCACGATTTCTCCCTTCGCCTGATGGCTACGGAAATGGTCGAAAAGCTCTTTCGCGGAGGCGGCATGAATGGTTTCGAACTTTTTCGTCAACTCGCGAGCAACTACCACATGTTGCTCGGGCGCGAGTTCGCTCAAAATTTCTAGCGTGGACATTAAGCGGTGAGGTGATTCGAAGAAAATCGCGGTCTCTTCTTTGGCCAAAGCGGCGGCCAATTCTTTCCCACGCTTGCCCTTCTTCACTGGTAGGAATCCTCCAAAACGATGGGGATACGGCGGGAGACCCGACGCCACCAGTGCCGTCACGGGAGCACAGGCCCCGGGCAGAACGGTCATCGGCAAACCCGCTTCCTTGACCGCGCGCATCACCCGGTAGCCCGGGTCGGAAATGAGAGGCATGCCAGCATCCGAGACGAGGGCAAGCGTTTCGCCGTTTTCGAGCTTGGAAAGCACTTCCGGGATTTGCTTCTCCTCGTTGTGATCATGGAGAGCCATCAGCCGCCCCGCTATCTCGTAGTGGTCCAAGAGCCGCTTGGTGTGTCGCGTATCTTCGCAAGCGATCCAATCAGCCGTTTTGAGAACCTCGAGAGCACGTAGCGTAATATCGGCAAGATTGCCAATGGGAGTAGGAACAACGGTCAGCATTAAAGTTCGTTCCTTAGAATCCGTCTGCCAAGCGAGCCACCAACGAGGTTGCTGCCCTTTGCACAGCATCGTTGACGGCCGATTGCCGGGCGGTCTGGAGATTAGCGTCTGCGAAGAAGGATGTCCGACCTGTCGAAACACCCGAGTCCAATACCTGCAAAGGATTGGCTCCATCAATAACCTTCCAGCGCAAGGACACCGTCATGGACAACTCCTCGGGACGTAGTCGGTTTCGTCTCGCAGTCCGGATGGCACGGTAATCAACTTCGTAGAAATCTACCTGCAGGGTTGCATCCGAACTAGCTGCAGTACCCACGCGATAAGTACCATCACGCACGAGAGCATCAACAACACCATTGGTAACGAAGGCTCCAGCCCGAGGAATCTGAGTGAGATTTTTCGCCAACGGAACATGAATCTTATTCACGTGAGAGAGCGGCGCGGGCTTATCTCCCCCCAGGTTATAACCCGCACACGAAGACAGCGCCAGCAAGACGAAAGGCAGGAGAACAATGCTAAGCACCCTCATAACCTATTGCTTGATAGCTGCTAGGCGCGCGGCAGCACGATTGCGCAAGTCTCCAGGTGCCGAACCATTGACCACCTCTTGGTAATAGAAAGCCGCCGAATCGAGCTGCCCTTTCTTGCGATAGAACTCCGCCACGTTATAGGAAGCGGTCAAATCCTGCGAGCCAATGGTCGCAATCCTCTGCTTAGCCTGGCCTGAGAAGGAAGAGCCTGGGTAAGCCAGCAGCAAATCGCGATAGGCATCTTTGGCACGATTCAAATTAGCTTTATCCTGATTACCATCGCGCGACTGGCGTAAAAGAGTCTCACCGATTCTGAACTGGGCATCCGGTGCCACACTCGCCCGCGGGTATTCATCCACCAACTTCTGATAAGCAGCAATGGCAAGAGCGGGGTTCTCGCGCGACTCATTGACCTGACCTATCGCAAATTGGGCCCGAGGTGCTGAGTTGGCCCGAGGTGCATTGTCTCGCACCTTTTCTAACATTCCCACGATAGTCGCGCGTTCGAGCCGAGACTTCATCCCCAAGAAGCTATTACGAATGATCCCTTGCGCGGCAGCATGGGCCACGGCCTCTTGACGCGAAATTGCTTGCGCGTAAAGAGCGTTGTCCGGATGCCGCTCAATAAACATTTGATAGGCATCGAAGGCCTCCCTCTCTTGGCCTAGAGTGCTCAGTAGGGCCGCCTCCTGAAAGCGTGACTCCGCAGCCCGCTTATCGGCAGGATACTTGCTGAGTAACTGCCGATAGGCTTTGATTGCTTTCTTATTCTCGCGAGCGGCCTCGAAGTTTTTGGCATTTTGAAAAAGAGTAGCGGCTTGGGCATTGTCCCCGCTTACGGTCCCCATCAGAGGCGGAGCGTCCCCTCTGAAGGAGTCGCAACTCACCAACATCGTGACCATCAGGGCCGACAGCAAAATTCTCATGCTTCAAACATGGAGTCGATTCCCGCACCTTCCAAGCGGGAAAACGACGAGTTGGGTTCTACTGAGCCCACTCGTTGATGGTGTAGTAACACTTGGGATGCCACAATCCCTTGCCGTCCTTCGACTTGACCCCACTGGAATCGAGTTCGTGCACATGCCCTTTCACTCGTCCTTCGACAGTTAATTTGACGGTCAACCCATCTTCTAAGACTTGTGCCTGAACCACCTTGGGGGTCGCCTGGTCCACCTGCGGGCTTCCATACGAGCTCTTGTAGATGTAAGTCCACGCCGCCATCTGGTAAGAGGCAGGATTTCCTGCCGAAGCGGCATCCACTGGTTGCGTGAAGACGAGGTCCCACCCCTCCTTGGTGATTCTCATCTCCTTCATCTCAAAAGGCACCTGACCAGTCCAGCGGGTGCGCTCGAAGGTGAAGGGCTTCCCTCCTCGTGCCGCCCAACCGCGATTGGTACCGCCAACAAACAAAGTGCCGTCCTCGCTCAGGCGCAGAGGCACGATTCCCGAACGATAGCCTTCCAAGAAATGCCAAACGGCTCCTTGGTAAAAGCCATTGACCTTTTCGAGAAAAACACGCTGCACCTGCGAGTGCGTTTGCTCACCCACTAGAGTCTGACCGACGAAAGGCCCGAACTTGCCGTCCGTCGAATCGGGAATAATCCCCGTCGGCGACTGCCCGATTAAGCCGTGTGGAAAGACCACCGCTGGGGGCACCAAGTCAGGAAGGCGTTCGCGCTCGGTCTCGATGCGTGACCCGTCTACAGGCTTGCCGGGGTCGGTAAGGACATCCTGTAGCTTCACGTATTTGTTCCCCACCGGGTTGCCCATAAAGCCTCCGATTCGCATGTGCTTGAGGGAAGAACTGCCATTCCAAAGGCCCTGATTGTCACAGTAAAAGGTATCACCCTCGGCATTGAAGCCGATGCCACCGGGAGAGCGAATCCCGGTCACCGTTGGGATGGACTTGCCATCGAGACTGGTGCGGAATCCCCATCCCCGAAAGGGAGAATCGTCAGCGGCACCTCCTGAACCGGTGAGGCAAATGGCGGTCCAAATGTTGCCATCCTTGTCCGGATCTGACCCAAAGGTATACTCATGGTAATCCCCATTGATGCCCCAAGGAGTGGCAACGGTGACGAACTCGTCAGCCCGCCAGTCGCCATCGATATCGCGAATTTTCGTAATCTCGGGACGCTGGGTGAGGTAGAGCCAGCCTTCGCGCCAAAACATCCCGAAAGGTTCGTGAATACCCTCCGCGAATTTGGTCCACTTGACGGCAGAGAGGTCATCCCCATAAGCCCCTTCACAAATCCAAACGTCACCACGCCGACTGGCCACAGCTACCCGCTTTTCTGGCAAAAGCGCAATCGAACCTAACTCCATCACTTCTCCTTCGGGCAACGGAATGGCCTCGGTTAGATAATACTCCCCGAACGCGAAACCGCCTGTCAAAGCTGACACTGCCGTTGCTAAAAAACCTCTTTTCATCTTCTTCAAAATTCTCGTTTCCACCCTCTCATTTCCAAACATAACGCACTCCGATTCGGTTTTCTCCGGGTTTTAATTTCAACCTAAGAATGACGCCGTCATTGGTCACCAAGGGTTCGACGCCCTCACTTTTGGCGACGACCAGCCGCACTCCACTTGCGAGTTTAAAGGCATGGGAACCAAGTGCTTTGGCCCCTGATCCGCTCAACCGCAAACTCAGTCCTTGGGGAGGGTTATCGCCTACTTTAAGACGAATGTTGCGCACCAATTTGCGACCCTCCGTTGCCTCTGGCTTATCGAAAATCTGAATTCCCGCGACTTGGTAGCGAAACTCCGGGCGGCGCTTTTCATCCAAAACATAACCGCCAAAACGAGCCTTCAACTCTGGCTGCCAAGTCTGGGGCCAAGGCGTCAATTCGCCGGCGTTGAGTGCGAAGCTCGGACCGGAACCCAAGCCTAGCACCCGCTGCCCGGCAGGAGATTGAAATCCTTGTCCACGCGCAGTCCAGTGGAGTCCGGCATCAATGAAGTCGCCAATCCAAGCGAGCCCGATGCCAAGTTCATCAGCGCTGAAAGCAAGGTTCACCTGCTCTGGATAACCGACCCCGATGGCACGGGCGGTCGTTCCTTTGATGAAATTGCGATAAATCCGGGCTTCCTCTTTGGCAACTAGCGGGATGGAAGGAGCGATGGGCTTGGAGGTCGATGTCTCCTTGGTGAAGTGAGTCCAATCCTTGCCTCGGCGAGCGGATAGCGTAATGCCCTGCGGACCTTTGCCCTGAAAATACTCGAGCCGCACCCGGACGAGTTCTCCTTCCAACAACACACGGCCCGTCTTCTTGCGACCGATGCCACCGATGCCTTTTACTTCGACCACTTTCTCCCCCCCGACAAAGAGACGGGACCCGTCATCGGAATCCAACTCAAAGACATAGTCACCATCGGTGGCAGGCAAGAAGTCTCCCTCCCAAACGACGGCGAAACCTTCCTTACCCTTGATTAAGCCCAAGTCCACAAATCCCGTCTGGCTTTCTTCTAAGGAATCAGGGGTCAGTTTGTTGAAATCAGGCATGCTCTGGAACGAGCCTTTGTAAACGGTCGCCCGTAGGTTTTGCAGAGGCCCCTTCTTTTCGGGCAAAGGCCATTGCTCAAGCAACTCCTCGGCCTTCCACATCTGACTTCGCCCCTGGCTTCGCTGTCGAGCCGCTTTCACCAACGCGAGGTCAACTTCAGATTGCTCGTTGCCCCACGAGGTCCGGACGTAGTTGGTAATCGCGACAATCTGCTCATCGGTCAAAGCAGCTCCCTGGGGAGGCATGACCAGATTGTAGTTTTTGTCCAAAACCTGCATCGGGCCTTCCAAGCCATGAAGAATCACTTGCACCATTCTCTCGGGGTCGCCTTTCACCCATTCGCTGCCTGCCAACGGAGGAAACGCGCCTTCGCCAGCACCTTTGCCATCGGGATTGTGGCACGCACCGCACAACATCTCGTATTGTGCTTTTCCATCCATCGCCATGACTGTTGTCACTGAACAGCTCAATGCCACAATCGATAAAAACCTTCGAAATTCCATTTGCACGTTCTGTTACGCATTAAAACGGACAAAACTAGCAGTCTAAACTTAACAAATTCCGTCAACATCCCTCGAAGGCTTTGCCTAACGCGAAGCAGTCCTGTCGCTTTCACCTCTGCTTCAATCCGCTTCAGTGTGCTTCTCGCTCTCATGCTTGAGCTGAACCAACCTCCGCAAACACTACTCAGGCGAACGTAATTTGTTCTTTTCATTTAGTTTGGCTTCCTTAACTATTTGCGCGCAGAATGCTTGAAACGACGAATTACCCCACTCGCCGTCGCTGGTTGGAATCAGCCGCGCTCCTGACCGTTGGCACCGCTCTCGCAGCCAAATCCGCCTCTCAATTCTCATGGCCCGTCGAGAAGAACAGGAGAACGAAGACCCGCCATCAGCCCACGGCGGTAGAGAAACTGGTGCAGGAAACTCCCGAACCTCTCGCCCCGCCTACCGAATCCGCCCCTCTCACCTACGAGGAGTTTCTGACCTGCTTCCACCTGCGGCACATTCAGCCGCACGAAATCATTAATCCTCACTATGGGACCACCCGTGGCATCGCCAACTCCCTCCCCCCGCGTGAGCTTTGGCGCGCCATGCCGGCCACTCTTTTTGTGGCTGACGAGATTCGGGAACGGCTCGGCTTGCCGCTCAAGCTCATCACTTCTGCCTACCGCAACCCGACCTATAACCGGGCCTGTGGAGGAGCCTCCCAGTCTTGGCACACCAAGAATTGCGCCCTCGACCTCGTCTATGAAGGCGGGCCACGAGCCGCTTATGCGATTGCGGAAGACTTACGTCGGGAAGGATTTTTCGAAGGAGGAATCGGCCTTTACCAGACCTTCATCCATCTCGATACCCGGGGGCACAACGCTACCTGGCGCGGCTGACTCTCGTTGCGAGAGGAAACTTCAAGACAGCTTCCGAGCGATAGAAGGCGAGAGGAACCGACGTTCTATTCGTCGGCTATGTCCCGTTTTTCCTGCTTTGGCTTCTTTGCCCTCCTCGCCAGTGCGTGGATTGTGCAGGCGAATCCACACTTTGAGGCCGCGCGCCCGATTCTCGAACAGAATTGCCTGGAGTGCCATCATGCCACGGAGGGGAAAGGCGGACTGAAGCTCCACACGCGAGACGATTTTCTCTTGGGCGGTGACGAGGAGCTGGCCTACGACGAGCAGTCTCCCCGGGACTCCGAGCTGCTGCGACGCGTGCAGCTCGCAGAAGATCACGAGCAGTTCATGCCTCCGTCGTCCGAGAAGAAAGCTCGCGAATCCCTTCTCCCGGCCGAAATCGCCCTCTTGGAGCAATGGCTCGTCGCAGGTGCCCCTTGGCCCGAAGGTCTCACCTTGGAACCTCGAGAAAAAACGGCCCCGCGCGAAAACCCCGACGAGCCTGATCCACAGCTTGCCAAAATCGAAGTCTTTCCGTCCCGGGTGTCCCTCGAAACGGCCTCCGACTTCCATCGTCTCGTGATTCTTGCCACCTCCAAGGACGCCATCACCCGCGATGTCAGTGCTTCCGTTAAGCTCACGCTCGCCCATCCAGAATTGGCAACAATCGAAGGCACCACTCTGCGTCCGGTTGCGGACGGGGAGACCTCTCTACGCATCGACTTCCGAGGGAAAACACTGGCGATACCTGTGTCGGTCAAGGATGCCCAACGCGAGCGAACCGTCTCTTTCCAGCAAGACATTGTGCCCATCTTCACGGCTGGTGGATGCAACACCGGTTCTTGCCACGGGTCGGCGCGCGGGCAAGACGGCTTCATGCTCTCCCTCTTTGGCTACGATCCCGAGGGTGACTACCATCGGATCACTCGCGAACAATTGGGACGCCGCATCAATCTGGCTCTCCCCGAGGAATCACTCCTCCTTACCAAGGCCGTCGGCGCGGTTCCTCATACCGGAGGCAAACTCTTCGATACCGACCACCCTTTTTACGAAACCCTTCTCCGTTGGTTACAAGACGGAGCAAAGAAAGATCCAGCCGAGATCGCCCTGCCCACTGGTATCACCGTCGAGCCCGCGCAAACCGTTCTACAAGGACCACGCCAACGAGTGCAGCTCACCGTGCGGGCAGAGTATGCCGATGGCACCGACCGCGACGTGACTTCCCTTTCCAGCTTCACCAGCTCCAACGACACCTCCGTCAGAGTCGATCCTTCTGCGGGCAAAGCGGTTTCCGGACAACGCGGGGAAGCCTTCTTGATGGCACGCTTCGCCACCTTTACCGAGGGAAGCCAAAACATTGTTGTCCCCGCCACCTCCAACTACCAGAAACCTAGTATCGCAGCGCAGAACTACATCGACGAACACGTTCATCAAAAGCTCCATCAACTACGTCTTATTCCATCCAAACTCGCGAGCGACGAGGACTTTGTGCGACGCATCTACCTCGACCTCATTGGCATCCTTCCCACCCCCGAAGAACGGCTCACCTTCCTGGCCAGTGAGGAACCAAGCAAGCGCGCACTCCTCATCGACCAGCTCATCGAGCGTAAGGAATTTACTGAGATTTGGGTCATGAAATGGGCCGAACTTCTCCAAATTCGGTCCACGGGCAACAACGCCAACCAGATTACCTACAAGGCGGCGACCCTTTGGTATGAGTGGCTTCGCGAAAAAATCGCCTCCGGGACGCCCTTCGACCAAATCGTACGCGAGCAACTCGCGAGCCCGGGCGGAACCCTCACTCAGCCTCAAACCAACTACTACAAACTGGAAGCCGACGTCAAAAAAGTCACCGAGAATGTAGCGCAAGTCTTTCTCGGCACCCGCATCCAATGCGCGCAATGCCACAACCACCCCTTCGACCGCTGGACCATGGACGACTACTATGGCTTCGCGAGTTTCTTCTCCCAAGTCAAACGCAAGCGCGCGGAAGACCCGCATGAACAAATCGTTTTTGACGGCAATGGGGAAATCAAGAATCCCGTCACCAACAAAGACGCGCCTCCCACCTTCCTTGGTGGCGAACAACTTGGAAAGACCCAAGGAACACGACGCGAAGAAGTGGCTCGCTGGCTAACATCGAAGGAGAACCCGTGGTTCGCGAGTCATATCGCCAACATTGTCTGGGACCACTTCTTCGGCATCGGCATTGTCGATCCAGTTGACGATGCCCGGGTCTCCAATCCCCCTTCCAACCCGGCCCTCTATGCCGCTTTGGGCGAGAGACTGGAGAGCTATGACTTTGACCTCAAGAAGCTGGTTCGAGACATCTGCAACTCGCGAACTTACCAGCTTTCCACCCAAGCCAACGAGACCAACGCCCTCGACGAAACCAACTTCTCTAAGTCCCGGGTGCGACGCCTGCGAGCCGAGGTACTTCTCGATGTCATCGCCCAAGTGACGAACACCCCCAACAAGTTCCGAGGTCTCCCGTTGGGTTCCCGCGCGGTCCAAATCGCCGACGGCGACACCACCAACTACTTCCTCACCACCTTTGGGCGCGCGACCCGGGCCACGGTGTGCTCTTGCGAGGTCAAGATGGAGCCCAATCTTTCGCAAGCCCTCCACATGCTCAATGGCGACTCTACCCACGACCGCATTGAGCGCGGCAAAGTCATCAACGCTCTCAAAAAGGAGCACAACGAAAACCCCGAAAGAATCATCACCGCACTTTACCTACGCACCTTCACTCGTGAGCCCAATTCCGCTGAACTCCAGCACCTCCTGACGACTTTCCAAGAAAGCTCCGAGGAAGCCCAAGGAGAATTCTACCACGACCTCTTCTGGGCCCTCCTCAACTCCAAAGAATTCATCTTCAACCATTAAGCCCTTTGGAGTGCGGTGAGAATCACCGCTTTGGATTCAACCAAGCAATTCCCCCCCGACCAAGCACCTCTCTTCTCGTAGAAACAATGACTTTCACCGCTTTGGAAGCGACCTAACAACCTCCCACACCAGCCAACTCTTTCACTAAAAAAGTAATCTCACCTTCGCTAGAAAACTTCTTACCATTCAAAGCGGTGATTCTCACCGTTTTGGAAGCAACCAACAACCTCCCCACCAACCAACTCTTTCACTAAAAAAGTAATCTCACCCTCGCTAGAAAACTCCTTACGATTCTAATCAATGACTCTTACCGCTTTGGAAGCAACCAACAACCTCCCCACCGACCAACTCTTTCCCTGTAAAAATAATCTCACCCTCGTCAGAAAACTTCTTACGATTCGAAGCGGTGATTCTCACCGCTTTGGACGCAACCCAACAACCTCCCCACCAACCAACTCTTTCACTAAAAAAGTAATCTCACCCTCGCTAGAAAACTCCTTACGATTCTAATCAATGACTCTTACCGCTTTGGAAGCAACCAACAACCTCCCCACCGACCAACTCTTTCCCTGTAAAAATAATCTCACCATCGCCAGAAAACTTCTTACGATTCGAAGCGGTGATTCTCATCACTTTAGACGCAACCCAACAACCTCCCCCACTTCCCAACTCTCTTCCTGTAAAAGCATCTCACCCTCGCTAGAAAACTTCTTACCATTCAAAGCGGTGATTCTCACCGCACTCCAAAAATTTTCCGTTGTGAACTACTGTCTTCTCTTGCTCTTCCTGCTGACCTTGCCCCTCTTCAGTCAGGAAAAAATCACCTACGACGATCACGTCTTTCCCATCCTTGAGCAATCTTGTCTCAACTGCCACAACCCCGATAAGAAGAAGGGCGACTTGGACCTCTCCTCTTACCCGGCCCTTCTCATCGGAGGCTCGGGCGGCAAGGTCGTCATCCCTGGTGACGGAGCCTCCTCTCGACTCTACACCGTCACCACTGGATCAGAAGAACCAGTGATGCCTCCCAAGGGTGACCGCATCGAACGCAAGGCCTCCGACCTCATCCGAGCTTGGATTGACGGCGGACTGTTAGAGACCGCTGGCTCTACGGCACAAAAGCCCGCACGGCCCAAGTTTGACCTCGCCATAGACACTACTCTCGGCAAACCCGAGGGCCCTCCTCCCATGCCCGCGAGACTTTCGCTCGACCCAGCTTTCATCGCTCCTCGGAGCGGTCTCGTCAAAGCGATGACGGCCTCTCCTTGGGCCCCTCTCATCGCCTTCACCGGGCAAAAGCAAATTCTACTTTACCACAGCGAAACCTTCCGTTTTCTCGGCAGTCTCCCCTTCCCCGAAGGCCAACCCGAGTTCCTCAGCTTTCACCCGTCCGGCAAGTATCTCCTCGCCTCCGGAGGCATCGCAGGCAAGTCGGGCCATTGCCTTGTTTGGGACATCACCACCGGGAAAGAACTTTTCCGAACTGGCCGCGAGTTTGATTCCGTTCTCGCTGCGGCCGTCACCCCCAACCTCGCCACGGTCGCCATGGGTGGCCCCACACGTTTGCTGAAAATCTGGAACACCCGCGAGAACGCGCAGAGCACGGCTATCAAGAAACACACCGATTGGATCACTTCGCTGGCCGCCTCTCCCGATGGCAAGTTCTTTGCCAGCGGCGATCGCAATGGCGGCATTCACGTTTGGGACACCGCTGGAAACGAAATCCACTCCCTGCGTGACCATCGGGGAGCTGTGACCGCCCTTGCCTTTCGGGCCGATTCCAAACTACTCGCCAGTACTTCCGAAGATGGACAGCTCATCATCTGGGATTTGAAAAAAGGCTCCGCCGCTAAAAAGGTGAAGGCCCACAACGCCGGAATCACAACCTTACATTATCATCGCGACGGCCATCTCGTCACTGCTGGTCGCGACCGAGTCGCCAAACTATTCAAGCCCGATTTCAACGAAAAACATTCCTTAAAAAACCTCCCAGAAATCGTCACCGCAATCGCTCTATCCCAAGATGGCAAACATCTTTTCACCGCCGACTACGATGGCGAGGTCTTGGTCTACGATATCTCTAGTAACAAATCCCCCGTCGCCACCCTCGAATCGAACCCTCCATCTCTGGAGCACCGACTCGCTTCTTTGCGGAATGACTTACACGCATCAAAAGCCAGCGTCCAGGAAGCTCAAAAACAGCACGAACAAACCATTCGTGAACGGGACAACCTGCAAGCTCGCATCAACGGCACGCAACAGGCGCTCAAAAAAAACGAAGCTATTCTCAAAGACCTCGCTCGCCAGATTCGGGATGTTCAAGAAGCCTCCGCTGCCGATGAAGCCGATGAAGCCGATGAAGTAAGCACCGCTGAGCGGATTGATAATCTGGCACGTCAGCAGGGCGAAGTTCGTTCTCTCGTGAAAACTGGGCGTCAATCCTTGCAGTCCCTCAACAAGAAATTGCCGGAGTTGAAGAAAATCCTGCAAGGACAGGCGAAAGAGCTTACCACTGCTCAGCGTGCTGAAGAGACCCTTCGTCAGGAAATCGGCTATTGGGAAGGTCTCAGCGTGTCCAACTGAATGAACTCGTCCAAGACGGTGTTGATTGACGAAATTTGAGGCTCGCTGCCAGACTATGGCCCAGGGCGAACAAGCGAGGGAAAAACTCGGTGAAATGAGACCAGGATGGATTGGATAAATTAGATTTAGGAATTCAAACTCATCGTTCTGAGCCGAGTTTTGAAGTGCCATTCCCTTCAAAAGCTCGCGGCTCATGTTTTTCCATCAAAAAATCCAATCTATCCTATCCCTCTTGGTCCAAGAATTAGCTAAAGAATAAAACTTGGTCCCTAGCTTAGTCGCCTTGGAATAAGGCTCCTTGCGCGTAGCGAGAACTATTTGACAGTCATCTGTTTTAAGTGATTTTTTCCCAAACAAAACCAGTCCTACCCAACGATCTTCCCAACAAAGCATGAAAAAGTCTGTTCGTATCATTCTCCCTCTCGCGGCCACCGCAGTTGCCGCCGTCTCCGGCTACCTCTTCGGGCAAGAAAAACCAGTGCCCACGCCCGCTCCGCTCGTGATCGAAAGCGACAGCCGTCCCATCGAGCGTGCTGGGGTTGCGCAACCTACCAGCTATGCGCCCATGCTGGCCGAAGCACGCAAGTCGGTCGTCGCGGTCACGACCTCGGAGGTTGTCAGCTACGCCCGTCGCAGCGGCTCAAGAGAAGATGACATCCTGCGCCAACTGTTCGGCATCCGGCCGCCCTCTCGCCCCAATCCTCAAGAGCCCGTTCGCGAGCAGGAAATTCCCCAGGGTGCAGGCTCGGGTGTGGTGATCAGTTCCGACGGCTACATCCTGACGAATAACCATGTCATTCAAGATCGGCGCGGTGGCGAGGCTGACAAGATCCTCGTCCGCTTCAGCGACGACACTGAGCTCGAAGCCAAAGTCATTGGTCGCGATCCGCAGACCGACATCGCAGTGATTAAAGTTGAAGGCGAGAACTTGGCCGCGATCAAGGTAGCCGATAGCGACGAAATTATGGTGGGTGATATCGTTTTTGCGATCGGCAACCCCCTTGGTGTTGGTCTGACAGTGACCTCCGGAATCATCTCCGCCACCGAGCGCTCCATTGGTATCTACGGGCAGGATGGTTATGAAGATTTCATTCAAACCGACGCTGCAATCAACCAAGGAAACTCCGGTGGTGCCCTCGTCGATATTGAAGGCCGCCTCATCGGAATCAACTCTGCCATCAAGTCGAACTCGGGGGGCTCCATCGGCCTCGGCTTCGCTATCCCTTCCGACTTGGCAATCCAGACCGCGACCCAACTGACGCAATCTGGAGAAGTGAGCCGAGGTATTGTTGGGATTCGGATGAGTCCGCTAACGCCCGATATCGCGGAAGCAATGGGAGTTGCGGGAACAAGAGGAGTACTCGTGCAAGAAGTCATCGATGGCTTTCCTGCCAAGGAAGCCGGGCTCAGCCACGGCGACATCATCACTCAAATCAACGACCGCAAGGTCGATGATCCAAACGATATTCGCTTGGAGGTTTTGACAACCTCACCCGGTGACTCGGTGGCACTCAGCATCTTGCGTGACAACGAGCAAATGACCTTCGAGGTTGAAGTTGCCGATCCCAATGGAGAGTTGGTGGCAGGAACCAATTTTGTCGAAGGCATCAAGGCAACGATTGTGAATCGCGAGCAGCGCCAAGCCTACAATTTGCCTCGGGAGGTCGGTGGTCTGGTCATTACCGAAACTGCCGACGACTCCCCTTTCGCGGAGTATCTGCGCCCGGGATTAGTGATTCTTGAAATCAACAAACGGCCCGTCGAGTCTCTCGTCCAAGCCAAAAGTCTTTTGCGAGAGCAGGGAAATAATCTCCTCTTTGTCTTTGCGGAAGGCCGGACACGCTACTTCGCGCTGAGGTTAAATTGAAAGACCTTGAAAAAGGACTTCGGAGGATTCATGAATGAAAATCATGACGGCAAGTATGTAATTTGAGGCAAGTTGGTGTCTGCATTTCACGGGATGGCACTCGGGAAGCTTCCTGAGTTGCGACTTCCAATGAAAACAATACATCCAAAAATCTGCTGTCACCTCCTCTCTTTCGGACTCCTCTCTACTGCCTTTGCGGGTGAGGAAGAACCAGTCTATGTCCCCGAAGAGCCCACCAGCGAGCCCGACGCCTTCGAGTGGTTGAAAGTCTCGGGAGACCTTCGTACCCGCTACGAATTCCGCGAACAGGACGGACTTGATGCCGCTAATTCCATCACAGCAAGAGCTCGCTTGGGATTGACCTTGGGTGAACTCAATGGTTTTTCTGCCTTTGGTGAAATCGAAGCAACCACTCCTCTCTTAGACGACTACGACGCAGGTCCGGGCAACACCTCGCCCAACAATCCCGGACAAACAGCAATCGCTGATCCAGAGAACGTCGAGCTGAACCGCGCCTGGGTGCAATACAAGGACAACGGTATTCTCGCGAAGGTGGGTCGCCAACGCATTATCCGCAACGATGCTTTCCACATCGGAAACGTAGGCTGGCGCCAAAATGAGCAGACTTACGACGCGGCCCAGCTTGCTTACACGGGTGAGGACTTCGACGTCTCCTATGTCTATTCAAACCGGGTGCAACGCATCTTCGGCAATGACGCGGGCGGTTTTGTGGAGCAAGCCGAAGGTGATTTCCACTTCGTTGACTTCAGTTTCGCTTCTTCCATTGGTGACCTTGGTGGTTACGCCTATCTCATCGACGTCGACAACAACCCAAATGTAGGAACTTCGAACACCTACGGCCTCTTTGCTAACCTTGGCCCTGTCTATTTGGAAGCCGCTTTCCAAGATGGATCCAGCAGCATCGTGGACGGCATCAATGGCGGCCCTCAGGAAGACTACGAGTCCTTCATGGCGCGTGCCAAATACACCCTCAAAACTGACGCGGGCGTATTCGCTGCCGGATTCGACTGGACGCAAGAAGACTTCAAAACACCCTTCCAAACCGCTCACGCCCACTTTGGATTTGCTGACGCTTTCTTGGCTCAACAGATTGGCCTCAATAAGGCGGGTGGAAATTTCGAAGGCCTTTTCGATGCCTACCTGAAGTATACCAAGACCGGCCTCCCCGGCGGTCTGACTTTCAAGGGTCATCTGCACTACTTTGCCAATGACGATCTCTCGGACACTTACGGTTACGAAGCCGATATGGTATTAGTGAAGAAGTTTAGCAACAATTTCACCGCTCTTCTCAAGGCCGCCTACTTTTTCGCGGATGACAGCTCAGCTTATAGCGACATCCAGCAGGTCACCGTTGACCTCTCTTATTCCTTCTAAGAGTAGTCAGCGAACAAGCCCAAGCATTAAGCCGTCGCCGCAAGGTTGACGGCTTCTTTGTTTGCAACCGGATTGAAGGTGCGGGCAGTGACTTCACAAATTCCCACGAAGGTATCTTCCACCAAAGAGAGCTTTTTGCTTTCATGGCAAAAGACGCCCCAGTCTCTCACTAATGGTTCTTTACGAATCGGGACCTGGACCAGTTGGCCACGCTCAAGTTCCTTCTGCGCAACCCATGGCGAGACGATGCCTACTCCGATTCCGATGCGGGCCATCTCTTTAATCGCCTCCATCGCTCCCAAGTTCAAAGTAGTGCGCAACTTCACGCCCAGTCCTTCGAAGTGGTTCCTGATCAAACGATAGGTTTCACTCTTTTTGGCATAAATGAGGAAAGATTCGGACCCGATTTCCTCAAGCGGAATCTCGGCCTTATTGGCCCAGGGATGCTCGGCCGAAACGACGAACACGAGCTCGTCTTGAAAGACTGGGATGAAATTCGCCCAGTTAGGAGCACGCCCTCCGAGGCCCAAAACCAAATCGAGTTGTGCTTCTTCCAATTTGTTCATCAGGAAGGCAGTGTCACCCGACTCGATATGGATCTCGCAGCGCGGAAAGCAGTCGCGAAATTCACGCAAGACAGTGGGTAAAAGATACTGGCAAAGAGTGTGCGTCGCCCCCAAACGAATGCGACCCTGCCCCCAACGCTTGAGAGCGTCCATCTCTTGAGTGGCTTGCTCCAACTCGCTAATGACGGAACGGCATCTTCGCAAGAACACCACCCCATCTTGGGTGAGAGCGATTTTCTTCCCCGAACGCTCCACGAGCTGCACCTCTAACTGTTGCTCGAGGCTACGGATTGAGTGACTTACTGCTGACTGGGTCAGAAAGAGAGTTTCAGCAGCACGAGTAAAGCTCTGAGTATCAGCGAGGGCCACGAAGGCCCGAACTTGGCGAAGGTCTGGTAGTTCACGATACATGAATGGCGTTCATCCTTGTTGGGACGTTTTCCCATAGCACCAAACATGCCATCAGAGGGACGTGGCACACCTTCGGCTAAGAAAAGGCATGGTTTCAATCGCCGACATGGATTCAGCACCTCAAACCAATGCCCGGCAGCCGTTGCGACTGGGCTACATTCCTCTCATCGATTGCGCCCCTCTCATCGTCGCTCGCGAGAAGGGCCTTTTTGAAAAACACGGTGTGGCGGTCACTACCTCACAACAACCGGGTTGGGCAACCGTCCGCGAAAAGCTGGTTCACGCCGAACTCGATGCCGCGCAGTGCCTCGGCCCTCTTGCTCTCGCCATCCATCATGGCGTCGGGACCATTGCCAAAGAGATGGTGGTGCCTCTCGTTCTCAGTGCGAATGGCAATGGGCTCACCCTCTCCAATGACATTCCCCGCGAACTCTTCTCCAAACCCGGCAAATTCCTGCAATATGTTGAGGCTAACTACAGCAAGGAATCCCCTCTCACCCTGGCGTCTGTTCACCCCTGCTCTTCCCACCACTCGCTGCTGCTCCTTTGGCTCAAGAAGAACAAGGTGGCCAACCATCCGGCCATCAGCATCATCTCGTTGCCGCCGGAGACCATGATTAGGAGCCTCTCGCACGGACACATCGACGGCTTTTGTGTCGGTGAGCCTTGGAACTCGGTGGCGATCATGAAGGAAATTGGCTGGTGCGTCTCGAACTCAGTGGAACTGTCTAACGGGCATCCCGAAAAAGTGCTCGCCGCGACCTTGGCCTTCGCTGAACGCCACCCAAGTGAACTCCACGCTCTCACCAGAGCCCTCCTCGAAGCGTGCCAGTATTGCCAAAATCCGGCCAATCACGCAGAGGTCCTCACCTTCCTCTCTCGCGAACCGGGCATGGACCGCGTCGTCGACGCCCTCGCCTACAGCTTGAATGGACGACTTCCCTCCGATGCCAAATCGAGCATCGAGAACTTCTTTCCCGACTTCCACATTTTCCACGACCCAGAGGTCAACGCCCCCACCAGCAAGACCGCATCTTGGCTGCGCGAAGGGGTGCGCCTCTCCGGCCTTCTCCGCGAGGGACAACAGCTACCTAATGACCAAATCTTTCGCATGGACCTCTTTCAAGAGGCTCAAAACGAACTCTAAGCCCCCGTTTCAGGGCTCACAAAAACTAACTAAACTATGAATAAAAAATACCTTAGCACCGCTCTCGTGGCGGCCAGCCTAACGCCCCTGTGGGCAGAACCTCTTGATGTTGAAAAAGACGAACTCAAGTTCGGCTTCATCAAGCTCACCGATTGCGCTCCCATTGTGATCGCCAAAGAAAAGGGATTCTTCGAGGAAGAAGGCCTCCAGGTCGAAGTCATTGCCCAGCCTAACTGGAAGCAACTTCTCGACAACGTCATCACTGGCGAACTCGATGGTGCCCACATGCTATCCGGTCAGCCCATAGCGGCCACTATCGGCTTCGGAACCGAGGAACACATCGTCACCTCCTACACCCTCGACCTGAACGGAAACGGCATCACGGTCTCCAACGATATCTGGGAGCAAATGCAGGAGAATGACGAACGCCTCGACAGCCCGACTCCTTCCCACCCCATCACCGCCGATTCACTGAAACCTATCGTAGATGAGGCGAAGGAATCCGGCAAGAAGCTGCCCATGGGCATGGTCTTCCCGGTCTCGACCCACAACTACGAGATTCGCTACTGGCTTGCCGCCGCTGGCATCAATCCCGGAATGTATACTTCTACCGACCTCAAGGGCTTCACCGATGGCGACATCGAGCTCTCGACGACTCCTCCCCCCCAAATGCCTGCCACTCTTGAGTCTGGCAAAAACGTGGCCTACTGCGTGGGTGAGCCTTGGAACCAACAAGCAGTTGCCAAAGGTATCGGTGTCCCCGTCGTCACCAACTACGACATCTGGAAGAACAACCCCGAGAAGGTATTCGGCGTTACAAAGAGCTGGGCGGATGACAATCCCAATACTCACATTGCCGTCACCAAGGCGCTCATCAAAGCCGGTAAGTGGCTCGATGCTGAGGAAGACGGAGTGCTCGTTAACCGCGAGGAGGCTTGCCGCATCCTCTCTCAACCTAACTACGTGGGAGCGGACTTCGACGTGATTAAGAACTCCATGACTGGATACTTCTTTTTCCAAAAGACCGACAAGCGCGAGATGCCTGACTTCAACGTCTTCTTCAAATACAAGGCCAGCTATCCCTACTATTCGGACGGCGTTTGGTTCCTCACCCAAATGCGTCGCTGGGGCCAAATCACTGAGCCCAAGCCCGCATCTTGGTATGCTGAAATCGCGAAGAAAGTTTATCTTCCCGATGTCTACATGGCAGCGGCAGCTTCTTTGATTGAAGAAGGCTCCCTCACCGCCGAGGAAGTGCCCGCTGAGGACTTCGACGGCTACAAGGAGCCCACCTCCGACTTCATCGATGGCATTGAATACGACGGCAAGAAGCCTATCCAATATCTGAACGCACATAAAATCGGCAACAAGGACCCCGAGTCCCTTGCCGACCAATAGAACAACTTCGTCACTTGGTTATTCGAAAGCCGCCTGGAGCCTAGCTTCAGGCGGCTTTTCTGCGCCCTCGTTGCGTCCGAAACAAAGACGAATGCGATGGAATATCTTCTCCCTTACCACCTTCGTAGCCTGCCTTGAGAGTAGCTCATAGACTTGCATTAAACCTGATAGCATTTGCGTGAAGACCCCACTTCGATGAATCCTATTCATGAACCAGAGAGAGAATGTTTTCAAAATTATGAAGCATCACAAAAGACTTGGCCCAGTCACTGCAACGCCAGCTCGAGCCAGTTTTCATTCTCACCATGTCCGACTCACCAAAAGACAAAATCAAATACGGAATCCTCAAAGTCATTGATGTTAGTGGATTCAAGGTTCTCGATCCTCCGGTCCGCCTTCTTTTCGGCGAGGAGCCTCAGAAGCAAATCAAGGATATTGCTCGCTATATGGTGGTTCCCATTATTTTTGTTTCCATCCTCATTCTAGTTTGGGCCACCGTTATCACCAAGCTCAAGACAAAGTCCGGCGAAGTTCCGGGACCGGGAAAAGTGGCTGCCGCCTATGCCGATGCGAGACGTTTTGATGCTCGTGAAAGCGAAAAAGAACGGGCCTTCGAGTTGACCGGAAAAGAGCGACTGAAAGAAATCGAGCTCGTCAAGAAAGAGCTTGCTGAACTCGAAACCGAAGCCGCCAATCTCCAAAAAGAATCCGCAAAGATTGCCGCCGCTGCCAAGCAGTCTTTGGCGGAAGAAATCGCCCCCGTGCAAGCTCGATACGATGCCATCAAAGCGAAGAACAAAGCCGCCGAGGACGCGCGAGACCTCCGGATGGAAGAGGTTGCCGAGCAGGTCGCGCTTCAAGAAGCAGCTCCCAAAACTCTCATTGCACTAGTGAAAGAAAGCGCTGTTCTCGAAGAGAAAGAGAAAGCTGCCGAAACCGTCCTCAAGGATGAAATGGACCTCATCCGCGACAACCCTCCCGAAGAGGTCAAGGCCTCCCAACTCGCGGCTAACAAGGTCGAGGACGAAGTCCAACACTTCAAGAAGCGCCTCGCCATTCTCACCAAAGAAAACAAAAGCGTAAAGGAAGCGAGCCTCTTGAAGAAGGCCAAAGAAGACACCGAGCAGCTCGCCGCTGCCACCACAGGAAAGGAAGCGCTCAAAGAAGCGAAGTCTGTCGTTCGAAACACCGAGCGAGCAGAGAGCACCAGCGAGCAAAGCTACCCACGCACTGCTACCATCTTCTGGCAGACCAAGCGCTCGGTTGCCACCGTCTTTGTCGGCTTTTTCATTGCGGCTGCGGTGGCTATCCCGCTGGGAATCATGTGTGGACTCAATCGCATCTTTATGGCTTGCATGACTCCTCTCATCTCAATCTTCCGCCCCGTCTCACCTGTGGTCTGGTTGCTTATTTTCCAAATTGTCGTAGGAGCCTTTTTCCTGCCCGATCCCGCCAGCCACCCCCTCTTCGTGTTCATGAACGACTCGCTCAACCCCTTCTCATTCCTGCAAACCAACCCAGCCATGATCTTCTCCGCTTGCACAGTGGCGATGTGCGCTCTGTGGCCTGCCTTGGTGAACACTGCGCTGGGAGTTTCGGCCATCGACAAGGACCACCTCAATGTTGCCAAAGTCCTCAAACTTGGTTTCTGGTCGCGCCTTTTCAAAATCGTCATCCCCTCCTCTCTCCCCCTCGTTTTTGCTGGCTTACGCATCTCTCTCGGAGTCGGCTGGATGGTTCTCATCGCCGCTGAAGCCCTCTCTTCTTCCGACGGGCTTGGCAAATTTGTCTGGGATGAATATCAGAACGGTTCCTCGCAATCATTCGCGAATATCATTCTGGCATGCTTCGTAGTGGGAGTGATCGGCTTCTTCCTCGACCGCCTGATGATTATTCTGCAACGCCTTGTCTCCTTCGACGACGGCTCCGCCACGGCCTAGCACTCAAAGACAAATACTTCCTTTAAAGGCTCCGCCCCCCACTCGGAGCCTTTCTTCGTATCTAACTGGCAAGGCTTACGATGAATTTGCAGTAGCTTCGCGCGCATTATTCATGAGTGATATTCATGAACGAATTCGGTCTCGCAAGACCATCTGGCCCACTAATAGCTCACCGAAACCATGGCTTTTCTTGAACTCAACAATGTCTCGGTTGCCTTCGGACCGGCCACCAACCAGACCGTCGTTCTCAACGACATCAATCTCGCGGTGGAAGAAAATGAATTTGTGGCGATCATTGGCTTTTCCGGAGCGGGAAAATCGACCCTGATGTCGCTTCTTGCAGGTCTCCAGCCTCCCACGACTGGTGAAGTTCGTAAAAATGGGAAACTGGTGACCGAACCTGGGCCCGATCTAGGCTTGATGTTCCAAAACTACTCTCTCCTTCCCTGGCTCTCGGTCAACGACAACATCAAGCTGGCCGTCAAAACCGCTTTTCCAAAACTCTCCAAAAAAGAGATGGCCGAGAAGATTGAGCACTACGTAAAGATGGTGAAGCTAGGGCACGCCGGAGACCGCAAACCACACGAGCTCTCCGGAGGTATGCGCCAACGGGCCTCTCTCGCTCGAACACTCTCTCTCGATCCCGAAGTCTTGCTCCTAGACGAACCCCTCTCTGCCCTCGATGCCCTGACCCGCTCCGAACTTCAGGACCAGATTCTCAATATCTGGGAGACTGACCGTCGCACAGTGGTCATGATTACCAACGACGTCGACGAAGCCGTTCTCATGGCCGACCGCATCATCCCCCTCACCATGGGGCCAGAAGCAACTTTGGCTCAGGAATTCGTCGTCAATATGGAGCGTCCGCGCGACCGCCAAACTCTCAACGACCATCCCGAGTATATGCGCCTGAAATCGGAGATCACCTCCTTCATGATGCACCTCAACAAGGAATCGAAGGCACTGGCTACCAATCAAGTCATCCCCATGCCGCAAATTCGGCCCAAGGACTTCACCCCTATCTCTGGGACACCCCGCCTCAAAAACAAAGCTGCACAACCTGGAACACCTAAATCCGCCGCATGAGCATCGAAATCTACCAACCCATGCCTGAGAAGCTGAGTCCGAAGTTCGTCGAGATTTCCAATCTCGTCAAAGCTTACCCGAATCCCTACGGAGATGATTTCCGGGTGGTGGAGGACTTTAACCTCAACATCCGTCAGGGCGAGTTCATCTCTCTCATTGGTCATTCGGGCTGCGGAAAGTCCACGGTCCTCACCATGCTGGCAGGCCTCAATGAAATTTCCGACGGCGGCATCATCGTTGGCGACCGCGAAATCGACGGCCCAGGACCCGACCGTTCGGTGGTGTTCCAAGCACCCTGCCTGATGCCTTGGCTGACCGCTTTTGGCAACGTCATGCTGGGCGTCAAGAGTGTCTATCCCCACGCCAGCAAGGCCGAGCAGAAGCAAATCGTCGAGCACTCCCTCTCTGTGGTGGGACTAGGCGATGCCATGAAGAAATACCCCAAAGAACTCTCCGGCGGGATGCAACAACGGGTCGGCATTGCTCGGGCCATCGCCTTGCAGCCTAAGGTCCTCTTACTAGACGAGCCCTTTGGTCGCCTCGATTCACTCACCCGAATGGAATTACAGGATGTCATCATCGACATTCTCGCCCGCGAGAAACTCACTGCTATGATCGTGACGCACGATGTCGACGAAGCCGTCTTCATGGCCGACCGCTGTGTGATGATGTCCAATGGACCCAAAGCTGGTGTCGGTGAGATTATGGAAATCGATTTTCCCCGTCCCCGCGACCGCGAAGCCATTTTTAACGACCCCAAGTTCTTCGAATACCGGGAGCACCTTCTCGCTTTCCTGGAGCAGCGTTCGCACATCAAGGGTGACACTCGCACTCACACCAAGGACAACCTCATCGGCTATATGAACAAGGCCGAGCTCACCGACCTCGAACAAAAACTTTCCGTCGCCTAGCCATGCAACCCTTCACTCCCGAACAGACCGGTTACCTCTCAGGCTTTATGGAAGGCTTAAAGCAGATTCAAGCAGAGGGCCTCCCTTTTCTTGGTCAAAATGCCGAGGGCCAGTTCACCAACGACCCAACGCTTGCGGAACCTCAAGAGGAAAGCATCTATGGCACGCCAATTGACGAGCTCTCCAAAGAGGAACGAATCAAATACGAACAGAATGGTCTCGACTGTTACGACGCTATTCTGGCCCGGGCAGCAGAGGGCAAATTTGCCGAAGGGGGCGACATCTTCCGCTTCAAATTCCATGGCTTTTTCTATGTCACTCCTGCGCAAGACTCTTACATGCTTCGCTGCCGCATCCCAGGTTGTGTCCTGACGAGCGCGCAATTCCGTGGACTGGCAGAAATCTCACGCGACTGGGGCTGCGGCAACTGTGATATCACCACCCGGGGTAATATTCAAATTCGCGAGCTCATGCCGGAGAGCTTGCCCAAAGTCATGACCAAGCTTTACGAACTTGGTCTCACCTCACGGGGCTCCGGGGCCGACAACGTCCGCAACGTGACTGCTACCCCTACAACGGGTTTTGACAAAGACGAGTTGATGGATGTGATGCCGCTCGCCAAGGGGATGCATCATTACATTATGAACAATCGCGACCTCTACGGCCTTCCGCGTAAGTTCAACATTTCCTTTGATTCCGGTGGCGCCATTTCGGTTTGCGCTGATACCAACGACATTGCTTTCTACGCCGTCAGGTTGACCAAAGAAACCGACGGACTGGCACCTGGGGTCTACTTCCGCATGCAACTCTGCGGCATCACGGGTCACAAACAGTTCGCGACCGATTCCGGAATCCTGCTGACCGCAGAGGAGACCATCCCGGTTTCGGCTGCCATTCTACGAGTCTTTATCGAGAGCGGAAATCGCACCAATCGCAAGAAGGCGCGCCTCAAGTATGTCGTCGATGAATGGGGCATTCCGAAACTTCTCGCCGAAACCGAAAAGAAGCTCACCTTTCCTCTTCGCCACCTTCCCTTGGAAGCCTGCGAAGTCCCCCAACCCAAGGTGAAGCATGGTCACTACGGCGTTCACAAACAAGTCGATGGTCGCAATTATCTCGGAGTGGTGACACCGGTGGGTCGCACCCCGGTCAATGTCGTGGACCAGCTCTGCGATATCGCAGACCAATATGGAACGGGTGAAATCCGGCTCACCGTTTGGCAAAATGTCATTATCCCCCATGTTCCGGACGAACTTTTAGAGGAAGCCAAGTCCGCGATTCTGGAAACGGGATTGAGCTACGAGTCCACCAACATCGCCGGCGGGCTTATCGCTTGCACTGGCAACCTGGGCTGCAAGTTCGCTGCGGCTAATACTAAAGGCCATGCCATCGAACTAGCCGCCTACCTAGAGCCGCGAATCGACCTCGACCAACCTGTAAACGTTCATCTAACTGGCTGTAACCATTCCTGTGCCCAACACTACATCGGTGATATCGGGATGATGGGAGTCACCGTTAAACTGGAATCGGGGGAAAAGGTAGAAGGCTATAACATTGTTCTTGGGGGCGGGTGCGATGACGACCAGTTCGTCGCCAAAGAAGCCTTCAAGGCTATTCCCTTCAGCGACATCCCGCCCCTCATCGAACAACTTCTGCTCACCTATCTTGCCAATCGCAAGGGAACGGAAAGCTTTGCCCACTTCACCCGCCGTCTGGACATCGAGGAATTGAAAGAACTGATGGCTCAACCTGTGGCTTCGAAAGCTGCCTAAAATCATGCTACCCATTCCACAAAACGCACCCTTCAGCCCCGAGCAAATTGGCTGGCTCAATGGCTATCTTGCGGCTCGCATGCAGGCCCAAGGAACAGCGGCCGCACCGACAGCTCCCGCTCTGGAAGAGAAGTCGGCTGGCCTTTCTCTCACGATTCTTTGGGGTTCGCAGACCGGGAACTCCGAGTCGCTCGCTAAAAAGGCGAGCAAGAGCCTCACCGCAAAGGGCCACCAAGTCACCATCACGGACATGGCGGAGGCCGATGGTAAAGCACTAGCCGAAATCGAAAATCTGCTCGTGATCACCTCTACATACGGGGACGGGGAGCCGCCTGATAATGCCGCCGCGCTCCACGAGTTCCTCCACTCGGACAGCGCCCCGTCGCTCGAGAAGACATCCTATAGTGTTCTTGGTCTTGGAGATTCGGAATACCCCGACTTTAACCAATGCGCCAAAGAGTTCGACCTCGCTCTGGAGAAATTAGGAGCCAAACGCCTCGCTCCTCTCATCGAAAGTGACGTTGATTATGACGAGCCATTCGACCAATGGCTCGCACAAGTCACCGACAGCCTTTTGGTGACAGCCTGATAACTGTTGGCTGGAGATAATTTCAGCCGTCCCCCTTCGCCCATTCTCTCACTCATCGTGAGATTTAATTGAAATTTTCATGCCAGCCCTTGCTCCAGAACGCACGCTCATCGACGACCTCCTCGATGACCAACAGCGTCTCTACACGCCAGTGGCTGATTTCTCGGAGAAGCATGATCGCGAGCCTGACCTCGCTGGTCACTACCGCAATCTCATCCCGCTTTCCAAACCGGGTGTAGGCGAGCAGTATGCCTTCGAGGTCGCCCTCGATAAATGCACCTCTTGCAAAGCTTGCGTCGCCGCTTGCCACAGTCAAAACGGACTGGATGAAGACGAATCTTGGCGTGATGTTGGCCTTCTGTTAGGAGGCGAAAGCGAACCCGGTTGGCAGCAAACCATCACCACTGCCTGCCACCACTGCGCCGACCCAGAGTGTCTCAACGGATGCCCGGTGCAAGCTTACGAGAAGTCGAGTGACACCGGAATTGTTCGTCACCTTGACGACCAGTGCATCGGTTGTTCTTACTGCATCTTCAAGTGCCCCTTCGACGTTCCAAAGTATTCCAAAAAGCGAGGTATCGTTCGTAAGTGCGACATGTGCCATGACCGTCTCGCAGAAGGAGAGGCCCCGGCCTGTGTGCAAGCTTGCCCGACCGAGGCTATCAAAATTGTCAAAGTCGACGTCGCCGAAAAATCGAAACTCGGTCAGCGTAATCTCGGCTGGCTCAATGGAGCTCCCGCCGCAAGCATCACCCTCCCGACTACTCGCTTCACTGGTCGGGAAGTTCCTCTGACAGCGCAAGCGGCGGACCACGATCATCTCAGACCTGAACACGCCCATTGGCCACTCGTGCTGATGTTGGTCCTCACCCAAGCGGCGGTCGGTCTCTTTATCACTGCCTCGCTACTGGAGGCCTCGTCTCCTCTGCACCTCATTTTTTCTCTCACCTCGCTCGCCCTCTTCTCGATAGGGCTCATCGCAGCGACGTTGCACTTGGGTCAACCCCTCAAGGCCTGGCGCTTCTTTCTCGGTCTCAAAACCAGCTGGCTTTCTCGCGAACTTCTCGCCTTCACGATACTCGGTGCCTTCCTAACTGCCCCCCTTCTCAATCATCTTCCCTTTGAGCTACCTGCCGTTCTCAATTTCCTGCCGAACCTTGTTCATCACACCGCCTTCAAAGTTTCTTCCGTTCTCATCGCTCTGACCGCTGTGTTTACCAGCGTCAAAATATACCAAACAACTCCGCGCACCCTGTGGCAAGGACGCATCACCTTCCCGCGATTCTTTGGCACCGTCCTCGCCTTCGGACTGCTCACTCTTTCAGTGCAAAGTCTGCCTGCAACTTTTGCTTTCTCAACGGTGATGTTGTTCAAACTCGCACTCGACGTCTTTCAACTGAGGGCTCCGGAACTCCAACGCGAAAAAAAGATGGTCGTAGGTCCCCTGAAATCGCTCTCTTTGTTACGAGTCGTCGCTGGTCTTTTAGCTGCCACCTCTGTCTACCTGTCTCCTTGGTTGGCCCTCCCTTTTTTGCTCGTCAGTCAACTGGCCGAGCGCACTCTTTACTTCAAAGCTGTTCGTCCTCTCAAAATGCCCGGATTCCTCAACTAGCATCAAGATGAACACCCTTCTAAAAAGTCCGAGTAGAACGGTCGCTGCCAGTGGTGGTCCGCTAGCTGGCCCTCTCGCACGCGATGCCAAATTCGATACCTTGTTCCCCTCGCCATGACCGTCTCTACCAAGCAACAGGGCCTCACTGACCTCGTCAAACAACATACCCAGCTTCATGCTCGGTCCGGTCCTTTCACCTCCGAACTCTTGCGCAATCCAGGCAACTTTGGGCTCGGGCAGGTGCCCGCCCATCTCAAGCCAGATGCGACCACCTCTTCCATTTGTGGCTACTGCTCTACCGGATGCCGATTGAAAATTTCTCTTAAAGACGGTCAGGCAGTCAATCTCACCCCTAGTGCGGACTATCCAGTCAACCTTGGCATGGCCTGTCCCAAGGGATGGGAAGCTCTCGCTGTCCTCGACTCCGAGGAGCGTGCCCAAGCCCCCTTGCTTCATGGGAAGAAGACTGACTGGAATACCGCACTTGATTCCTTTTGCGACAACTTTAAGGCCATTCAAAAGAAGCATGGCAAAGACGCGGTGGCGTTCATTTCGACTGGTCAGATTACTTGCGAAGATTTTTTCCTTCTTGGGTCCTTCGCTAAGTTCGGTATCGGCACCCGACACGGCGACGGAAACACCCGCCAATGCATGGCCACCTCCGTCGTGGCTTACAAGCAGTCCTTCGGATTTGACGCTCCGCCCTACACATACAGCGATTTTGAGGAGTCTGATACTCTGGTTTTCATCGGAGCCAATCCCGCCATTGCGCACCCCATCATGTGGCAGCGGGTGATGCGTAACCAACGTAACCCCAACATCGTCGTTATCGATCCGCGGCGCACGGAGACTGCCCAAGTGGCGACTCGGCACGTCCCCCTCACCCCGAAATCGGACCTCATTCTTCTTTATGGTCTAGCCCATATCATCGTCCGTGAAGGCCGCATCGACCACGCCTATCTTTCCAATACTGAAGGCTTTGACGACTTTCGCGAATTCCTCAAAGACTATCCCCCCGAAAAAGTAGCTCCCCTCTGTGGCCAAAGCGTCGCCGAACTTGAGTCTCTGGCTCGTCTGGTATCCGAGCCCGGCAAGCGCGTTTCCTGGTGGTGGACCATGGGCGTTAATCAGAGCTACGAAGGGGTGCGCACGGCTCAAGCTATCATTAATCTTTGCCTAATGACTGGCAATATCGGTAAACCAGGCACTGGACCCAATTCTATCACGGGACAATGCAATGCCATGGGGTCTCGCCTGTTTTCAAATACCACCAACTTGCTAGGCGGGCATGATTTCGGCAATCCCGCGCATCGAAAGAAGGTCGCCAACATTGTCGGCATCGACGAAAACAGAATTCAAGACGCTCCGGGCTACGCCTATGACCAAATCATTGACGCCATCGACCGGGGCGAAATCAAGGGCCTTTGGGTGATTGCCACTAACCCGAATCATTCCTGGATTGCGCAGAGTAACTTTGCCCGAATTCGTGAAAAACTCGAATTCCTCGTGGTGCAGGATATGTATGGCAACACCGAGACCGCCCAGATGGCGGATCTGGTTCTGCCAGTTGCAGGCTGGGGTGAGAAGGACGGCACCTTTATCAATTCCGAACGACGCTTCGGGACCATTCGACAAGTGAAGTCAGCACCGGGCCAAGCCCTGACTGACTACCGGATTGTGCAAGCCCTCGCCGACCGTTGGGGAGATTGCGACTTCATCAAAAAGTGGCCCACTCCCGCCGATGCCTTCCAAGCACTGAAAGCTCTCTCCAAAGGGCAACCCTGCGATATTACTGGAATCCGCGACCACGATGATATCGAACAAGCCGGTGGCATCCAATGGCCTTTTCCCACCCCTGAGCAGGACTGCGAGAAGAATGATGGACTGGACTATAAGGTCGGTTCGCAGTCGCCGAACGAGCGGCGTCTTTTTGCTGACGGCAAATTCTTTCACCCGGATGGCAAAGCTCGATTCATTTTCGACAAACCTTCCCCGCTTGCCGAACCTACCTGCGAGGAATTCCCGTTCATCCTTCTAACAGGGCGCGGCACCAGTAGCCAATGGCATACTCAAACCCGAACGGGAAAGTCCAAAATCTTGCGCAAGCTCTATCCCCAGGAATGTTATCTCGAAATTCATCCTGAAGATGCCCACGCGCTGGGCATCGACGATCGGCAGCAGGTGACCATCTCCAGTCGCCGAGCGGCCATCACCGCCACGGCCTACTTTGCACCCACCGTGCAGCGCGGACAGGTCTTTCTTCCGATGCACTACAAGGAGGTTAATCGTCTGACCCATGCCAGCTTCGATCCCCATTCGCGCCAGCCTAGTTACAAGTATTGCGCGGTAAAAATCGATTGATAAGTCGCTCCCCGGGTGCCAGCTTTTGCGATGGAATTTTTCAATGTCACTGCCTTGGCCGAAGGAAACGTTTACTTTGACGGCAAGGTTGTCTCTCACTCGATCATCCTTTCTGACGGCTCAAAAAAGACGCTTGGGGTCATTCTTCCCGGCGAGTATCACTTCGCCACCGAGGCCGCTGAGCGGATGGAAATCGTGGCAGGCTCCTGTCAGTATCAAATCGATGGCTCTGAGGAGGTGCTCACCACTCCAGGTGGTCAATACTTCGATGTGGGGCAGAACTCGGGCTTCACCATCAAAGCGACAGAGCCCTGCCACTACGTGTGCTCCTATCTCTAATCACGATCTCATCACGAAAAGACTCCGCGCAAAACGGCAGCACCCACCGCGATTAGGAGGAGCAGTGCCGTCAGCCACCAGTACCAAGCAATGCCAACCTGACGGTGGGGCTTTCCTCCGAATTCGCGCTCCACGTAATCCTCATAGTCGAAATCCTCTCCCGGCAGGTCGAGACCGTCGTAACTCGGGTCCTGCTCCCAAGAGCGACTCTTGCGTGCACGCTTCAGTTTCTTGCGCCGCATCCTTTGCGCTACCTTTCTCGGTCCGCAAGCCCGACAGCCCGTCGGGCCCACCGGCACCTCGGCACCGCACTCGGGACAGAGGTAACAGTCCACGTTTTTCATCGTTGGTTAGAGGTCGGCTACGTAATCAATGAGCGCTTCCCGCGTGCCTAAGGGCAACAACCGAGACTTTGCTGCAGGCTTGGATAAGACCTCACGCAACACCGTGAGACGGCGCCCACCCGATTGAGCATCGTAACTATTAAACATCACGCGATAACGCTCCCGACGGGGAGTGCCTTCAATCGCGATGGGGTCGCCTTCTTCGTTTTCGACTACTTTCAGCCCTATCAAAACGCGGTCTGAGTAACGATCGTCGCCCGCCTGCTTGAGAATTGCGAGCAACTCTTCCTCACTGAGTTCGCCTACCACCAGCATATTCTCGTAAGGTAGCAACTCCCAAGCATCGGATACCGAGAAACTTCCTTTAGGGATTTCAGTGGCTCCAAAAGTGCCATGGAAGACGGCGTCCACCTCCTGTCCCGCTCGGGAAGCTGCTGCCAAAAAGGATTCACAAAGAAACTGCCTCACCGCGCTTTTGCCGACGATATCGACGGGGAGGGTGCCCACCTCTCGCTTCGCTTCTTGCTCGGCTTCTTCAAGGAAAGGTTTGGTCGCCTCCATTACCATGGGGTCAAAGTCCACGCTCTTGTCCATGCGGCTTAATTCCATCCGGGCAAGCTCGCCCATAAAGCGAACGCGCCCACAATCGAGCCCATGGTAACTCGCTTGGGTGCAAGGAATACCCTCGACTAGAAAACGCTCGTTGCGACGATGAGAATGAGCACCGAGGTAGGCATGGACACCAGAGTCTTTCAAGGTGTGGCTCAAGGGATTGGCGTAATCGTCACCCCGCTCGCGAAAGCCCATGTGCCCGGCTACTATAATTTTAGTAACACCTTCCGATTTGAGCTCCGCGACACAGCGTTTAAGGACCGGACCGGGGTCCACGGCCTCGAGCGGCCCCAGCAATTCCTGACGTAGCCAAGCAGGCAGACCGGGGGTGATGAGTCCCACCACTCCCACCTTCTCACCGCCCACCTCTTTGATAATCCATGGCTTGAGCTTTTGAAAAAGCCCCTCATCGCGGTCCGCCCCTACCAACTTGCCATCCAGCTTCACATTGGCGGCCAAGGCTGGCATTTGAGAATGGTTGAGAGCTTGCTCCACGACCTCGGGTCCCCAATCAAACTCATGATTACCCAGGACCCAAGCATCATAGCCCATCTTATTAAAGAGGTCGATCATGAGCTTGCCCCGAGTTTGCCAGCTCACAAGAGTCCCCTGATAGACGTCACCCATATCTAGCAAGAGATTCTCGGGCGACTCTTTTCGCCAAGCCCGAATCTGACTTGCGCAACGAGCCAGCCCGCCGAGATCGTCTTCGCCCTCATAGGAGGCCGTTGGCAAGATATGCCCGTGCAAATCAGTGGTGTGAAAAATAGCGAGGTCCGAGGTGCCCTCTTGCGCGCTTGCCCTCCCAGCCAAAGCCAGAGTAGCCGCACTAGACCCCAAAAACTGTCTCCGATTCCAGTTCTTCATAAGTCTAACCTCCAGAGACCATGAACTCAGGATCGTAGAAGGTCTTGAGCTTGCGCTTGCCGTCATCGCCCTCGTAAATCATCGCCACGTAGTTGCCGATTTCATCCACCTTGATGGTGCCGATATACTCTCCGTTACACGTGACCGAAGCCCGCACTCGTCCTTTTTCAACCAACTTGAGCCGAGATGTCTTACGCCTGTTGACCGATTGCTTGAAGGTCTTGCCCGACATGGCCTCTGTTATCTCAAGGTCAATGGCTTCGTCGTTGCAGAAGGAAATAAAAGTGACCACTAGCCCGCTTTCCGGCGTGTGTTGCTTCAGGCTTGCCAGCTTAATTTGCCAGCCCAACGACTCCCCTTCTTCATCGAAAACTTCCTCCCCGAAACCGACAATGGTCTGTGCTTTGCCAGCTTCGATCTTCACCTCCCGCTCGGCCGTTAGACAGCCTTCCTTGGTGATGACCCATTTGTAAGTGCCTCCGCGATACGGAAGGGCGCCCGTCCGTTGACCGAGCTTGTAGCCTGGCTCCCAGATAGACTTGCCATCGATTTTCAACTTAGCATTCCCTTTCCCCGCGTCGATGAGGTTCATGAAACGCACGAACCCCATGTCCTTGGGCATTTCGCCTTGGGCTGCCAGGAACTGGAAGCTGAGCAAGAAGAGGAGGCTAGAGATTCGTTTCATAGAGAGTTTCGATTTTTAGGTTAGCGGGATTAATGGTTCCAATGCGGCTGTCGCGGGAACCTGCGTTGGCGAAGACTCGGAAGCTTTTCTTACGAGTCGCCTTCACGCGGAGGTTCCCAGAGGGAGTCTGCTCGAGAGCTTGACCGATGACATGGATGCGGAAATTCCGGCTGCGCACAGTGCTGCTGTTATAAATCCGTGAGAAGACCTCTTCGGCCGCGCGATCGGTTCTTTGCAGTCTGGTCCCGAGGGAGTGGTTGAACTTATTCCCGAAGACTGGGCGACCGCGAAGACGAGGGTCTTGCAAGTCATCCGGGTAAGTGAGATCGGCCAACTGCGAGAGCGACACATACGGCCGTCCCGCAATAATAGCGTCGGCAATTATCCCCGCCTCATCGGCAAAGCTGCTCCCACTGCTCCTGACATCAGAGGCAGACACTTCCCCGAAGGTTTCGAAGTGACGAGGTGCAAAGGTATTGCTGGTGTCGAAGGGAAGCTCTCTGCCAATCTCCAGGTCAGTCATCAACTTTCCTGCTAGAAGCGTGCGAAGAACATTACGAGGGGCGGTGTTCACATTGATGTGGCCCTCAACGACTCGGATACCTCCGTTGCGGCGCTGCTTATCACTCGAAAGGGGGACTCCACAATGAAAGAGATCCAAGAGGCGGGAAGCTCGTGTGCCAGGCTCTTGGGTAAATTTCTCATGCTCAGGACGCCCAATCCGCAGGGTATTGCCTCCGCCGACATGCTTGGCTTCCGTTGCGCGGAGACTGACTTGGGGTTCTTCCGCGAAGTTGAGTTCGCGGTAGGGCCAAGTCTCAGTGCTTTGCCCGGGATTCAAACGTCCTTTCCACATGATGGGGTCGTAGACATTCCCCCACTCGGTCTCACTGAAAAAGCGTCCCAGATTGGAAAGAAACATGGGTGCTTTGGATTGTTCTGGCTCCAACCACATTCCTCCTCGTCCGAAATCAGTTGGGCCGCCTATGAAACGAGAATCGTTGGGCTTAATGGTTCGATCACTGGTAGTTTTGCTTCGAAAATCCCTGACATTGAAACTCGAATCATGCCCTCCATCTGGCCATTCGGATGGCAAGGTGCGCGCGAAAGGCTCATTGGGACGACCACCGAGGCTCCCAAAGCGAACATTGCGTCGACCTGGCGTAAAGTTACCGGGGTAGCTATTTTCCGAAACCATCCCTCCGGGATTGCTGGTATTGAGCCCTGCCCACCAAGATTGGCGAGGATCCTGCATCCCAGTGAAGAAAGACCCGAATGGCCCCCATGTTCCAGAGATATTGGCTTTCGTTTTAGGTGCAGTCGTCCTGAGTTTGGTGAAGGATGGACGCTCCAATCCACCCATCGTGCGATCACACAGTTGATTGTTCCAACGCATCCGGTATTGCGAGTTCCCTTCGTCACCGTCGATGGTTGGAATCGGTTGCGGCATAAAGGCACCATCTCCTCCCACGTAGAATCCGTAACGAACAACCCCCGCCGGAACTAAGAGGTATTCATTGGGCTGAAGAGTGATGCTCCGTTGCGGAGTGTAGTAGAAGCCATCATCCTTTTTCTGTAAGGAGTGAGATGAGAAGCTGGCGGCAGCTCCAGGGCCGCCAGTATTTTCCAGAACATCGCCCATGAAGGTGATACCCGGATTCCCCAAGGCGGGGAATTCATAGTTGTTCTCGTAGGAGAATTCAACCTGCCCCTCGATGGCGTGATTACTCATGTTCCAAAGCTCGGCATGGAGCTCCACCGTCATCAGCAGGTAAAGATTACCGTTTGTGCGTAGGAAGCTATCACCCGCATACGCTTCGCTGGCATTGGGAGAATTAACCTCCCGTTCGACCCACCTCCAAGTCAGCGTGGTGGTATACTCCGAGATGAGCGGATGGCTGTCGACCCCCCGATAGATTCCTTCCTTGATGTTGGGCTGACTATCCAAGTCAGCATAATCCAAAGCATTGGCGGCTAAGGTGCGAGCGTAGTCTTCAGGAAAGCCACCCTTCCGTTCCGAGGAAAAATTCGGCAATGCGTTGTCGATGAAGGAAGCCATCTCGCTAATGGCATTCTCGGCAGGTGAGAAGAACCCACCGAAGCTTGGTCGGCTGGCATCTTCGAGCAATTTGTTCAAGTTAAGCCGAGGCCGCCCCATTGACCGTGCTGCAATACCCGGCGTGAAGGGAACGAGCGCCTGCTCTTCCCAAGCCCGATTTCCAGTCGTGAAGTTTTCTTCGATCAAACGATTTTCCTCGGCATTGGTGCCGGACACCAAATCGATGCGTCCACGGTCTGGGCCCGTTGGAACTCGTTCTATCGGGGCCTCGGCGCCATTGAGAGCGAGGAGAGTCGCTGGCGTCAGCGCACGGGGCGAGATGGAACGCATGATATCGTCGAATTGAGTCTTGTCTTCGGTCCCTACCTGACTCTCATCGAGAGTATAGATGGCAACGTCAGAGAGTAATCGATTTTCGGGATTGAGAAAACCTTCTGCCTCTTCCTGATACCCAGGGTTCAAGCCCGGGGCTGGCCAAAGGGGAATGGTGCCTCCGTCGGAGAGATACTTTCTGGCGATTTGTCCTAATCCCCTCTCCCAAAAGCTCAGCTGCTTTTCCCATTTTTCATTCGCGCGAGCGTGTTGGCCTAGTCTCGCGTTACCGGGAACGTATTCGGAATCGAGATAGCCCTGCATGTCTTCCACCCAGTAGGAATAACGGGCGATAGGAACTCCTTCTTGGTCCCGAACGGTACGCCATGCCGTGACGGGAGCTTGCAGGTGCGGAGGGCCAGTGACTGAGACCCGGTTTTCCAAATTGTTTTCCTGCTGCAAGGACAAGCCAGGGTCTTCCGGCAAAGACAGCTTGCCCTCGAAGTCAACCTGCTCCGTGCCTGGCCCTTCGTGAGTGGCGAACAAGGGAGTCAACCGAAAAAGCGGATCGTTGCCATCGGTCTCCCCTTGAATCGCGTAGAGGTAGGGCCGCCCTTTCTCTCCCGCATTCAGATCCAAGACAGCATCTTCCTCCGGGGTAATACTGCCGTCATTGTTGTCGTCATATTCTGCTACGAAGGGAATGGTAGCAATGCTGTAGGTATCCGAGGCAGTTGCCCCGGCGAGAATCATTTTTGCTTCTTCGAAGCCCGACTCGACAGCCAAGTCGGCTTGGTAGGACCCAACTCGCGCTTTGGAAGTCGTTCGCTCCAATTCGACAATCGTCATCAGAGCAACGAGCAGGATGAGCACTCCAGTCGAGATCAGAATCACCGCTGGCAGCGCGAACGCGGAGGCACGGTTGTTGGGAATTGTTCTAATTTGCATGGCCAATTTCTAGGTTCATTTGGAAGTCGCGTCCGCGATTGGACTCGTCCTCTTCGTCATCAGGAATCACAAGGGTGCGCGCGACTTCGGTCGTCAGGCTCCAATCCTCCTCATTCCGCATCAAGGCAGCGGTATCACCGTCCACCACTTGGAAATCTATCCGGAGCGAAACCGGAAGACCGTTGCCCTCGCTCCACTCAATCAAACCGGTACTGGCACCGCCTTTTGCCAAGGGTTGCGCCACAAACCGGGTGACATTGAAGGCAACTGCTTCGGCCCGGCTGGGGTCCGCCGAAGGTCTCTCCAACCTCCCCGTGGAAATCCTCTCGAGCAGGTCTCCGCTACTAAAAAACCTTCGGTAGAGTTTACGCGAGAAGGCCGCTTCATCGACAGGAGCGTCCGGAGTGACAGCCGTAAAGTAATGAACGAGGCAAACATCCCCCACCGCCTTTTCGGGGTCCTGCGCGTCAATAGGCTTGAGAGTGAGAAAGTAGATTTCGTGGAATCGTTCATCACCTTCTGACCAACCGAACTCATCCCCACTGGTGCCGACCATGGTTGCGACATCATCGGCCATCACTCCCAATGCGGCCCGGGCCTCCACGAGAGCATCTATGCGCCTCGTGGCCTCATTGAACCCGTCGGTGCCAACTCTCATAGTCATAGCCATCATGAGGATAATGCCCGTGCCCACTGCTGCCGCTACCATCACTTCGATGAGCGAGAATCCGTTTGGTTGACAGCGACTTGTTCGATTAGTGTTCATCTCAAGGAATCAGTTTTTAGAAACAAAAGGCTTTCCCGGTCGCGGGCAGCTGCTCGGGCTGGACTTTCGATCCGAAGTTCGACCCGAAACACACGCAAAGGCTCCCCCGCTACCAGCTCCACATTCTCCACCTCCTGCAAGTAACCGCGCACGGCTGCAATGGCGACCACCTCGCTATCCTCCCCATCCCATCGTTCCTCGTATTCCATATCATCGGCGAGTCCGAGAATCTCTCCTCCCCGATCCAATTCTAGGATGAGCCACTCACCGCCACCACTTTCGCTCCCGGAAGGGCCCGAGATAGCTCCCCCGCCGCCCACGCCTGCGGCGAACGTATTCAACGGCCCCGACCCCCAAGGAAGCTCGTTTGCTCGGATGAGATCGCTTGAACCTTCTTGAGCGCGGCGAAGCTCTTCAAAAACTGATCGGGCGGTGATCACCGCGCGGGTCTCCCGTTCGGCCTGGCGACTGCTTTCACCGCTCGCCACCACCAAACCCAGAACCAAAGGAACGGCCACCGCCATTACCGCCATCGCGAGAATGACCTCGGTCAGCGTATAACCCCAGGTACGGGTTTCTGAAACACGGGTCCTCAATTGGTTTGCAAGTAACGCGCTCTTCCGGTCTGCCGGCCTACCAGAATGACCTCGCGCTTGCGCCAATCATTCAACTCTTCCCCTGTCGCCACAGCGAGCCCGGCTTCGACCGAACCTTCGGTGACATGGAGTTCCAACTCGCCTTCGCCCGCGGGCCAAAGAACACTACCCGTTCCTCCGAAAATAATGGCCGGCATATCGATTGCACGACGACCCTCCGACTTTTCATCCAGAACTGTGATCCTGACCACAGCGGGTTGGTCGAAAGCATTCTGACCCGAACTCGAAACCGTTCCTCCTTTGGAAAAAATAAATCGACCAGGCAGCTCGGCCCACCGGCGCAACTGCTTTCCGGCTACAAACTCTTTCGTAACCTCATCCTGCCGCACCTCATAAAGAGTGAAGGAACGACCCAGCTGACCATTGCGTCCTTGATCATAAGGAGTCATCACGAGTGCCACTGGCTCCCCCGATGACAAAGCCCGCGTCTGTGCATTATTGAGGCCGGCCAGCAAAAGGGCTTGCACCGCTTGCCTGCTCTCCCCCTTTCCCAAACCCGAAAAGAGGGAAGCACCTAGCACCAATAAAGCGGCCATGATGCCCATCACGACAAGAATCTCTACCAGACTAAACCCCCTCTTATTATTTATTTTCACTTACTTGGAGGCTGACACACCCCCAACGGGAATGCCAACACATTGTCTACACAAAAAATCTCGGTCTTTTCTCACATTCTGCAAGAAATTCTCGGTCACAAAATCGTTGAAACAAAGTTTGTGCCAAATTCCCGGAGAATGCACTCTTTGTTCTTTTCAGCGCAACTTAGGACTGGTGGCGAGGTTCCATCCTCCCTATCGATGGAAGCAGTTGCGCAGATGAGAAGAGTCCCCACCGAGCCAGAACCCGAGAACGAGCGGGATGTGGAACTGATGAGGCTGGTTCAAGCGACGGACGACCACGAGGCCTTTCGTGAACTCATTGAGCGCCATCAAAATGCTGTCATCGGGACCGTGGCTAAGATGCTGGGCAACGCGAGCGAGGCCGAAGACATTGCCCAGCAAGTCTTCCTCCGACTTTGGAAAGCGAGGGCGCGTTATCAGGCCAGCGCCAAGTTCACCACCTTTCTCTATACCATTACCCGCAATCTGGTTTTCAATGAAACACGTCGGAAGTCGCGCCGAAAAGAGTCTTCCCTCGATCAGCGTAAAGATGATTACGAACTGGAGCTTCCCGCCAACCCGAATCAACGGCCCGACAATGCCCACCTGAATGCGGAACTCCGGACAGCCATCGACCAAGCCATTGAGGCGCTTCCGGAAAAACAGAGGCTAGCTGTGGTCCTGCGACGCTACCAGAATTTGCCCTACGAGGAGATTGCGGAAGTACTCGACCTCACCGTTTCTGCCGTCAAGTCCCAGCTCTTTCGTGCCCGCGGCACACTTCGCGATTCCCTGGCAAGTTATCTCGAGCCTGAGTAATGGCGACCTCGAACTCGACGAACAGTTCGTCATCTTCTCCGCGAACGGGGCGGGCTGTTCCCCTCACCTTCCTCCTTAGTGGTTGCGCAATTTTTCCGCAGACTGTTAAAAGACCGCGTGCTCGCTGCCTACGTCCACGACCTTGATCCAGTCATCATTTCCTTCACCGAAACCCTCAAAATTCGGTGGTATGGACTCGCCTATTTGGCAGGGTTCATCGCGGCATGGTGGTTCCTCAAAAAAATGGCGGAGAGAGCACTCTTCCCCGTCGCTCCCGATAAAGTCTCCGACTTCGTAGCCTACGGTGCCTTCCTCGGCGTATTCTTGGGTGGTCGGCTAGGGTATGTCCTCTTCTACATGTTACCCTCAGCGGCTGGACGCACCCAAATCCAAGAAGATCCACTCTCCATCCTGAGAGTGTGGGACGGCGGAATGTCCTCCCATGGCGGAATCTTGGGCCTGACCATTTTCGCCTGGTTCTACGCCCGCAAGCACCAGGTCTCCTGGTCCTCACTCGGCGACGGCCTCGTCTGCGTGGCCCCACTCGGTGTCTTTTTCGGACGAGTGGCAAACTTTATCAATGGCGAACTCTATGGCCACATCTCGCAATCAAAACTCCCTTGGCTAGTCAAATTCCCCGGCACAATTTTTCATGAAAAAAAGGAAGAAGGCACACATTACGAGTCAGTTATGAGACTCGCCATCGAAACCTCTGAAGGACAGATGAAAGACAACCTCATTCAGGCTTACCAGACTGGTTTCGGAGGCGAACAAGCTCTTGCAGCAGCAGTCCGCAACAGTGAGTCAGTGAAAGCTGCCATTGAGCCTTTTCTCTCCAATCGCCACCCCTCCCAACTCTATGAGGGTATCTTAGAAGGCCTCCTCCTTTTCCTCCTCTTGACCGCGCTTCGCTTCCGTTATCCCAGGCTTTCTCCCGGCTTCCTCACTGGCCTCTTTTTCTTGCTCTATGCTCTCGGTCGAATTTTCGTAGAACAATACCGCGTTCCGGACTCAACCTTGGTTCTGGACACCCTCACCAAGGGACAGTTCTATTCAATTTTCTTCATCTTCATCGGTATCTTCTTCCTCGTCGTTGCCCGAAAGAGAAAGACTATCGCTTGCGAATCCCCATCTTCTGACTCACAGGAAAAATCACGCTAACCAACAGAGGAGGAGCACATCGAACACGTCGAATTCCCTGAAGATGAAAACCTGCTTTCAGGAAAGATGGCGACCGATAGAACCATCCTGCAAAAGAGATGGCTGAATAAAATCTTAAAAAGATATCCATTTAAGGTTTAAAAATACTTGAGTTTACTAAATTTTTAAGTAAAATTTAGGGGCTACCCATGTTCTCCCCGACAATTCCTCTCGAAAAAGACTATCCTGCTGCCGCTGAAGAACCCGACCAGCCCGAGATTTCTCAATTAGAATTCAGTGATCTTAGCTCGCTTTTATTGAGTATGGGTAATGATCCGTCGATTAATTTGGTCTCTATTCTGGAATTTGGTCCTAAGTTTTTGAACTGCGACCGCGTCAACTACCTGGAGCATTCCCAAGAGTCGGTCCTCCCTACCAACGAAGAAAAGACGGTAGTTCTTCCGCTGGCCGGTTGCGATAAGTGCCTCGTTCTCTTTGGCGTCGAAGGAGAGCCCCATTCCGAAAATCTTAAAATCTTCATCGCTCTTCTCACCCAGCAGGAAAAGCGTCTGCGCGATCAGCTCAAGATGAAGAGCTTCAAGCAGTATTCGAAAATCCTCTTTGAGAACTGCCCTGATGGCATCGTGGTGACCGATGGTTCAGGATACATCATCAACACAAATCGGGCCATGGTGGCGATGGCTCGAAAGCCCATGAACGCCCTCATCGGTCTGCGGGTGAATCAACTAGCGACCGACGACGGCCGCAAGACTGCCTTCCAAGCCCTTCGAAAGCTGCGTCAGCAGCCAAAATCGAGATTCGATTGCCGCATGAAGGTGGGTGCTGGCCGGACCATTCCCATTTCCATCTGCTTCAGCGATTTTGTTTTTCAAGACCAGAACCTCATCATCGCGACTGTGCGGGACCTGAGCTACCTCGAGGAAAAGGCGAAGAAGAGTGTTTCCTACGAGGAAAGCCTTGCCAATTCCATTGAAAATGCCACCGATGGGTTCGTCCGCTACGACCAATTTGGAAGAATCTGCGAGGTCAATCCCCACATCGAGAAGCTGACGGGAGTCTTCTCGGGACGCCTCGTTGGGAGACCCATCGACGACCTCCTCTCCAATGACAGCCTGCGCAGTTTCCGCGCCGCTGTCTCTCGCCTCAATCAAACAGGCTACGCCTCTTTCCATTGCAAGGTGAGACACTCCAGCGGTGTCGAAATCTCCAGCTATGGGACTCTGATGCAATTTGAACATGAAGGCGAACGTTACTGCCGATTGATGCTTCAAGAGCGCAAGGAAGAAAGCTCGGGCAGCACCGCAACCGAGCCAACCTTGCCGAAATCGAGCTAAATTTGCTCGCTCTTGAGGAAAGCGATTCCGTCACGGATAGCACCAGCCCTGCCTTGACTCTTGCCCGTTGATTCAAGAGGCTCCCCTGCCCTCCGGAGGGAGACAATTTTCATGGACACTAGCCTCACCCGCAACTTTTCTATCATCGCCCACATCGATCATGGAAAGACCACTCTATCCGACCGACTGCTGGAATTCACCCAAACCGTAGCCGAGCGCGACGCCAAGGCCCAGCTGTTAGACGCCATGGATCTGGAGCGGGAGAAAGGGATCACCATCAAGTCCCACCCAGTGACGATGTCCTACAAGGCTAAGGACGGTCGGACCTATAAGCTCAACCTCCTCGACACTCCCGGCCATGTCGATTTTTCCTACGAGGTCTCTCGTAGTCTCGCTGCGTGCGAGGGTGCCATCCTCATCATCGATGCCGCCCAAGGCGTAGAGGCTCAGACAATGGCCAACGTCAACCTCGCCCTTGAGCAAGAACTCGCCATCGTCCCAGTTCTCAACAAGATTGACCTCCCCGCTGCCGACGTCGGCAAGTGTCGCCAGCAGTTAGAGGACATCCTCGCCATTCCAGGCGAAACCGCGATTCCGTGTTCGGCGAAGCAAGGCCTCGGTATCCAAGATATTCTTGAGGCAGTCATCGAGCTCGTTCCTCCCCCGCAAGACGCTGAGGATGGGCTCCTACGTGCCTCTGTTTTTGATAGTCTTTACGATGCCTATCGGGGGGTGATCTCCTACGTGCGCGTGATGTCCGGTTCCGTCAAAAAGGGCGACCGCATCAAGCTTTTTCACACCGACAACCACTACGAGGTCAAGGAGACCGGAGTCTTCACCCCCGGCATGAAAAAGACCGACTGCCTTTCCGCTGGCGACGTGGGCTACCTCATCGCTAACATGAAGACCACCGCCGAAATCAAGATCGGCGACACCATCACCCTCAAGGACAAGCCCAGTCCTGAGCCATTGCCCGGCTTCAAAGAAATCCGTCCCATGGTCTTCTCAGGCATCTACCCCATCGATACCTCCGACTACGAATCTCTAAAGGTGGCGATGGGCAAGCTGCAGATTAACGACGCCGCCTTCACCTTCCAAAACGAAAGCTCCACAGCTCTCGGCTTCGGCTTCCGTTGCGGCTTCCTTGGACTCCTCCACATGGAGATTATCCAAGAACGACTTCGACGCGAGTTCGACATGGACGTCATCTCGACCTACCCCTCGGTGATTTACGAAGTGACCAAGACGGACGGCGAGGAGATGATCATCGACAACCCGTCCTTCCTCCCCGAGCAGCAAGTTATCGAGGAAATCCGCGAACCTATGGTCCGAATCTTCATTATGCTGCCCGGTGATTATATTGGAGATGCCATGCAGCTCATCATGGAAAAGCGGGGCGAACTCGAAAACACCGAGACCATCGACGAATTTCGGGTCATGCTGACTGGAGTGATCCCGCTCGCCGACATTCTCGTCGACTTCAACGACCGCCTCAAATCGATGACTCGTGGCTATGGTTCTATGGACTATGAACACGCCGGCTATCGCGCTGCCAAAATGGTCAAAATGGACATGCTTATCGCAGGCGAACCCGTGGAAGCCTTCTCCACCATCGTCCACACCGAGAAAGCTCAAGCCCGCGGTCGCGAGCTCGCCGCTAAACTCAAAGAAGTCATCCCCACCCAAATGTTCGTAGTCGCCATCCAAGCGGCTATTGGCGGCAACATTATCGCCCGCGAAACCATCAGCGCGATGCGGAAAAACGTGACCGCCAAATGCTACGGCGGCGACATCTCGCGAAAGCGTAAACTCTTGGAGAAGCAAAAGAAGGGCAAAGCTAAGATGAAAGCCTTCGGCAAAGTCAACATCCCCCAAGACGCCTTTATCAAGGTCCTGAAAAGCGGGGATTGAAGAACGACATCTTCGCTCCCCGCAAATCCAAGGATCGGCTCGCTACTCCCTACGCAGCACCGGGCTTCCTGCGTCGTCGCACCAACAATCCTGCACCCAAAATTACTAGTAAACTAGTAGATGGCTCAGGGATAGTCGCGCCAACAACGTTCCCTCCATTATCAAAAAAGAGTCCGTTCGTCGAAATCAGTCCAGAACCTCTGACAAAGTGAGGTTCTACACTACCGCCCACTTCGAGCACAGGCGGACCATCGACATCATTGCTTTCATTCAGAGGGCTTCCACCCAAGACATCCGAAAACAACACAATGTGATTGTCGAACGTCCCAAAAAGAGAATCGAAGCTTCCAAGATCGGTCGTTGAACGAATGCCACCGCCAACCTGAATCGTTTGCCCATCGTCCCAAGAAGACTCGCTCATGAAGAGAACACTCCAAGGAGCGAACAGCGAAGTTCCAAAAAAGCCTCCTCCAGCAGGCTCTCGTTCACCTAGTCCATCATCGGATTTGCCCTCTATACGGCCTCTTGGCTCATCATCAAATGGGTCAAAATCATCCGGTCCAGAACCGATTTGGTCGTTGAAGAAAGAAAAAGCGATGGCACCCAGTTCTCCCCCCGATAGCACATCCACATAGTAGGCGACATCGGGCCCAATTTGAGCTTCTGTAAATGAAATACCACCATTGGAAGATAAGAAGACTTCGTTGAGGAACTCCTGACCCGCAACTTCGGCGGCAAAAAATCCCGAGCAAAGGAGAAGGCTCGCCTTTGGGTTGAGAATGCGTTGATTTGTCTGATTCATGGTTGTTGTTCGCTAGTTAGCGGAGGTAGATTATAAAGGACCCAGTATTTCGCAAAGACAGGTCTACGGCATGATACTCAAGTCTTTTAGGGAAAGTTATCACCAGCTCCCTGCCGCCCACATCGACCACGTCGACCACGCCATATCTGCGGATTCTACCGCCAGAATACGGAACATCGTGCTCCGTTTTTTTGATAGAAAAGAGTAGGATTGCCGGAGCTGGTGCTCCGCGCTCCGACCGACTTCGGACCCTTAAAAACACCGTTACCCTACTTCGAAGTAGACCCGGTAGACCTCAAAAGAAGTGGAGGCCGAAAAGAGAAAATGGAGCCGGCTAACGGAGTCGAACCGTTGACCTACTGATTACAAGTCAGTTGCTCTACCAACTGAGCTAAGCCGGCCATTCCCTTGCGAGAATCCCCTTTCGGGGGCGGGGAGTATGCCTTTTCCAAACGACGGCGCAAGACCAAAGCAGAGCAGTTTTTCAACTTTTTGCCATGACCTGCGAGAAGACCTGTTCCTCCTTTTGCGTGCACCAAATCCAGTGGCTCCAATAGGAGGCGAGACGAATGCATGACTCTCTTGCAGGGCGAGTAAGCGAGGAACCAAGTTGCTCTCTTTAGCAATTTGGGGACTAAGATGAATTCGATAGATTGGATTTTTTAGTGGGAAATCACTGCCGCAGAATATTGAAGGAGACGGCACTTCAAAACTCAAATCAGAAGAATCAAATGAACCCCCTCAATCCGATTCACCTCATCCATCCTGGTCCAATTTCACCGAACTCCTTCCTCGCATAGTCTCCTTGGGCGTTCATGCAACCTCGGGACCTTGGACTATCCGCGACGGAGACTGAGAACTATTTTGACAGAGCAAGAGCAGCACAAAACTAAAACAAAAAACGCGCTTGGTCAGTCTAGAAACCTATCAGATTTCGACCTTCCAAGCGCGCTTTACTACCTAAATCCGCATCCTGACCTCAGTCAGAAGGAGAATCCTCAAATCTACTCACTGCGCCTAGCGGCGACGGCGGGCGAACGAGAGAAGTCCTCCGATTCCGAGTAACAGAGCACCACTTGGCTCTGGGATCGCTTCCACAACGATGTTGCTGTATGCAACCGTGTTGTCTCCGGCCACAAAGCTATAGAGCTGAATGCTCGGTGTGCCCGTAAAGCTGGCGGGAGTGGTGAAAGTAGTCGTCACCGTCTCAAAGGCAGCGGTGCTGAAACTTTGGTCGCCAGAGCTGTAAATCACAGCTGCCTCGTCACCGATTTGGACTCGGCCTACGGCTCCATCATTGCCATTGCGGTTGGCCGCCTGGAAAGAGATGGTATACGTTTGACTTGGCTGCAAGGTGGTGAGTCCTTGAGAGAGAAGAGCAGTTCCGTTTTGAATGAATGCATAAGTGCCTACCGCTGATTGGTCAGCAGGACCAAAAGCAGTCGTCACCGTACCAGTTCCGTTGAGACCAGCGTTTCCACCAGCTCCACCTGAGAGATCAGTGAACGCCCAGTCCTGAATCTCAGGGTTGGCTCCCAGGCTTCGATATCCAGGAAAGGTTGTAAAGGCAGTGGCATTCGCCGAAAAATCGCCATTGACGACGACATTGGCAGCATCTGCGGTGATCGCACTACCGATAGTTGCCGTGAGAATCGCGGCTGTTTTAAACAGGTTTTGGGACATAATATTGTTAGTTTTGTTGTTAAAATCTTCTCAAAGAAAGGTTTCTTAAACCCTTTTTTGGAAGCACCCAAGTCTGGTCAGGTTGCCACCCGTGGCAAACGACACACTTTCGCGTTACTTGCGCTGGCACGAATCCTGCTTTTGGCTTTTTGGCGGCCTACTTCTTTGTCTTGTCGGAAAAATCAAGCAAACCTCTCCGAATCGCCTCTCCGACTGCAGCAGGGAGACTTTGAACGTGAAGTTTGTCGAAGCATCGCCGCAGATACTCAGTCACCGAATGAACGCTCAAACCCAATTCAGCGGCAACCCCCTTCTTCGGCAAGCCGCGAGCAATCAACAGTAGAACCTGATGCTCTCGTGGAGAAAGCTGCTCCTCAATCGGTGCTGGAGGCCTTAGCTTTTTAAATGAATCCAAGAGCATTCCGGCGACCTTAGGGTCAATCGCCGTTCCCCCATCGACCACCTCATCCAAGGTCGACAGCACGCGGGAAGCGGTGGCGGATTTGATGAGATAACCGTGAGCACCCGCCTCCACGGCAGCATAGACATGGCCTCTCGTCGTCATGGAGGTGAGAACAATCACTTTGGCTTTTGGCAAAAGTTCTCTGAGACGAGGAATTCCCGTGGTTCCGTCCATTCCTGGCAGCCCCAAATCGACCAAGATTACGTCAGCCTCGAGACCCTCGGCAATCTCATCTAAAGCCTCTTCCATGGTGGAGAATTGTCCACTACACGTGTAGTAAGAGTGCTTTGATAAGGCTCGGCTAATTGTCTCACGGTAGACGGCATGATCCTCAATTAGGAGAACGTTGACACTTTGAATCATCGATATTGAAACCTATTTACTCGGCTTCCCGGTAGCGTCGTCTACCTGCGTTTCCTAGGAAAATCCAGCATGATTTTTGTGCCCTTCCCAGACTCAGCCTCCACTTTCAACTCACCTCTTAAGCGATTGGACCTCTCTTTCAGTGCACGTAGGAAATGACGCCGCGAACGAACTTCAGAAGGAATTCCTACTCCGTCATCCTCGATACTCAAATAATGCATGCGGTGGTCCGATCTGATTTTGATAGCGACTGAATCCGCTTGAGAATGCTTGGTGACGTTGTGCAGAGCCTCTCGAAAAAACATCAGAAGGTTTCGCCGTTCATCGTGAGACAAGAGCAAATCATCATCTTGCGTATCAGTCTCTAGATACCAGTCCAAAGGGTCTAGAAGGATTGCGGCACTGTCCCTCAGATAATCGATAGTATGAGCCGTGTTAGGGTTTTGCGGCCGGAGAAGCCAAACAATGTCTCTGACAGAATTCACGGTCTCTGCGGCAATACGTTCGATGCTGTTTGCTTCATCCCGGACAGAAGGATGCTCCGCCCTCATGAGCTCGGAGAGCATTTGAATACTGCCCAAGTTACTCCCCACTTCATCGTGGATATCTCCTGCTATCGACCGCCTCATCTTTCGAAGGTTGCGGCCTTCTCTTATTTTGAAAAAAGTGGGAAGAGCAACGGCGAGAGCCAGACCGCTGATACCGAACATCATCAATGAGAAAAAAGTCCGCGTCGACCAAGCGCTCAAAATTTCGGATTCACGAGCCTGCAGCGTCAGCAAACGGCCTTCTCTAGATGCTCGTTCATTGAGTAGCTCCAGCCAATTGCGAGTCCGGAGGAGCTCGCCTCTCGCCCCCCCTCCATTGGTCAAACTTTGAGGACTCCAGAAGAGTTCATCGTGAGCGACTATTACACCTTGTTCGTGCGGCACTCTGACCGGACACCCCAATGAAATGACTTCTTCTTCCGATAAAACCTCCATTTCACTGAGCGCCAAAAATGCAGGATAGCGAGCAAAAGGTTTCCAAAGACGACTCACATTCAAGCGAACGAAACGAGAACGAGTCGGAGCAAAGTGCAGAGTAATTGGGTTGTGCCCTGGATTATCGTAATCTGATTGGGAGTGGTCGAAGATCGTCGAGAAGGGCCCATCGAGAGTCTCGCTGCCCTCAATACGAAATCGCACCGGCAAACCAAAGCCAGGAATACTGTCGAGACCCGGCCTCATCGCAGGACAAAGACGAACGGTATCGAAGACCCGAACTGCCCCAAGGTCAACTTCGACCCAAACATTCTCATCCCTAGTGCCATGAACACTCGAGAGCCAACCGATCTCGGTGATAGGATTCTTGGACTCCGGTAGACCGAGAGGAGTTTGCTCATCAACCAAGAGTTGGCGACGCCAGCTCCAAGCTTCCCCCTCTGCGTCGGGAAAGTTATAAGAGACGGAGGCGCTCTTAGCCACATTCCGTAAGCCAGAAAAACAAAAAATCTCGGCCCAAGAAAGAACCAGTTGCTCATCATTATCCAAGGGAGGGTCAACGGGTTTGAGAACCTTGATAGAGAGCCCGCTCGCCAAGGACGGAACGCTCAAATTATAGGTATAAGGGTAACCTCTCCCGATCAGCAGTTCGGAGGAATCTTCATGGACAACCGTCGGCCCCGTATTCCCGTTCTCATCAAGCAACGAAATCCGAAATTCCTCGGGAGCTCCGTAGTTAAAGTCCACCCCCTCGGGATAGTAAGCGCGAGATGGCACCAAAGAAATCATATCAACGAGCGCTGGCGAATCCCATTGGATCTTAATCTCGATATCAGTGCGAGATGGCTCAATAAAGCGAGCATAGATCCCCCATCCTCCATAGTCATCGAAGGGAATCTCTGGAAGTTCTGCGATAGTAGATTCGCAGAGGAAAATCTCACTGCGGATCGACGATAGCGAAGGAGAAAAACGTTCTGCCAACCAGCCGCCAACGCTGTTGGCTTCGGACAGTGGTGAAGCTGAAGCCACCATCAGCACTGAGAGCAAGTTTAAAAGAACAGGAGACCTACGGGCCTCGTCGCGCGCCCTCTTTTTGCCCTTCAAACTCCAACGAACATCAATCCCAAGCATTACCAGAGAGCCTAATTTGGTCAGTGGGAAAAAGCCCAGCACGAAAAAACCACCATCATAACATCTGAATCTACGACCAGACAAAATAGCGACATTTAAATCCATTTAACTAACTTATAAACAATGACTTATCGTCATCTTTTATTTTAAAAAATGGAGGCTTACGAAACGATACTTGAGTAGCACGATAATGCGACACGACTGAATCAGCGACACTCTCCACGATGTAAACATCAAAAACCCTGTAAATTATAAACCCGTCTCTTGCCATCGCCCTGACGCACGTCGGCCCCTGTCGAAATTGCTCACATCAACCGGGAGTCAGCCAACCTCTCTGGCGGCGATGGCCAACTCAAAAGCTCAGTGAACAAGAACAAGAGAACTGAAGTCAATCTTCGCCACGGTTCTGCAAGAAAAACACTTTTCCATGTCCAAATCAGAAAAACAACACAGCAATACTAAACTTCTAGTAGCCGCAACAAGCGCTGCGCTCATCATCGGACTTCTATTAATCTTCACTCATTCCATTAAGGGAAAAGGAACGTCTGAAGAGCTTATTGAAGCTCACTCAAGCCAAGAAGACACAAAAGAAGAAACTAGAAAATCAACTCGAAGTAATAACCAGAGAGTTAAGACAGAACCGAATCGTTTTTATCAAGAATTTGAATACGTCAGGGAAGAGCAATTTAGACGGGCCGACATTGCACTGCTCGAGGCCGAATCCTTGATTGTTGATTTCGGCTCAGAAAGCTTGAACGGGAGCGTGAGAGAATATCAGGAGCTGAGCTTAGAATTCAGAGATGCAATAGTCAAAGACGACATCCCTCTCATCAGGAGTCTCGCTGCCGCACAAAAGGACGCCTTTAGGGACATGGTCACAAAGGTGGAGCCTCTTAGCGTCGAAAATCGAGAACTCTTCAATAAGTATTTCTTCAAAATTGGAGAAGCTTGGGCACCACTGCTCATGGCAGGTAGGGGGGCTGACTTCCCTCTCGAAGAGGAGATTCCAGATGTTCCGGCTGACATCGGACCTCTCGAACTCGACGAATAGTAGGCCACAAATTTCTGACGCGTCATTCAACACGACAACCAGTAAAACCAAAAATGAAAACACAAAAACTAAAATGCATATCGTTCCTGATGGGAGCGGTGCTGACCCAAAGCGTTAGCGCAGGATTCACCAACGGAGGCCCACTTGTGGTCCGCCCAAACAACTACGATTATGGTGCCACTCATGTCCGAAATGGTAATAGTGAGTACATGTGGTGGACAGCGCAATATCCCCCCACAAACGGCAATCCTCTTTCGACCGACCTTATCGGCTTCCAGCGCTGGCAAAACGGAGTTCGAGTAGAAGGCCCTACCCCCGTTTTTGGTCCTGGAACGTCAGGATTCGACCGAGTCTACATCGCAGACCCCTCGGTCATTTACGGCTCATTCTACAATCCGAGAGATGGCCGAACCTACCGCCTTGCGATGTATTACACTGGCACGGACACGGCTGCCAATAATGGTTCCAACAATCGAATCGGACTAGCCTTCTCTAACAATGGACGCAATTGGGTTCGCTATGGAGCAGTGATCTTCCCGTTTAGCTTCCCGACGACAGCCTATGGTGCCGGACAACCTTGTACCCACAGCGTCAATGGTGGTTCTAACCTCGTGGTTTTCCAACACGATTCCGGAGCTCATCCCACCCAAGGATTTGGGAGTCGGGTGTGGTCACGCAGAACGTCCAACGGCATCAACTTCAGTGATGTTACCACAGTGACCATGAACGGTTTGGGTATCCCTGGAAGCGCCAACTGCGATTTTGCCTGGACCTCTCAAGGAGATGCTTTTGTGGGAACGATTCCCTTGCCAGGAATGCCGGGCTCAAGAGACTCAAACGCAATCCGGGTCGCTGATATCAACCGGGCCGACCTCTTCCAAGGACGCGGCACTTGGATTCCTCGGGGCGACATCAACCAAGCACTCAATGGCTCTTTCATCAACTCTAGCCCAGCAATTTTGCGCAACTTCTACGGGAGTTACACGATAACGGCCCCAGGGGTTCAGGTCGCATCCAGCAGGGGCGGAAATGACCCTCTGAGCTGGGATATCTATTGGACTTTCCACACTCCCTAGCCTCAGCCTCCAATTTTTAACTTTTCATGGTCAGCAAGAATTTCTTCTTGCTGGCCATTTTTTTATCTTTGGAATCCTTATCTCAAAGAGAGGGAAAAGCTTGGAACGAGTTTGACCATCACTTGATGATCATCGAGAGACGGTCCTCACAATGGAACAAACCACCAGCCAGGAATCCCCTCTGCAAGAGTCACTGCGACTCGGCATCGCGGGTTCCCGCACTAATCTCTGGCCCGGGATGGTACTGTGGTTCTTCGGACTAGTGCTGGTGGTCTCCTACTATCAGGCTCCTGTCGTTAGCAGTCTCTTTGACCAAGTTGGCCGCTTCAAAGACGAGTTTGCCCCCTGGTTTGCCATTCTCTCCACCGCTCTTTTTGGCAGCCTCATTCCTTGGCTGGCACAAGCCTTGTTTCTCCCTCAGAGCAAACGGCAACCGTTTCGCCAAGTTCCGCCACTTTTTCTTTTTTGGGGAATCCACGGCTGGCAGGTCGATGGGCTTTACCGTCTCCAATCGCACCTCTTCGGCACCGGTATCGACCCGCTTACCATCGTTCTTAAAACCTTTGTCGATCAGTTTGTCTGGGTTCCCTTTCTGGCCGTTCCTCAAGTGCTGCTCAGCTACCTGTTGATCGAGCACGATCTCTCGCCCGCAAAGTTCCGTATTGCACTCGCTCGCAAAGGTTACCTGAGACGTGCAATTCCGCTCATTATAGCCAATTGGGTGGTTTGGATTCCCTCGGTAGCCTTGGTCTATCTGTTCCCACTCCCGCTACAACTTCCCCTGCAGAATATCATCCTCGCGTTGTGGTGCCTGATCATCAGCTTTTTTGCGAAAAACGCCTGAAACAGAAAAACACGATTCAGCATTCACCTCGGCAAGCTTTCTGCTCAAGGTCTTGCCCAGAAATGACCGAAATCTACCTCATCCGCCACGGCGAAACTGAATGGAACCGCGCTGGGCTTTGGCAGGGCCTCGAAGACTCTCCCCTCACCGAAAACGGGATCGAACAAGCCCAGTGCCTCGGCGCACGCTTCGCCAAAGAAGAAATCAAGTTCGACGCCATCTACACCTCGGACCTCGGCCGCTCTCATAACACCTGCAAGTATCTCGTAGAACCCATTGGCCAGCTTCACGATATTCAAATCGACAAAGGCCTACGCGAGCGTGCTCTCGGTCCACTGCAAGGACTCACCTTCGAGCAAATCCAAGAGCAATTCCCCGAAGATAGCGAACTCCATGCTTCGGGCGATCCTCACTACGCGCCCGAAGGCGGTGAATCGTGGGCCGACACCTTCGCTCGTTCGTCGGCAGCATTGCGCGCAATCGCGAGAAAGCACGACGGACAAAAGGTGCTCGCGGTCTCCCATGGAGGCGTCATTGGCATGGCCCTTCGGGACGCCCTGGGGCTGAATCTTCTCCCACCGCGCAGGTTCCAACTCCCCAATACCGCGCTCAATATCTTTACCTACTCTGACCACAATTGGACCCTCCGCACCTGGGGAGACACCTCTCACCTCAAGCATGTCACGGTGCTCGATGAAGTGGTGAAATGAGTGTCCCCCGTTCCAGCAACAAGGCACCAGGCTCCAAGAAAATACCGGGGTGCTTTGCCATGGGATGGTGCCTCTTCAGCAGCATCTTCATCATTGCTGGTCTCGGAATCAGCCTCAAGCAGGGCCAGCTCTGGACTTGGGAAGAAGCAGCTTGCGAAGTGCTTGAATTTCAGATTCAAGACAACGCCAACCAAGACGAGCCCTTCACCGCGAACGTACGCTTTCGCTTTCAGCATCAAGGGCAAGAATTCATCGGCAGCAAACTCGCCGACGATGATTCCGACTACTCCAAGTATGAAGACCTAATCGAAATTGACCACAAGGTACAACGCCGCGGCACCTGCTACTTCGACCCCAACAAACCAGAGGAGGCAATCCTCGAACGCAGTTCGGGAGGTATCTGGGGCGGTCTCGCTTTTGCCATCTTCGGAGCTTTCTTTCTCCTGATCGGGGTTGCCATGCTTCGCAGCTCCAAGGCCCCTCCCAAAGCTCTTTCTGCGAAAAGCACAGACGGTAAGAACGGTGGCATGGTCGCCTTCATCTTCTTCGCTATCTTCGCCCTCGCAGGACTCGGTCTCCTTCTGGGACTAGCGGTGCCAATAGCGAAGAAATATCTTGCTGCCAAAACATGGGAACCCGTTGAGGCGACTGTCCTTTGGAGCAAAGTCCGCTCCCATTCCTCCGACGACGGCACCACTTACAGCCCAGACGTCTTTTATCGCTATCGCTTCCAAGGCGAAGAATTTCGCTCTAACAGCTTCTCTCTCTCAACAGGGAGTTCGAGTGGTCGCGATAAAAAACAGCAGATCGTCGATTCCCACCCGAGCGGGCACCAGTTTACCTGCTACGTCAATCCTCGCAAACCTTGGCAAGCCATCGTGCAACGCAATCTGGGTTGGTGGGCACTGCTGGGACTCTTCCCTCTTCCTTTCCTCGCGGTTGGACTTGGTGGCTTGTGGTGGATGCTCAAGAACACACCACAAAACACTCCCAACCGCTCTGCAAACATGCCGGTCCGTTCAGGCATCAAGACCACAACTACCCCAGCTTCCAAAAAACCGAAAGCTGGCAATCGCTGGGGCAAGTTCTTGGGACACCTCTTCCTTGCTTTTTTCTGGTGCGGGATTGTCAGCGTGTTCGTTTTCTTTGCTTGGACAGGCTGGGCCCAGGGCGAACCCGAGTGGTTCCTCATTATCTTTCTCATCCCCTTCGTCCTCGTGGGACTCGTTCTTGCCGGGGCTCTGCCTCATAGCTTCCTAGCCATCTTTTCACCTCGGTTTGACTTCGACCTTCGCGATGAAGACCTCAAGCCTGGCCTAGCTACCAAGTTTCGGTGGAAACAAACGGGCGGAAACGGCCAACTCACCGAGATGGCTCTAACCCTCGAAGGCCGTGAAGAGGCAACCTATCGACAAGGTAGCAACCGCTCAACGGCGGTCTCCCTTTTCTATCAAAAGGAAATCTTCAAAAGTAATCACCTCCCCGAGATGATTGCCAACGAGTGCGACCTCATTTTCCCCTCCGATACCGTTCCCACCTTCGTTGGCAAACAGAATCAAATCCGTTGGCAGCTTCACCTGTATGCAGAGGTAAAAAATCGCCCTGATGTCCGCGAGGAAATCGAGCTCATCCTTCAACCCCTCACCGAAGACGACTTCCGATGAGCGCTACCACTTCAGGAATCGAGATCGAACTCGACCACTTTCATCACCAACCCTTCCAAGAACTCAAAGGGAAGGTCCGCGTGACCACACTCTCTCCACCCGAAAGCATGGAGCTGCGCATCTTCTGGTTCACTCGAGGACGCGGCGATGAAGAAGCAACCATCGTTCACCGCCTTGCAATCGCACCGAACCAAGCTCTCACCGACTTCTCTTGGAAGCTGCCCTCCATGCCCTACAGCTTCGCGGGTCAGCTCATCACCCTCGCTTGGGCAGTGGAAGTGGTCGACAAAAAGGAGAACTCTCTCGACCGCGTGCCCTTCCTCCTCTCACCCAACGGAGAGGAACTTCAACTCGAGAAAGTAGCAGACAACTCCAAGCTTGGAAAACTGCGCGACCGCATGGCAAAGAAGGTCCAAAGATGAAGGCCCACGAAAACCCCTTCGCTCCTGACCGAGTCCAACGACGACTCTCCTTCGACCCTGAACTCGCAGGGACCACTTGGGAGCAAATCGAAGCTCGCTGGAAAACTCTGAACCGCCGAGCCGCCATCATCGGACTGCACGGCAGCGGAAAGACGACTTTTCTGAAAGCCTTTTCCAAACGACTGGCACCAACCTACCACGTCGAGGCCCTCTTCTTCCATTACGATCAGAAAAACCTAACAGACGACCAACGCCAACAAGTCCTGGCTCTCACCAATCAGAAAAAAGCGGTTCTACTCGTCGATGGCGAAGGTCACCTCAGGCTCAGCGAATGCCGTTGGCTCCGTCGCCAAAGCCAACACCTAGAAGGCTACCTCGTAGCTCGGCATCGTCCCTGCCGTCTTCCCACTCTTCTTAAATTGAAAAGTAGCCCTGAGCTCGCGCAGCAACTTCTTGAGAGAATTCATTCACCCGAAGCTATTCTCAGACAAGAGCAACTCCCCCATCTTCTCCGAAAAAAAGGCGGGAATCTCCGCGAACTTTGGCTTAGCTTCTACGACGATTATGCAAGCTCACCCGATTGCGACCCTACTCCTTGTTCTCACTCTCACCCTCGCTCCTCTCCCGGGAAATACACTCACCCCGGGATCCTATCTCCCTGCTCTCGCCCTCCCTGCAGCAAAAGATAACTTGCTGATTTCTACCGAATCCTTTCGCGGTAAAAAATCCCTCGTTCACATCTTTGCCTCTTGGTGAGCAGGCTGCCGAAAGCATGTGCCCGGGTGGCACCGCAAAACCAAGCACCTTGTTGAAAAGGGCGAACTCCAGGTCTTCGGCATCGCACCCGAGCAATACGGAGATCGGATGGCTCTCTTTCTGCAATGGCAGAAACTCGAATTCCCGGTCCTCATGGACCCGCTCAACATCCTAGGCGTCAAGGCGGTCCCCATCACCTTGCTCGTCGATGAACACGGAATGATTCGATACCGAAATCCCAAGCAAGCAGACTTAACCACCTTTTTAGAAACAAGCTACCAGCAAGACAAAGAGGAACTCCCACATGAGCTCAGACCTTTCGAAAAGGAAGCTCTGGCAGCCCTGCACAGCAACGATAAGAAGAAAATCAAAGACGCTATTGCCTTTCTCGCCCGCAACGATTTTTCCGAAGATAATCCAGAGAGAGCCTTTTATGCCGGAGTGCTCTTCCGGTGCCTATTCGATCACCATAAGGAACCGGGCGCTTTTCAAGACGCAGTGGATTGTTGGTCAAGTGCACTTCGAAAACTGCCCACACAGTACATCTGGCGACGCCGAATCCAGCAATACGGACCACGACTCGACAAGCCCTATCCCTTTTACAATTGGATCGAAACCGCTCAACGAGAGCTTGCTGAACGGGGAGAAACTCCCATTGAACTGACTATCGAGCCTACTACTTCGGAAGTGGCGCAGCCCTTGGCAAAAGAGGAAAACCCCTCCCCTCGCGAATTTACAGACCTCGCCAACAAGCTCCCCAATGAGCATAAGCTTCTCAAGATTACCGCCACCTTGATTCCTCACACGGATCGGATGAATAGGAAGCGGCTCCATCTCCAGCTCACTCCGCAGAAAGGTTCTCACTGGACCAGTGATGCTCAAGAGGTCGAGCTTTGGCTACGTCCTGGTCAGGGTCAGCCCCTTTTCCTCTCCCAAGAAGCCAGCTTGTTGCCTGATGACCAAGAGACCAGTCCGGAGACTCGCACCCTGGAAGCCGATTGTGACTTGGGTTTGTTAGAGGGAGGACAACTTATTCTTTTCTACTCTCTTTGCGAGACAGATAACGGAATCTGTCGCTTTCTAAAAACAGAGTGGAGCTTTGAAAACTAACGAAGTTGCTGCTCAACTTTCGCTCCTAGACGACGGTTAAAGCCTGCCACTCGATTTGCGATGAAACCACCCTTTCCCTCAGGGAGAGCTTCCATTACGTTCGACCCATGAACAACGAAAAGGTCAAGATTCCCCGCGAACGCGAAGTCTCGCCCTGCCCCTGTAATCGGGAGAAAAGCTATGCCGAATGCTGTATGCTTTTTCACTACGGTCGTTCGCGGCCGGAGACGGCTGAGGAGTTGATGCGCTCGCGCTACACCGCGTTTTTCTTTCGGCTCGTGGACTACCTCGTCTCCACCACCCATCCTGACAAACGAGAGAAGAATCTCGCCCGCGAATTGGATAAGACGATTTGGGAGCCGAGCTGGCGGCAACTTAAGATTGTAACCAAGTCCAAAGGCAGCAAAGAAGATAAGACCGGCAAGGTAGAATTCATCGCCACCTATTCGCTAAACAAGGAGACCCATCAGCTACACGAGAAATCGCGCTTCCGCCGTTACAAGGGCAAGTGGATGTATCTGGATGGAAAGGGGTAGTCGAGGTTGATGCTCCATCTTGAGGCGAAGAGTGATGTCATTTTTTGAGAAAACCTCTGAGGGTTGTTGGCCTTTAAGCCTAGGCGGAGCTGGTGCTCCGCGCTCCCATTACAGTTTTGCGACATAGACTGTGCTTTGGCTTTCACAGTCTTGGATGGGATTGTCAAAGGTGACAATGTGGCTCTCAGCTGTCGTAAAGACCTCGCGTAGGGCAGTCAAAAAGGATTCGTCGGGGGCATCATCCGACCAAAGACCGAAGACCCCGCTAGGGTGCAGTTTGTTGGCCATTTTACGTAACCCGGCTGGTTCGTAGAATGCCGCGTGGCGCTCGTGCAGCAACTTGGTGGGAGAGTGGTCAATATCGAGTAAAATGGCATGGAACTTCTTGCCAACATCCCCCGGTGCAAAGTGTTCTTCCCCGTCCTCAGCCAGAGCAAGCTTGAAGAAGTCTCCGTGCACGAAGTGACAGCGGGAATCATCACTCAACTCCTTGCCCAGAGGAACCAAACCCCGTTGATGCCAATCAATAACTGGCTCAAGGTAATCGACGACATAGCATGACTTGACGGCTGGATAAGCCAAAGCGGCCTGGGCAGTGAACCCTAGGCCCAGTCCCCCTACTACGACGTCGATAGTAGGAGCACCCTGCAAGTCATCCCCGACCGCTGCCAAACCCAAGTCGGACAAGGCCTCTTCAACAACTGTAAAGAGGCTCGACATCAGAAAAGCATCGCCCAAGACAACCTCGTGCACCTCACGATGGTCCAGCGAAGGCACCGTCCGGCGACGCAGGCTCAAGAGACCCAGCGGCGTGTGCTGGCTATCGAGATGCTCGAAAACCGGAGGACGAAACTTAGGCAACTTCGACCTCCCCTTCCGCAAGCTCCATTGCACTGAGACGGCGCAGATGCACCTGCCCGACACGGCGGCCGTCCGTGCTGGTCACCTTAGCCTCATAGCCCTCGATGCGAACCGTCTCCCCGGGCTCGGGAAGGCGCTCCAATTGCTGGGTGATGTAGCCCCCAATCGTCGTCACCTCGCTGGTATCGACATCAAAGTCCACCAGAATCGTTTCCAACTCATTCACTCCGATGGAACCTTCCACGACGTATTCGTTCTCGTTCACTCTAGTATAGCCAGCCTCTTCGTTATCAAATTCGTCCTGAATATCGCCCACCAATTCCTCCATGATGTTGTCCATGAAGATGAGACCTGCAGAGTCCCCGTATTCGTCCACTACCATCGCGAGATGAGCTCTTTCTTTAAGGAAAAACTCGAGCAAACCATCCAAGGGCATGGTCTCGGGGACCACCTTGAGCTCGCGCTTAATCTTCATCAGGTCCGGTGATTCATCGCGAACCAGCTTTAAGATATCCTTGATGTGAATCAGCCCCACGGCGTTGTCGAAGTGCCCCCTGACGAGAGGAAAGCGGGTGTGCTTGGTGCGCACCGCCAGAGCGAGATTGTCCTCAAAAGATTTCTCCAAATCCAAAGCGACGGCCTCACTCCGCGGCAACATCACCTCCTTGACACTCAGATCGTTGAGCTCGAGGGCATTGATTAGAATCTGCTTCTCGGTCTTGGTCACCTCTGCGGATTCGCCGCTCTCGTGCACCAACAAAGCCAATTCCTCTGAACTATGCACCTCGCCTTCTCCGGCCGGGTCCATGCGGAAGATCAACTTCAGCAAGCGGTTGGCAGTGCCGTTGAGAAAGTAGATGGCAAACCAGCTTGCCACGTAGAACCAGCGCAGCGGCTTTGCGAGTGCCAAGGTCGTCTCGAGTGGCTTGCGAATGGCGACTGACTTGGGGAGGAGTTCGCCGATGACCACATGCAAGAAGGTGAAGAGAATCAAGGCGGTGATGAAGGAAGCCGTCGGGATCCAACCCTCGGGAAACCACTCGAAATGATAAAGACTGGGGCCAATGAGCTTGGCTACGAAGGGCTCTGCAATGAAACCGAGAGCGAGTGATGAGAGGGTAATTCCCAATTGATTCGCAGAGAGATAACCATCCAAATGACCGACGACTCTCTCGGCCGTTGCATAGGCTTTTCCGCGCAGCTTACCAGCAGTCTCAACCTGGCTGGGACGCACTTTGACAATCGCAAACTCGGAGGCCACGAAAAAGGCGTTCCCGAGCAAAAGGATGATGATCCAGAAAACCGACCAGCCAGCTTCGGCCAAAGTCGGGTAATGGTGGTAGTCAATGGCGCCACCACCAGCCGCGATGATGAGAAAGGTCTCCATCTTGGCTAGAGTTTCTCAAAAACACCCTCATCGCGTTTTTGGAGGACCTTGAAACCTGCCTTCTTGGCATCGGTCACGGAAAAGGGTTTTGTAATGGTCGGGGTGTTGACCCGACTGATCACTTTTCGAACAGGATTTTTGCAGGATAAGCAGACTTCGAGCGGTGGACGCTCCACTGGTCTGCGCAGTTCAAAACCTTTGGAACAGATGCGACAACTTCGATCCGGGTTGTCCGGCTCTTCGGAAAGGTATTCGTAAATAGGCATTCAGGACTGGAAGGGGCGGGTTGTTACGACCCCCTTCCGCAATTCTCCTAGAAATCTACCACTACCAGCTCGACTTTGTCACGCCGGGAATCATCCCTGCGGAAGCGAGCTCGCGGAAGGTGATCCGGGACATTTTGAAGCGACGCATGTAGGCGCGGCGACGTCCGGTGATCACACAACGATTGGTGAGACGAGTTGGGCTCGCATCGCGAGGAAGCATGGAAAGACCGACATAGTCTTTTTCCTTCTTCAGTTGGTGACGGAGATCAGCGTAACGGGCGACAGTCTTCGCCTTGCGGTCGTTTCTAGCTTTCCAGCATTTTCTTGCCATGGGGGCGGAGGAAATAAGCTTTTTAGCGGGCTTTTCAAGAGGTTTTTGAGGAAATCTTGCGAAAAAAGGTCTTCGTTGTACAAAATCTCGGATTATTTCTTATTTCCGAACCATCCGGACCCGAATCGGCCCTTTCGCGGTGGAAGGATCCACAACCTTCCCCTTCTGCAGAATCTGGGCCTCCCCTCTCGCAACTAGTCGCCGTGCAGCCATGCGAACATCTTCCATCCGCGTTCGCCACTCGTCCTCTTGATAGCGCTGGCGGGCCAACTCGCTGGGGCAGATTGTCTGGGAGGGTCCGCGCGCGGCCAGCATCTCGCCGAGCTCTTTTTCCAAGGCCCTGTCCTCGCGGCGCAACCCTCGCTTCCGGCATCCAGCGGAGCAGGTTGTCACCTCCTCCCAACAGTCAGCCCACACCTTCCGCCATTGCATCCGGCGACCGCAAACTTTGCAAAACTTCTCCTCCACCACGGCGAAAGATGCTCTCAATCGGTCGCTTGGCAAACACTTGATATCGGGGCCCATTCCGCAATAGCTTTTGGCATGGCTGAACTTTACCCCTGCTCTCCCCGAACCGAACTTGATGGTCTGCCCTACTTTCCTCGCTTGGCGGAAAAGGTCCGGCTCTTTGCGGCGGGCGACTTGCATCCAGAACTCCACGACAATCTCGGCAAAGGAATGGACCTCTGGATTTGTCAATTCCTCGGTGTTCATTACGAGGACCTCAAGAAAGCGATCATTAATGGAGCCTCCAACGAGGCCGCGTATCAATGGGCGAAGGAAAATGGTCTCGAGCGAGCGGAGTTCGAGAAGGCATGGTTCCGCTCCTTCATTCTCAACCGAGGCTTTCGGGACGACATGTCGGAGAAACTGGCAATGCGCATCAAGGAATCCGGTTTCGAAGACAAGAACGGCATCCACTCCTTCTGCGACTATATCGACGCCGATGAGGGACGCTTATAGCGCGGAAATACCTTTTGCTAAAAGAAGTCCTGACCTTCTCTCCCCCTTCCACCGCTGGCCAAGGCGATCTTCAGGGCGACCTTCCTTTTTCGGCACTGTCATTGGTCATTGAAAGCTGATAGTCTAGCGGCCTCCCCGTATGCCCCTTGCCGACTTCGACGACCCCATCAAAGCACCGCCTACTTGGCAGGCGCCTTGGTTGCGTGCGCTTTTCTGGATTTTCATGCTCTCCTTCGCCTTCGACTACAAAGCCGAAGTACCTAGCACACTCTCCTCTCTCGTTCAGTTTGGCTTTCTCGGCATTGCAGCCTCGGTCACGGTTCTCATGCTGCTCATTGGAGCCCCCTTCCTAGCGGTCCGTCCCGGTGGCTGGTTACTTGCCATCTGGGGCATATTTCTAGCCTACATGGCGGGCAACGCACTCATCCAAGGAGTGCCACCGGGAAGACTTCTGCGAACTGGTCTGCCATTCTTTCTTTCCTTCGCAGCCATGCTGAATGGTCATGTCGCAGTCAGCTCGGGAGTGCGGCTCGCGCATCTCGCGGCCCCAATTTTTGTGGCCGCCATTATCAATATCATCTGGCGCATTGTCTATGGCCTGCTCTTTACCTCCTCGACCTTGGATACCGCACGGGCGGAAATCCTCAGTCCTGCCCTGAGCTGGTCGGCGGCCTTCATCGGTTGCTCGGTTCTCCTCCGCAGCCGCTTTCATTGGACGATGATTTTGGCAGCAGGTGCACTCTTCACCGCGATGCTTCTTTCCATCACCCGATCGCTTCTTTTTCCAATGGCGGCCTCGGCCTTTGCCTGTTCGCTTTTCTTTGCCTTTGGCTTGCAGTGGGGCGCTTTCCAAATTCAGGATTTTTTCAAGAGAATCTGGCCCATTGCAGTGGTGGGCTTTATCACAATCCTCTTCGTCGGCGGCATCTTTCTCGTCTTTCCAAATACCTTGGACCGCTGGCAGGAACGGCTTTTCAGCCCGACATCCGACCGCAATATGGCCAGCGATCCTTCTCTACTGACCCGGCAGGCAGAAGCGAAAGCAATCTTCGACATCCTCGACCGCGAGCCCTTGCGTTACGCCAACGGCATGGGCGTGGGAGCCTCTTTTTATTGGGACGACGATTACTTCCCCGAGCTCTATCAGGTTTACGAAAAGGATTTGCTTGAGGAGATATCTTCCGACATTTGGTATGCCGGGCACTCTATTTGGACCTACAGCTTATTCTCGGGAGGGTTCATCGCGCTCACTGCCTTCATCGGCTTGTTCGTGGGCACGATCGCTTTCAGTATTTCCAGCGCAGCTGCCAATGCCGTGTTGCCAGGTCCCGATTATTGGCTTCTCTTTCTACCTGCGGTGGCCTCGATCTGTATTCTCTCGGAGTCGGCGACCTCCAATCCTTTCGATGAACGTCTCCTAGGTATGATCTTTGGTGCTACCTTCAGCTTTGCGCAAGCGGGCTATATCAGGAGTCACTATTTGCGCAACTCGGCGCAGCCGAAGGCAAAACCAGCGCGGCCCATCCTCTAAGCAATCTCGCGTTTTTGCGCGGAAGCTGCAACTTCGGCTTCGAATTGCCCCCAAGAAAAAAGCCGCTCCCCGTGAAGGAAGCGGCCTTTGGAAAAAGGAACCATCCAGCGATTAACGCTTGGAGAATTGGAAGCGCTTACGGGCACCGGGCTGGCCGGCCTTCTTACGCTCTTTCGCACGCGGGTCGCGACGAAGGAGTCCAGCCGCTTTGAGAGCGGGACGGAGCTCAGCATCGACTTGCAGCAGTGAACGCGCGATGGCGAGCTTGACCGCACCAGCTTGACCGTGGAGACCACCGCCTTTGGTAACGACGCGCACGTCATACTTGTTCATGAGGTTAGCGACTTGGAAGGGAGCGAGAACCTCACCTTGCAGTGGAAGGGTCGCGAAGTATTCCTCAAAAGTGCGTCCATTGATTTCGATTACGCCTGAGCCTTCGGAAAGGTAGACGCGGGCCACAGCAGTTTTGCGGCGGCCAGTTGCGGTAAATTCAGTAGCAGTTGCCATCAGATTATATGAGTAAAGTGTTCTTAAGACGGAGGGTTACTTAATTTCGTAAGGCTGGGGATTCTGAGCTTCGTGAGGATGCTCAGGTCCGACACAGACTTTCAATTTCTTGATGATCTGACGACCCAACTTGTTGTGAGGAACCATTCCCCAAACCGCGCGCTCAAGGAGCAACTCGGGACGACGCTCACGCACTTTGCGCGGAGTCTCCACCTTCTGACCACCAACGTAACCGGTGTAGCGGGTATAAATCTTCTGCCACTCCTTGTTTCCGGTGAAACGAGCTTTCTCGGCGTTGATGATGACCACGTGGTCACCGCAATCAACGTGAGGAGTGAAAATTGTCTTATGCTTGCCGCGCAGGAGGCGGGCAGCTTCGACGGCGACATCGCCGAGCACTTTGTCGGTGGCATCGATGAGATGCCACGCGCGCTCGACCTCTTCGGCTTTTGCTGAGTATGTTTTCATATTGAATGGGAGCAGGGGCTCTTAGACCATTTTCCAACCAGTGCCATCACGGCGCAGGCGGGCGCGGAAGCTAGAAAGAAGGGTGCCCCCTGTCAATCTCAATTGCGAGCAAGCCAAAATTCGCGCACGCGGTTAGCTTGCGCCTCTGTTTTTGCTCAAAAAGACCGTTTCAGGACTCGGCACAAGCCCTGCATTACTTTTCACTCCAGCCAACATGAAGCCCGTTACGATGCGCCGCACGCGCTTGCTCGCCACCCTTGGTCCTGCCTCCGATAGCGACGAGAAAATCGAAGCCCTCCTCAAGGCCGGGGCCGATTGCTTCCGCATCAATATGTCCCACGCCAAGCACGAAGTCGCCCGAGATACCGTGCGCCGCATCCGCCGCATTGCGGTTGGGCATGAGTATCCAGTTGGCATTCTCTTCGATCTCACTGGGCCATCTATCCGCACGGGAACCCTCGAAGAATCCTACCAGCTTAAAAAGGACGACCGCGTTGAATTCCGCATCGAAAGTGCCGACGCCACCTTACCGATCTCCACCACCGTCAATTACGGCGGTCTCCTCAATGATGTGAAGGTCGGCAACAAGCTCATCGTGGACAACGGAACCTTGCTCATGGAAGTGGAGTCCATTGCTGAAGACCATCTCGTGGCCATCAACCGCACCCCCGGCGAGCTGGGCTCCCGCCGCCACATCAATCTACCCGGCACCCGACTCAATCTGCCCGCTTTGACCGACAAGGACCGCAAAGACCTCGACCTCGCGGTGGAGTGCCAAGCAGACTTCGTAGCGGGCTCCTTCGTGCGCGATGCTGGTCATGTGAGAGAACTCAAAGCCGAAATCACTCGCTTGGGTGGGCATGCGCAGGTGGTTTCCAAACTCGAAGACCAAGAGGCGATGAAGAATCTCGACTCCATCATTGAGGCCTCGGACGTCATCATGGTGGCTCGCGGAGACCTAGGCATCGAAGTCCACATCGAAGAACTCCCCATCCTTCAACGTAAAATCGTGAAGCGTTGTCTGGAAAAAGGGAAACGTGTGATTGTAGCCACCCACATGCTGGAATCCATGATTTCCAATCCGACTCCAACCCGTGCGGAGGTCACCGATGTCGCCAACGCTGTCTTCGAAGAAGCCGATGTGCTCATGGTTTCGGGGGAGACATCGGTCGGCAAGTATCCGGTGGAATGCCTCGAAGTTCTCAATCGCGTTGCCCGTCGCATCGAGCGTTCAGGCGGACTCGGTTTTGCGGAAAAATCCACCTTGCAGACCGACAAACAGAAGGCCATTCGTTCAGCGGTTCAGCTGGCGGATTCCATGCCTGGTGCGGTTCTGGCAGTGTTCACCCGGTCGGGCGCGACTGCTCACCACACCGCTCTCATGCGCCCTCGCGTGCCCATCTTTGCCTTCACCCCTGATGAGCAAGTGCGTCGTTTCCTCACCCTATCGCGCGGCACCCGGAGCTTTTGCATTGATTTCGAAACCACTCCGCGACTGACCATCTCGAAGGGAATTGAGCTTCTTCGTCATGAACGCCAGTTGGCTCCTGGCACTCCAGTCGTTGTCGTTTCGGACACCCTTCAAGACGACCGTCCGGTGAATACAATTCTACTAGAACATGCGTAGCTGAGCGTTCGAGGGGAGCCTCACTCCCCCAACTTGGCGAGGAGTATTTTGCTTAACTGGATTCCGGCTTCGAAATTCTCGACGGTAAAGTTCTCATTAGGCGAGTGGATCTGGCAATCAGGCAAAGCCAAACCCAGCATGAGAGTGTCTGTCCCTAGGATTTCCTTCATGCTTTGGATAATCGGGATGCTCCCTCCTTCCCGAATGAGGACTGGAGCTTTTCCAAAGACCTCGGCGAGAGCTTCTTGGGCGGCCTTCCCCTCTTCGGAATGAGGGTCCGCGACATAGGCTTTGCCCGAGTGCCCAGCTTCGAATTCTATCTTCACCCCAGCTGGGGTGTGTGCCTCGAGATGCTTGCGAACTCGCTCCAACACGACGTCCGGCTCTTGGTCGGGAACGAGACGACAGGATAATTTGAAGCCCGCTTCCGCTGGTAAAACGGTCTTGGAGCCCTCTCCCTGATAACCACCCCACATCCCGTTCACCTCACAGGTGGGACGCCCCCAAAGTCGCTCCGCTGAGCTATAGCCTTCCTCGCCGAACAAATCGGGAGACCCAGTAACATCAAGGACATCCTCTTTCGCCATTCCGGGAATCTGAGCCCACATCTCGCGCTCCCAATCAGCCAAAGGTTCGACTTCATCATAAAAACCAGCCACCGCTACCTTGCCGTCGGCATGATGCAAACTGGCAATGAGCTGCGCTGCGGCGGTGGCGGGATTGGCGACTGCTCCCCCATACACTCCCGAGTGCAAATCCTTGTCCGGTCCAGTCACTTTCACCTCGCAGCAGGTGATGCCACGCAAGCCGTAGCCCAGCGTCGGCACCCCGGGGGCGACCATCCCGGTATCACTGACCGCGATGACGTCGCAGGCTAACTCTTCCTTTCGCTCTTGCAAGAATGCAGGCAAGTGAGGACTGCCGATTTCCTCTTCTCCTTCGAGGAGAAAGATGAGATTCACCGGTAATTCACCCTTTTCCTGCAGAGTCTCCTCGACCCCTAACAGGTGGGCCATGTGCTGCCCTTTGTTATCGGTCGCGCCCCTCGCCCAGATTTTTCCATCCTGAATTACGGGCTCAAAGGGAGCGCTCTCCCAAAGCTCCAACGGGTCCACAGGCTGGACATCGTAATGCCCATAGATGAGAACCGTCTTGCGCCCTTCTTTCTTCTCGTTTTTAGCAACCACAATCGGGTGTTTGGCCGTTTCGCAAAGCTCAACTGAGAGGCCCATTCCGCGGAACTTATCGACATACCATTGCGCGCAGGCTCGCACGTCGTCGGCATGAGTAGAATCGGTGGAAATACTAGGAAAGCGGAGTACAGCAAAGAGGTCTTCCAGTGCAGGAGTCATAGCGATATCTTCTGCGGGAGAGCAGCTTTCGCAAGCCTTCAGGAGAAATCATCTTCCTCGAGGATTTCGCGTCTCACCCGCGAGGCATCATACATCGCCAAGAGCAGCATCCAAACGGTCATAAAAGTCGTCCCTCCCCACCAAACGACGAACCTTGGCTTGGTTGACTCAACCCAGTCACTCAACGGCCAATTCCCCAGAATCAGAAGCGTCAGCACAACTATGAGAAGGTAAGCCAAGAGCCGGCGCCGGGTCGGTCGATCGTGCAACAACGCCTTCGAATAATACCAGATATCAATCAGGAAACTCTGCTTCTTGGCCACAACTCCTTAACCATGGCCCAAACTCGCGGAGTCTCAAATAAAAAGCAACAGAGGCTTACTCCGTCCGCTCGGAATCTCTCGTCTTCTCCTCCTCAATCGGAACCGAAACACTCTCGTCAGGGAGCGCGGGGGGCTTCGGGATATTCGGCGGAGGCACTTCCACCCAAGCGGGAGCCTTAGGGGTCACATCGGCATACCAAGCGACAAAGCCCATCGCCACCGCCCCCACGAAGCCAGCATGGCCCACGGTAACAGCTGCCGACATCCCCACTACGAATGGGGTGAAGAACAAGAGACCGATAATCATCCAACTCGGCTTAACCTCGTAATGATGCACCACGAGACGAATCCGCGACCGAGCCATGGCAAGACCAATCACAGTGTAGCAGAAGAATACTCCGTAGGCGTTGAGATGAAAAAAAACTCCGGCCTTGTCAGTAACCCCAGCAGCACTACCCACGCTAGCTAACAAGGAGAATGCAAGCGAACCAAGGAATAGACCTAGAACCGCGATGCGGGCAATCATCCCCCGGAAGGATGAAGCCCCAATCGCTCCTGCCGCTAAAATCCCTGATCCAAGAATGACCGTAAGCGCAAGATTGATATTGCGCCCCACATCGATACCGCCAATGAAATAACGCACGATGGCATAGGGCATCAGGGATGAGAAAGTGAGTAGACAAATCCCCCACAAGGTCAGGAACTTTCCGCGCACAACTTTCCAGCGGCTCAGTGGAGTCATCAACAAGAGTTCATGATTCCCCTCCTCCAGCTCCTGCCCCATGAGCATCAATCCTCCCAACGGCATCAGAACGAGACAAATCAGCCCCACCACGACCCAAAAAGGGCCCGAAAACATCTCTCCTGGAAAGAACATCAGGAAATTGAGAGGCCCACCAAATTCTGTCGACTTCTCGATTTCGTCAATATTCATCTGAAACTCCACCGCCATTGCAGCCACTGCAAAAATCTGAATCCCGATGAACGGAAAGAGAAACAGGCCTCGCCGCAACCCTTGTCGTAGCTCCTTAGTCAGCATCGGACCTAGCCGCTCGGGCAAATCCCGCGACTTCCACCAGTCCTGTGACGAATCCATGCCGAAAAGCTAAAGTGAAGACGAGATCGGAGAAAGAAGGAAAATTCTCATCAGCGTTGGGATTGAGACCCATCTCGCGCAATTTCTACCAGATGTTGCAACCACGCCTTCACGGCAGGAGAAAATGGCCCCTTCTTCTCTTTAAGAAGATGCTCATAAACGTGAGACACTCCTTCCGCAGTCACCCTGAAATAACGAGTGCTGGAAGAACTTTGTCCTTCGAAAGCTTCATCTAACAGCGGATCCTCCTCGCCGGAGGGATTGCTAAGAATCATTTCTAGCTTTTTTAGCACTGGATTGACAAACACTTGCGGCTTCAGTCGGGAGACCTCTACCTCGGCCTCCCGAGCCAATTTCTTATGCTGACGCTTCCTTGACCAATCCCGGAGCCGATCGCCTGCAATCGATGCCCCCGACTTTGCCAACTTACCCCCTACCGAAGGCAAGAGCCCACTTGCTAGAATACCAACTCCGGCAACAGGATTCAGCAGTGCGGTCACGCCCCCGACCAGCAGAATGCCCCCACTCACTTTCTCTGTTTCACGATCGACCTCAACAGCTAGAGCCTCCAGTCGGTCAGCTAAGTCGGAAACCTTGTCGCTGGGATCGACGTCTCGATTTGCTAAAAAAGAGGAAGTCAGCTGCTCCCGTAACTGTCCCTCCGCACTCAAATCCGGAAGATGAAACACCCGCTCCTTTGGCAAGGAATTACTGGCTCCATAACCGGTTGGAATCACTCGCTTCGAAAAGAGAACGAACTCACGTTTTCCATTTTCCGGGGAGGGAAAAGGAATGAGGAGATAGTGGGTCTCATCTTTCTCGAGGTCCGAAACCGAAAGCGCAGCCAAGGAACGGTGGAGGATCATTCCCCTCCATACCCCTTGCACACTCTCTATTCTCTCCTTAGCGAGAGCGTCGGCCACTTCTGAGAGGGATTTCACTTTCGATAGAGCTTGTTCCAAGTTTGGCTGCATCCTCCTTTGTTTACCCTACCGGTATTGGAGCGCAACCCGGCATATCAACCTTTAATGGTCATGCAAAAATCCATCTTCGTCCCGTTCGAATTCGCAAAACGCACAGTGAAAAACTGAATCAAAGACTCATAACTCTTTGAAAATAAAAACCCGACAACCTACCCACCCGGCTGGCATCGCACGCGCTCAAGTTTCAGACGAAGCAGGCGGTTGTTGAAAAAAAAGTCAATCCTTCCTGCCTTCTTATTTTTAGAAAATCTGATCGACATGGACAAAATCTTCGAACCGCTACAACTCGGCCCCCTACTTCTCCCTAATCGCATCGTGATGGCTCCGATGACTCGTGGCCGAGCCGGGCATGACGGAATACCTAATGATATGATGATGGAGTATTACAGTCTTCGCGCATCTGCCGGGCTCATTATCACCGAAGCAACCAATATCTCCCCTACTGCGAAAGGCTGGGACCAGTCTCCCGGAATTTATACGCCTGAACAAGTCGATGGATGGAAAAAAATTACCGAAGCTGTCCATCGTGAGGGCGGCCGCATTTCGCTCCAGCTTTGGCACACTGGCCGGGCCTCACATTCATACTTCCAGCCCGAGGGGCAAAGGCCAGTTTCTTCGTCTCCAGTGGCCAAAAGCGACGATGATCCGGTGATGACCGACGACGGCAAAAAGAAGCCAGAGACGCCTCACCCTCTCACCAAAGAAGAAATTGCAGGCATCGTGGAGGACTACCGACTCGCTGCGGAGAACGCCCATCACGCAGGCTTTGATGGGGTGGAAGTGCATGCCGCCAACGGCTACTTGCTCGACCAATTCCTTCGGGATGGCGTTAATCAGCGCGACGACGAATATGGCGGCTCCGCTGAGAACCGGGCCCGCTTCCTTCGCGAAGTATTAGAGGCAGTTCAGAGCGTTTGGACTGCCCCCGAAGTTGGAGTGAGACTTTCCCCTACCAATCCCTTTAACAGCATGTCCGACAGTGACCCGGAAGGACTCTTTACCTCTGTGGCGAAGATGCTCAACAACTACAACCTTGCCTATCTCCATCTTCTGGAGGCCCGTCCGGGCATGGACCATCCCATGTCCCAAGATGACGTCCCTTATGTTGCTCCTAAAATCCGTGAAGTCTATGAGGGCAACCTCATGCTCAACGCTGGCTACGATTATCAGTCAGGTAACGAGGCCGTCAGTGATGGCAAGGGTGACCTCATTTCCTATGGTATACCGTTCATAGCCAATCCTGACCTTGTGCACCGTTTTGCGAGTGGGGCCGAGCTAAACGAGCCCGATTCCGACACCTTTTATACTCATGGTGAAGAAGGTTACCTCGATTACCCTCTTCTCGAGGTCACCGTCCACTAACTTTTCTCCTCCCCTTTAAAAACCGAAAGACATCGCTTCCGATTCCGGGATGCCTTTCGGTCTTTTTCTGTCGGCTTCCAGTTGACAGAACCCTTCAGCTAGGGGACGGAGTCGCCATGGACCAACGTGTCGAAACCATGGCTGAGGCCGATGTTGTGCTCATCGGCGGCGGAGTGATGAGTGCAACTCTCGGGGTATTGCTTCACCAACTCGATCCCACGCTTAAGATTCAAATTGTGGAAGCTCTCGCCGAGGTTGCTAAAGAAAGCTCCAATCCTTGGAACAACGCGGGCACTGGCCATGCCGCTCTTTGCGAGCTCAACTATACCAAGCAGAGCGACGACGGCTCTATCGACATTTCTAAGGCCCTCGAAATCAACGAAGCCTTTGAGCAATCTAAGCAGTTCTGGTCCTTTCTCACGAGAGCCGGGGTGCTTCCGAAGCCCGAGAACTTTATCCAACCTGTTCCCCACATGAGTTTCGTCTGGGGCGATGAGAACCGCCGCTATCTGAAAGCTCGCTACGAGAAGATGAAGGCCCACCACTTCTTCGCGGAAATGGAATACACCGAAGACCCCGAGGTCATCGCCCAATGGGCACCGCTTTTGCTCGAAGGCCGCGATCGGGACGACGTCGTCGCCGCCACCCGAGTCAAGACTGGCACTGATGTCAACTTCGGGGCTTTGACCGAAAGCCTCGTCGAATACCTCGATGCCCAAGACGGCATCCGGCTCGCCACCCATCACATCGTCAAAGACCTTGAGCGCCGTAAAGACGGACGCTGGCGTGTAGAAGTCCGCAACCTCACCAAAGGTATCAACCGCACCATCGACACCCCCTTCGTCTTCGTGGGGGCAGGGGGAGCCTCGCTGCCGCTGCTTCAAAAATCAAAAATACCAGAAGGCAAAGGATTCGGCGGCTTTCCAGTGAGCGGGCAGTTTCTCGTCTGTGACAAACCTGAAGTCGTTGAAAAACATCAAGCGAAAGTCTATGGCAAAGCGGCTGTAGGTGCACCGCCTATGTCCGTACCCCATCTTGATACCCGCGTCATTGACGGCAAGTGCTCTCTTCTTTTCGGCCCCTTCGCAGGTTTCTCGCCCAAGTTCCTCAAGACGGGTTCCATCCTCGATTTGCCCAGCTCGGTCAAACTGTCCAATTTGACCCCTATGCTTGCCGTGGGTGCCAAAAATCTCGACCTCACCAAATACCTCATCGAGCAATGCCTGCAATCTCCCGAGGACCGATTGGAGGCGCTGCAGGAGTTCTTCCCTGATGCTCAGTTAAACAATTGGAAACTGGTAACCGCTGGGCAACGTGTTCAGGTCATCAAATCAGATGACCACATCGGCGGGGTCCTCCAATTTGGCACTGAGACTATCGTGGCGTCTGACGGCTCGTTGGCAGCCCTCTTAGGCGCCTCGCCCGGAGCTTCCACCGCTGTCAACATTATGCTTTCGCTCATTGAGAAGGCCTTTCCTCATCGCATCGAGGAATGGCAGGAACGCTTGGCAGAAATGATTCCCAGCTACGGCCTCGATCTCGCCAACGAGTCAGACGCCTACCAAAGAATTCGAAGAGAAGCCGATACGACCCTCGGCATCAGCGCGGATTGAAGCCGATAGCCATTTATCGTTGTCGCAAAGGACCTCCCGGCCCAACCAGATCGGCTCCGGTAACGGCTTTGCCGGACAGTTTGGCTTCCTCCATTCCTACCGCAAACCCGCTTCGAGCGAGAAATGTCAAAATTCCTCTGAAATCGCATTAAAATTCCCTTGCATCCCCTGCGGCAAGACCTTAACCCTCCCGCCCGTCCTTCACCGGATGGAAAATAACCAACATGCGTGGGTAGCTCAGTTGGTAGAGCAGTTGGCTTTTAACCAATTGGTCCTGGGTTCGAATCCCAGTCCACGTACTTCTAATAA
>CAZGXV010000007.1:0-12602 GCA_964529725.1 uncultured Roseibacillus sp.
CACAGATGATGTCGGCATCTTGAATTGTCGAAAGCCGATGGGCGATGACGAAGCTGGTGCGGTCATCACGCAATCGGCCCAAAGCTTCTTGGATCAATCGCTCGGTCTCATTATCGACTGCGCTTGTGGCCTCATCCAATAATAGGATGGGTGGGTTCTTCAAAAGCGCGCGCGCAATCGAGATGCGCTGGCGTTGGCCTCCACTCAATTTCGCCCCCCGTTCGCCAGTGACGGTATCGAGACCTTCCGCCATTTCTTTGACAAATCCGGCCGCATTCGCCGCTTCCAAAGCAGCCCAAATTTCTTCATCACTCGCCTCTGGCTTGGCGACCAACAAATTCTGCTTGAGGGTGGTGTTGAACAAAAAGCTTTCTTGGGTCACGAATCCCATCCGCGCCCGCAGCCACTTTTTTGACAACTCTCGCACCGGAACACCATCGACGAGGATTCGTCCCTGATCGGGATGATAGAAGCCTGTCAAAAGGTTGAGTAAAGTCGACTTCCCCGATCCGGTGGGGCCTACGAACGCCACCGTCTGTCCTTTTTTTACCGAAAGATTCACGCCCTTGACGATGGGCTCGCTTTTCTCGTAGCCAAAATTGACTTCCTCAAAGACAACGTCGCCTTCCATCCCGGTTGGCGTCTTCCCATCCTCCAAATTGCTCTCCTCAGCATCATCGAGAACTTCGTAGACCCGCTTCCCTGAGACAAGACCTCCGGTGAAGGTCTTTCCTAACTGGCTCAAGCGCGAGATGGGCTCGAACAAGTATCCCCATGCGAAAAGAAAAGCACCGATGACCCCAATGGTGACCGAGCCATCCTTAATGAGCCAGTAGGACCCCATTGCTAGCATCATCACGATACCGGACTCTGCTACTAGACTAACCGTAGGCCAAGTCACGGCGTTAGCTTTAACGACGTGCATCTGGGCAGCGCGGACCTCGTCGCTTTTTTCAGAAAACTCGAGCAGCTTTTCCGGCTCCACGGTGTAGGCCTTGATTTGCCGAATGCCGGCCAAGCTATCATGCAGAGAGGCATTGAGGTCCGCCGAGGCTTCGGCAACCCGGGTGTAGCGGGGAGCGCCGAACTTGGAATAAAGCCAAGTGATGAGGGCCACGAGAGGCATGGGTGCCAGAGTAACCAAAGTGAGCCCCACATGCTGGGAGAGCATGAAGGCTAGGATGACGCCAATCTGAATCACCCCGCTCAAACCTTGGTCGATTCCTTGGATAATGACTTTTTCCATCGCAGGCACATCCGACCCCACTCGACTCATGATATCGCCACTGGTTTTTTTATCAAAAAATCGCAAGGGCATGCGCTGAATCTTATCGAAGAGTTCCCGCCGTAGGTCATGCACTACTCTTTGCTCGAAGGCCATATTGAGAACCGTGCGTCCCATCACCATCACCTGGCGCAGGGCAATCGCACCCACCGCCAGAGCTGCGGTCGTCCCAATCAAATCCATCCGTTGGTCGGCGATGATGACATCGAGGAAGCGCTTCGTCATCAGAGGCGGCACCAACACCAGCAAGGTGCTCCCTATCGACAACGCCAACACTCCGAGAGCCATCCAAGGATAGCGCCAGATGTTTCCGAAAATCCTCAGCAAGGTCGCCATGCCGCAGATTCCAGCCTTCATGGCCAAGATACAAGACAATGATGCCTGGAGGCTGGCACCGGAACAGACTTGCTTCCCCTGGTCCGCTCTTTTAAGCACTTCCTGCTGTGCCCCCTCTTGTTTCCAGACCTTGCTCTCCTCTCGCGGAAGGCTTTCAGTTTCTCGAAAACGTGTTTTCGCCGTTGGAAATCGAGCGGGCTTGTGACGGGCAGGAACAGCTCATGGCTGGTGAGGCCAATACGCGGCCTGCTTTCGACTGGCCGCCACCCCGCCCTCGCCAAAGTCGGTCATGGAAGACGCCCTACGCCACCCACTTCCGGACCGAGCTCGCCGCTCTTGCGCAATCTCCCCAGTTGCTTGAGCAGATCGCAATCGCGACCGAAGCAAGCTCCTTACGTCTTTGGTTCGACCAACTTCTTTGGGAGGAGCCCGCTGCCCCCTCGCGAGCGGCCGACTACCATTGGCACACCGAGCGGAGCCGATGGAAGACTTGTCAGGCCAAACTGATGGTCACCGCTTGGATTCCTCTCGCGCCCATTGCACCGGAGATGGGACCTATCACTATGGTTCGCGAAAGTGCGCGTCGCAAGTGGCTGGAACTTCCCGATGGTTGGCAACCCGCTCCTGCCGAGATTCTCTCTGCTCCCGTGCAACCGGGAGACGCCGCCCTCTTTTGCTGGCACACGGTGCATGGCAATCCTCCCAATTTCGGTTCCGCTCCCCGCCGGGCAATCGCCCTCCACTACGCGGTCGATGAGCTCAACTACCAAGCTTACGGAAAGTTCTCCCACCTGAACGAACGGTTCGTGCGCCAGAACGAAGGGCTGCCCGACTTCGCCGACGAACGCGTGGTGCCTCTGCTGTGGAAGCAAGGCACCTAATTGCGGCTCTGCCCTCGCTTGCAACTTGGCCTCGACCGTGCTTGTCTGACCCCGTGCCTGACCGTCTTGAACCTGCTCTGAAATCGCGCGATGGTTCTGCCATTCTTGCGCTCGCCGGAGAGCTGCATCATGCCGATCTCGCCAACTTTTATGCCGAGCTGCTCGATGATGAAGACCGCGACTTCATGGTGCGGACCCTGTCACCGACGACCTTTGCCGATGTTCTCGCCGAACTGCCGGACTCCCTACGGGAAGAGGCCATCAGCCGCTACAAACCAGCCCAGCAACGCGAACTACTCAACGCACTCTCCGATGATGACCGCGTCGATGTGCTTCAGGATGTCTCCGAGGACACCCGGACGCATCTGCTTGATTTACTTTCCTCGGAGCAAGAAGAGCTCACGCGCACTCTCCTCAAATACGACGAAGAGACAGCGGGCGGACGTATGACCACCAGCATTGGCCGCGTCACGGTCGACCTCACCGTCAAGCAGGCTCTGGACGCACTGAAGAGTTTGCAGAATTCCGCAGAAACTCTTTCCCGCATCTTTGTCATCGATGAGCGCGAACGACCCATCGGGTTCATTCGCTTGCGCGACCTTGCCTTTGCCGCTTGGGGAACCTCGGTCCGCGACATCATGCTCGAAGTCAACGAGACGATTCTAGCAACCGCTGACCAGGAAGAAGCGGCCGCTATGGTGCGCAAATACGATCTGCTTGTACTCCCTGTGGTCGATGAGAGCAATCGCCTGCTCGGTGCCATCACCTATGACGATGCCATGGAGATTCTTGAGGAGGAATCCACCGAGGACATGGAGAAGCAGGCCGGTATCGCCGGTGAGCAATCTGAGGAAAGCTATCTCCGCACCCGCATCATCGTGCACCTCAAGCGCCGGGTGGGCTGGCTACTGGGGTTGGGCTTTTTGGCCATTGCTTCGGGCTATGTCATGATTCAGTTCGAGCCCGTTCTAAACTCCGTTTTTCTGCTCGCCCTCTTTCTTCCCATGGTGATTGCGACTGGCGGTAATACCGGGGGCCAAGCTTCCACAATGGTCATTCGGGCAATGTCTTTGGGCGAGTTGGAGGCCCGGGATTCCGTGCAGGTTGCTTGGAAAGAATTTCGATTGGGTATTTTCCAAGGTCTCATTCTCGGCGTGGCTCTCGCCCTGACTTGTCTTTTTCTCCTACCGCTACTTTTACCTGATTCGATCAAAGGGGTGAGTCTCCCTCACTTCACCCTCGCAGTCTCCCTCGCGCTCACTGTGCAGGTGATCGCCTCCACCCTCATCGGAGCTCTTCTTCCTATCGGGGCCCGCGCGGTCAAGCTGGACCCTGCAGTCATTGCGGCCCCCGCGATCACCACTATCGTCGATGTTTCAGGCATGCTGATCTACTTCACCACCGCTCGCTTGTTTCTAGGGGTTTGAAACGAGCCCTCATGCGAAGCCCTTTTCCAAGCGAGCTAGAAACTTGTTTGGCCACTTCGCGCCTATTGCTTTTTATTGCTTTTGCAAATGCTTAGGCTTGGCCAACTGCACCTCGGCACGTTTGAAAGCGAGCGTGATGCTTTTTTCCAAACGTTCACTGCTAGCATGGGATTCGATGAGGCGGTGACGACTGTCGTGCACGAGGAGGTGGACCTCGGTCTGACGAGCGAACGCGCGTAGGTGAAGTTCCGCCTTGAATAGATCGGGATGAACACTGCGCAGATGCTTGTGTTTGCGGTCGATCAAGTCGCGGGTCGATTCCCAAACACGAGTATGCTCACTGTCCAAATGCTTAGTACAATTGATAGTGGTTTTCATAAGCCAAAGACTCGGAAAACAGAAAGCGTGCCATCCTCTTGGTGTAAGTTGATGCAACTGCAGAAAAACCCTGTTTAACCTTGAAAAAAGGGCTTCATTCCTCGCAATTCTATTGGTAGCTTGCCCGGTCATGAAAATTATCAGCCTACTCCTTTTGGGCGTTCTTCCTGCGCTGGCCTTGGAAATCCCTCGTCACGTCTTCACTCTCGACAAGCTCGAAGAAGCGAAAGCGGAAGCCATCGAGAAGAACGAGCCTATCATCTTTGTCTATACCGACCCCGGCACCAAATGAGGACCTTGCTTGGCGACCAGTTCGGAAGCCTTCAAAGCGTTCAAGTCCACGGGACCTGTGGTGTTCATCGATTCCGAAAAGGAAGGACTCGAAAAAGCACCTAAGCCCGTAGCCAAAATTAGAAGCCAAAGCCATATGGGAAATACTATTCCTATGGTCATGGTGACCACCGCCGACCTGTCCAAAGGTCTCAAGGGATTCAGCTACAAACAACTGTCCGATACCCGCAAGGCAGCGCGGACTTTGAAGAAAGAAATCAAAGAAATGGATGTCGTTGGTTCTTCAGCGAATGAAGAAGAGACCGCGTCCGGCTCCAGCCTGCTTGCCGAAGAGCAAGTGTGGACCAATGCCGACGGCAAAGCGATTACCGCAGCCATCCTCCTGGCCGATGAAGCGACGGTGACTTTCCAGATGCCTAACGGAAAAGTGGTCGCCTACCCCTTGGCCAAGTTGTCGGCGTCTTCGCAAGAGGACATCAAAGCTCTGATGGAGAAGTAATTTTCCAAACTCCCTTTCGGCTACCCCGGTCCTTCACGCGAGGCACCGGGGTTTTTTATACCCAGATGGTTCGAATTGATTCAAATTAGTTCGAATTGCGATCCCGAGACGTCGAGCCGCTCCGCAGCAGCAGAACCTTAGACGACGGCATCGCTCACTGGATCGTAAGGAACTGGAACGTCCTCAACTTCCTTCCAAGTGTCGGGCATAATTTCGCCACCTTCAGTGATTTGGTCTTCTGCTTCCGACGGATCGCCTGCTTCCGCGATGTGGAAAAGGGCGTCGCCCTCATCAGCCACCCCCTCATTGGTGCGTCCGATGAGGATTCCACTTCTTGTTGAGACAACAGCTTGTTCGGATTCACCGGAAACATCAGCAACGAAGCCTAGGGTATCGCCGACATGGACGGCGCGGCCCAAAGCCATCAAAGGAGTGAACAGGCCGCCCGAAGGAGAGCGCTCCCATCCACTGCGCGGACAGAAGACCGTCTCGATGGCCTTGGTCAACCCGCGCGCCTGAGGCAGCATCTCGAGTTCGCGCATCACTCGCGTGATGCCCCGCAAGCCGTACTTGATCGAACCGGCATCCAACCGCATCGCCTCACCACCTTCGAAGAGGAGGCAGGGCTTACCGGCCTTGCGGCACTCGGTGCGGAAGGAGCCCTCGCGCTCGCCTGCCAATAGGGTCGCGGGGGCAGCAAAGACTTTCGCCAATTCTTGCGAACGCTTGTCGCCGCGGGTCACTCTGATTTGAGGAAGGTTCGGTCGATTGACGGCCCCGGTGTGGAGGTCGATCACAACATCTACCTTCGGTATCACCGCTTCCGTCAAAGCTCGCGCGATTCGCCCTCCCACCGAGCCTGCTTCGCCTCCCGGGAAAAGCCTGTTCAAGTCGCGACGGTCGGGCAAATAGCGCGAACGAACGGCAAAAGCCGGAGTGTTCACGACGGGAATGGCCAAGATCGTTCCCCGAAGAGAACGCAGAGACTTCCCCGCCAGCATGCGACGCACGATCTCGATGCCATTGAGCTCATCACCATGCACCGCGCCCGTGAGGAGAAGAACCGGTCCTTCGCGTCGCCCTTGCACCACATGGACCGGGAGACCGTAATCTTGGCCTGTTAGAAATCGCCCGATGGGAAGAGTCACCACCTCTCGATGACCAGCCGGAACTGTCACTCCCTCAAACTCGAACGAGATTTTCTTCGCCATAGTCTAGCCTTTTCCACGGGTCTTGGTTTTGCCAACGGCCGCGTTTTTCTCAATGTGCTGAATGATGGCGCCCGCGACATTTTTCTTAGTGGCTTCCTCAATGCCCCGCAATCCGGGCGATGAGTTCACTTCCATGATGACGGGGCCATGATTGCTTCGCAGCAAATCGACGCCTGCTACTCCCAAGCCCATCACCTTCGCTGCCCGCACGGCAGTGGCTCGCTCTTCGGGCGTAATTTTGACGATTGCCGCATTGCCACCGCGATGAAGGTTAGACCGGAATTCGCCTTCCTTGCCCTGACGCTTCATGGCCGCGACTACCTTGTCGCCGATGACGAGACAACGGATGTCGGCTCCTCCCGCTTCCTTGATGAACTCTTGCACTAGGATGTTAGCATCGAGACCTCGAAAGGCCTCAATGACGGACTCGGCGGCTTTGTTCGTTTCCGCCAAGACCACTCCGACTCCCTGCGTTCCCTCGAGAAGCTTCACCACTAAGGGCGCTCCTCCCGCGACTTTGATGAGGTCTTTAGTGGCCTTCGGATCGCGCGCGAAACCCGTCACAGGCAGGCCCACACCCTTGCGGGCGAGTAGCTGGAGACTGCGCAGCTTATCGCGCGAACGGGAGATGGCCACCGACTCATTCACCGAGTAAACACCCATCATCTCAAACTGCCGCACCACTGCTGTCCCAAAGAAAGTATAACTAGCCCCAATGCGAGGAATGACGGCATCGAAACCACCCAAGTCGCGATCACCAATGAAAATTTTCGGATTGTGGGCCGCGATGTTCATATGCGTGCGCGCATAATCGATCACTTCGACCTCGTGGCCCATTTCTTGACCAGCTTCGGCAAGACGGCTGGTTGAGTAGAGCTTGGCGTTTCGAGAGAGGATTCCGATCTTCATGTCACCCGAGCGTGCCTGCTCACCCCCCTCCTTGGCCAGCACCGATATCTGACTTTGAGGAACATTGGGGCGTTCGCCCTGTTCCACCCGTGCGCGAGCTTCCACTGGATCTATCACTTCCGAGCAATAAAACGGCCTCCGGTTTGACTCCTTTCTCAAATTCTCTAATCTCTCCCCTGTCGTGCCCAAGTCGCCCACCTCCTCCCCAGCTCGAATCAGTTCCATTGCGATGGAGGATTACTTGGAGCAAATCTCGCAACTGATTGCCGAAAAAGGATATGCTCGCGTCATCGACATCGCGGAGAAGCTCTCCATCTCCCAAGCCAGTGTCACCAACATGGTCAAGCGGCTCGATACCGAAGGCTTCGTGAACTATGAGAAGTATCGCGGGATGACCCTCACCGCACGGGGCGAAGAAGTCGCCGATTACATCATTCGTCGTCACGAATTGCTCACCCGCTTTTTGCAACTTTTCGGCATTGATGACGAAACCATCTACGACGATGTCGAAGGCATGGAGCACCACATCTCCAGTCCCACAATGCGCGTTTTCGAGGCCTTAGTGAAAGAGCTGGAGTCCTCGCCCGAAGCCATCGAACGCATTCGAGCCGAGCTTAAGAAGTAGCTTGAGAAAAAGCCTTCCCTGTAAATATCGGCGGGAGCACTTTCTGACTGGTGGCAGAGGAAAGCGAACGCTACTTTTTACTTCATGAAGGTTTTTAGGTATTTGCTCTCTCTCGGATTACCGCTTGGATTACCACTCGGACTATCGGGACAGCTTTCGGCCCAAGTTTTCGTTCCACCAGAGCCCAAGCCTGCTCCCGCCACCCCGACTGATCGGGCGCCAGCGAGCCAGAAACAAGAGAGCGAGTCCCCCTTTGGCCAAGAAGTTCCTTTGCTCGACCCCTCCGCCGAGACCGTGACGGTGGCCGGGGTCACCATCCCGCTAGGCGACAGCCGGGTCATTAAAGCCCGTTTCGAAAAATACCTCAATGAACCAGCTGAGGATGGTGAGGCCGCGCGGCAATATCGTGCTGATATTGAAAGAATTTTGGCCCTTCTTTCCCCCCAGCGCTTAGCCAGCCTCTCCGGCGAGAGAGGCTCGGGTCCGAGTCTCGCGGAAGCCTTCAAGCTGTTGCCGCAGGCCGCCTCCTACCCTGGTGACGCCAAGCTTTCCTCGACGCTAGCGGAGTCGATCTACACTGCGATGCTGGCCAAGCAAGATGGCAATAATCTGCGGCTCATCAACGAACGCATGGACGAAGAACGCATGCGCCTGACCAAGCGGGCCGACGATATGGCGCGCAACGAACGTCCGAACCGGGTGGGCCAGGAAAAAAAGGTTACCGAGACCAACAACACCCGCATCGAAGAAAGTCTCTCACCGGGAGTCGGCGAACAATCGCTTCGCTACAACGAACACTTACGCCGTATCACCGAAATTGAGGTCTTGCGGAAAGGCAACATCGTTCGCACCGAGTTGGCGGTGGTGCAGTCCAAGACCCAATACCAAGTAGCGATGGCGCAATGGTTCCTGCAGCGGCGCTTCCAGCATGTGCTCATGGCCTCTAGATTTTACAACCAGATTTGGCGCGACGGAGACCGGACCCTGCGTATCGACGAGAACTCGGACGTCTCCAAACTCTTCACCGAATCACTCGGAGCCACTCCTACTATCTCAACCCTCGATTCCTTGGCCTCGGAGGCTATTCGAGATTCCGAAAAGGCCATTGATGCCTTCGAGTTTTTGCTCGAACGCGGGGAAATTCACAATGCCTCTCAACGCCTGATGGAGGCCTTTGCGCTTGGCGAATACTTAACCCCGGTGGCCACCCTTCCCCGTGAAAAGAAGCGGCAGGTGCAAGGTTATATCACCGACCTCAACTTGCTCTACGGTGCCATGCAGGCACGGGACTACGGTCGCGCCAAAGAGCTGGTAAAGAGCTTGAAGGATGCAGCGAGAGACTTCCCGGCTGCCAAGGCGGAAGGAGCGATTGCTGGTTACACCCTGGCCTCGGACCTTGCCATTGAAGAAGCAAAAGCAAACTTGCTTGCGAAGGAAAGCGACAAGGCTGCGGAATCTATCAAACAGGCCGCTTCCATCTGGCCCACCAATCCCAAGTTGGAAGAATTCAAAAGTCTGGTGGGAAGCAGTTCGCAACTCGTGGCCTCTCGCAATGACTTCGACCGCCTGCTCTCCGAAAGTAACTATCGCGAGATTGCCAAACGAGCAGAAGAAGGCGAATTCATCCTGGCGGTCCGCGGAGACGAGGAGCGCACGGCGGCTCTCAAGCAAATCACGGGCAACCTGCGCAAAATAGAAATCGCGATTTCGAAAGCATCCGAGTTTTCCAAGAAAGGTGCCGATTACGCAGCTTACGAGCAGTTGGCTCAAATCAGGGAAGAGTTCCCTGACGATCCTAAGCTCGGCCGCGAGATTGAGCTCCTTGCTCCAAGGGTTGCCGACTTCACCAAGGCCATGGACAACGGCGAGAAGCTCAAGTCCCGGCGCGAGCCCCAACTAGCCTCGGCTCTGGCCCATTACTTGGAAGCGCAAGCAATCTATCCTGATTCAGAATTGGCGGAAGAAAATATCACCACCATCTTGGCTGAAATTTTGCCCCAGTAGTCGCACTCACTGGCGAGGGTGAAGGAGCGGAGGAGGCTCGAGAGGGCGCGCTACTTTTTCTCCGCGAGGTAGACGTAGTGCTCTTTGCGCTTAGCGCGCTCATGCTTGGCGGCGGGAAATTCTTCGACCCAGAATTTTGCCTTCTTGAGGCTTCGGAAAAGGCGGGGATCGCGCTCGACAGCCCAGAAGGAAATTCGGCCGCCGGGGGTGAGGGCTTTTTTCAAGAGGGCCAATCCTTCACCCTGATAGAGCTGGGAATTCTGAGGCTGCAAAAGTGACGAAGGGCCGTCATCGACATCGAGGAGAATGGCGTCGTATTTCTCGTCACCTTCCGCCGCCTTGCGAATGCAATCGTGGACATCGGCCACAATGATACGGGTACGAGAATCATGCAGGACGTCGTCGTTGTAACCCTTCATCAAGTCTGTATTCCAACGAACCACCTCGGCGAGGAGTTCGGCCACTTCGATTTGCGATTGCGGCCCCGTGAGCTCAAGCGCTCGCCGAAGGCTGAAACCAAGGCCTAGGCCACCGACCAGAACGCGCGGGTTCTCGCGTCGGTCAGGAAAGTCGCAACCAATGTCCGCTAACAGGCGCTCGGAGAGAGTCATGCGAGTGCTCATCACCTGACGATCATTCATGTAGAGGTAGTAGTCTCCATCATGTTCGATGAGACGAAAGTGCGCACCATCAGGAGCATAGGTTTCGGCGACGTTGGTGGTAGGCTTCATGAATGGCAGCCGCGAGATAGCACGAGGCTAAGGTTGCACCCAGCTCATTTGCCAGCGCGAGCCCTCTTTCTGGAAGCAAGCACGGCGATGTCCGTCGCGGCGAAGTGCCAGCCAGTCCATCGATTCCACCGCCATAACGATGACGCCGAAATGCCATTGGGAAGCGGAACCAAGCTCAGTGCCTTCTTGAGGATGGGCAAGAGGTTCGCCAGGTGTGGTGAGGGCACCGTAGTCGCCAGCGACATGTTCAGGAAGTTCCTGGCGAGCTGCGAGGGCGATCTCATCATCTTGATGAAGGCGGATAGGCCCTGAACAGCGCAGCTGAACCTTGCTCTCCGCATCCCAGAAAAGAAGCTCAGCACGGGGGTGAGCGCGCAATTCTCGCCACTTAGGAGTGCGGGGATCGGTATAGGCGCTTAGCTCTTGTCCTTCTTCTTTGGCACCCCGAAGCACGACAGTGCGAGCTTTGGGAAAACCATCACGGCCCACCGTCGCCAGTGAACCCAAGCGCCATCCGTGGCTCGTTCCCCTCGCAGCCTGCGCGAGAGAAGCCCAGCATTGGGAGAAGAGGGTGCCGAGAGAATCGTCCATGGGATAGAGTTAGAACCGCGGACAGTTCTTTGCGAGGCGAAATGAGGGGGAAGGCTCTGCGCGCGAGCGGCTCTTCCTCTTTTTTTAAGCTCGGGGTTTGATTTTCCTTCCAGTCGGCTTTCAATGTCTTGGTGAGCAGCTTACAGGGAAAACGAATTGCGGTGACCGGGGCATCAAGTGGGATCGGGTCTGCTATTACTAAACTTCTAGTAGCCGAAGGCGCGCAAGTCTTTGGGCTTTGCCGTAGTATTGGCAAAATACCTGAAGGTGCCGCTCGCGTCTCCTGCGACCTGACCCAGAGCGACCGCATCGGTCATGCTTTTAATATCATCGCGGAAGCTGCCGGTGGGTTGGATGCTCTCGTGAACAATGCGGGGCTGGCCTGGTTGGAGCGAGTCAGTGACGGCGACCCCGAGCGTTTTACCCAGATGTGGCAGGTCAACGTCCATGGTCTCATGATTGCCACTCAGCAAGCCCTCACTCTTTTTCCCAAGAATGGAGGGCGCATCGTGAATGTCTCGAGCATGAGCGGTCATCGCGTCCCACCTTCGGGGGGTTTCTACGCGCCGACTAAGTTTGCGGTCAGGGCCCTCACCGAAGCCCTGCGTTGTGAGCTTGCTGGCGATGGCTCGCCCCACCAGGTGGCGACCGTCAGCCCCGGGTTCGTCAACACTCCTCTGTTAGACAATTATTTCGAAGGCCGAGAAGAAGACCTCGCGCAAATGCGAACGTCCACTCCCATGCTTCATCCCGACGACATTGCCGAAGCCGTTAAAACGATTCTGGCCGCGCCGTCACATGTGAACGTCGGAGACATCCAACTGCGTCCAGCGGGCCAAAAGGCTTAGCGGAATCTCTTCCATGAATCGCTCTAACGGCGACGGGGAGGATGCGGAGGGCGGGGTCCGTCGCCACGCTGGCCACCTTGGCCACCCGAGCCACCTCTTTGCTGCGAGTCGCCTTCTTGGCGCTTCTCAGGTTTCAGTTCTTCGGACTCGAGGGCTCCGCTTTCGTCCTCATCCATTTCCAAGAGAGACTGGGAAGCGCGCTTGAGTTCGCGCTTGGAGATGGTCCCGTCGCCATTTTGATCAAGGGCTTCCATGATGGGCGGCATGGGGCGCTCACGCTCTCCCTCTCTTTCGCGCCGAGAACGGCGGCCTTCTTCTTGGCCTTCGGGACGCGGGGGTCGTGTTTCTTCTTTCGACAAACGTCCGTTGCCGTCGGTGTCGAGCCCACCCAGAACTTCGCTGGCCTTCTCGATCTCACTAGCCGAGAGCTTTCCATCGCCATCAGTATCGAGAGCTTTCAAAACTGGTGGCGCGGGAGGCGGCCCCTGCTGACCTTGGGGTCCTTGGGCGCAGAGGAAACTGCTACTGGTCATGAGGATGAGGATAGTTGCTTTCATAGTTCAGTTGGTTGTTAAGAACGAACTGA
>CAZGXV010000007.1:12702-62384 GCA_964529725.1 uncultured Roseibacillus sp.
ATGAGGATGAGGATAGTTGCTTTCATAGTTCAGTTGGTTGTTAAGAACGAACTGAGGTTGCGGCGGCCACGTTTGGATTTTGTGTCGAGAGAGGCCCTTTCTCGTGAAGAGTTTGTAAAGCGAGGTTTCCAAAAAGGGGCTTTGTGACTGTCAAGTTCGATTCTTTGTTTCCCGAAGACCTCGAATAGGCTTAAACAAGCTCAACCAATTTCTCGCTTGTTCGGGGCAGCTGAACACTTATAAGTGTTCATGAGAACAAATTTCGAATTTCAAATGACTCTATCTACTCTCAATCAGCCTGTTTCAGAATCCTCTTTAGAAGCCGAAAAGCAGGCAGCTTGTCTACCTGTCTTTTCGTTTTTTACTGGAGCAGGTTTTCTAGATTCTGGATTCGAAAAGATGGGTTTTGCATCCGTTTCGGCAAATGAAGTGCATCAACCATTCTTATCCGCTTTCGAGTTTTCTCGTCAAAGCAAAGGCAATGCCGATTGCCAGCTATACAATTGCTCAATAGAGGACTTTACGGCAGGTTCACAGCGGCTTCCACGTCTCAACAACTCTAGTGCTCCTGTGGGTTTTATCGGAGGTCCTCCCTGCCCCGATTTTTCAATTGCTGGGAAACAAAGAGGAAAGTCTGGAGAAAACGGAAGACTCACAGGCACATACGCTCGTTTAATTTGCGAGCAGCAACCAGATTGGTTCCTCTTCGAAAACGTAAAGGGTCTCTGGAGAACCAAGAAACACCGCGCCTTTTACGACGAAATCTGCAAGCTTTTCATTAAGAATGGCTATTCTTTAACCAATAAGCTGATTAATTCTCTGGAATACGGTGTGCCCCAAGATAGAGAACGAATTATTCTGCTCGGCTTCAAAACCAAGGCCTTTAAGTCACTTTCAACCGGCTTTATGCCAGAGGGCGAGTATCCTTGGGCCAAAGATGTTAAATACGATGCAGCCGAAATTTTAAACCTTCCCTGGCCAGAACAAACTCCTTTCGGCGCCACTCCATTACCTAACAGACAGTGCCCCCAAGAACTTACTGTTGAACACTGGTTCAAGAAAAACAAAGTCTCGGAGCACCCAAATGCCCAAGATGCATTTACACCCCGTGCCGCGCTTGAAAAATTTCAGACAATCCCCGAGGGAGACGACTCCAAAAAATCGTGCAAAAGGCTTCACCGCTGGCGCTACTCTCCCACCGCAGCTTACGGCAATAACGAGGTACACCTTCACCCTTATCAGGCCCGGAGAATAAGTGCCGCAGAAGCACTCGCTATTCAATCTTTACCCAAGGAGTTTAGTCTCCCTTCTGAAATGTCTCTCTCCAACATGTTTAAGACAATCGGAAACGGAGTTCCGTTTTTAGCTGCCTGTGGCATTGGGTCTTCAGTAAAATCCTTTATCGACGAACGAGCACGATAAACAATGAACCGTGACGACAAACTAACTGCTTCAAATCTTGTAAAGGCTCTTCGCGGCCTTCCTAGTAAGACATGGTTCGAATATCCGAATCCAAGCACAAAAACGAAAGTCAGAGTCGCGAGTGTTCAAGGTCCGGAAGGCCCAGTAGTAATCGAAAGTTACAACCCTCATAAAAAGGGCGAACCAAAAGCGAAAACTCTTTCGAGCAATATGCTCTGGAGAGTCGCTCAAGCAATGCAAGTCGGAGTTCCAATCAACTTTGACCGCGTGCTTGGGGCGAGTTACAACACCCGCTCCGCGCTAGAAGCACTACTAGCACATACGCCTGAATTCTATCTCTGCTATCCGGGCAGAATCGAAAGTAACTCATCATCAAATCAGGTCAAAAAAGGCCACAAACACCTCATCTGGAAACCAAGTGATCCCCATCAGCCGGGGAGAATCGCAATTGCCGATGTTGATGTCATCATTTCCGAGATTCCATCTTCCTCCAACGTCTACGAGGCAATTGAAATTTCGACAGACTTCAGCTCATCTAGCCCAATAGACATCGAGATAAAACGAAGACATGTTCAAATTCAACTTGCTTTAGTAGCCATAGGTCGCCAGCTAGGTTTTCGCACTTACGTTGCCAAAAACGATCAAGGTATTCTTTACCAGGGAAAACGAATTGGCAGTCTTGATGGCGTTGTTTCTGAGTTGTCCGAAGAAACCCTTGTCACAGCTCATCAAGAAGCCGTGGAAGAAGGGCGACTGATCGACTGCGTGTGGTTTCGAAATAGCAAATTCATGCCCGCTGTGATGGAAGTAGAGCACAGCACAGGTATCACATCTGGACTGACACGCATGAAAAATTTCAAGTCGTATCTGCCAGAATTTCCGACTCGCTGGACAATTGTTGCTCCCGACGAGGACCGTTCCAAAGTAATGGAAAAATGTTCCAAACCTCAATTTCGAGAGCTCAATGCTAAATTTTTCCCTTATTCCGCAGTCGAAGAACTTTACTCACTTTGCGAACGTAGGCGCTTAGCTGGTGTGAATGATGACTTTTTGGACTGCTTCATGGAACCGACCAGCAACTGATACGGCATCGTTTTGCGATTTTTCTTTGGCTGAAAGGCCCGGACCCGCTATGCCGTGGCCGTCATGGCTCGAATCAACGAAAATTTCCTCAAGCTCAAAGCTGGTTATCTGTTCCCCGAAATCGCTCGTCGTGTGGGCGCCTTTACCGAGGCTAATCCTGAGAAGGCGGGTCGTCTGATTCGCTGTGGCATCGGTGATGTGACGGAGCCTCTTCCCGAGGCGGCGCGCACTGCCATGAAGGCTGCGGTCGATGAGCTCGGTTCTCGCGACTCCTTCCGTGGCTACGGCCCCGAACAAGGCTACGACTTTTTGCGCGAGTCCATTGTGGCTAACAACTACTCCCACTTGGGCATCGAGGCTGATGAGATTTTTGTTTCCGACGGATCGAAGTGTGATTCCGGCAACATCCTCGATATCTTGGGTTCGGACAATACGATCGCTATTACCGACCCTGTTTACCCAGTCTATGTCGATACCAACGTGATGATCGGCAACACGGGCGAGGGCGATGAAGACGGCCGCTACGAAGGATTGGTCTACTTGCCCTGCAATGCCGAAAACGACTTCGTGCCCGCTATCCCGGAAGAGCCCGTCGATCTGATTTATCTCTGTTATCCTAATAACCCGACCGGTGCCTCGGCCACCCGCGAGCAGCTCGCTGCTTGGGTCGCCTACGCCAAAAAGCACGACGCCCTCATTCTCTTTGATGCCGCCTATGAGGCCTTTATCCAGAATCCTGACGTTCCCCGCTCCATTTATGAAATCGAGGGCGCTCGCGACTGTGCATTAGAGTTTCGCTCATTCTCCAAGAACGGTGGCTTTACCGGCGTCCGTTGTGGCTGGGTGGTGGCGCCCAAGACCGTCTTCGGGACGACGGCAGACGGCGAGAAGATTTCCATTCGTGACCTCTGGTCTCGTCGCACCTCCACTAAGTTCAACGGAGCCAGTTATCCCGTGCAGCGAGGTGCGGAAGCGCTCTACAGCGAGGCGGGCAAGGCCCAGGTCAAGGAGCTCATCACCCATTACATGGAAAATGCGCGCCTTCTTCGCGAAGCCTGCGAAAAGGTGGGTCTAGCAGTTTATGGGGGCGAAAACGCGCCTTACGTCTGGGTGGCGTGTCCGGAAGGGACGACCAGTTGGGAAATGTTCGACCGGATGATTCATGAGGTCCAAGTGGTGATCACTCCCGGATCGGGCTTCGGTGCCGCGGGCGAAGGTTACTTCCGAATCTCAGCCTTCAACTCACGCGAAAATGCCATTGAGGTCTGCAAACGCATTGAGGAAAATTTGAGTTGAATTTTTTCTAATTTCCCGCGTATTTGAACGACAAGAGTTGATGTTTGTCAAAAAATACGCAACAACAACGCGGGAATATGAATTTTATCAGAAAAACACGCTCATTCTTCGGAGTGAGCAGCTCCTCGGTCGTTTTGTTCGGCCTGCTTGCTGGCTGTGTTTCTGAGCAAGATCGACAGGCAAGCGCTCGAGCCCAAGAAGCGGCGTCCAAGTCACCTTTGGCTCTTTTCAGTGCCCTCGAAAGTCGCGACGAGGACTTGGCATTGGGGATCCTCGCTACCGAAATCACGCAAAAGTCTTCCGATGAAGGCGGCCGCACTGCGCTGATGGTGGCGGCCCAGACCGGGAGCACCCGGGTTGCTTGGGATCTTCTTCCCGAGAAAATTACCAAGGCCCTGCCAACCGACGAACAAGGCCTCAATGCCTTGGTCCATGCGGCCCGCGCCGACGAGGCTTGGCTGGTGGGTGAGCTTTTGAAGCGAGGTGCTTCTCCCGACGTGACCTTACCTAGCGGAGGTTCTCTGGTGACGGAGTGTGTCGCGGAGGGTCGCACTGCGGTGGTCAACTTATTACTGACCCATGGGGCCCGGGTTGACTCGACCGATGAAGATGGGAGTCCGCTGGTCGAAATGGCAGCGCGGAATGGCCATGTCTGGCTGGTGCGTGATTTGATAGCACGCGGAGTTACCTTCGAAGGAGCGGAGGAAATCGAGGGTGGGCCCGAGTTCCACCTTTCGCATGTGGTTGCCGAAGCAGGAGAACCCGAACTCATCGAAATCTTGGCAGCAAGTGGGGCCAATCTCGACGTCACCAATCAATATGGCGAGAACCCGATGCACATTGCGGTCGGGAGTGGCTCCTTCGACGTGCTGCGACCCCTCTTCAAGCAGGGAATCTCCCTTGATACCGCCGACGGCAGCGGTGCGACACCGATTCACCTCGCAGTGATGCGGCGCGACCCGGACAGCTTACGCGAGCTTCTTAGCCTCGGCGCTAACCCCAACGCCATTGGGCCCGGGGGCCAGCTGCCCATCGATTTTGCTTTGGAAATGCGCGACTACGAGTTCGCCTCCCTTCTCATTCAGTATGGGTCAGTCATCCCTTGTGCCCCGCTCTACAACGCGATTCTGGATGATGATCGCGATCTGATCGACTTTCTACTCTCCAATGGCGCCGATCCTAATTCTCTTTGCCGCCTCTCGGACGACACTCTCTTGGGTGCCGCCATTCGGAGCGAAAATCGGTGGGCTGCCTTTCGCCTTCTAGAGGCAGGTGCTCTTCCCAACGCACTCATTCGCGAAGGTCAGACCGCCTTCCATCTCGCGGTGGCCAAGTTGGATCGCCCGCTGGTGGGGCTCATGCTGGAGAAAGGCGCCAACCCCAATATCCCCTTCTACGACTATCCTTCGAAAGACTTCCTCGAACAGATTGAGAGCAAGAACATTGCCCGTTCGACTCTGACCCATACGCGCCGCTTTACGCCCGTTGGCATGGCGTCGGACAGCGGTGACGTTGAGTTGGCGCGCTTGCTCTTAGCTCACGGAGCCGACCCCAAGATTTACACTCGTGGTGGTCGCTACAATTACTGGTATCCTATCAGTTGGGCAGCGCGCCGTGGCGATGTCCCCATGATGCAGATTCTTCTCGGTCGCGAGCCTTCGCAAATCAAGCGGCGCGCTTTGGTCGATCTCTCGAAGCAGCGTGCTTGGGTCTATGATGGCGATGAGGTCATCTACAGCACCCGAGTTTCTACGGGAAAATCTGGCCACCGCACCCGGACCGGTACGTTCGTGATCACCAATCGCCACCGTCATTGGAACTCCACCATCTACGGTTCCTCGATGCCCTACTTCCAGCGCTTAAGTTGTGGCGACTTCGGCTTCCATCAAGGCTATGTGCCCGGTTACCCGGCTTCCCATGGATGCATTCGCGTACCGGGAGGAAACGTCCGCAAGCTCTGGGAAATCCTTTCCTTAGGAGATCCCGTTCAAATTGTGCCGTAGGCCAGAGGCTTTCAGGCTAGCGAGAGACGCTCAAGGTTCCCCTACCCTCAGATCATGGTGCAAGCTGTGAGTTGACTACCAGGACCGATGGGCATCGATGGGTTTTCTTCGTGAACGGCTTTTTCTGAAATTGGGCAAGGCTCTCCTCGACTAAAATGGGCTCGGTTTGCGTTTGTCTCGCGTTCCTTCTGCGTTTGTCTCGCGCTCGGTTTTCATTCGTAAGCGAAGACAGCTCAGCCGGTCCCTAGGGCGAGCTAGCTAGGAAAAATTTGGCCAAATGAGACCAAGATGGATTGGATGAATCAGATTTAGAAATTCAAATTGCTGGTTCTGAGCCGAATCTTGAATTTCCATCTTCTTCAAAAGTTTGTAGGTTTGGTTTTTTCATCAAAAAATCCAAACTAGGCTATCCATCTTGGTCCAAGCATTGGCGAAGGAGAGCAACTTCGTACCTCGCTTGATCGCCCTGAGCCGATCTCCCACAAACTGAAAAAGCCCTCCGCTTGGAGGGCTCTTTCGAAAGTTTCTACCTTGGTTGTCTCAATGATTATCCAAAGACGCCGGCGGCAGCAGCGGCAGGGACGGCACTAACGACGGCGGCGCAAGAGAGCGACGGCTCCGAGAAGTCCGAGAATTGCAGTAGAAGGCTCGGGAACCTTGGGACCAACGCGGTCGAAGGTGAGGCCTTGGATACCAACGGTGCCTACCGGGATGCGGGCAACCCCTGAAGTGTCGGTAAGAGAGGTGTAAGTCGGACTTTCGCCCTGATCAACGCCAACGAAAGAGACAAGAACGTTTTCAACGGGACTTCCGGCGAAGAAGTCGATGGTGATAGTTCTGGCATCATCAAACTCGATGGCAGGCACGCCGTCGATTTCAACAACAGAAGCGGTTGCGTCCTTCTCGGCAACACCGAAGGCCACATTGCCAAAGCCAGGAACGGAGATGACCAGCTGATCACCATCAGCACCACTCAATGACACGCTGCCATCTGTGGCAAGACCAGTGAAATCAAGCGAGAACGCGCTGGCACCGCTCATACTAGCGGCAAGGAAAACGGGGGCCAAAAGTGAAAACTTCATAATTCGTTAAGTGGTGAACAAAAGCAATTTACAACTTCGCTCATCAACTCACAAGAACCTTTTTGTCATAATTTGAACAAAAAATAAAAAGCCCCTCTTCTTTCGAAGAGAGGCTTCTACAAAATTCAGTTAAAGGGCGGTTTATTCACCCGCTTTGTCGACAGCCTCACCGGCATTTTTGAGGGCTTCTGCGCCTTTATCACCAGCGGCCTTGACGGCATCACCAGCGGCTTCCTTCATATCTTCGGTAGCGGCACCAGCAGCTTCCTTGACGTTATCGACGGCTTCGGTAGCAGCTTCTTTCATGCCTTCAGCAGCTTCGGTCGCAGCCTCTTTGGCTTCTTCGGCAGCGTTAGCGGCACTTTCTTTAGCGGCTTCGACAGCGTTGGCAGCTCCACCAGAGGCTTCTTCGACAGCGTTGCCAGTAGCTTCAGCTGCGTTGTCGACAGCTTCTTTGGCGCCTTCAGCTGCTTTTCCTGCTTCTTCCGCGACCTTTGAGCCGGCATCCTTCATGGCATCTCCAGCTTCAGCAGCTTTTTCACCCGTTTTCTCAATCGCTCCCGCAGTGGCGTCAGCAGCCTTTTCGGCGGCATCACCTGCGTTTTTGACGGCATCTTCAGCTTCCTTACAAGAGGTGAAAACCAATCCAGTGGCTACGGCTGCGGTCAAGTATCCAATTTTTTTCATAATAATAAGTAGTGGTTGTTCAGCTTCAGAAGCTGTCCTTCAAGAAGCGTCTCCACCCCTTTCGACAACCAATCAAGCGCGATAGCCACATTTTTCAAGCCATTCCGGCTCGATCAACTGGCAGCTACCATTCATCCTTAGCAAGATCAATACCGACTTTATCCAGTGCCCGGCCTGCTGGGAGAGCTTCGAAATCGTAGTTCCCCCGCCGTCAGAGTGTCCTTGTGAGTTCGACTACGACTGCGAAGTCTGCTGCCGGCCCTTTCGTATTCTTTGTGATGAGGGCGGTGGCGCGATGGCTCTCAGTTTAGGCGAATGAAGGAGATGGAACCGAAAGTTTCAGTGGTGATCGCCATCCGCAATGCGGAATCAACTTTGTCGGAGGCTCTTTCTTCCATTTTGCAGCAAAGTCTGCCTCCGAGGGAAATTCTCGCTGTTCTGAATGGATGTTCTGATGCCAGCTCCCGCATTGTGAGTGATTTCGCCGCTCAGGATAGGCGCATTCGGATTTTAGAATCCGCGCCCTCAGGAGGTGTCGCGGAAGCCGCCCGGCTGGGATGCCAAGAAGCCAGCTGTCCCCTCATTGCGCGTATGGATGCTGATGATGTTGCTCACGAGGAGCGCTTGATGGAACAGTGCGCTCTGCTTTTGGAAAAAGAGGCGGATCTGGTGACGAGCCATATCCGCTGCCTCGACTCGAGGGGCGCAGGGCTGGAGCGGTTTGTGAGTTGGGCCAACGGTTTGACCCGGCCCGAGGACTTTCGAAGGGAACGATTTGTGGAATCGCCGGTCATCCAGCCTGGGGTGTTGATGACTCGCGAGGCCTACTTTGCGGCGGGAGAATACCGGGTGCAACGCGGGCCGGAAGACTATGATTTGTGGCTGCGTATGCTCGCGAATGGCGCGCGATTCTTCCAAGCTCGGAAGGCGGTTGTCGATTGGCGCGATTCCCCCACTCGGCTCACCCGGAGTCATGAGGACTATTCGGAAATTGAGATGACCACCACCAAAGCCACTTACTTGGCGAAAATGGAGCGGGTTCGGAGGAGTGGGGTTTTACTGGCAGGGAGCGGGCCTATCGGTAGGCGCCTGGCCAAGCTGCTCGTTGAGCGAAAGGTGCTGGTGCACGGCTTCTTCGATGTCGCTCCGCGCAAAATTGGCAAGACGGCCTTAGGCTTCCCGATTTGGGGGCCCGGTGATTTGGGGGAGGTCCATCGCGAGGCGACTCTCTTGGGATGCGTGGGACGGGGAGGCCGGGAACGGGTGCGAGAGATGGCCCGAAGCGCGGGCTATTACGAAGGCGAGGATTTTTTTGCCTGTTGCTAGGGAGCTAGGGGTTGAGCAAGAGGCGAAAGCTGTGTTAACTCCGCGCGACATGGGTAGAGCATTTGAATATCGGAGAGCTTCCAAGGAAGCGCGTTGGGACAAGATGTCGAAAATCTTTCCCAAGCTGGGTCGCACGATCACGATGGCAGCCAAGGAGGGTGGACCTGATCCGGCTTCCAACCCCAAGCTCCGCGCCGCTATCGCTACCGCTAAGGCGGAGAACATGCCCAAGGACAATGTCAAAAAGGCTATCGAACGCGCTGAAGGCAAGGACGCGGCGGACTATCAAGAGGTGAACTACGAGGGCAAGGGCCCACACGGGGTGCTTCTCTGGGTGGAATGTGCCACTGACAACAACACCCGTACCTTCTCGAATGTGCGCACCATTTTTAACAAGAACGAAGGCCAGCTCTTGGAATCCGGTGCGCTGGGCTTCATGTTCAATCGCAAGGCAGTGTTCCAGTTTGCAAAGGGCGAGCACGACCTCGAGGAAATCGAGTTGGAGCTCATTGATGCCGGATTGGAAGAGATGGAAGTGATCGAGGACACGGTCTACGTCTACGGCGAGTTTGAAGCGTTTGGTTCCTTGTCGAAAAAAATCGAAGAGCTGGGGATCGAGACCACTAAGGGCAGCCTGCAGCGCATCCCCTCGACTCCGGTCGAATTTACTGAACAACAAATCGAAGAAGTGGAAGTCCTCATCGACAAGCTCGATGACGACGAAGACGTGCAAGCGGTCTACACCAACATTGCCTAGCACAACCACTGTCCAACTGCGAACCGTTGCCAAAGCACCGAGAGCTTCTAAAAAAGATTGCAGGCCCAAGAACTTTCTTGGGAATATATTTTCAACCCGGGACTCCTATCCCCAACTTAACCAATCGCACCAATGACTGAATTTGAAGAACTGGTCGACGCTCATTATCAAGCACTCTACCGCTTTGGCTACTCACTGGCCAAGACCCCGGAACGAGCTTCCGACCTCGTGCAACAGACTTTTGTGAAATGGGCCGAAAAAGGGCACCAGCTCAAGGACCGCTCGAAGGCCAAGACCTGGCTTTTCACGACACTTTACCGCGAGCATCTTTCGCAAGCGCGCCGTTCCACCAAGTTCCCGGAGCGCGATTTGGAAGAGGCGGAGTTCCAGCTACCCGCCAATCAGGCTGATGCCGACCGCCAATTGGATGCCAAGCGCGCAGTCGACCTTCTAGGACAGCTCGATGAAACCTTCCGAGCGCCTCTCACCCTCTTTTTCCTGCAAGAACAAAGCTACAAAGAAATTGCCGAAACCCTCGATATTCCGATCGGCACTGTGATGTCTCGCATCTCACGCGGTAAGAAACAACTCCGCGAAAAAATGGAATCCGCCAACGAAGCTACTAACGAAAACGTAGTAAATTTTAATCAGAAAGGTGCCTAACACGATGGACAATACCCAAGCCAAACTCATTCTCGCCAGCTTCCGACCCAACGGATCAGACCTGAACGATCCCGCCTTTGCGGAGGCTCTTGCTCTGGCCGCTAAGGACCCATCTCTCGGTCAATGGTTGGCCCACGAGCGGGCCCAAGACGCCGCTTTTGCCGAAAGCCTCAGCGATTTTCCTATTCCGGAAAACTTGCGGGAGAATCTTTTCGAAGCTCTTGCCAATGCTCAAGACGCACCAGGATACAATGAATTCGACCACAATTTCGCAGGTGCCCTAGCCGGTTTGGAACCACCCGCTAACCTGAGAGGCGACATCCTCGCCGCGATGGAGGTGGAACAAAAGGTCACCGCGCTACCGACCTCGCACCGTCGCGAAGGCTCGCGCAAGAACTGGTTCAGCTTCCCTACCATCGGTGCGGCGGCGGCGGCAGGAATCGTGGCCGCCCTCTTGTGGACCACGTTCCTGAAGCCCTCCAATCCGCAGCGCCATATGGCCTCCATCACACCAGCATCCGTACAAGCGGAGGCGATTGATTTCCTCAGCGGCAACATCAGTTTGGACCGCAAGAACCCGAAGCAAGAAGCTCTTTACCAGTTCCTCGCCAGTAATGAACTGCCCTCTCCGAACGTCCTTCCCGCCGGGTTGGAGAATTCCAAAGGGGTCGGTTGCAAGCGTCTCGACTTCAATGACAAGCCTGCCTCCTTGATTTGTTATCAGACTTCGCCAGGCGATCCCTTGGTCCACCTCATCGTTTTGCGGAAGGACGCGGTCGAAGGCGAACTCCCCTACATGGCGGAAGCCAAGAGGAACTGCACTCACTGCAATGATTCAGGATGGTCGGCAGCCAGCTGGCGCGACGAGGACAAAGCCTTCTTTCTTCTTGGAAAGATGGAACCCGAGCAATTGGCTGCTATCTTCTAGGTAGATGCCCAAGAACATACTCGGAACCGAACTAGCGACTTGCTCCTCTGACCCTTTGACCCTTTGACAGGCTTCTTTCGGGATGGTTGCTGTCAAACCAGTGGAGCTGATACCGGGATGCACACCATTTGTGCAGTGATGACGGATGACTTCCTCGCCTTGAGTAAGCGCAAAGGAAATGACCTCATCACGGCCCGGCCCGAGTATCAATTCCCAGGATTGAAAGCCGGGGACCGTTGGTGTCTCTGTCTGAGTCGCTGGCAACAAGCACTCGATGCCGGTTGTGCCCCGCCCGTATTTCTGGAAGGCACCCACGCCTCGGTCATTGAGTTCATCGATTTGGAAACTCTGAAAAAGTTCCGCGCCCCCTGAAGAATCCGGAACGGCTTTTTCGAAACAGCGACCTTATCGGGCTTCAGAGCAGTGCCCCAAATTATTGAGAGGCTGGTCTCACTTTGCTAGCAGGCTTTGTTTGAGGCGGAATTTAAAAACGCGCGGCGAGTTGAGAATGATCTCTCCGAGCAAGTGGTGACCCGTCCTCGTAGATTACTCCTCAGATACTTGGACCCCAATCTGCTCTTTCTTTGCTGACTAGAGCGGGAAAGCCTTCTTTCCAACCCCTAGTCAGATAGCTAAGACTTCCAACATGACCACACACCCTGCCCTCGCCAAATGGATTGACCAGATGACCGCCCGCTGCCAACCCGCCCGAGTGGAATGGTGCGATGGTTCGCAAGAAGAGTGGGACCGCCTGACCCAGCTGATGGTTGATAAGGGAACTTTCACCCGCCTCAACCCCGAGAAACGTCCCAACTCCTTCCTTGCTCGCTCCTCACCCGGTGATGTGGCCCGGGTCGAAGACCGCACCTTCATCTGCACCCGTCGTCAGGTGCAAGCTGGCCCCACTAACAACTGGGCTGAATCACGCGAGATGCTCGCCAAGATGCACGATCTGTTTACCGGCTGCATGGAAGGTCGCACCATGTACGTTATCCCCTTTTGCATGGGCCCGCCCACCTCTCCTTTGGCGAAGATTGGCGTGCAAATCACGGACTCACCTTACGTGGTGGTCAACATGCGCATCATGGCCCACATGGGTTCGCACATTCTTAAGCAGTTGGAAGAGGAAAGGGCCGGCACCGCCCCCGAGGTTCGGCATGGTCACGCCATGTTCATCCCCTGCGCTCACACCTCAGGTATGCCGCTAACACCCGGCGTAGAGGACATCCCTTGGCCTTGTAACGACGAAAAATACATCTGCCACTTTCCTGAAACTCGCGAAATCTGGTCCTATGGTTCTGGCTATGGAGGCAACGCCTTGTTAGGAAAAAAGTGCCTCGCCCTCCGCATCGCCTCCGTCATCGCCCAAGAGCACAACTGGATGGCTGAGCACATGCTCATTCTCGGACTGGAGTCCCCCGAAGGCGAAAAGACTTACCTCACCGCTGCCTTCCCTAGTGCCTGCGGTAAGACCAACCTCGCGATGTTAGTTCCGCCCGAAAGCTACGCCAAAAAGGGCTGGAAGACCACCATCGTCGGTGACGACATCGCTTGGCTCTGGCCCCACGAAGACGGCTCGCTGCACGCCATCAACCCCGAGACTGGTTACTTCGGCGTCGCGCCCGGAACTTCTTACAAGACTAATCCCATAGCGATGGACTCGATGAAGGAGAACTGCATCTTCACTAATGTCGCCCTCACTGACGAAGGAGATGTCTGGTGGGAAGGCCTCACCAAAGAGCCGCCCGCACACCTCATCGATTGGAAAGGCAATGACTGGACCCCCGAAAGCGAGACTCCTGCGGCCCACCCCAATTCCCGCTTCACCGCCCCGGCCGAACAATGCCCCACCATCGACCCCGAGTGGCAGAATCCTGATGGTGTGCCCGTCTCTGCCATCGTCTTTGGAGGACGACGCCCATCTACTATGCCGCTCGTATTTCAAGCCTTTAACTGGTCCCACGGAGTTTACCTTGGGGCCACCATGGGCTCCGAAGTCACCGCCGCCGCCATCGGCCTCAAAGCCGGAGTGCGCCGCGACCCCATGGCCATGCTCCCCTTCATCGGCTACAATGCCGGCGAATACCTTCATCACTGGCTCGATATGCGCAGCCAAATCAAGAACGTGCCCCGACTCTTCCACGTCAACTGGTTCCGTCTCGACGACGAAGGCAACTTTCTCTGGCCCGGCTTTGGCGAAAACATGCGTGTTCTCGAGTGGATTACCGAGCGCTGCCATGGCCGTATCCCCGGCCATGAAACCCAGATCGGCTGGACTCCTCGCTACGCCGACTTCAACACCAACGGATTGGATGACTTTAGTGAAGAGCAGTTTGAAGCCGCCATGCGCTACGACCCCGACGAGTGGAAAGCCGAACTCGCCTCCCAAGCCGAACACTACCTCAACCTCTACGACCACCTCCCCAAAGAACTCGTCTTCCAAAAGGAACTCGCGACAGCGAGGTTGGCGTAAAAAAAGCACCAACGTTGCAACCCATCTTAGAGCATGGGTCACACGGAGCGGCGGCTTTACTACCGCCCTCACTACGATGAGCCGAACTCACCGCATGGCGGCAATAAAGCCTCTCCTTGTGACACCTCGGGAGCAAACAGCGACAAGCAATTTCTTGCATCGCGTTTATAAAGCAGGAAATCTTCGGCAAGTTCATCCGGTAAGACCCCGTATCAAACCTCTCTTCGCTATGAAGCCCCTTCTTCTACTTTTAATCATCACCACCGCTCTTTCGGCAGTTGAACGCCCTCACATTCTCTGGATCACCTCTGAGGATAACGACAAGCAATGGCTCGGATGCTACGGCAACGAGCAAGCCCATACACCTAACCTTGATGCCTTGGCCCAACGCTCGGTCAGGTTCGAGAACTTTTTCTCCAACGCTCCGGTTTGTGCCGTTGCCCGTTCCACTATTCTAACAGGCGTCTATGCACCTAGCCAAGGAACCCAGCACATGCGCAGTCGCCATCCTATCCCCTCCGCCAACAAGCCCTATGTGGAGTATCTTCGTGAAGCAGGCTACTACTGCACCAACGCTGCTAAGACCGACTTCAACTTTGCCATCAAAGACAGGTCCATCTGGGATGAGTGCAACCCGCAAGCTCACTATAAGAATCGGGCCGCCGGGCAACCCTTCTTTGCTGTCTTCAACTTTACCGAATCACACGAGAGTTCGCTCTTTGAAGACCGCATCGAAACAAGGCGCAAAGATGGGGAAATCCCCGAAGTGCCCCGAGTCAATCCAGCCGAGGTCCGCGTGCCCTCCTACCTTCCTGACTTACCGGAAGTTCGCTCCGACATTGCCATCTATCACGATAACATCACCAATATGGACCGACGGGTGGGCGAGGTTCTCAAGGAGCTAGAGGAGCGTCAACTTGCTGACAACACCATCGTCTTCTACTACGCCGACCATGGGGGCGTCACTCCGCGAGGCAAACGCTACCTGAAGGATACAGGGGTCAACGTGCCGCTCCTAATCCATGTCCCTGAGAAGTGGAAATCTCTCTCTCCCTTCCCGAACGGGTCGGTGTCAGGAAAGGCGGTCGCCTTCGTCGACCTCGCACCCACGCTTCTCTCTTTGTTAGACATAGCCAAGCCCGAACAAATGCAGGGCCATGCCTTCCTCGGTAGCGAGATGGAGGAGGCTTCCGATGACGACCACGTCTTCTTGTTTGCTGACCGCTTCGATGAAATCTATGGGATGCGCCGGGGAGTCACCGACGGGCGTTGGAAGTATATTCGCCGCTTCACGCCCCAATACCCGGCGGCACCCTACAGCTACTATCAGTTCGGTCAAAAGGCTTGGGGTGCTTGGCGGCAAGCTTGGCAGGAAGGAAAGCTAGACCGAGGACACCAGCGGATGTGGGAGAAGAACCAACCCGTGGAGGAACTCTTCGACACCGATAAAGACCGCTGGGAAGTGAACAACCTCGCTTCCGATCCGGCCTTTGCAGAACAATTGCACAAAATGCGTGAGGTTCTGCGCCAAAAGATGATCGCAGTCAAAGATACCGGGTTGGTGCCTGAACCTCTTTTTCAAGAATTAGCTCCTAACAAACCCATCGCCAACTATGTCGAGTCACGGAGCGACGACTGGCCCGCGCTGGTTGACCTCTCTTTCTCCGCGAGCAAGCGCGACCCGAATGGCCTTCCTCTCCTCATGGAAAACCTGCGCTCAGAGGATGCGCTGCGGCGCTACTGGGCCGCGCAAGGTTGCCTCATCCTCGGCAAAGAGGCGAAAGCGGCCGAGAGCGCCATCCGAGAGCTTCTTAAGGATGAGCAAGCAGTGATTAGAGTGACAGCCGCGCAAGCTTTGATTACGATGGGAAGCAGCGAAGACGCCTTTGAGCTGCTTCTTACCGAACTCTCCGATCAGAGCAACGAATACGCCCAGCAGAACGTTGTGAACATTTACTCTCAGCTTGGTGCCCTAGAGAAAATCCCTGATAGCTGGGTCGAAAAGTACAGCGGAAAAGCCAAGGCAGGCTATAGCGGAGACTACGTTACGCGGCTTGCCAACAAACTGGCCGCTGAGCGAGGGCTTACCAGCAAATAGCCCGCGGCCCCTCGAGAGGTGCGGAGCACTCACTCCGCCCCGCAGGTCTCTCATCTTTTCGCGCCCGAGGCCACCACTTTGGCGACTTTCTGCAATCTGAAATCTCCCCCTTGCGCCTTTGCAAATTGCGCCGATACTACCCGCGATGACGGATACGACAGACGAAATTGAGGAACTCACCGGAATTGGCACCGACGAGAAGCCTTCCGGCGCCTTTCTCCCCTACCCTACTTCGACCCTGTCACCCGCGATTGTTCCCAATGACCTCACCTCCTTCAAGTCGCGCGGGGTCTCCCAAGTTGAACGGGACCTTCAGCAAAAATTGGTAGAAATCCGGGAAGAATACATCTCAGCGATCACTCATTTCAACTGGAACAAGTTGGCTTACGAAGCTGATATCAATTTTGAACCCGTGGTGGGCCAAGAGTATTATCTCTATCATGCGCGGGGACGAAATCTCCTCTCCATGATTTCGCCCGACCAGTGGTTCCAAGAACACCTCGCCAGTCTTCGGCTCAATGTTGATCGTCAGTTCGAGCTGGTGGCCATTGGCGAAGGGGTCGATGAGCGCGAACTCTTCGCTACTGTCGAAAGTGCCGTTTGAAGGCGCTTCAGAGATTTAGTAAGTGGCTAGCGGTGCGCTTCTAAAAACCGAGGGAAGGTCTCTCTTTCATCGCAAACTCACACCTCAGCCCTTACCCAAGGTGGGCTCTGTTAGCAAAGGCGGATCATATCTTTGGCGAACTGTTTCCAGAGAAAAAACAGGCCACGCATCGAATAGCGGAAATGACCGTCGTCGGTTGGGGCAATGATGCCGTGCTCCAAGTTGTGTTCGATCTGGACTTTCATCTCTTCCTCAATTTGTGACTCCAAGGTATCCGGATCAGGAAGGGCAAGCTCGTCGGAGGAAATCTTGAGCTTCTTGAGAAAGTGATGATGGTCTGCGAGCATCTGGTGAAAGCAATTACGCTCGCAAGGCACATGCTTCCAGCGAAAGCCAGGAGGATTTTTCAAAGTGGGAGAAAAGGGAAAGTTGGTGGTGCGGTAGACTTTGCCGTCCTCGGTGCGGGAAGTAATCGAGATGAAGGCAAAGGCGACATTATCCTGCTCGCACAGACAAACGGTTGCCACCGCTTTTTCCTCAGGATTCCAGTGCAACCGAAAGTACTGCTCCATCCCACCCCAGTGCCAGGCAGCATCACCGACATGCTCGAAGTGGGCGTCCGACATCGCAGCCAGCGCCCGAGAAGCGTTCGGGAAGAACTCATCTTCGGGTGGCTCGCGGTGTTGTAGTCGATTTTTCATGGGGAGACGCATTTTGCGCACCCGGGTCAGCAGCTCCACCCAAGGCAGAAAGAACCAGGCTCCTGCCGCGAATAGACCCCACCACCAGCAACTCGTGAGAAAGAAAAGGGCGAAAAAAGTGGCGGCTAGAAAGATGAGGGCTCCGACTTTGCGGGACCAGTTGCGGCGGCACGAACGAAAGGCAGCCGCAAAGACCACCAAACTCACCACTATTAATCCTTCTCTCACCATATTACTTTCCGCCGCTCGTTTGCTGTTACTTTGATTTTCTAAAGAGTCCGCCAAAAATCTCTGCCGTCTAGCAAGGAGTTGCAGTTTTTTGGCTTTAGGAGAGAAAACCTCTTTTCCATCAGGAAAGATACCATCACGCTCACCCCATGGCCATTGAGACTTACGAAGAATTCTCTCCCACTTTGGCAAGTGACGTTTTCGTGGCGGCAAGCGCGGATGTCATTGGGCGAGTCACCCTCAAGGAACAGGCCAGTATTTGGTATAACGCCACCTTGAGAGGTGACATCAACGAGATCGTGGTTGGTTCCCACTCGAACGTGCAGGACAATGCCGTGCTCCACCTATCGGACGATTTACCCTGCATCATTGGTGATTACGTCACGGTGGGCCACTCCGCCATCGTGCACGCTGCCACGGTGGAAGATGGGGTGCTTGTGGGTATGGGCTCCATCATCCTCGATGGCTCCGTAATTGGCGAAAATTCGATTGTGGGAGCAGGTGCCTTGGTGACTGGAAGCACCATTGTTCCTCCCAACTCTCTTGTCCTCGGCTCTCCCGCCAAGGTCGTTCGTGCTCTCAAACCCGAGGAAGTTTCCGCCGGCCGCGACCTCGCCGAAAAATACGTGCGGCAGTCCCGAAAGTTTCTCGCGCGGAATCGCGATTCAGCTTAACAATCGCTCTTCCGCGCTATGAAAACCGAGCTTATCCAAGTTGAACCAATCGCCCTTCTCCCGACCCAAGCGGGTTGCGCGGTCTTTCTTGGCGACGGCACGAAGTCGATTGTTTTTTACATTGAGCCTGCGATCGGAGCATCTATCAATGCCGTTCTCTCTGGCCAAAAGCCACCTCGCCCCCTCACCCATGACTTATTCGTGCAAGTTCTGGAAGCCTTCGGAGCGACCGTCACCCACGTCGTGATTAGCAAGGTCGAGGAAGAGATTTTCTATGCCCACCTGCATCTCACGGCCCAGAATGAGATCATGGAGAAGAAGATCATCGATGCCGATGCTCGACCCTCAGATTGCATCGCACTCGCTGTTCGCCAAGAAGCGCCCATTATGTTCGTGAAGTCTGTTTGGGAGCAGCAGCCCGATATGAGCCATGTCCTCGATGAGTTGCGCGCGCAAGGAATGGCCGACAGCGAGGACGATATTCCTTTTTAAAAGGAGACGCAGTGGAATGCGTCACTGCACTACAAAATCGTTTAAAAAGTCTCCTTGCGAGATAACGGTTTGCTTCTACCGTTGGTGCGCAATGGCTAACCAACCTTCTCCTTCCCTACCGGAGTATCTCTCGGAGGAAATACTCCTCAACCCAGAAAAGCGGGAGTTTCCTCCCTTTGATCTCGCTCGATTGCTGAGCACCGTCTTCAAGCCCACTCAAGGCTGTAAAGTCTGTATCCTCACCGACTTCGAGGAACCTAAGAACCTCATCACGGACTTCAACTTCCTCGGACAGGAGGACTTCGAGGTCCAAAAAAATGCTTATCACTTTTTCTATGAAGGGCTGAAAGAAGGCGTCCTCGATGAGCTGGGCATGACCGGGGGCGAGATGTTCGCCTATCGCTACACCTACGGCTCCAACCTCGATATGGCTGACGAAGTGTGGGATACCGATGGCAATCAGCTTTCTCTCGATAAGGATATTTATTCGGTCTACGATATTGTTCTTTGTATTTCAACTTGGTCGGCAACCGCTCCTCTCACCGCCAAATGCAAGGAGTTCAATTTCCGGGGAGCCACCATGCACGGGATGAACGATGTCATCCTGAACTCGGGTCTCGCGGTCGATTATGAAGAAGTCTCTGCCGATGCGGAAAAAATTCGTCTTGCGATGACCAAAGCCGATTCCATCGACATCGACTTCGAACTTGAGGACGGCACCATCCTAACTGCTAATTTGGAATTGGGAGGGCAAGAAGCGCAGAAGTCGCACGGCCTTTGCCAAGGCACCAGCCCCGATATCGCGAACCTGCCTGCAGGCGAAATCTACTACGTGCCCCAAGATGCCAATGGCAAGTTCCCCATGAAGTATGAAGACGGAACTTTGGGCGTGTTAGACGTCGTCAACCGCGATGTCGTGAAGTCGACCCTCATTGAGGGAAACCAAGCCACCATCGACGAACACAACGCCCGCCTTGCTGACGATCCGATGACCGGAACACTCGGTGAGCTCGGCTTTGGAACCCAAGTCCTTCCGGTCTCCTATCAGGATATTCAGGACGAGAAGGTGCTCGGAACTTGTCACTTAGCCACTGGTCGCGACGACCATCTCGGTGGTGATATCGTGCCCGACATGTTCAAAAAGCACGAGAACTCTACCCACGACGACATCCTCTTCGCACCGCACAAGACCCCTAACTTCAACGTCAAGGAAGTGCGCATGAACCGAGGCGACGAGCAGGAGGTGATCATCGAGAACTTCCGCCCCAGCCGTTTCATCATTGATGCCATAGCGGGTTAAACTTCTCAGAAAAAACTTACCAAGGGCAGCAAGGCCAAGAAGGTCTCGCTGCCCTTATTTCTTTGCGGAAAAGACGGCGCTTTCTTTCGGTGAGCTTGCGTGGGCCCAGACATTTCCCCAAGCTTTTGGCGCCCGACCCAATGACTTCGCCTCGTTTTCACAAAGCCCAACTCGACGAGCTGCCCGAGAGCCAGTGCTGTTGCGGCACGGTACAAAGAGCCTTTCAAGACCTGGCCGACGCGCCTGCCTCGATCCATTACCTCAAGGTGAAGGAGGAGCCCACCTCCCATTTCCATCAAAAGACTGCTGAGATTTATCTCATTCTCGAAGGCGAGGGTCACCTTGAGCTTGATGGCGAGCTCATCCCCGTGAAATCTCTCACCAGCGTTCTCATTCAACCCGGCTGCCGTCATCGTGCCATCGGACCGCTGCGCATAATTAACATTCCTGTTCCCAAGCACGATCCGACGGACTTTTTTTACGATGCAGAGGCAGTTACCGATGGCGAGGTGCCCGTCCACTAACTTTTCCAATGAACATCTACGAAACCGACAAGCTTCTTGCCGAATACCTTCTCTTTCACTTTGCCAAACCTGAGGAGATTCTTCCGTGGGAATTCGGCCCGCGCGAGGCTCTGGACTATCCCATCCGCGTGACAGACTACTTTTCCTCTCCAGAGGTGGGGCGCGGCTTAGACGTTGGTTGTGCCGTCGGTCGTTCTAGCTACGAGATGTCTCGTAGTTGCCAAGAAGTCATCGGCATCGACTACTCTCATGCTTTCGCAAAAGCGGCTGAGGATATGAAAACTGGCCCCCGCACCATTCCCCGTCTGGAAGAGGCCCATCAGGAGAGCGACCTGACAGTTTCTCTCCCTGATGGCATTCGACAGGACCGCTGCCAATTCGAGCAGGGAGATGCCATGAACTTGCGGAGTGACCTCGGAACGTTTGACCGCGTCTTGGCGGCCAACCTGATCTGTCGGCTGACCCATCCTGAACAGTTTCTCTCTCGCTTGCCCGCTTTGGTGAACCCTGGCGGCGAAGTGGTTCTCGCGACACCCTGTACCTGGTTGGCAGAATTCACCCCTCCCGACAACTGGCCACGAGGCAGCACCCTCGAGTGGCTGAAAGAATTGCTGCAGGAAAATTTCGAGCTCGTTGAAGAGGCTAACGAGCCGTTTCTCATTCGCGAGACTGCTCGCAAATTCCAATGGACCGTCGCCCTTGTGACGAAGTGGAAGCGATTACAGAAGTCGCCTTCCTAGTTATCGCAACGATTACCAACTGCGGCGTCGATAGTCTCGACCGTGGCCATAGCTGGATCGGCTGTCATAACGGTCGTAGGAACGGTTGTGATGACCGTAGTTTGACCCGTAGCGATGATAGTCTCGGGAACGCTCCGCTTTCTTGCGTTTATTCTTCTCCTTACCGTAGTGGTAGAGTGACAATCCGGCGATTCCAGCAGCGACCAGTGCCGCTGTCTTGGTCGCGTCAATTCCTCCATTGTTAGGATAGCCGCCACCACCATAACCACTATTCCTGTAGTAGGGGTCGCTGGCACAAGAAGCCAACATCAAAGTCACACATGCGAGTCCAGTTGATCGAATTGCTTTCGCCCTCATGCCCCAATAGACGAAAGTCATTTTTCATCTATTCGAAAAAATGTAGGGAGAAAGACAAAGGACTATCGAGCCCAGTCTTTCCAGAAATCTGCAGTCTGGGTGGAACTTGGAAACACTTCCACCACCGTTGTTCCTGGGGATAACGCTTCCAAACAATCAAAGTCTTCCCGACCCGACACTCGCTCGTAAGCCATTCCCCACATCGCGGCCCAGCTTTCTAGGCTGCAACCATGGGGGGTCGTCATCCACTGGCGTGCCGACTCACTCATTCCCCCCAAACGCGGAAGACGTTCGAAAATACGACCACCATCGTTATTGAGCACAACGAGCACCCGCTCTTCCTGCTCCACACGTGACAAGAGATAGGGCGCCGCCAAATCGTAGAGAGCGGTGACGTCACCAAAGATTCCCCACGCTTTTCCCTCCTCAACCGTTGCACCCAGCCAAGCCGAGAGCTGTCCATCAATCCCGTTGGCTCCCCGACAAGCTCGTATCAAGGTCACCGGTTGAGCGCGCTGCGCGAATTCGTTCCACTCTCGAATCGGTAAACTATTGCCGAGAAAAACGGAATCCCCTTGGGCCGCATAGAGAGAAAGCTCCCGCAAAAGGGAAGGTTCTGAATCAGGATAAGCCTCTAACAGTTCATCGCCTCGATTTTCCCGGCGACGACCCGATGGCAAATGCTCGAGCACGTCGCCCACTTGGTCGACATCTCCTAACCCCCGAATGACCCGCGACGGTTCCCCTTGAATCATCTCGCTCGCTCTCGCCAGACCAGTGAAGCCAGCCCGCGTGACCGAAAAAACCTCCACCTCGGGATGGTTTTCCAAGTCTCGCCAGAAACGCCCCACTGGCACCTCTCCCAAACGAAGGACTTTTCCCGGCAACTTCTCCCGCAAGAGCCGATCCCCATCGACGAGAATCAATTCCCCGAGAGCCTCGCGCAAGCCACTGGTCGCATCCGCGATCACCGGCGCGCCCAGATTCTGGCAAAAGTAGAAGACCTCTTCCCTCTCCTGCTCATCTAGTCCGCCTACGAGAACCACCAGTCCTTTAAAAATTCCTTTGCGCAACCATTGCGCTAATGGGGCCACATTGAAGGAGCTCTTGGCAATGGAGTATTCCTCCAAACTACCCGGCATTCCTAAATCTTCATTCTCTTCCAAAGGCAAATTAAGATGCAAGGGCCCTAGCCCATCCCAAAATGAGATTCGCCCGGCGGCATAATTACCAAAAAGATTTTCCTGCTCGATGGCTTGGGGAGCACCCGAGCCGCGGAAGCGTTCCGGCCGATCTGCCGAAATCACGATCAATGGTCTTTGCTGATAGAAGGCCTCAATGACCGCCGGCAGCAGTTCCGCGACCGCTGTGCCACTAGTCACCACCACCGCACAGGGCTCACCCGTGACCATGGTACGCCCGAGGGCAAAGAAGCCGGCCCCCCGTTCTTCGAAGTGCGAGTAAACTTCCGCCCCTTGCACCTGTGACAACCACTCCAGAATGGGAGCATTGCGCGCACCGCCACAAACGACGAACTGCCTAACGCCACGGCTTAGCAACTCTTCGAGTTCTCGAGCAACTTCCATAAAAAGACTCTAGTCTGTCTCCGGTTGAGGAAGCTCCAACAACTCGATCTTGCGAAACTCGATGGGAGCGCTCTCCGCCTGTAGGGAAATCGAACCACCCTGCAACAAGGTGCCGTCATCGAGCTGTGGATACTGATACTCGAACACGACTTCCCCATTCACACGATGAATAATCTTCTCACTACCATGAGCCTCAATTTCCAGCGTGACCCATTGGTCGCCGTGGAAGGTTTGGGAGGTCGATAGGATGCAATGGCGCGTGTCCACCTTGTCTTTAAAGAAGATTTGAGTCTTCGGCGTGCAGGCATTGGCGGTGGGACGGTCCTTCTTGCCGTCGCCCCCCAAAAGTTGGACCTCGATGCTGGCGGGAAAATCCTGATCTTTCTTCATGCTTTCCGCTGACTGACCGTGAATCATGACTCCGTTGTTGCGCCACGCCCAACCCGGCCCTTTCGCCACTTGCTCACCCACGAAGCGGTACTCCACGCGCAGCTTATAATGGGAATACTCATGTTCGTAAAAGAGGTGCCCAAACAGGTTGCCCCACTCCTCGTAGTTGTCGTAGCTCACCTTCAGCAGCCCATCTTCCACCCGGAAGGTCTCTTTCACATTCTCACCCAGGTCATAGCCCATGAACTTGGGAGTCCAGCCACTGAGGTCCTTACCATTGAAGAGACTTTTCCAGCCTGCTTCTTTTCCCTTGTTGGCCGATTCAGCCAAACTCAGACCTGCTCCTGTTAGAAGAAGCAAAGATGTCAAAATTATTTTCATATCAGTTCCCTTACGCGAGGCGGCATGGTGAACATGCAAAGAATTGTCTGCCCGCTATTTTCCACGATTGGCTTTGATTTCCTTCAACCATTGCCCCAGGTCTTTGTCGAAATCCCATCCCAACCTCACTGCCTTCAAATCAGAAAACTGGGTCTCGCCCAACGGGATCATTCCCCGGGCTACCCACCCGGACACCTTTCCTCCTGCTTCGAAAGCCGTCAGCTTAGTCAACGGAACCGAGAGGGGGCTCTGGGTAGGGACAAGGCGTTTGCCGTTTCCATCGTAAAAGGACAGTAGGAAATCTCCCTTGTCCGCTTGAAAGAGTTTTGCGGTTTGGGAGTCGTAAGGCATGACGAAGCAACGGAATTGCAGTTGCCCTCCCGATTCTTGATAAATGATCTCGAATTCGAGGTCGCTCCCCGATGTCGAGAAATCGCCACGCCAGCGTTGATATTGGTTCTGTGCTCCACCCGCCTGCGCCGAACCAGTGGATGAACCAAAGGCACCACCGCGTCGCTTGCGGGTTTCTGCAACGGTGCTTTCGGAATCGCCGGCTTTTGTGGCTTTAGTGGCTTTTTCACCGACATTGTTTTCACCGCCACCGCCGACACCACTGACACCACCGCCATGAGTTCCCTCTGCGGCACCTTCTTCAAAGGGTGGCAACTCCCCATCGCCTTTGAGGGCGTTCTTCGCTGCCATGGCATCGCCTCCTCCAGCACTGCCTCCCGAGCCGACTTCCGCCCTGTCTTCTTCCAAATGGCCAAACTTCTCTTTTAAAAGTCGGTTACGCTCTGCAGGCGACTTTGCCTCAGCCCCGACTGCCTCGGCGAGTTCGCTACTTTTTCCCACCGCATTGGCGACCGCATCGCCTCCTACCGCAGGCTGACCTCCTTCTCCGATCACAACAGCACCAGTCTCGTCCTCCGCTGCTTCTCCGGCGGGCTTCTGCTTCTCGCCCTTCACCGCGCGCTTGAGCTTGTCCATCACGCCCGCAATACCAGTCTTTTGTTCGGTCTTGGCTCCCGCCTTCCCTTCTTCGGACCGCTCGATATCGCTGCCCCAGATGAAGAGCGCGACACCCATCAGCACGATCAAAAGGAGGAGAAATCCCGCAGTGAGGGGTATCAGTTTGCCGAGGCAGCCCGCACAACCCGCCACACGGGACTTTTCGCCATCTTCCGGCTCGACGTCGATTAGGGGAGGTTGCTCCATGTCTCTGAGATACCCAAAGGAGTCTCCTTTGGCAATGCTGCCCTAGGCTTGGTGGTTGACTTCTACTGTCAGCGAAATGCCTCCCCGGGCCCCAAAGGCACCCGTTACTTCCATTTTCTCAGGCTCGCACACCGCCACTAGATCATCGAGAATGGTGTTGATGACCTCTTCATTGAAAGAGGCCGTGTTGCGCCACGATGCGAGATAAAACTTGAGGGATTTGGTCTCGACGCACCATTTACCCGGACGATAACGAATGACGACATGCGCCGAGTCAGGCTGTCCCGTGACCGGACAGAGAGAAGAAAACTCGGGAGCATCGAGATTGATCCAGTAGTCCCGGCCCGGACGACAATTCTCAAAACGGTCCAAAATCTCGCGGCTCGGTTCTGTAGGAAGAGCATTCTCTGATTTGCCCAATAACTTCGGTTCATCCTTCATCCGGCGGAACGATACTCAGTCTGCCGATAGGAAAAAGGGAAAACCTGCGCTAGGAAAAACGACTCGGCTTGAGCGCGTGCACATTCATTTCGCTCTCTTGCCCTGAGACTAGCGTCTCCACCAACATCCCAGTCACTGGTGCCAGGCTCAAACCCAACATCGAGTGGCCACTCGCCACCGTCACGTTTTCCCAACCCGGCACCTTTCCAAGATAGGGCAAGCCATCAGGCGAACAAGGCCGCAAACCAACCCAAGGGTCGATGCCTTTGAAATCACTCGGCTCGAACTCGGGATAGAAGCGACAGAAGGCCTCCACGACGCCCTGCAAGCGCTTCCTATTAACAGCGGTATTCGCTCCGCAAATCTCCATCGTGCCACCGACCCGGAGAGAATTGCCCATCGGTGTCACCGCTACTCGGCCCTCCTTCAAAAGACTGCACAGGCGCAGAGCTTTGCGGGGTTCTTTCAAAGTGAGGCTATAGCCCTTCCCGCCCTGCATCGGGAGCCGCAACTTCAACTTCGCCGCCAAGGCGGAAGTGGCCACGCCACCAGCCAACACGAATTCTTGGCCTACGACCGACTCTCCCGAAGCCAATTTCATCTCCGTCACTTTCTGATTCGCGGAGACAAATTCGACCCCCTCCCCTTCAACAAACTCGCCTCCCGCTTGCGCAATGCCCCTCCGCAAGGCGGTCACAAAGTCCATCGGAGCGAGATGGCAATCTTGCTTGAACCAGACTCCGCCCAGAGCATCGACTTGGGCCTTGGGCTCGAATTCAGTGAGGCGGTCCTTGCCAAGAACCTCCACTTCCAGACCGAGACGTTGGGCCTCGCTCGCCACCTCGGCTTCCTCCTCAAGACCCTTTTCACTCTGGCAAAGCATGAGCAAACCTCGCTGCGCCAACGAAAAGCCTTCTCTCTCCGCCAGTTCCACATGCAGTCGTCGGCTCTCCAGCCCCAAGTCCCGCAGCAACTTTTCACTTCGTTTGACATGGCCCGCATTGGAGTGGCGAAAAAAGGTCCACACCCAACGTGCCAACTCCCAATCCGCCCGCGGCCGCAAGAAGAAGGGGCTTTTGGGGTCGAGCATCCACTTCAAACCCTGTGTAATGACTCCGGGAGCAGCGAGGGGGATAAAGTGGCTGGGCACTATCATCCCTGCGTTGCCTTCCGAAGAACCGGACAGCAACGAGGAATCCCGTTCCACAACGGTCACCGAGTGCCCGCTACGGGAAAGATAGTAGGCACTGCAGAGACCAATGACTCCGCCTCCGACCACGACTACCGCTTTCTTCTCCTGCACCATGTTCTCTTAGACCGCGTCCTTGCTGGGTGCACCATCGACCAATCGCAAAATTCCTAATGGGTTGGACGATTGAAGCTCGGCTGGCAACAGATGCTCGGGCATGCTTTGCCAAGAAACAGAACGAGTGAAGCGACCGATGGCCCGGGTTCCCACCGAGCTGGAGGAGCCGTCCGAGGTCGCGGGATAAGGCCCTCCATGAACCATCGCTGGACAAACCTCCACTCCAGTCGGGAAGCCGTTCACAATCAAACGCCCGGCCCGTTGTGCCAGCAATGCTAGCAGCGAACCCGCCTCTTCCAAATCGGCCTCCGTCCCATGCACGCTCGCGGTCAGTTGGCCTTCCAGATTTTTGGAGGCTTGGTGCAGTTCCTCCTCGGACGAACAATGAACTAACAAAGTACTGGGCCCAAAAACCTCATCTTGGAGCTGGGGGTTCCCTGCAAAAGTAGCGAAGTCGGTTTCAAAGACCACTGGACCGGCCTGACAGGTGTCAGCTTCGGACTTTACGACTGTTTTTTGCGCGACTCCATCTTGCGCTGACATCTTCTTCACTCCTGTCGCGTAGTTGGAGGCAATGCCCTCATGAAGCATGGTCGCGGGCGCCACCGCACCCAAGCCATCAGCCACCGTCTTCGCAAAGTCATCCGAGCCCTCGCCTAACAGAAAGACTAAGCCGGGACTGGTACAGAACTGGCCCACTCCCATGCTCACGGAGCCAACGAGACCTTCCGCAACTTGGGAACCGCGTTCAGCCAAGGCCCCTGGAAGCACGAAAACGGGATTGATAGAACTCATCTCCGCAAAAACGGGAATGGGAACCTCGCGCGCCGCCGCCACATCCATAAGCGCCCGCCCGCCCTGGCGAGAACCGGTGAACCCGATGGCCTTGATACCAGGATGCTTGGCCAAAGCGGTGCCCAGAGAAATGCCATCATCAAAAATCAACGAGAAAACCCCCTCCGGCAGACCGCTTTTGGCAACCGCCGCTTGCACTGCCTGACCCACAATCTCGGCCACTCCCGGATGGGCGGCATGGGCTCGCACGATCACCGGACAACCTGCCGCCAGAGCACTCGCGGTGTCCCCTCCGGCTACCGAAAAGGCGAGGGGAAAATTGCTCGCACAAAAGACTGCCACCGGACCAAGAGGTCTCTGCATGGAGCGCAAATCAGGCTTGGGAAGGGGCTCACGATTCGGTTGCGCCAAGTCAAGGCGGGCATCCACCCAGGAGCCTTCTGCTATCAAATCTGCGAACATCCGCAGTTGACCGACGGTGCGTCCCTTCTCCCCCCGACAGCGTGGCTCTGGCAACCCGGTTTCGCCCATCATCCGAGGAACGAGAGCCTCTTCGACGGCATCAATTTCCTCGGCAATGGTGCGCAAAAATTGAGCCCGTTGCTTGCTACTAGAATTACCGTAGCTATCGAAGGCTTCCTCCGCAAGGGCTACCGCGCGATTGAGGCCCTCCTCGCTTTCGGCATGGAAGACAGTCTCCAATTCTTCGCCGTTAGCAGGATTTTTTGCCTGCCAAGTTTTGCCTGCGCCGTCGCCCCGGCCTTGTCCAATGATTGAGTATCCTTCCAGTTTCATAAAATTAGTGCTGCTGCTTTTGCATGACTCCGTATCGATAGGGATCGTCGTCCCGTAAAATCAATTCGCATTCCGCCGTCACGAAGGCCTGCCCCGTCACAATGGGCGTGATGCGGTGGGCGTCCAGTCTTTGATAACGTCCTTCGAAGGACGTTCCCAAAATGCCCGCTTGTCGAAAACTCTCCCCTTCCGCCAGCTTTCCCTCTGCCGCGAGACAGGCCAACTTGGCGCTCGTCCCCGTGCCACAGGGTGAACGGTCGTAGGCTTTTCCGGGACACATCACGAAATTTTGGCTATCAGCCGCCACCCCGTTGGTGGGCTTCCCAAAGACCTCGACATGGTCGATGAGCCCTCCCTCTTCGCCACGAAGCGAGGAAGCATCAAGGGCCTGTCGCACCGCCCAAGTGAAATCAGTGAGCGCATCTTTCTCCTCGAAAGCAACTGGTGGCCCTTGCCCCTCAATGAGGAAAAACCAGTTTCCGCCCCAAGCAACATCGCCAATCACCTCTCCAAAACCCGGGACTTCTACCGCCACCTTTTCAAGATATCGATAGCTGGGGACATTGCGCACTGTCACCCGCCCGTCGCTGGACAACTCAGCAGTTATCACTCCCACCGGAGTCTCCAGACGATGGCTCCCCTCCTGGATTTTTCCCAAATGAGCCAATGTCTCAATCACTCCCATCGTCCCATGCAGACAGCCATTGAGGTATCCCGCATTATTGAAAAAGACCACCCCCGCAAGACAGCTCTCGTCATCGGGCTCACAAAGGTAGGCACCTACAATGGCCTCGAAGCCGCGAGGCTCGTTTATCAACGCTCCCCGCATCCAATCCGCCTCTTGGCTCAGATAACGACGCGCCGTGAGAGCGCCCTTCTGTGGCACATCAGGTCCGCCGGAAATCACCACCCGGGTGGGCTCTCCTGCGGTGTGCGAGTCGATTACCCGAACTGTCTGCGCCTCCGTCATCACTCTCCTTTACCGTCCCACTGGCTCCACCAATCGCGGAACAAGCGCCACTGGCTATGCAGAAACTCCCGCTGACTGTCACTCAAGGCATCACTGGCATTGAGTTGGTAGCGATACTCGTCGTGCCCCTCCAACACCATTAGTTCTTTGTAATGAAGAACAAGGTCCGGTTGCTCATCAAAAGTCGAAAGTACCGTCAAGGCCTCGGACAGCTCCAACGCCCATTTGCGGGCCTGACCATTACCTCCAGCTGCTTGTTCGCAGAGTTCCACAAAGCGCAAAATCTCTTTCGGCAAAGCGTTGCCCACGCCCGTGATTGCTCCCTTGGCGCCGCAGTTCACAAAGCCGTGATAAACTTGGGTATCGACCCCCGCCATCAGGGTCAGCTCCGGGTCGCCACTCGTGATGAACTCCGCCGCGTAACTCAGTGAGGTCGCGCCACCGAATTCCTTGAAGCCCACCAAACTCGGAAACTCTGCCCGCAAGGCAAAGAAGAGGTCTGCCTTGGTCTCGAAGCCATAATAGGGACTATTGTAAATCACTGCTGGCAGGTCCCCTCCCGCGGCTAAGATGGCCCGAAAGTGTTCCTTCTGCGCTGCGGGAGAACTTCCCCGAGAGAGGACCCTCGGAATGACCATCAAACCCTGTGCGCCCACCGCTCTCGCGTGAGCCGCGTGCTCGGCCGCGAGCTTGGTATTTTGTGCTCCTGTTCCGACCACCACTGGCACCCCGGCCTCTGCCAGACGACGAACTCCCTCCTGACGTTGGGCATCGGTCAACAAAGGCCAGTCCCCCATGGAGCCACAATAGACCACCCCCCTCATGCCTTTTGCCATCAAATCCTGCGCTGTCACTACTAGGGCTTCGTAGTTGACCTCACCAGCCTCGTTGCAGGGCGTCATTAGGGCCGGGATACATCCTTGAAAAATCGGAGTGCTCATTTTGAAAGAGACTGTGCGACGCCATCGCCTGTCTGTCTTGTCAGAAAGGCCAGTTCTCGCTCTCTTTTTGGACAAAAGAAATTCCCCCCCCGCCTGATTCGCGCCACACTCCGGGGCCTTTGTCCTCAGAAATCCATCCTCTCTTTGCCCAGCTCGCGCAGCCCAATCTGGCCGGGGAGCTTTTTGATGCCATTCCGGACATTGTCTACTTCGTCAAGGATGCCGATGCTCGCTACCTCGTGGTCAACGAGACTCTCACCCGACGTTGCGGAGCCACCTCCAAGGAGCAACTACTCGGCAAGACCGCCCAAGAAGTCTTCCCCGAACCGCTTGGAAAAGAATTTTCCCGCCAAGACCAACTTCTCCTCAAGGGAGGTCCCGATATCGCGAGCGAGCTGGAACTGCATCTTTACCCTCATGGCGAAAGCGGGTGGTGTCTCACTTGGAAAAAAGCTCTCCGCGATAGCGAAGATCGCATCATCGGGCTTGCGGGCATTTCCCGCGATCTGGCTCCCACTGCCGATGCTGCTGCCGACCTAGAGGAACTTTCCCAAGTGCTAGCCCATATTCGTAAGCACCTCGACCAACCCCTCACCCTCGACGACTTGGCCCGAGCCACCGGGCTATCGGCCTTTCAAATTGGTCAACGCCTTAAACGCCACTTCGGCCTCACCCCCAAACAATACATCCTGCGCTCCCGGGTCGAGAAAGCGCGCCACCTCCTTTCCGCCACTCGCCAACCTCTCAGCGAAGTGGCCCTCGCCTGCGGCTTCAGCGACCAAAGCTCTCTTACCCGTCAATTCAAACAATCCGCTGGCCTGACCCCAAAGGCTTACCGCGATCAGAGCCACGTTCGCGAATAAAGAAGAAGCGACCCTCCAAACTCTCCCTTGCTCTTTTACGAAAGAGAACGACTCTGGGCCATGCAGAGAGCTTGTTCGACCCCCGACTGCCTGTTTCCGCGCTGGATGAGCATCGTTCTGGTGGCGGCGGGTTTTTATAATATTGCCTTCGGGATTTGGGCTGTTTGCTGGCCTCACCTTTGGTTCGATTGGTCGAGCATGGAGCGGTCTCGGTATCCTGAGCTCTGGCAATCAGTGGGTATGATAGTCGGGGTTTTTGGAGTGGGCTATCTCATCGCCTCCCGCAATCCCATTCGCCATTGGCCCATCGTGCTCGTGGGATTTCTAGGGAAAGTCTTCGGACCGATAGGCTTTGCAAAAGCGATTACGACTGGTGCGCTGCCATTATCGTCGGCGTGGATCATCATCACCAACGACCTCATCTGGTGGGTGCCCTTTGCCCTCATTCTCTGGAAGACGATGCAGGCGAAGGTTGGCAAGCCCATCACCCGCGAGAAGCCCTACACGCCCGACGAAGCGGCCCAAGTTTATGAGCTCTCGACGGGCGAAACTCTCGCCGAGGCTTCCCGCGAACAAACCGTGACCCTCGTCTTCCTGCGCCACTTCGGCTGCACGTTTACGCGCCAGATTTTGCGAAGCCTGCAAGACCTCAAAGCTGAGGCGGAAGCCAACGATTCGAGATTGGTGTTGGTGCACATGATGCAGGAGAGCGATAGCCAAGATTACTTAAGCAGCTCGGCCTCGAGCAGTATTCCGCGCATTGCCGATCCGAACTGCGAACTCTATCGCGCCTTTGGTTTGGGGAAGGGTGGCTTTCTGGAACTGTTTGGTCCCCGAGTTTGGCTGCGAGGAGCGGTGGCTCTCTTCAAAGGCTGCGGAGTGGGACATCTCGCAGGCGACGGCTTGCAAATGCCGGGCGCGTTTCTCTATCGCGGTGGCAAAATCCTTTCTTCGCAACCTGCCAAAACAGCGTCCGACCTCCCTGACTTGCCGGGACTTTTTTCCCAAACTCATCCCGCTTCCAGCTAGCTTCTATCGGAGCTTCCGAGGTTGACGAAGGCCCCCTTGGTTCGCTATCGTCCGCGCCTTCATGGGGGAAAGCGATTATCGATTGGGAACATTTCATACCTCTTGTTGGGTCTTGGGACTGATTGCCTTTGTTGAACTCGCTGCCGTCGGTTTGGCGCTAGGCTTGCAACGCCAGCAGCCGGTCGTGGCAACCTCCCTCAGCGAGCCACAAATCATCGAGAAAGTGGTGACCCAGTACCGCACCCTGCCTGCGGAAAAAGAAACGGTTATCGTCGAGAAGCCCATCTATATCGAAAAGGAGGTTCCCACTCTACCCGACGGGCCGCCGATTGCTCTCGACTACGACTTCGAGCCCGTCGACGACATTCGCCTCGGCACGCCGCCCATCGCCAGCCCGGTGGTGGAAAAGTATGTGGAAGAATCTCGGAGCTTACGCATTGCGGGTGACAACATGCGGGCCACTCTCAAGCTCGATGCTGCTGCCAAAATCGCACCCGATGACGCCAATGTTCTTTACCAATTTGCGGAGGTTTACAGCGCTATGGGCATTTACGATAAAGCCGCTGACTATTACCAGAAGGTCTTTGAGCTCGGCACCATCAAGGCGGGTAGTCTCTATGAGATGGCCGCGCTGAAACTGCGCGATGGCATCGAGCAACCCGAGGACATGGCCACCAAGTTCGCCTTGGGACGGGTGCGGGTCTATAAGGACAGCACTTGGAACGAGGGAGAACGGGTGATTCTCACCATTCCGGTTTCGGCAGCGCCCGATCTAGGTCTCGATGCTTCCGAGCTGGACCGCGCTCTTCAGGTCCAAGTCTTTCTCTACGATCAATTCGAGGGTAAGCCCGTACTGTGGGACAACGCCACCAGCTCCATGGATACCCAGTGGGTCACTCCTCCCGTCGATTGGCAGGATGGCGGGGAAGAACTCCTGCGGGTCATTTATGAGATTCCGGCCCAGAATGATGGTGCCAGTCACCTCTTTGGGCAGCGTTCCTATTTCGGCCAAGTGGTTGAACTCTATTACGAGAGCGCCCTCATCGACCGACTAGCCTCTCCCCGCCGATTGGCGAAAGAGGTCAAAGCGCGTGGAGAGGAAGTTTACTTTTACCCCGAAAATTACATCCCCAGCGATTTCAACTTTGAGAATCCGCTCCTCCCACCCCTGCCTGAGTAAAATCCATCCTTCTACCCGGCACTTTTTTCACAAATTGCCTGACCATTGTTGATTCCGGCCCAAGTCCTGCATCCGCAAACTTCTTCTAGCCCTTTGAACGCATCCCTACCAAACCTCGAAATCGGTCTTCAGATCGGTGATTACGTCCTTTCGTCCCGCTTGGAGACCTTTCCCGACCGCCAGGTCTGGTTGGGCAAACAAGTCAGCGTGAAGCGGAAGGTGGAAATCGTCTGCTACTATGGGCCCGATCCGGAGAGCTTTTTGGCGGACATCCGGGTGAAGGCGCGGGTCGAAGACGGGGTTTTGGGCTTGGTCTACGAGGCCATCCCTACCAAGGAGTTCATCGCGTGCGCGCGCGAAGTTCTTCCTCGCAAAAGTCTCGCCACCATCGCTGAGGATGATCTTCCTCTTCTGCCAGTCGAGATTACCCGCATCATTTCGCAAATCGCCACCACGCTGAAGACCCTCGACAAGCGGGGTATCGCCCGCAACAACTTCGATGGATCGGACATTCGTCTCGGCCTCGACAATGCCGTGCGCATGCACAATATCGCCAAGGACGGACCACGTATTGATGATGCCGATTCGCGGCGAGCGCTGGCGGAGGTTCTGCGCAAACTACTTAAAATCGGTCAGCCGGGAGCGACTCGAATGGGCACGCTCCTAGATTATATCGAAGGTACCGAAACCCAGCCTGCCATCTCTTGGAGCCAAACGGAAAAGCTTGCCCGCCAAGTGGATGACCAGCTCAGTATGGCCAACATCCCGGTCCGGCACGCGGCACCAGTGATGGAGAGTCGGAAAAGCTATCAGGGCACGATGATTGCGGGGCTCATCTGTGGTCTTATCGCACTCATTATCGGCTTTTTCGTCTTCCGAGGTGGCGGTTCGGAGTTCGAGACCGACCTCGTCATCACCGTCCCGGGTGGTCGCTATCCGCATCCCGACGGGGGGGTGGAGAGTATCGACTCCTTTCGCATCGACGCTGCCGAAGTCACCATTAGGGAATACGCCGAGTTCATGGTTGCCTGGCAGGGCATGACCCGGGCCCAACAGCAGCGCTTCTGGCCCGCAAACAAACCCGAGGACAAGACGAACGTGCGTCCCGAGGAATGGAACACCTATTTCCCACTCGCCCGTGCAAAAGGCGTCTACAACGGCCTCGACATCGGATTGGATTACCCTGTGATCGGAGTCGATTGGTGGGATGCCCGCACTTATGCCAATTGGAAAAAAGGCCGCCTCCCCAACGAGGAGGAATGGTGGGCTGCGAGCAGTTCGCTGGAATCAGCCAGCAAACAATCCAATACTTGGCGCCCGGTGGGTGGGCTCGAGAAGAAAATTTACGGGCTCGATGGCAATGTCAGTGAGTGGGCGGGCGAGTTTTCCAAGAATCCTGCTTTTCCCATCGATTCGCCCAAAGCGGTGATTCTCGGGAGCTCTTTTCGCAAGCCGAGCAAAGATGCGCTCAATCGTGAGTGGGTCGATGACCCCAACACCCGGCGCGATGACCTCGGGTTCCGGGTCGTCTACGACGTGGAATAATAATCGCAGGGAACGAGACTTTCGCTTGCCGCCGGGCGCGATTTTTCTTTCAACTGTGCCTTGCACACGCTCCTTCAGCGCCTAGCCGGCATCTTCCTCCTTCTTTTGGCCTGCCAGGGACAGGCTTTTGCACAGGTCAACGTTGATTTGCAGATCAACCGCCGACAATTCATCCCCCATGAGGCTATTCCGCTCGCGGTGCGGCTGACCAATCGCACGGGAGGCGAACTGATGTTGCACGGGGACGGCCGTCGCTCTTGGCTCAATGTCATGGTCTCCGATCAACGGGGCAATCCCATCGCTCCCTATCGTCCGCACAGCTTCCAAGCTGCCAAAATCCCGGTCGGACGTTCCGTGGCCAAGCAATTGGACCTCAACTCACTTTTTCCCCTGCACTCGTTCGGCAAATACACCGTCTACACTGTGATTTCCCTGCCAACTGGTGAGAGCTTCCAATCGAGTCGCAAGACTTTCGACATCACGAGCGGGCGAACCGTCTACGAGCAGCGGGTCGGCCTCGGTGGCAAAGCCCGCGACTACCGTCTGATTTCCTTCGCGCCGGGGCGAACCTCCTATCTGTATTTCCAAGCCGAACTCGTGGAAGAGCGCCGCGTGGTCTTGACCTATCCTATCGGGGAATTGCTGCAACACCGTCTCCCAGAAGCCACCGTAGACAAAAACGGACGCCTCAATGTCCTCTACATGGCGGCTCCGGACCGTCACGTGCACGTCCTCATCGATTCCCGGGGGAAAGTCTCCAAACGGACCCTTTACAAACGGGGACAAAGTGGTGATCCCCGGTTGGTTGCTTTTGCCAACGGCGAGGTTAAAGTCGCTGGCGGGATGGTATTCGATCCCGAAGCTCAAAAGGCACAGAAAGAGAAACTTCGAAAAATATCTGAACGTCCTACCCTGTTGTTTGACTAACATTTTAAGCAACTTGCCTATTTAATTAATTTTAGTTAAATTTTAACAAATGTTTCGCGTCTCATGAAAAAATTACCCTGCCTTCTTATTCTAGCCGTCTTGGGTTGCCTACTGAGTGTGGCTGCGGCCAAAACCGTCATCATCGACGCGGGTCATGGAGGTCGGGACATTGGCGGTCATCGTGGCAAGGTCTACGAAAAGCACCTCGCGCTCGATACCGCGATGCGCATCGAATACTACCTCAAGCGCAAAGGCTACCGCACGGTGATGATTCGCAGGAATGACACCTTCGTCTCTCTCTCTCAGCGGGCCCGCATCGCCAACCGCTACCCGAAGGCAATCTTCATCAGCGTTCATTACAACTCGACGTGGAAGAAGCACGTGGAAGGCATCGAGACATTTTATCACTCCCCGCAGAGCAAGGCCCTTGCCGAGGCGTGCCACTACGGAATGCACCGCAAGGTTAGCGCCGCTGATCGCGGGGTCAAGTATGCCCGTTATTATGTTCTGCGTCACTCTAAGCATCCTGCCATTTTGGTTGAAGGAGGCTTCCTCAGTCACAGAGGCGAGTGCACCAAGTGCATGAAGGGTGCCTACCGGGACCAGCTCGCACGGGGCGTGGTCGAAGGCATCGTCAAGTTCGACCGCAGCGGTGCTTGGTAACCACACGCTAGTGGTCTAACAGCCTGTTACCATTTGAAAGACTGGGTCTCGTCGGCGACTTCGTAAATCACCAAGTTCTCGTCCAATCGGAGAATCTTCGGTGCCACTGCCGCAGTCACTAATCCCGGGACACGCGAACCATCATCGAGTTTGCGTGCTTTGGTTTCGGCGGGTTTGCCCAAGTTGAGAATCCTTGAGCGCCAAGCTCCAGTGGAGACATCCTGCCGAAAGAGCACGGTTTGGAATCGTCCTCCATCTCCCGAAACCTCGTGGGCGAGAATTGTTTTTCCAGAAGGGCTAAACCTCACCTCCTGCACTCCTGCCGGACCTTGGGCGAAAAATCGGGGGACTGTCTGCAAGGATTGCAAACGAGAACGCCGCACCCGACTCATCGATTTTTCACTGACTGTCCAAAGCATCTCATGCGGCCCCTCGGCTCCCAGAGATAGCACTGCCGGGGCGCCTGGGACCGTCCATTGATAACTCGGGCGCATGCCCCCAGAGACCTCGAATCGTTCCGCAACATTCTGCGCAGGAACTGCCAGCTGGCCTTGGGGAGAGCAAGCGGCCACCACGAACACAAGTGCCAGGAGAAGAGACTTTTTCATTCACAGAAGTCTGACAGCACAGTCGGCAAAAACCAGATCCAGAACCGACAGTTGCCCCGAGCCGCTGGTGCGTTACACTTTCCCACGCTGAAAACAGAACCGCTCATCCTCCGCCCCTTGCCCTGGAACGCCTCTCCTATGGATGTGTTCCACCAGTTGAGCCATCTCCCCCACCCCGTCTTTCTCGATACCTCCGGCAACCTGCCTCAAGATGCTTATGCGCCTCATTCCCTCATCGGCGCCGAGCCCGAGGAAATTCTTGTCGGTAACCTCAACGACCAAAAGGACTTCGCCACTCTGACCCAACGCTACCGCGACACTCTGGCCACTGGTCCCGACTCTGGGCTGCCTCTCGGCGCTTGGATTGGCACCATCGACTATGAGGGAAAGTTTTGGTTCGGGCTCTATCGCAACCTTCTCCTCTACTCCCATCACAACGACGAATGGCATGAGGTGGGCCCGGGCTTGCTCTCGGATCGTCGGAGAAAATCCCAACTCCCAGCTCTTCCGAGTTTCGGTCCTTGGTCATCGAATTTTTCGCGCTTTGATTTCGAAAAAATCGTTACCCAAGCGCAAGAGTACATCAGCGCAGGTGATATCTATCAGGTCAATCTCGCACAACGGTTTCAAGCAAAGGTCGAGGGCGACTCCCTCCTTCCCTACTACGAGCACCTGCGCACTGCTTCCCCTGCACCCATGTCGGCCTTTCTCGATAACGGCGAACAGGAGATTCTCTCTTCTTCCCCAGAACTATTTCTTCGCCTCTCCGGCAGTCGCATCGAAACAAGGCCCATCAAGGGCACGCGGCCCCGCTACCACGATGCCGCCGCCGACCTTCGCTCATCCCATGAGCTCAAAACCTCTGAGAAAGAGATGGCCGAGTTACTCATGATTACCGATCTCCTTCGCAATGACCTCGGGCGTCTTTGCGAGTTCGGAAGCGTCCGCGTCGATGCTCTGGCCCAACTCGAATCTCTAGCGCAAGTCCACCACCTCGTTTCCACCGTCTCCGGAACCCTCCGGCAAGGGCTCAACCATCTCGACGCCGTTGCCAGCTGCTCTCCCGGCGGTTCTATCACGGGAGCACCCAAGAAGCGCGCTCGCGAAATCATTGCTGAGCTCGAACCCACTCCTCGGGGCCTCTACACGGGTTCTCTGGGTTACTTTGGACTCAATGGCGAATCCCAGTTTAACATTTTGATTCGGACTCTAGTACACGATAAATCTAGTAAGACCGCTCACTATCACGTCGGCTCTGGTGTCGTGGCGGACTCCACTCCTGCCGCCGAATATCAGGAAACGCTCGATAAAGCCAAGGGCCTGCGCCTTGCGCTGGAACGGCGAGTTGCGGAATCGAGCTAGGACATCTCGCGGATGACCGCCAAGAACTTTTCACCGAACTGGTTGGCCTTTGCGTGACCAATGCCGGGAACCTCCAAGGCCTCGGCGATAGTCTTTGGCATTTGGCGGGCTAAGCCTTCTAAGGCCCGGTTGCTTAAAATCATATAAGGTGCACAGCCTTCTTCTTTGCAGAGCCGCGTCCTGAGGTCGGCCAGTCGCGAATAGACGCGGGAGTCAAAAGGGCCCTCATCGGCCGCGCTCGCCGCCTTGCGACTGGGCCACACCATACGGATGGCCCGCTTGCCCATCATCACCTGATGCCCGCGCTCGGTCAAAGTAATGAGAGGATAGTCTCCCTTGCGAATGGTCTGCAGCAAACCTGCATCGGCCAGCGCCGGAAAGAGTTCATTCAAAAATGCAGCCCCTTCTTCCTTGAGAAGTCCATAGGTCGAAAGCCGATTCAAGCCAGCATTCATCACTTCTTGGCTTTGGCTCCCCGTCAGCATCAAGATGATTTTCCCACGCCCGAAACGAGGCTGCCAAGCACGGCCCAGGCGCTCACTCATGCGTGCTACCCCGCTCAAAGTCTTACGCACAACAACTTGTTCGACTTCCGTCAGGTCACGCCGCTCCCCGCTTTGACCGCTCCGGCAGACATCACAAGTGCCACACTCTGCACCCTCTTCTCCAAAGTAATCTAGAATCCACTCTTGGCGGCACCCTCCAGATTCGCAAAGCGAAATCATCGCGTCCAGCTTTTGCCGGTCCCGCCGCTCCTTCTCTTCCATGGCCGCTTCGTCCAGCTGCAATGTCTGCCCTTGCTGCAGGAGCCGGGTGCCTCTCATGCGCTGACCAGGCACATCAAATCGTTGCACATAACCGGTGCGGGCGAGTAGCGAGAGGGCGTTACCCACTGCCATCCCATTGGAGACGCCCAACTCATCACGCATCTCATCTAGGCTTCGAAAAACCTCACTCTTCTCATCCGCTGAGGCCTGGAGCCAGTGATACAAATCACGGACCACCCCGGGACCCGGATTGACCCCCTCCAGAAAAAATTCCTGCGTCCGCGTGTCGGCAAAGTTCCAAAGGAGCTCGCACCAGGCCGCTTCCCCGTCCCGGCCCGCACGTCCGGCTTCCTGATAGAAAGCTTCCACGCTGCCCGGAACCTCGAAGTGCGCCACAAAGCGAACGTCACTGCGGTCGATACCCATCCCGAAGGCATTGGTCGCCACCGCGACATCCTTCTTGCGGGAGATGAAGGAGTCCTGCACCCGGTCCCGCTCCTGATCAGTCATGCCTCCGTGGTAGGCCGCGACCTTGAGCCCCCAGCTTGCTAAAGTCTCGCTCACTTCATCGACTTTCTTACGGGTGGCACAGTAGATGATACCCGTTTTATACTCCGAGATAATCTCGCGCAGACGTTTGAACTTCTCCGCCTTCTTCGCCACTGCGGTGATGTTGAAACTCAAGTTTGGGCGCGCGAATCCGGTGATGGTCTCAAAGGGTTCGGTCAGCGAAAGAACCTGCAGAATATCCTTTCGAACCACTGGCGTAGCAGTAGCAGTGAAGGCGACGCATTGCGGGTTCCCCAATTCCTGCCGGGCACGACCTAAACGCAGATAATCAGGCCGAAAATCGTGGCCCCACTGGCTCAAGCAATGAGCTTCATCAATTGCCAGCATCGCAATCTCTACCCTAGCCATCGCCGAGGTGAAGCTTCCAGCCCGGAAACGCTCCGGCGCCACATAAAGCAACTTGATTTCTCCGGCACGCACTTGATCCAAGATTTCTTTCTGCTCGTCCCAAGTCTGAGTGGAATTGATGACGGCGGCCTTCACTCCTTTTTCTTGCAGCGCATCGACTTGGTCCTTCATCAGAGCAATGAGTGGGCTCACCACGAGGGTGACCCCTTCTTTGACCAATCCGGGAAGCTGATAGCAGAGACTCTTTCCGCCACCTGTGGGCATCACCGCTAAACCATCGCGACCAGCTAGAATGTGATCCACGATCTCCTGCTGGCCACTGAGGAACTCCTCGAAGCCGAAGACCTCGCGCAAAACGTCGCGTGCTTTCTCAATCACATCAATATGAGAAGGAAGGAAGCGCCCGCTGGCAACTCCCAATTGTTCAAAAAAACACGTCCCACCTTATTGGCCCATGCGGTCAAAAATGACGTGCTCTTCGGTGAGAAAAACCGAGCACTCGGCCAGCTCACAAAAGCGCGCTTCGTCTTCGATCAGGGCTTTGTTAGCAGCTTTGCCTTCGTCAGTTTGCAGCATGGCGTTCAGAGCGTCGGCGGACTCGAACCAAACCTCGGTGATACCGTCATAGGCCTGCCTCATCCCTCGCACCTCACGCCCCACTTCGTTGAGAACGGTGTCAATGGTATGGCTTTGGACATACTTTAAAGAGCCCATGGTATCGGCGAAACTCTTCACCAATGGTCCATGGTTCTCTTTCCAATACCGATAAAAGTCTTCGTCGCTCGTTCCCTTTTTCTTTCGGACGCAATAGACGAATTTAATCATGGTCGAGGTTGTGTTAGCTGCTGGCACCAGTCAATTGCTGCACGGCGCTCAAGCCCGCATCGTCGGTGCCACCATCTTTCTCAAATCCCAAGCGCAGGCTCAAACCCTCGCCACCAGATAAGATATTTAGTTTGCCCCCGCTGGCTTCCACCAAAACGCAGGCTCGGAGAAGTTCTGCCAGAAGCGGATTCCCGCTCGGGTCGGTAGCCAGTTGCAGTTGACCATTCTTGAGTGGATAACCCGAAAAGTGAAAATCGACGGTATTAAAATTGCTCTTCACCTCACAACTGCCTCCGGGCAGCTGCCCCACCATTTGGGAGAAAGCGACAAGAAGTGGTCGCAGGATCTCGGAAAGCGCAGGCGCTGGTCCGGGCCAGATGCTCGAGTCGCTGTCACCGGGTTGAAGGTTGATTCCCGCACACCCGATGGCGGCGGCTTGGATAGCTGCCGAGGGAGGAGCGGAGCGCGACCAGTCGAGAGCGCTGAGAGCGGAAAGCGTTTCCGCTGAGTCACGAAAGACCTCTTTGAAAAAATCGCTTTGCACTTGGAAGCGAGTCGACCAATCGACCTTTTGACCATCGCCCAAACCTTGCCAACCCAGCATCCCAAGAAAGAGGCTGCCCGCGCAGATATAGACTGGACGACCATCTGTGGCAGCCGCTTGTGAGAAGGCCAGACCTGTCACCCTTTGATTCAAGAGCAATTGGTCCACGTCAAGACTTCCCGAACTATCCTGGGTAGCCTGTTGCTTGCGCAAACCGAACAACTCCATCGCCCGCCGAAGGGTGATTTCCAGTTCGGGCACATCCCAGGGTTTCGTCACGTAACGGTAGATGCCACCCTCGTTGACCCCAGCCACCGCTGCATCCAGCTCGGCGTAGGCTGTCGAAAGAATGCGCACCACGTCGTCGTCAATCTCTGCCACTTTGGCTAAAAACTGAACGCCTGTCTCGCGCGGCATTTTCTGATCGGTGACAATGACCCCGATTTCATCTTTTCGTTCTTGGAAAATCTCAAAACCCTCCGCGCCATCGCCAGCGAGTAAAATTTTGAATTCATCTTGGAAAAGTCGGGTGAAGGCTTTCCGGGTTTTTTCTTCGTCGTCAACGAAGAGGACGTAGTAGTTCCCTGCGGAGGAGGGTTTGTTGTTGTCACTCATGTTAATTGGGTATCGGGTACTTCATGGAAGGTCGATTGTAGCGATTCATCGAACTCGCTATCGTCGAGAATGACCGGAAAATTAAGAGCAAAGTGTGTTCCTTTTCCAACTTCACTCTCAATTTCGATCTTCACACCATGCTGGTCGAGTATTCGATAACAAATGCTTAACCCAAGTCCCATCCCTTGGCCAATATCTTTGCTACTATAAAATGGGTCGAAAATCTGTTGCTGGTTCTCTTTTGAGATTCCACACCCGTTGTCGTGGAAGTGAAGTGAGGTCCAATCGGAATCTTGGCTCAGCTCCACCCGAATCTTGCCTTCCTCATTTTCCCGTCCCGCATCCTTGAGAGCGTCGAGTGAATTTTGGATAAAGTTGACGAACACTTGGCAGAGCTGATTGGAGTTGCCATTGACGTGAACGTGGTCGGGCACTTCCGCGCTAAACTCGACGAGCGTCAAACGGTTACCCAACAGTCGCGAGCTAGCGGCCACCACCTCAGCTAGATTGACGTCGCTGAACTGGGTCTTGTCCTTGACTGCGAAGCTGCGCAGGTCCTTGACGATTTGCACTACCCGCTCGAGGCCTTCCTCCACATCGGAGGTGATTTCGACGAAGTCATCCTTTTCCTCCGGAGGCAACAACTTGGAAAAGGTGCGAAGCGAATACAGATTGGTCTTCGCGTAATTCAGCGGATTATTAATCTCGTGAATAATGCCTGCACTCATTTGTCCCAAGGAAGAAAGCTTCTCTGCCTGCACCAACATAGACTCGGATTCTTTGAGCTCGGCGAGTGCTGCTCCCAACTCTTGCGATTTCTGCACCACTTCTTTCTCAAAGCGGCCAGTATTCAAGAGATGATTGATGCGCAGCTTCAGCTCTGTGGGTGCGAAGGGCTTAGTGAGAAAGTCATTTGCCCCAGCCTCGAGAGCTTCGATTTTGGAACGCTCATCGATGCGGGCGGTGAGCATGATGATGGGCACTCGCTCGAGAGCGGGCGTCTCCCGAATCAATCGGCAGACCTCCAAGCCATCCCGTCCTGGCATCATCCAATCGAGGAGAATCAGGTCCGGTAAATACTGGTTCGCTAGTTGCAGCGCGGTCTCGCCATCCTTGGCGACTAGGAGTTGATAAGAATCAAGCTGAGAAATGAGAAGCTCGCGAATGTCGGGCTCATCTTCCGCAATGAGCACCACGGGTTTAAGTATATTGGGCGAAGCCAGACTTTCGACATCGACTTTGGGAACGGAAGTATTGGTGATGATGGCATTGCCACCAAATTGGGCCCGCCGATTGAGTTTCTCGATCGGATCCAATTCCGTGACTTCCACTTTGACGGTGCCGTCGAGCGCGGGCGAACCGATGGGCAGCTCAACTGAAAACGTGGTGCCCTGTCCGAGCTTGCTGTCTACTTTGATTGTGCCCTCAAGCAAATCGACAATTCCCTTTACCAAAGAGAGGCCGATTCCTGCCCCCCGGTGCTTGCGCTTAGTGCTGGTGTCGGCCTGCCAGAATCTACGGAAGACATTCTCCTTTTCCTCTTCCGACATACCCGAGCCGGTATCCGAAATGATGAACTCAACGCGTTGGTCCCCAGCTTCACGAGCTACCATCCTCACCAATCCTCCTTTGTCGGTAAACTTGAGAGCATTGGTCGCGAGGTTCACCATCACCTTCTCAAACTTCATGCGGTCAATTTTGAAGGTGCCTTGTGGCGAGGCCTCCAAATCAAGCTCGAGCGTCAAGCCCTTTTGCTCGGCTGTGGGAAGTAGCGAGCGATGGATGGAGGTCACGATATCATCAATCTGACACAACTCCGTCTTCATCACTTGCTGATCTCCATCCAATCGAATGAGGTCTAACAACTCATTAATGAGTCGCAAGAGTCGCAAGCCGTTTTCCTCCATCGAGTGCACCAGATTCCGGAGTTTCCCATTTTCCTGAACAGGACCGTAGGAGGCCAGTTGCTCAATGGGACCGAGGATCAAAGTCAGCGGCGTCCGTAACTCGTGGCTGACATTGGCGAAAAAGTTGGTCTTGGCCTCGTCAAGCTCTTGGAGTTTGCGATGGCTTCTCTCCAAACGCTTCCGCTCCGACATCAGTTCCTCTCGCAGCCGGAATTCGTTCAACCGCAGCTCATAGAGAAAGTAAGTTCCCGCTGCGGTGAAGAAGCCCGTCACGTAGAGAAAGAAGGTCGAAACGGCAATTCGGTTGGAGGCCGCTTCCTCTGCCCCTCCATGCGGAATGAAGAAAATGAGGAGACTATAACACCCGCAACAAAACAGAACGTTGACGATGCCATGCCAAAGCGACCATCTCAGCAGGAGACTCGCTCCCACCATGACCAAGCTGAGGCCCGCATAGTAAGGCGAACCCGCGCCACCAGTGTGACCGATCATGGCGAGGATACTGAGAATGAGTGAGCCTTCGATAAAGTGGCCGATGAGCAAGTGGCGTTTCTCACCCCACTTGGTCCCTAGCAGGGCATAAAGAAGGAGCAGAGTGAAGGCGCACTCTGCTCGAAGAAGGACTAGGACCTTCCATTGTTCGGGAAACGCCAGCCGGTCCATCACAGAACCGGCGGCGATGAAGATGGCACCTAGGCCACTAGCGATTCTATAATTCGGAACTCTCGAGATGGCTTCTTCCGTTTCGAACCGTTCCAGAAAAGCCGGGTCGACCGACTTTGGCTGCATCATTTTCTTCAAGCGCTCCCACATCACGTCGTAGAGCTGCCGGATTCCGAAGCTCAAGGAAGAGATTAATACGAGTGGAATCGGATTTCAATTCTTTAAGTAAGCTTAAGTTGTCTGTAGGGACGAGGTCCAACATTTCCTCCGTGGAGCGCTCTTCAAGAGTCCACTCCAAGAAATCCGCCATCACTGCAGGAATGGAGTTATCACGGGAGACGTTAGTTACCGCGACCAATCCGCCCTCGCGTAAGAGACCAGTCATCACTTTTGTCAGTTTTGCACAAAACCGCTGCTGCAAGTAATCAAAGAGACCCGCGCAGTAGACGAGGTCGTAGCTCTCCTTCGGATAGCCCTCGCCACGGGTGGCCTGACGGAGAAATCCTTGAATCGATTCTTCGACAAACTGGATGTTCACTTGGCGACCGCCCTTCTCCTGCGCTTTCTCAAGTTGCTTCTCGGTGTAACGAAGTGTTTCAGGATTAAAATCGAGAAGCTCGAAGTCGCAATGCTCGGCCACGGGGTCCGACTCGACAAAACGTTGAATCTCTTCCGCGGGTCCACATCCCAAATTGAGAATTCGGGTGCGCAATCCTTGGTCGGCTCGCTCCTTGGCCACCGTTTTCAAGGTCTCTACCAGATAATCGATGCGGTTCTGATGAGCCACCACGGGGCCAGTTTTTAAAAAAGCGGAATTGAGCAACTTCGCGAACAAGGTCGCGCCTTGGTAGGGGTTACCCAACATCAATTGCACCATCCCGTAGTCCCCGGCATAGCCCAGAGGCTTGGTGAAGCAACGATAGCTAAAGGGCGATTGCAGGATGAAGCGATGAACCGTCTTTTTGAGATGCTCGCGATGGGCGTGGCGGGACTCTTCGTCCAACATCGCCACCACCCGTTCATAGTCGGCGAAATGAGATTCAATCTCCTTCCCGACGATAGGTCCGAGCTTCGCGAGAATTTCTTCCTCCCGCTTGCCCGAGTCGTGGTAGGCAGACAAGGCACCACACTCCACTTGCTCACACCAGGTCTCCAAGCCGGACAAGTAAATCTCCAAGTCGGCCACCACGGCGCGAAAGACGGGCCGGATCTCATGGTCTTTGGCCCACTGGGTAGTGTGGGCTTCCAGATGCTCGTCAATGTTCGCAAGAAAGTCATCGGTGCTAAACGACTCCAGAAGCCATTTGCCTGAAATTCGCGCCTCACAGACCACCATCACCCCTAATGGGACCAAGCCAACGACCGAGAGTTCACCGCGGAAAGCAAGCTTACCGCCTACCGTCACCTCCACCTCGTGCAAGACCTCGGAAAGTTGTAAAATATTTTCCGAACTCAATATCTCGAAAGCCAAGGAATCAACCCGCAGTTCTTTCACGCGGGCTTTGATCCTCTGGCCTCGACTGGTGACGAAACTGACTAGGCTTTGGGATAACTTTATTTTTGTGTGTTCAATTGACATGGGGTATATCTCCTTTTTTGGTGAATTAGCCGACTTCGGGGGAAGCAGCTCACATTTTGAAAAAAGCCGAATCCAAATTATATTTCAGACCGGATTCTCTGGCTTTTTGAAATGCTCACCTATCTTTGATTCGAAACCTCAAGGCATGAAAAGTTCAAAATATTTCGGATTTTGGGACGTTTTGACTTAAATATTTTTAAATTTATTGTTGGTTTTCAGTAACTTAGATAGTTTAAAATTCCTGACTATTTGGTGGACAAAGCCCGTAGTTTCAGGCATCTTTGGGAAGAATGGCTGAAAAATCACAACGTAAATCTTCTCTCAAATTGGTTCGGGAAGGTCATCGACTGCTAACTGAGGATGGTCAGGACATCATGACTTTGGCCGAACAAAATCAATTTAAGGTCGCTGCGGTTGCCACCGCGGTGGATGCTCAAGTGCAAGAATTGGAGAACGCGATTAAAAAAGCTACTGGTTCTGGTCCAAAAGAATACTTCCGTAGACATCGAATTATTCTCGCTCAACGCTATCTAAGGATGGGCTACGGAGCTGACCAAATCGTCTCGCTCCTCGGTTTTTCCCACTACACTCATCTCGCCCGCGAGGTGAAACTCTTCTACGGAATGACGATCACCGCTTGGACGAAGAGCGAGCAGGCCCGCTGCATGGACCCGGCTTACTCATTCGGGTAAATCGCACCAAAATTTCTCGGAACAAGATTGGAAGTTGGACGTTTGGCGTTCACTCTGCCCGCCTATGTGGAAAGGCCGCTTCGCCCAACAAACCGCCGACCTCGTCCAGCAATTTGGAGAGTCCATCTCCTTTGACTGGCGTCTTTATCAACACGATATCCGTGGGTCCATTGCCCATGCTCGGGCCCAAGTCGCCGCTGGCATCTTGAGCGAGGACGAGTTCTCTGCCATTGAATCCGGCCTACGTGCGATTGAAGGACGGATCCAAAAGGGTGAATTCGAGTTCGCCACCGAACTTGAAGACGTTCACCTCAATATCGAGTCCGCCCTCACCGAGGCCATCGGACCTACAGGAGCAAAGTTGCACACCGCTCGCTCCCGTAACGACCAAGTCGCCACTGATACCCGCCTCTATTGCCGCGAACAAATCGACCTCATTACTGAGAACCTCGTAGCCCTTCAGCGAGCTCTGCTCGGTCAAGCGGACAAGCACGCGACTGATCCCATCCCCGGGTATACCCATCTTCAGCGCGGCCAACCGGTGACCGTCGGTCATCACCTCCTCGCCTATGTGGAAATGTTTGCCCGCGACGTCAGCCGCCTGAAGGATACCCGCCAACGGTTGAACGTTTGTCCACTTGGTTCGGGTGCCTTGGCTGGCTCCACCATTAATCTGGATCGTGAGGCCATCGCAGCGGAACTCGGCTTCGACAGCATCACGACGAATTCCATGGACGCGATTTCCGACCGGGACTATCTCGCTGAAATCCTCTTTAATCTCTCTCTGGTCGGAGCCCACCTCTCCCGGCTGTCTGAAGATTTGATTCTCTGGTCATCCGCCGAATTTCACTTCGTCACTCTCTCAGACGCGCACACCACTGGGTCGTCGCTGATGCCACAGAAGAAGAATCCTGACGTCTCCGAAATCACCCGTGGCAAGACAGGCCGCCTTTTCGGAAATCTCGTTGCCATTCTCACCGCAATCAAGGGGCTCCCGCTCACCTACAATCGCGACTTGCAGGAGGATAAGGAGCCCTTGTTTGATAGTATTGATACCATCCTACTCACTCTCAGGGTCAATACCGAGATGATTACTGAGATGTCCATTCACACCGGCAACTGCGCCACCGCAGCAGCGGACCCCATGCTTCTCGCTACCGACTTGGCCGACTGGTTGGTGCGCGAAGGGGTGCCCTTCCGGCAAGCGCACGAACTCGTCGGCAAGGCAGTCGCCGAGTCTATTGCCACCGCAACTCCTCTCGATCAGCTCGACCTGCCCGCAGTCGATGCCGCCTTCAAGCCCGAAGCCAATCAAGTCTTCGACCTGGCGACGGCTCTGAAAGCCCGCACCAACCCGGGCGCTCCCAGCCCCGATAATGTGAGGTCCGAAATCGACCGCTGGCTCAAGAGTCTTTAAAAGCAAAGAGGAGCGTGTTTTCGGTTGTCGGCTTAGCGACGGAATCGTCGGCAATGAGCCATCATCGCAAAATTTTTGTTTTTGAGTTTTTGTCAGCCCCTGTTTTGCGATTGGCTCGGACGCGATGCTCCCGTGGTTTGCAGATGATCAGTTCCCCTTGTTTCTCGCACCGATGGCGGGCGTCACCGATGTTACCTTTCGTACCATTTGCAAAGAGTTAGGTGCTGATGTCATGGTGACCGAGTTCGTCTCGGCGGAGGGAATCATGCAGGCCGATCACCGCACTCGGAAGTATACTGAGTTCCGGGAAGAACAGCGTCCGGTGGGGGTGCAACTCTTTGGCGCGGATGGCGCGCGCATGGGAGAGGCCGCAAATAAGATCATCGATTGGAAGCGCCCGGACTTTATCGACATCAACTTTGGTTGTCCGGTGAGCAAGGTGGTTTCTAAAAACGGCGGCTCTTCCTTGTTGAAAGATTGTCCTCTCCTGGCGGCAACCGCGCGCGGCATCGTCAAGGCGGTCAAGGGCGAGGTGCCCGTGACGGCAAAGATTCGAGTAGGGTGGGATTTCGATTCCATCAACGCTGAAGAAGTGTGCGGAATTTTGGAATCGGAAGGAATCGCCAGCATCGCAGTTCACGGACGAACCCGCTCACAGGGCTATTCGGGGGAGGCAAACTGGGAGATCATTGATCGGGCGGCGCGATCAGTAGGTATTCCGGTAGTGGGCAATGGCGATATCACGAGCGGCGAAATTTTAGCGAAGCGCAAAAAAGAGACCGCGGTTTCAGGAGTGATGATTGGGCGGGCGGCGATGCAAAATCCGTGGATTTTCCGCGAGGCCAAGCATTACCTGACCACCGGTGAGACCTTGCCCGCGCTCACTGTCGAAGAGCGCTGGCCCCTGATTCTTAGGCACTGCCGATTGGCGGTGGAGTCGGACCGCTACGGAGATGAGCGGCACACCATCATGGCGATGCGGTCACGCTTAATGGCCTATTCAAAGGGCTTTAAAGGTTCGAAAGCCCTGCGGCGCGAGCTGTCGCAGGTGGAGTCAGTTGCTCACGTCGAGGACTTGGCAGAAAAGTCGCTGCGCGAATCGATTGCTTAGATTTTTTCTAACAGGCAGACTTGTTCTCGTTTTAAAAAACCCAAATACGGCGCGAGAATCCTGTTGAAAGTCTCCGCCCGGCGTTTTCTCCGCTTTTGCTGTCCAAGAATGCGCCGCAATTCTCGCGTTCTCGCACCAGGGCGCCCAAGCGAGGGACCAAGTTTCTCTCTTTAGCCAATTCTTGGACCAAGATGGATAGGATAGATTGG
>CAZGXV010000008.1:0-62263 GCA_964529725.1 uncultured Roseibacillus sp.
GGCCTTTCATCTGGTGCCCGATACTGCTGCTGCGGAAAAAATTGCGAGAGAGCTCCAGCTCGTGAGCGAATAGAGCATGATTCAGCGCGGGCGCCGGAGAGAGGTTTTCTCAAATGAACCACATCGGTTCCTGGTCAGGTTTGGCCAGTTGCTCGAGGGTCGTGGTGGTGAGGGTCTCCGAGAGAGTGACGGTTAGACTTTGCCAAATCTGATGCAGGACGGGCGCGGATTCGCCTTCGGCTTTTTCTGGTTCTTCGAGGAGCTGAGGGTCTACCGCTTCGATAATCTTTGCGAGCGTGATTTGGGATGGATCCGCTCCGAGGAGATAGCCGCCGCTTTTTCCGCGTTTGGAAATGACGAGATTGGCCTGTTTGAGGTCAGAGAGGATTTGCACTAGGAAGGTTGCTGGCACATGCTCTCGCGACGCGAGGTCATCAAGGCGGAGAGGAGATGCTCCATCATGATGTTTGGCCAGTTGGATGGCGGCGCGGCAAGCATATTCAAGTTTTTGGGAAACCCTCACTGATGAAAGAAGAGCATGAAGAGGCGGCGGAGGCCAGCGGGAAGGAACTCCGGTTGTGCGAGAATCACACGATAGAGCTCGAGGAGCTCTGGGAAGTCATCCGCCAAGAAGCGGAAAGGATGCATGAGGACGAATCGCGTCTCATGCCTTTGGTCAAGGGAGTGATTTTGGAATCAGATTGCTTGGGGCAGGCTCTTTCAGCTCGTTTGGCGCGTAAGCTGGCGCGCGAAGATATGGGACGAGAAGATGTGCAATCGCTTCTGCGGGAGGTCTTTCGGGAGCATCCCAGTCTCGTGCGAAGTGCTGCCGAAGACATTGAGGCCGTTCATTCTCGTGACCCAGCTTGCGATAGTCCCATTGAGCCTTTGCTTTACTCGAAGGGTTTTGCCGCCATTTCCACCTACCGTGTTTCTCATCAACTTTGGAAGAATGGGCGGCGTTCGCTTGCCTACTATTTCCAAAGTCTCGCCAGCGAAGTCTTTGGGGTCGATATACACCCGGCGGCGCGCATTGGCTGCGGCATCATGCTGGACCATGCCACAAGCTTTGTGGTCGGGGAGACTGCGATCATCGAAGACAATGTCTCCATTCTGCACGAGGTCACCTTGGGTGGAACCGGGAAGGCCACGGGAGCGCGCCATCCCATTGTTCGCTCTGGGGTTTTGATTGGTGCTGGTGCCAAAATTTTAGGCCGGGTTGAGATTGGTGAAGGTGCCAAGGTCGGGGCTGGGAGTGTCGTTCTCAGCGATGTCGAGGCTCACACCACGGTGGCCGGGGTGCCCGCTGAAGTGGTTGGTAGGATGGTCGGGGAGAGTCCTGCCATTGGTATGGACCAAGGCTTGGGTTGCCGTTAGTGGCTTGCCTTGGATGCCGGGAGGCCGATTCTTTGCGACTACTTGCGGGTCAAAGTCGCCACACACTCGAGGTGGCGGGTGTGAGGAAAGAGGTCGAAAGGCTGGATTTTTTCCACGGTATAACCGGCCTCGTCGAGCTGAACAAAGTCGCGCATCTGGGTGGCCGGGTTACAAGAAACGTAGACCACTCGTCGCGGACCGAACTTGGCCAATTGTTCGAGGAAACCCGGGGTGCAACCTTTGCGCGGAGGGTCGATGACGAGGGCGGTGTCTTTGCCATCGAAGGCGAGGTCGTCGAAGATGCCTTCCGCTGAGGAGGCCAGGATTTCGACGTTAGTGAGCTTGTTCAGTTCGGCATTGCGGCGGGCGAAGTCTGCAGAAGTTTCGGAGACTTCCACCCCGGCTACTTTCTCAAACTTACTAGCAAGCGAGAGCCCAAACAATCCCGAGCCACAATACGCATCTACGAGATGGGTGCAGCCGTCCTGTGCCGCTTCTCCCGCGACGTAGTCCACGAACTCGGCGAGAATGAAGGGGTTATTTTGGAAAAAGTCGCCAGCCAGAAAGTGAAAGTTAAGTCCATTAACTTGTTCGCTGATGACAGCGCGGTGATTGGTCTCCACTCCTCCCGCATGGGCCCTCAGAAGCAAGGTGACTCCTTTTTTATAGGTAGAAGCGCGGTCTTTGGCATCTTTGCGGATAGCGGGGAAGGCCTCGTTGATAGCTTCCATCGCGATGGGACAGTGGGGCACATCGACGAGACGACTGCGATTACCTTGCATCAGAAAACCGATGGGCCCGGTCTCTCCGTTTTTGGGCTTATTAAAGTGGGGCGTGAGCTTGGAGCGGTAATTCCATTCTTTCGGGGAAGGAACCGGTTCGAGGACAGGGATGGTCAGTCCGGCGAGGCGTTCGGTGAGCTCGGCTACTTGCTGGCGTTTCCACTGCAGTTGCTTCGAGTAGGAGAGGTGTTGATATTGACACCCCCCGCAAATGCCGAAGAGGGAGCACTTGGGCTCGACCCGGTCGGGTGAGGGCTCGACAACTTCTAACAAATCCGCATGAGAGCAATTGGTGTCGTTGCGATAGATACGTGCCTTCACCGTTTCGCCGGGAAGGCAAAAGGGAATGAAGACCACCCACGGCCCTTGTTCGGAAGGAGCGTCGGGCAGTTTGACGCGGGCGACTCCGATGCCCAGATTACTCAGCGAGTCCACCTCAAGAATGAGCTCGTGATGGTAGGGAAAGGGGGTGTCCTTGAACTTTTTCGGAGGGCGCACGATGGATGGAACCGAAAGTGAAAAATCAGGGATTAGTGACGAGAGGTTGCGTCACCTCATCAGCTAGTTGCGAGCCTTCGCTTTTTTTCGAAGGAGGAAGGATAAATGCCGGGGGAGCCGCCAGTTCGCGCTCCGTGGGCAGGGTGCCGAGGACGTCTTTGAACTCGAAGTCTCCCATCTTAATCACGTCCACCTTCTCTTGGGGCTCTTTGTTCGGTTCCGAGGAGACCGTGAGGTCGGGTAATTCTTCCCGGGGAGGAGGCAGTGAGTCTCCAGCATCGGCGGAAAAACTCTTGGGAGGCGGGATGGAGCCGCTTTCCGTGGCTTCTTCCTGAGCTTTTTCGGAACTCAGTTGGCAGGAGCTGAGAAGCCCCCAGAAGAGGGTGGCGGCAAAAGGAAGGAATTTCATGTAGTCCATGGCGGAGCGGCGTCGCGCTATGCTGCTCTTCTTTTTTTACGAAGAACAGGCTCCTTTGTGCCTTCTACCACTTCCTTGGAGATAGTCACCGAGTCGAGGTCGTCGCGGGAGGGGACTTCGAACATCACGTCGAGCATGATGCGCTCAAAGATACTGCGAAGCGCGCGTGCGCCAGTTCCGCGGGTAACGGCCTCGTCTGCAAAGGCTTCGAGCGCATCGGGAGTGATTTTCAACTTCACTCCATGCAGTGCGAGCTGCTTGGAATACTGCTTCACCAACGCGTTTTTGGGCTCGGTGAGAATCCGAACAAGGTCTTCGCGAGAAAGTTTGTTGAGCGACGAGTGCACAGGCAAGCGACCGATGAACTCGGGGATGAGTCCAAAGTGAAGCAGGTCCTCGGGTTGAACCTTCTCCAAGATGTTGGCCTGTTCAACGTCTTCATTCTTCTCGTCTTGGTCGGGGCGAAAGCCGAGGAAGTTGCTTCCGAGGCGACGCTTGACGATGTCTTCCATCCCGACAAAGGCTCCGCCAACGACGAAGAGAATTTTCTCGGTATTCACCTGGATGTATTCCTGTTGCGGATGCTTGCGACCTCCCTGCGGGGGAACATTACAGACAGAGCCTTCTAGAATCTTCAAGAGAGCTTGCTGCACGCCTTCGCCAGACACGTCGCGAGTGATGGAGACGTTCTCGGTCTTACGGCCGATTTTGTCGATTTCGTCGATATAGATGATGCCTTGCTCAGCTTTTTCGACATCAAAGTCGGCAGACTGTAAGAGGCGGAGAATGATGTTTTCGACATCTTCGCCCACGTATCCGGCTTCGGTAAGATTGGTGGAATCCACGATGCAGAAAGGAACATCCAGCAAGCGGGCCAAGGTGCGGGCGAGAAGAGTTTTGCCTGAACCAGTGGGGCCCAGAAGAAGAATGTTGGATTTCTCAACTTCGACGTCAGCGAACTCGGCAGGCAAGTCATGGTCGTTGCTAAAGAGACGCATGTAATGATTGTGCACCGCAACCGAGAGAACCTTCTTGGCATGTTGCTGGCCGATCACAAATTCGTCCAGCTTGGCCATGAGCTCGCTTGGGCTCGGAATCTCCTTATCGTGCTGCACAGGCACGGATTCGTGGTCGTCTCCGGCCAATTCCTTGTCGAGAATCGTCGAGCACACTTCAATGCACTCGTTGCAGATGTAGACGCCCGGACCAGCGATCAGTTTTTTGACCTCCGAGTGGCTTTTGCCACAGAAGGAACACATTGTGAGATTGGATGCGCGAGCCATGAAGTTTGAAAAGGGAGGAAAGCTAAGTGGTTAGAATGCCTGAAAAGTGTCGGTTTGTAAATATCAGAGCCTGAGGCCTTTTCTGGTGTCGGATCCGGTGTCGGACGTTCACTTGGGAAAAGAGTCCCGAAAAGCATCGCTCTCATCTCTTTTTTTAGGAGAATTCGAGCTGATTTTTATTCCACGGTATCGGGGTAACTACCGAGAATTTTGACCAACGAGCAGTGCTTTTCGAGCTCTCGCAGGGCGTCAGCCAGCTTGGGGTCCTCGCAATGCCCGGCCAAATCCACGTAGAAGATATACTCCCAGTCCTTCTGCTTGGAGGGGCGGGACTCAATCTTCGACATGTTGATTTCGAACTCATTAAAAGCCTTGAGGGCCTCCACCAAGGAACCTGGTTGGTCGCGGACGGCGAATAAAATAGACGTGCGATCTTTGCCCGTAGGAGGGCAAGTTTTCTCAGAAACAACCAAAAAGCGGGTCGTATTGGTGGCTCGATCCTGAATGGAGGCTTCGGCGACCTCGAGCCCATTGAGCTCGGCAGCCAACGTTCCGCCAAGGGCCGCAGCTCCCTCACTAGCTCGCTCGGAAGCGATTTGAGCGGCTCGGGTAGTCGAGGAAACTTCCACTAGGTCGGCATTGGGAAAGTGACGCAAAATCCAGTTTTTGCATTGCCCGAAAACCTGTGGATGGGAGTAGAGCGTCTTGATTTCTTCGCGCGGGATGGAGGAGAGCAGGTTGTTCTCGATACGCAGAAGAATTTGCGCGCAGATGTGGAGCGGGGAATCGACGAAAAGGTCGAGGGTGTGCGAGACCGCGCCTTCCGTCGAGTTCTCGATGGGAACGACCCCATAGGAGGCTTTTCGACGCGCTACTTGGTCGAAGACTTCTGCGAAATTGGGCTGCGGCAAATACTCGACTGAGTGGCCGAACTTTTTGATGGCAGCTTGGTGGGTCCACGTTCCTTCGGGGCCCAGATAGGCAATCTTCATGTCGTCCTCGAGGGCCAGGGCGGCAGACATGATTTCGCGGTAGATGGCGAGAATCGACCGCTCGGGGAGACGGCCTTCGTTCATGGCCACCAGCTTCTGCAGCAAGGCATGCTCACGCTCGGGGGCGTAGATTTGCAGGCCATCCCGCTTTTTGACCACACCGACCTCATGCACCAAATCGGCACGCTGGGAGAGCAGTTCAAGAAGTTGGGAATCGATGGCGTCGATTTGGACGCGGATTTCGTCGAGAGTCACGTTGGGAGAAAGGTTAGCGGAAATTGAGTTTGGAAAGGAGAGTCGATTGAAAAAACTATTCGGCGGCAGCTGGGGTGGACTCCGATTCTTCCTCGGGGATCTCGGCTTGTTCCGGTTGTGCGAAATCCTCTACCTCCGGCTCGGGCTCCTCGGCAGGGCTTTCGGCCTCCGGTTCGACATCCGCGAGGGTCGCCTGCTTTTCGGTGGATTCTTCTTCGATAGCGGTTTCCTCGTCGCTCTCGGGCAGCTCCATATTGCGCAGCTCAAGGGCATTGGGCAGCTCGTCGGGGGACTTGATGCCGAAGTGCTCGAAGAAGTAATCGGTGGTTTCGTAGAGCAGGGGACGTCCGGGGAGTTCCGCCCGGCCCGCGATTTTTACGAGTTCGAGGTCGAGCAGCTTCTGCAGCATTCCGTCTGAAGAAACCCCCCGCACGGCATCGATGGCGGATTTGGTCACCGGCTGGCGGTAAGCCACCACTGCGAGAGTTTCCATTGCTGGGCCGGACAGGCGCTTGGGCTTGCGACCGGGGAACAGGTGTTTCACAAAATCCCCAAAGTCGGGGCACGTGTAGATTTTCCACCCTTTTGCCCGTTCCAAAGCGCGAAAAGACCGTCCGGTGGCTTCATAGCTTTCGTTCAGCAGGACCAGTGCGGCAACAACCTCTTGCTCGGAGATTTCCGCCAGTTTCTGAAATTCTTCGGGGAGGGAGGCTGTTTCTGCGGCGGTGGGAGCCTCTCCATCTGAGTAATCCTGAGCGTCTTCCTCCGATTGGGCGAGAAGTTCATCTCCCATTTCCGCAACCCGGGCTCGGATGAGACGGGCAATTTCTTCCGAGGGCAAAGGGTCGTCCGAGGCGACCATCAGGGCCTCGATAATAGCGGTCAATTCCATGGTGGTGATGGCGATAGGGTGGGCGAAAGAAAGCCCCAAGTGCAAGCCTCCACTCTGCCGTCGGGGCAGGGAAGTCAACTTTCAGCTTGCGGTGGCTCGGCCTCCCGCTTAATTCACGCCCCCTCTTTTCTTCTTTTGGAGGAAAGAGCGGAACCAAAGCTCCCCCATTTTTTCAACAGATTATGCCCGCCAAGAAGACTACCAAGAAAGTTGCCGCCAAGAAAGCAGCAGCCAAGAAAGCCGCCCCCCAAAGCAAAACTGCTGCCAAAACTGCCGCTAAGAAGACCGCCGTTAAGAAAACTGCGGCCAAAAAGACTGCGCCCAAGGAAGTCGCGGCCAAGAAGACAGCGGCCAAGAAGGAGTCCTCCGCGGCACCAGCGAAAAAAGCGGTTTCGGCTAAAAAGGCGGCTCCAGTCAAGATGACTGCCTTCATCAAGAAGCAGCAACAGAAGCTCCTCGACCTTCGTGATGACTTGATGGAAGCCCTTCACGGAGTGCAAAGCGAGGCCATCAAAGCCGCTTCCGAAGGGGCGGACACAGGCAACGGCCAGCACCAAGGTGATGCAGGCAGCGACTCCTATGACCGTGATTTGGCCTTGAGCATGCTCGAAAAGGAGAAAGACGCGCTCCATGAGGTCGAGGCCGCTCTCGAAAGAATCGAGGCCGGAGTTTACGGGCTCGACGAGATGAACGGAGAGAAAATTCCCCAAGAGCGACTGGAAGTCCTGCCCTTTGCTCGTCTTACGATTGCCAATCAGGAAAGATGGGAAGCCGAGCAGCGCACGAGGGGTGTTCACCCCGGCGATTACGGCTTTGGCGCCTTTGGCGAAAGTAGTAAGTCGGTTTCGCTTGACGCCTCAGACGATTGAGCTAGTCTCCCGCCCCTTTTCCGAAATAGAACCATGCCCCGCGACATCATTATCCTTGAATGCACCGAAGCGAAAGCCGAGGGCAAGCCGACGTCCCGTTACAACACCACTCGCAACAAGAAGAGCCTGCGCACGCCGGGTCGTCTCGAGAAGGTGAAGTACAATCCCTTCCTGCGCCGCCGCACTCTGCACCGCGAGATGCGCTAACTCTCAATAGAAACTTACTTTTATGTCCGAACCGAAAACCGTCGAACGCCGCATCGCCTTCCGTAAGGCCAATCGCCGCATGACCAGCAAGCGCATTGATTTGCCGCTTGAGAGCGTGAGCTACCTCAATCCTGAGGTGCTTGCCAAGTTCACCAGCGAGACCGGAAAGATTCTTCCCCGTCGCGTCACTGGCGTTTCCGCCAAAATGCATCGCCGCATCACTCGCGAGATCAAGCGCGCGCGGTCGGTGAATCTTCTGCCATAGTCTCTTCTGCAGAAAACAGTTTTTTGAGAGCCTCGGAAGTGAAGTTCCGGGGCTTTTTTCGTGGGAAGAACGGCTCCCGTTGCCGAAACATTCCCTTTTTCATGAACGGCTGTTTGCGCTAGATTTCTCTCGATGTCACCGGAGAGCAAAGGCTGGCCCCGGGCCAAAGGCGCCTCAAAGTATGCCGCTTGTCACTTTTGCGATACTTTGCAGACAGTGGTCGCGCTGGAAGAAGGGCAATCGGCGCACTGCCGAACTTGTGGTGCCGAGCTCTACGAGAATCGTCCGCGAAGTCTCCAGCGCACGGTCTCGTTTGCGCTCGCCGCGCTGCTCCTAATGGGCTTGGTCGTCATTTTTCCCTTTCTGAGCATGGATAACAATGGCCTCAAAAGCACGATGACGGTTTGGGGGGCCGCAGCGAGTCTTTGGGAGCAGGGCGATGAACTCATCGCTGCTGCTACCGCCGCTTTTATCGTCATCCTGCCGATAACGCTTATTCTATGCCTCCTTTTTGTCACTCTACCTCTCCTTGTCGGGAAAAGTTTACCCGGAGCAGTTTTGGCCTTCCGGATGGTGAGTCATCTCCAGACTTGGGTGATGGTAGAGGTCTTCTTTTTAGGAGCGATTGTGAGTTTGCTCAAGCTCGTTAAATTGGCAGAGGTGTCTTTGGGGGAAGGTTTTTGGGCATTTGCTTTGTTAGTTTTCATGATGGCTGGGGCGCTGAGCAGTATTGATCGGTTGGAGTTTTGGGACCGTATCGAGGCCGCCCGGGAACGAAAACGGGAGGTGTATTCGTGAGTGGTTCGGGAGCCAAAGTTGCCCTGGCCGAGAATCTCGCTGCTTGCCATACTTGCAGCCGCGTCCAGAGCGCGGACTTGCATCACTGTGAGCGCTGTGGCTCGACAGTCCACGCCCGCAAGCCGGACAGCCTGCAGCGTTGTTTGGCTTTTTTGGTTGCTTCCCTCATTGCTTACATCCCCGCCAATCTCCTGCCCATCATGGTAGTGACCCAACTGGGCGCGGAGCAATCATCGACCATTCTTTCGGGAGTTGCTACCTTCTGGGAGATACAGGCCTATCCGGTGGCGATTACGATATTCGTAGCGAGCGTGATGATTCCGGGATTGAAGCTCGTGGCCTTAGGCATTCTTTGTGCAGCTGCGGCTGGAAAAATCACAATCGAACCCCAGCGAGCCAATCGCCTCTACTGGCTGACAGAGTTGGTGGGGCGCTGGTCGATGGTGGATGTCTTTGTAGTCGCAATTTTGGTAGGATTAGTCAACTTTACCGGGTTGATGAGCATTGCCGCAGGACCGGCGGCAGTTGCTTTTGGACTGATGGTTATTCTGACCATGTTCGCGGCCCATGCCTTTGAACCCAAGCTCATTTGGGACCGACTACGGGCCGAACAACAAAATTAACAAGCGATGGCAAAAGCGATGGCAAAAGCGAAACAACAACCCGACGCAAGCAGTCACCCCGACGAACCCGAGCTCCGTCCGGCTCGTCGTCTGAGCTGGTTTTGGCTCCTGCCCCTCGTGGCGGCGGTTTTAGGTTTGTGGCTGGTTAAGCGTCACTTCGATGACATCGGTGAGATCGTGCAAGTCAGCCTCCCCAGTGCCGAAGGTCTTGCAGTAGGAAAGACGGAGGTGCGTTGCCGTGCCGTCAAAATCGGCGAGCTGGAAAGTATCAGTTTAACCGACGAACTTGAGGTGGAGCTGGAGCTGCGGATCAAGCCCAGGCATCTTCATCTGCTGCGGGAAGACTCCCAGTTTTGGGTCGTGAAAGCACGCATCAGCGGTGGAAGTGTCTCGGGATTGGCTACGGTCTTTAGTGGTGCCTATATCGAGTTGGATCCTGGCGTAGGAGAACGAGGAGAACGCAGTTTTGTCGGTCTTGAGAATCCACCTCCAACTCCGAATTCAGTCCCGGGCCTGCGCTTGGAGCTGGTGACCGAAGACCCCGGGGTTGTGGATGTGGATAGCGGAATCTATTTCAAAAATAATCTCGTCGGAAAGGTTGAGAGCCGAATTTTTAATCCCAGTCGGGAGGAGGTGACTTTGGGTATTTTTATCGAGGATAGATACCGCAATCTCGTCAACACCAATTCCTTCTTCTGGGGCGTCAGTGGTCTGCAGGTGCGGGTGGGGGCTCAGGGAGTCGATGTTGAACTGCCTTCTTTGAGTTCTTTACTGAAGGGGCAAGTGGCTTTCGGATTGATGGAGGGAGAGGTCGATGGCGAAGAAATTACCGACGGCTATGTCTTCCGTCTCTTTAAAAATCTCGATGATGCGGAAGCGCACAGCTTCGAGTCCGAAGGAGAGTTTTTGCTCCTCTTTGAGCAATCGGTTAGAGGACTTACGGTGGGTGCTTCGGTAGAGTTTCGCGGGCTGAAGGTGGGCCGAGTGAGCGAGATATCCTATGGGCTGGTGAGCAATGGCTCCGACCAGCAAACCCCGGTTTTGGTCCAGCTCAACAAACGGCTTTTACAGAAACACTTTCCTCCTGAGCTACTAGACGAAGGGGGAGGTGGTATCGAGAAAGCTCTCCAGAAGGGACTCCGAGCGAGCCTCAAATCGAGTAACTTGCTCACCGGGCAACGGTTCGTTGACTTGGACTACTATCCCGATGAGGAGATGGTATCAATGGCATTTCTTGATAGTTATCTTGTGTTGCCAACTGTGGAGACCGGGCTTGGACAGTTGGAGGAACGCGTCACTGAAGTGGTGGAAAAAATCAACGATGTTCCAATCAAGAGCCTAGTCAACCAGCTGGAAGCGACCACTTTAGCCGCTCAAAATACCTTGCATATCATGAATGAGAAGCTGGAGAGCACCGGTCCGGTTTTGCTCGAGTCGCAGGCTACTTTAGCTGAAATGAAAGCAAGTTTGGCCTCCTTGAACCAGATTCTGAAAGCTGAATCAACGCAATCCATCCCTGATGATGTGCGAGACACGTTGGCTCAGATCAATCAGACCTTAAAGCCGCTTTCCAACGACGGTGCGGTCTATGGGGACCTGCGTCGCACGATGGATGAACTGCGTTCGGCCACCCGTTCCATTGAGCGCCTCACCGAGACTATCAGCGACAAGCCAAACTCGCTTCTTTTTGGCAAACCGGGTTCTTCTGATAAAATCCCGCGCGCGAAACAACGATGACAATTCGATATTCCCACCTCGTCCGATTGGCTTTGGTATTAGGCCTTGTTCTGACCTCGTCGTGCTCTTTTTTCTCAAAGTCGCCGGGGCGAAGTTACTATGTGCTTTCAGCTGCTGGTTCGGCGCCTTCTCGCAGTGGCATCGGCATCGGGGTGGGGCCCGTAGACTTGGCCCCGTTTTTGACCGAGCGCCCCAACCTTCTTTTCCAAAGCACACCCAATCGGCTTGAGTTTTCGGAAAATCATCTTTGGGCCGGGGACTTGGAGGATGACTTCAGCAGGGTATTGGCCACCAATTTGGGCCGACGTCTCGGGACGGGGAACGTGAAGGTCTATCCTTGGCAGAGGGAAAGCGAGCTCAGCTATCAAATCACAGTCGATGTCATTCGATTCCAAGGAACGCCTGATGGCGAAACCGTCTTGGAAGCCAACTGGCGGGCCTATCGTCTTCCGGAAAGTATTCTGGTTAAAAACGAGAACACCACGGTCAGCGATGATTTGATACAAGACGGCTTCGAAGAGCTGGCCGCCTCCCAGAGCCGACTCATTGACAAGCTGGCGGCCGCGATTGCACGTTCGCTTTAGTCTGTTGGCTTTGCTGTCGTTCTTGTCGAAATGGACTATTGAGTTGTCGGCTTCTTCGGGAAAGGTGGAGCGATGAGAGTTTACCTTCGACCACTGGCATCGTCCTTATTACTTCTTGCTGGCACAGGGTTGCTCGGGGGAGAGGTGCAAGCGCCTTCTGACAAAGTCTCAACCAAGGCCAGCGAGCCTAAAAAGATGACCGCCTTAACACAGCGGCTCTCGATTATTGAACGTTGGCTGGATGCCAAATGTGCCTACGACGAGATTCCAGGAATTAGCCTTGCAGTGGTGAAATCGGGGAAGGTGATCTGGACCCATGCGGTGGGAGTTTCCGAGCTGGAAAGCCAGAAGCCGATGACTACGGACTCGGTCTTTTGCATCGCCTCTATTTCCAAACTTTTCACCAGTATCGCGCTGATGCAGTTGCGGGACGAAGGGCTCCTTCGCCTCGATGACCCGGTGTCGAGGCATCTCGATTGGTTCCAAATTCAGCAAAAAGACAAGAAGGGGGGCGAAGTGTCGCTGCGCTCTTTGTTGACCCATTCCTCGGGGTTACCTAGGGAGGGAGAACTGCCTTATTGGACTCCGGATTTCCAATTCCCAGACTTGGCACAGCTGAAGGAGATGGTCCCCACCCAGCAGTCTCTCTATCGTCATCAGGATAAATTTCAGTATTCTAATCTCGGTTTGTCTCTAGCGGGAGCGGTCGTGGCAGAGGTTTCGGGCCAGTCCTACGAGGACTATATTTCGCAAAACATTCTCACCCCGCTTGGGATGGACAGCACTTTTCTTGCTCGTCCGGAGGGAGAAGAGGCAGAGCGAATTGCCAGGGGATACAGTGGCAAAAATCGGGCCGGCGAGCGCTTTGCCCTCGATTTCCAATCCGCCAAGGCCTTCACGCCAGCCACTGGCTTTTGGTCCACGAGTGACGACCTGGCCAAATTTGCAGCTTGGCAGTTGCGGACCCTCGCGTACGAAGAGGATTCCATTCTTGCTCCCAATACTTTGCGGGAAATGCAACGGGTTCATTGGATTCAGGGCAATTGGGGAGATGCCCGAGGCTTGGGATACTACGTTGATCGCATGGACGACGGTGTCTTTGTCGGGCATGGCGGCCATTGTCCCGGGCACAAATCGCAGCTTTGGCTCCAACCCGAAAAGGAATTGGCTGTGGTGGCATTGGCGAATTCCTCAGCTTCTAACGCCTCGGATTTGGCCTTGGTCGTCTTGCGAGGATTACGAGGGACTCTTGCGTCTGAAAAACGAATGAACAAATTGGTGGAGCCAATGGCAGGTGGGAGCCAGCAGTATCTCGGAACCTACACCCGGAAAATGCGGGGAGGAGAAATCCAGGTCCTAGATTGGGCAGGTGCTCTCGGTGTCCTCTATTTACCAACCTCGAATCCCTTCGAGGGGTTGGTAAGGTTCGATCGGTTGGAAGAAGATTCCTTTCGTAGCCGTTCTGATGGTAACTGGACAGGCCAACTTCTCTTCTTCCAGCGCAACGAAGAAAGAGCAATCGAAGGATTCATTCGCAGCGGAAACCTCTGGCAGCGTCAGTCGGGAAGTTAAAGCAACGTTACGAGTGCCGTGGCTGGGTCATCATGAACTCATTGCCATCGGGGTCGATGCACATTGCGAGATGCAGCGGGTCCTCGGGCGTGTCGTGGGGCTCTCGAGTGAGGGCTCCACCGTGGGCTTTGAGCTCTTCGATGGCCGAGCGCAGGTCTTCCACTTGGAAAGAGAGCCCCGTCCAGGTGCGTTTGCCCTCGCCGCCGCCGTGGATGCCGATGATGCCATTGGCGACCTGAACCTCGGACCACACTTCGGACTCCATAGTAACGGTGCCACCGAAGAGGTCGCGATAAAAGGCGACTGCACGTTGCCAATCAGCAGCCCAGAGAGTGTATTTGGTTTTGAGGACGTTCACGACGCCTCTCTTAGCGACCCAGCGCAGCTAGGAAAAGCAGGGAAGTGGTCGTAAGGAGTCTTTTCCGCGCAGATGCGGTGGGGGCCGTTCTTCTATTCTATGCCGATTTTCCGACTTGTCGCTGCGGCAGAGGCGGGACAGCCTTGGGTCATGTTCAAAAAGCATCTTCTTGGCCTGCTGCTGTTGTTGATTTCGGCGACATCGGCAGCGGCGCAGAGTGTGAGTGAAAAGATGGACGGCATTGTCGGTCCGGTCGCGGACATCGCCGACAAGGTGGTTTTCTTCTCCGTTCCGGTCGGCGGTGGTCAGAGCGCGCCTCTGGTTTTGATTCTCTTGGCCTTCACCGCTATTTTCCTGACTTTTTACTTCAAGTTTATCAATCTGCGAGCCTTCGGATTGGCGGTCAAGACGGTCAAAGGCAAGTATTCCAAAGCGGACGATCCCGGTCAAATTACTCACTTCCAAGCATTGGCGACCGCGCTTTCGGCCACCGTGGGATTGGGCAACATTGCGGGAGTAGCGGTGGCCATCGGAATCGGTGGTCCCGGCGCGGTCTTTTGGATGGTGGTCATGGGCTTTTTGGGCATGAGTTCCAAATTCACCGAGTGCACCTTGGGTGTTCGCTATCGGAAGATCGATGCGGAAGGAAAAGTCCACGGCGGCGGTATGCGTTACCTCCAAGATGGTCTGGGCGAACGTGGCCTGGGCGGCTTGGGTAAGGTTCTTGCCGTTCTTTTCGCCATCGCCTGCGTCGGTGGCGCGCTGGGAGCTGGAAACATGTTCCAGATGAATCAATCTGCTCAGCAGGTCACGGAAACATTCGGCATTTTCGGACAAGGACAAGAGTGGATTCTGGGAGTCATTGTTGCAGTGGCGGTTGGTGCCGTCATCCTCGGTGGCATCGTCTCCATCGCCCGGGTGACCGCATTTTTGGTGCCCTTCATGACCATCATTTATGTCTTGGCGTGTATCGTGGTTCTCGTGGGATACATAGGAGAAGTCCCCGCCGCGCTGGGCACTATCGTGAGCGAGGCCTTTTCTGCGGAAGCTGGATTGGGCGGATTCATCGGAGGCCTCATTCAGGGAATTAAGCGTGGAGTCTTCTCTAACGAAGCCGGTTTGGGCTCGGCGGCCATCGCCCATGCTCCCGTAAAAACGCGCAAGCCTGCCAGTGAAGGAGTGGTCGCCCTCTTGGAGCCCTTTATTGATACTGTCGTCATTTGTCTCATGACCGCTCTCGTGATCGTAGTGACCGGCGTTTGGAAGGTTGATGCCAGTCTTGCCGGAGAGGCGACCATCCGCGAGGAAGCCAATGCCCAGTCCGAAATCGTGCAAGAGTTGGCGGCGACCGAACTCGTTAAGGTGACAGCAAGTAGCATTGGTGAAGTCACCGAGGCTGGTGGCGAGTGGGTGGCAGTGAAGACCCAAGATGGTGAGTCGGCTGGTTATATGGCGCTCGATTCCCTCGTGGACCGCACCGGGTGGTCGGGTGGCATCTGGTTGACCTCGCGCTCCTTTGGGTCTGTGATTTCTTGGTTCCCATATGTGCTCACGATCGCGGTTGTGTTGTTCGCTTTCTCGACCATGATTTCTTGGTCCTACTACGGTGAGCAAGCTATCGACTACTTGACTGGTAATAATAAGGTCGCAGTGCTGGTCTACAAAGTGGTGTTCTGTCTTTGCGTTGTCTTAGGGGCAGGCGCCTCGTTGCAGAATGTCCTCAAGCTTTCCGATGCGATGTATTTCGCGATGGTCCTGCCCAACCTGATCGGCCTCTATTTCCTTCTGCCTATTGTGAAGAAAGAGCTGGCCGAATTTCAAAGATTTGCCAAACGAGTGGACGAAGGCGCGAGCTTGGACGAAGCTGAGAAAGCGGAGTAAATGGCACGCGATTATCAACTCAAGCAACCGGAACGAAAGGGGACTTCCGGAATCGATTATCAGGCCGCTCTCAACGAGGAGCAGTATGCTGCGGTCACTTCACCGCCTGGTGCCGCTCTGGTCATTGCGGGCGCGGGTTCGGGAAAAACCCGCACCCTGACGTATCGGGTGGCCTACTTGCTGGACCAAGGAGTCAACCCCAAGGACATCTTGCTGCTGACCTTCACCAACAAGGCCTCCAAAGAGATGTTAGACCGGGTTAAGGAGCTCGTGCCGCAAGACCTCTCGACGCTCTGGGGGGGCACTTTTCACTCAATTGGTAACCGCATCTTGCGACGACACGCCGACGAAATCGGGTTCACGCGTTCGTTCTCAATTCTTGATCGCGATGACCAGAAGTCGCTCATGAATACGGTAGTGGGCGAGCTCGATATTGATACCAAGACGCGCCGTTTTCCCAAGGCTGATGTCTTGGGCAGCATGTTCTCGATCATGCGTAATACCGGAGAGACGCTCGAGGATGTCATTGAGGTGCGCTATCCTTACTTTGAGGAATGGGCCGAGGAGATTGCCCAAGTGGAAGAGGCCTATGCGCGTAAAAAGCACGAGGTGAACTCGATGGATTTCGACGACTTGTTAATTCTCACTCTTGAGCTTTTGCAAAAGAATGAAGAATTGCGCGAGCTCTATCAAAAGCGGTTTCGCTACGTGCTCGTGGACGAGTTTCAGGATACTAACTACATCCAAAGCGCTTTGGTCGAGCTCCTCGTCGGCAAGCACCAGAGCCTGATGGTGGTGGGAGATGATGCGCAATCGATCTACTCTTGGCGCGGAGCGGATATGGAAAATATCCTGGGCTTTCCCGATCGCTTTCAGGACGTAAAGGTTTTTAAAATCGAGACCAACTACCGCAGTGTTCCTGAGATTCTCGATTTGTCTAACAAGGCAATACAAGCAAACACGCGGCAGTTCCACAAGACGCTACGCTCGCACCGGGAAGCCGGCTCCGCTCCGCCTGCTTTGGTTCCTTTGGAAGATCCAACTGCGCAGGCTCAGTTTGTGGCTCAGCGAATTTTGGAGCTTCGAGACGAGGGGGTTGAACTCGAGGAGATGGCCGTGCTTTATCGTGCTCATCACCAGAGTCTTGAGATTCAAATGGAGATGACCAATCGTGGCATCCCGTTTCAGGTCACGAGTGGGTTGAGGTTTTTCGAACAGGCACACATTAAGGATGTGGCCGCCTTCATTCGATTGGTCGTCAATCGCCGCGATGAGGTCAGCTTCAAGCGTATGGTGCTCATGCTTCCTGGTATTGGGGCCAAAGGCGCAGCCAAGCTTTGGCAGTCGTGGTTGAAGACAGGGTGGGGCAACGATGAAAACCCACCCGCCCAATTTTCCGAAAAACTGCTCGAATTTCCCGTTCCTAAGAAAGCGAAGCAGCATTGGGAAGACCTCTGCTATGTGCTCGATGAGTTGGTGCCGAAGGGTGAATTCGCCAAGCCATCTGCGATGATTTTTTCTATCCTCGAGGGCATTTACGACGAGGTGTTACAAGCTAACTTCGAGAATTACGACAACCGCCGCGCAGATGTGGAGCAGTTGATGAGCTATGCCGAAACCTTTGATGATATCGAAGAGTTTCTCGCGCAACTTTCGCTCATGGGCTCGGTGGATGGCGAGCCTAGCGGGAAGAAGGAAGAGGTCGATCCAGAGCAAGTGACCTTGTCGTCAATTCACCAAGCAAAGGGCCTGGAATACAAAGTGGTCTTCGTGATTTGGTTGACCGATGGGATGTTCCCCAACGGTCGCATCATTGATGCCAACGATGAGGCGATGATGGAGGAAGAGCGGCGTCTTTTTTACGTCGCTATCACGCGTGCAAAGGATGAACTTTATCTCACCTATCCTCAGATGAACCCTCGGAGCTACACTGGTGATATTATCCAACGGCCTTCCCGCTTCCTTGATGACTGTCCCAATGAAATGATGGAGGAGTGGAACGTGGCCGGGGGAGGTTGGTGATTTTGGGTGCAGAGAGCTGTTCTTTTCAAGGAGGCTTGTGCTAGAATCCTTCTGCGAAAGGACGGAGGAGGTAGCCGATGGTGTAGGCGAGGCCGGAGGCGAAGGCACCGATGGCAAGTGTTTCCACAATGCCCATCAATTGGTTCTGACCGACAATACGCGCTTTCAAAGCACCGATAATGGCGAAGGAGATTGCGGTGAGCACACAGGCTGGCAAAAAGGGATTGCCGATGGAGCCCGGGTTGGCGAAATCAAGAAAGTAAGCCAGAAGAGGTATCACCCCAATGGCCAAGAAAGCGATAAAAGTCGCGAGTGCAGCTTTCCAAGCTGCTGGTCGCTCAGAGGTGATGCCGTGTTCTTCTAGTAACATCGTTTCCAGCCAACGTTCCTCGTTGGAAGTGATGGTCTCTACGACCTTTTCGAGAGTCTCTCCTTCGAAACCTTTCGCTGAGAAAATCTGGCGAATCTCCTCGCGTTCCCCTTCGGGGTGGAGGTCGATTTCTGCCTTCTCCTCGCGTCGGGCTCGATTGGCCGCCTGGTTCTCGGCTCGTGTTCCGAGGAAGTTGCCTGAAGCCATGGAAAAGCCATCGGCTAACAGATTAGCTGCACCTAAGACGATAACAATACCGGAGGGGAGGCCCGCGCCAGCGACTGAGGAGACGACGGCAAAAGTAGTCACCGCGCCATCGATGGCTCCGTAGATGGAGTCTTTTAGAAAATCTTGGGAGGTCCCTTCCGAGATGCGAGCACGAATAGCCTCGGGGGTGTGATCGGCTTCGTGATCGTGATGATGGGACACGCTTGGGGACTGATTAGAAGTTGAGTTCTTGCTCGAGGGGTTCGCGCATCTGCACTTCGCTAATCACCCAACTGCCGTTCTCTTTTTTCCAAATGAGGCGCGCTGGCATTTCTTGGGGATAGGAAAGATTGTCCCGAAGGATGATGTCCATAGAAATAGTAACATCCATCTCGGCCTCATCCGCAGCACGGAGCTTCACGTAGAAGTCGCCTGTGCGTTCCGCTTGAGAGCTCTTGGCGGCCGTTCGAAATTTGATGAGATACATCTCTTTCATATCCGCAGGACTGACGGTGCCTGAGATGATCGAGTTTCCAGCGCCTGAGAATTCGACCTCGGAGGCAAAGTGGGAGGCGAAGTTGTCTCCTTCCTTATCCATGTCCTTGAGGGTGATGGTGCCGAAGCTTAAGGAAGCGAGCAAAGAGTCCAACCGACGTTCGAGAACCTTGGGGGCAGAGAAGTAGTAGTAGGAGAATCCCGCGATAGCCAGAATGGCGACAAGGATGAAAAGGAGCTTCTTCATAGTGGCAAGGTTCGTGGAAAGAAGAGCAGGGCGCAAACGAAAAAGCCCTCCGGTGAGGGAGGGCTTTGTGTGAAAAAGAAAAAGTGCGACGGGCTTTCGACTAGCGCAGGAACGCTTCGTGAAGTCCGCCATCAACGCTGATCACCTGGCCAGTGGTTTTGGAGAGCTTCTCACTCGCCATGAGGTAGGCCGCCTCTGCCTGGTCGGCAGGGGTGATGGGGGCCTTGGTCAGGGTGCGCTCGGCGTAGAACTCGGCAAGCTTGTTACGCAAGCTTTCGGTGTCCTCGGACTCGTCGTGGGCGATGTCGTATTTCGTCAGGGAAGCGATGACCCGGTCGCGAGGGAACATGGCGCTTCCTTTGACGACGGTCGCCGGAGCCAGTCCGTTGACTCGTACGAGAGGAGAGAGCTCAACTGCCAGTTCGCGCACCAGATGGTTAGCTGCGGCCTTCGAGCAATCGTAGGCTACGCTGCCCTTCTTGGCGACGACGGCATTGACCGAGGTGGTGAGGACCAAGGAACCGGAAAGGTTTTGCTTCTTCCAAATCTTCTCTGCTTCCTGAGCCACGATGTAGAGGCCCTTGACGTTGATGTCGAAGCTGAGGCTGAACTGGTCGTCGGTGACTTGACCGTCTTTGGAGGGGGGAACGAAGATTCCAGCAGTGACGATGACGGTATCGATTCCGCCATAGGCAAGCACCACTTGCTCAAACATCGCTTTAACATTTTCGCGGTCGGTCATGTTGGCAGAAAGGCCAATCGCAGGGCCACAGCCAGAGAGGCCGGAACCAGCGACACCGATACCCACTCCGTAGATGTCGGTGAGTTCTTTCGCGGTCTCGTCCGCAGCTTCCTGATGAAGATCGACGCAGACAATGTGCGCGCCTTCCTTGGCCATACGGTGAGCCACCTCTTTGCCGATACCGCTGCCGGCACCAACAATGACGACGACCTTACGGGCAAATTCCTTCTCGGCGGGCATGCGCTGGAGCTTGGCCTCCTCAAGAGCCCAGTACTCGATGTCGAATGCTTCCTGCATGGGCAAGGCGTCATAGGTGCTGATCGCTTCTGCTCCGCGCATCACTTCCACCGCGCAGTTGTAGAACTCGGCAGTCACGCGACTCTCGGATTTGTTTTTTCCGAAGGCAACCATTCCAATTCCCGGGATGAGGATGACGGTTGGGTTCGGGTCGCGCATCGCGGGGCTATCAGCGTGCTTGTGCGTCTCGTAATAGTCGGCGTAGTCGGCGCGGTATTTCTCGAGTCCGGCAGTGAGCTTTTCTTTGAGCGCAGCGGCGTCCTCGGTCTGAGGATTCCAGTCGACGAAGAGGGGCTTAATTTTGGTGCGCAGGAAGTGGTCGGGGCAGCTGGTGCCGAGTTCCGCAAGACGGATAGCATCGTTGCTGTTGACGAAGCGCTGAATGGTTTCGTCTGTTTGAACGGTGCCGATGAAACGCTTGTATTGGCTGACCTGCCCACGCAACCACGGAAGGACGTCCACGAGAGTGGCTTCGAGAGCTTCTTGCGCGAGAGGAGAATACTTTTGACCACCAAAGGTTTGTTCGCCTTTGTCGTTTTCTTCGATGTAGCGAGCTGCTTTTTCAATGAGTTCAAGCGAAAGCTCATAGCATTCCTTGTCGTCGTCGGCCCAGTTGATGAGACCGTGTTGACCCATGATGAGTCCTTTAAGGTGAGGAGTGTTGACGGCGGCGTCGCGCATCACGAGTCCTAAATCGAATCCAGGGCGCTGCCAGCCGACATAACCAATCTCGCCTCCGTAGATTTTTTCGGTCAAAGCTACCTGGTCCTTACAAGCCGCTACTGAGATGGCGGCATTGGGGTGGGTGTGGTCGACGTGCTTGTAGGGGATGAATCCATGCAGGGGAGTATCGATGGATGAGGCCCGGGGATTGAGATTAAAGGTGACGTGATTGTACATGCCCACCATGGCGTCCTCGATTTCCGTCTTCACGCCTTTTTCAGGAGCGCGATTGTAGACATCGATGAGGGACATGAGCTTGTCCATGTAGAGAGAGGAGAAGTTTTCACGCTTGGAGGTGCGCAAGTCACCGCCGGAACCCTTGACCCACATGACCTCTACTTGCTCACCGGTGATGGGGTCGGTTTCCATTGCTTTGGAGGAAGTGTTGCCTCCGCCGGTGTTGGTCACGCGACCGTCATCGCCGAGAATGTTAGAGCGATAGGTCAGTCGATCGGCTGCATCGAGACCGGCGACGGCGTCGTCATCCCAGCGATATTGCACGTGTTTGAATTCTTCTGGCTTCATGATGTGTTTGTTTTTTTGTGAGTCGGTTACTGACTAGTTCTTTTCCTATTCTGTGGGTTTTGGCGAGATAAATCTGTGTTTTTCTGTGTTTTGTCTCTTTCTGATTGACCTTTCAAGGGCATAAAGACAGATTCTTGCTCCGCTTCCCCTAATTCCCAAAGAAAGCCACATTGTGACCATGCTCGCCGCCGAACGCCAAAATCTGATTCTGCAACGCAGTCAGTTTGAGGGCACCGTGCGCACCACTGGTTTGGCGAAGGAGTTAGGAGTAACCGAGGAAACCATTCGCCGCGACTTGGAAAAAATGGCGGGCGAAGGCTTGGTGGAACGGATTCATGGAGGAGCGACCGCCTTGGATTTTGCGGGGCGGGAGTTTGCCCACTCGGACCGGGAAGTTTTGCAAATCGAAGAGAAGAAGGCGATTGCGCAACACGCGGTGAACCTGATTTCTAGAGACGAAACAATCCTTCTAGACGGGAGTTCCACCGCGTTCCAATTAGCGGCCCATCTGCCCGATGATTTATCAGTTAGAGTGGTGACCTACTCGCTGGCGGTGATTGAAAAATTACAAAAGCATCCACGGGTTGAGTTGGTTTCGCTCGGAGGAACCTATGATGCGAATGGCCGTCGCTTCGGAGGTTTGTTAGTTGAGCAGAATCTCGCCTCCTTCCGCATTGACCGCTTCTTTTTCTCAGGAAAAGGGTTTCGCGACGAGCAAGGAGCCAGCGAGGCCAATGAGGAGCAGGCTCGATTGAAGCAATTTGCTCTTCGTTATTCGGGCTGGAATTGTCTTTTGTTGGACAACAGCAAGCTGGGGGTCTCTTCTAATTACTTTTTCGCGCGTGCCCGCGAACTCTCGGCACTCATCACCGACAACCAATCTCTCAATTACTTTCAGGAACATCGGTTGCCTGACTCCTGCCAACTTCACTTGGCTCCCTCACAATCATGAAAATTCATCTCGCAGTTGACCTTGGAGCCGGAAGCGGCCGCGTTCTGGCCGGAAAAGTCGAGGACGGGAAATTGGCCTTGGAAGAGCTTCATCGTTTCGAAAATCCTGGCACGCGGTTACCTGGGGGTTGGCACTGGCACCTGTTGGGTCTTTATCGCGAAATTCTCATTGGTATCAAAGAAGGGATCAGGCGTTTCGAAACGATCGCTTCTCTGGGCATCGATACTTGGGCAGTTGACTACGGTCTGCTTGACGAAAAAGGCAACCTACTCGGTTTACCGTATCAGTATCGGGATCCTCGCACCGATGGAATGCAGGAAAAGATGGCTCAGTTGATTGACCCCGCCGAGCAGTATCGTCAAACGGGCATTATGCCGTTCTTTCTCAACACCTCCACTCAGCTTCTTGCAGAGAAGGAGGCCGGAGGGGCGGCTCTTGGGGTCGCTAAGGAGATGCTCATGATCCCTGACCTTCTCGCCTATTGGTTGACGGGGGAGAAAGCGATTGAGCGCACCAACGCATCCACCACTCAGCTTTTTGACCCTGTCAAAGACGAATGGGCCTGGCCCGTGATCGAAGCTTTGGGCCTACCGAAAGAGATTTTCGGAAAAGTGATCGAGCCTGGGACAGTGATTGGTAATTTGCGCCCTGAACTGGCAGAGGAACTAGGAGCTGATTTTCCGGTCATCGCCACCGCTTCCCATGATACTGCTTCCGCCGTGGCGGGAATTCCGCGGGACGAAAAGTCGGCGTTTCTTTCCTCGGGTACTTGGTGCATTATCGGTGCGGAACTGCCCGAGCCCGTCATCACAGATGAGGCGCGTGGAGCTGGCTTCGCCAACGAGCAAGGAGTCGAAGGCACCACCCGTTTCCTGAAAAACGTGAGTGGCCTTTGGATGATTCAAGAGTGTCGACGCGTCTGGAAGGAGCAGGGCGAGGACTTGTCTTGGCAGGAGATGGCCGACTTGGCCGCCGCTGCGGAACCCTTCACCGCGTTCGTCGATCCCGATGACGAGACCTTTGCCAGCCCGGGGAGAATGCCAGAGAAGATTGCCGAGTTCTGCGAAAAGACCGGACAACCGGTTCCCAGCAAGAAGGGCACTGTCTTGCGCATCGCGACGGAATCGATCGCGCTGAAGCATGCCATCCGTTTTCGCCAGCTCTGCGAACTCACCGGACGCGAACTGACCTCTATTTCTATGGGCGGGGGAGGAATCCAAAACCAACTTCTGGTGCAATGCCTCGCCGATGCCTGTGGAGTGCCTTTGCACACAGGACCAATTGAGGCTACCGCCAGCGGCAATCTGATCACTCAAATGACGGCGACCGGGGATTTGCCAGACATTGCTGCTGGTCGCGACTTGATTGCTCAGTCCCTGCAACGCGATACTTGCGAGCCACGCGAGGCTGCTCTTTGGCAGGAACTCATGGCGCGTTTTCAAAATTTTCTTACCACTAAATAATCTTTCTTATGATGAAACACATTTCCAATCCTGACGTCGTTTTGATCGGCTCCGGAATCATGTCTTCCAATTTGGGAGCACTGCTGAAGTCACTCGACCCCAAGCTCAAAATCCAGCTCTATGAAGTGACTGACGAGTTCGCCAAAGAGGCTTCCAATGGATGGAATAATGCCGGAACGGGCCACGCAGGAATTTGCGAGCTGAGCTACACTCCGGATCAGGAAGAAGACGGCTCTGTTGACGTAAGTAATGCCGTCAACATCTTCGCTCAGTTCGAAGCTTCGCGCCAGTTCTGGGCCTACGCCGTCGATAATGGAATGATTGAAAATCCCCGTGATTGCATCAATCCAGTGCCGCATATTTCCTTCGTTCATGGCGAGAAAATGGTCGGCTTTTTGAAGGAACGTCACAAGGGCATGGCCGATCACCATTTCTTTGAGACGATGACCTACTCCACTGATCGAGACGAGATCGGGAAGTGGGCTCCGCTGCTGGTGGATAGTCGCGACCCCAAGGTGCCGATCGCTGCTACCAAGATGGATGAGGGAACGGATGTGAATTTTGGCGCCATTTCCTTGAGCCTGGTCAACTGGCTCAACGAGCAAGAAAACTGCTCCGCATTGACGGGCCACAAAGTGGTAGGCTTGGAGAAAACAAACGAGGGATGGGATGTGCTGGTGGAAGAATTGGCTACCGAACAACTCACTGTCACCAAAGCGAAATTCGTTTTCGTCGGAGCCGGAGGTGGCAGTCTGCAACTCTTGCAAAAGGCTGGTATTCCTCAAGCGCAGGGACTGGGCGGCTTTCCGATCGGTGGGCAATGGCTCATCTGCCAGAACCCAGAAATCGTGGAAAAGCATCAGGCCAAGGTCTACGGACAGCCTCTCGATGCCGCTCCCACCATGGCTGTTCCTCACTTGGATACTCGAGTTTTGGACGGTAAAAAGTCGCTCTTGTTCGGTCCCTTCGCATCGTGGACCACCAAGTTTTTACATGGAAAGGGTTCTTTCTTGGATTTGCCCGGAACGATCAAGCCCCACAACTTGGCAACCTTGCTCAAGGTGGGCATCACGAATCTTCCACTGGTCAAATATCTCGTTCAGCAGGGCACTCAGTCGATGAAGGATCGGATGGAAGTTCTCCATGTCTTCTATCCGGGAGCCAAAGCGGAGGATTGGGAACTCATTGATGCCGGAATCCGTGTGCAGGCCATCAAAAAAGAGGATGGCGAAGCGGGCATCGTCCACTACGGCACCGAAGTCATCACTTCCGACGACCGTTCAATTTCAGCTCTTCTCGGCGCGTCACCTGGAGCCTCGGTCTCCGTTCACATCGTGCTCGAAGTGATCGAAAAGTGTTTGCCGCATCTTCTCGAAAATGAGGAAGGTCGTCGTCGAATCAATGAGATGATTCCCTGCTTTAACGAGGACTTGAAGGAGCCTTCCAAAGCAGACCGCTACCGCGAGCTCGCACAATCAGCAATTTCGCGCTTGGGTCTCAAGTATTAGACAACTGGCGGCGGCGCAGCAGAAGAAGAGTTCCTTACGAGCTGAGTGTCAGCTGAGTGCCGCTGCGGAAGGTTCGCGATGGGCCGTGTATTCGAACACAGGCCATTCTCCCACTTGGCCAGCTTCCCGCACCGTCAAGAACCAGGCCTCTCATCCGGTGGCAAAGGGATTGCCATCATACCCCATTGTGGTCTCCCGCTTGACCTCGAACCCTCCAATTTTCTATTGGCCGTAGGAAGTGTTCCGTGGGAGGCTATCGTCGCCTGCCAATGAAATTTATTTTCTACCTACTTCTCATTTCAGCTCTGTCCTCGGGAGGACAAGTTGTTATTTCGGAGTTCCTGGCAGACAACGATGAAGGCATCCGTGATGAAGATGGCGACCGCGAGGATTGGATCGAAGTCTTCAATAGTGGCAGCGCTACCGCCAATATGGAAGGCTGGTGGCTGAGTGACGATGACGGCAATCCTTCGAAATGGTCCTTTCCCGCAGTCGAGTTACGACCGGGCGCAACACTGTTGATTTGGGCCTCCGGGAAAAACCGCGCCGTGCCTGGAGAACCGTTGCATACGAATTTCAAGCTTTCGAAAGGAGGTGAGTATTTGGGACTTTACCGGTTTGCGGCCTCCACTGGTCTTCCGGAAGTAGTGGAAGAGTTTTCACCGAAATACCCGCGCCAGGTCAGTGATGTTTCTTACGGTCGTGAAATGGAGGCAGTGACGACGACCCTACTGACTCAGGGCGATCCAGGCCGCTATCGCATCCCTTCTTCTGCCAATCAATACTCGGGAACAAATTACAGTGTCGGTCAATTGGGCCACAATGATGCCGAAGGTTGGAATCTCAATACATCCTTTGACGACTCCTCGTGGACATCCTGCAGCGCGGGTATTGGTTATGATACTCAGGGAAGGCTCAACGGTTTGTTAGGAACTGATATTCTCTCAGAGATGAGGAATGTGAATTCCTCGGTTTTACTTCGGATGAAATTCCAAGTGGACGATCCCGATCTCTTCACGTCCCTGACGTTGCGGATGAAGTTTGAGGATGGGGCGGTGGCATTTTTTAATGGCAATACGGAGCCGGTGGCTCGGCATCGTGCCCCGTCACGGTTGGCTTATGATTCAGTGGCAACTTCGTGGGCGAACGAAAACGACTGGCAGCAATGGTCGGAGACTACTCTCGAGGTGACTGATTTAGTGGCAGGAGAGAATCTGCTTGCGATTCAAGGGTTGAACCGCACTGCGGATAGCTCCGACTTTCTGGCGCTCCCCGAAATCATCGGGACGGCTTTTCAAGACTCCGGGCGATACGGCTATCTAGCGAGTCCAAGTCCTGGGTCGCTCTTTCAAGAGGTGACTAATGGAGCCCTCATTTTGCAAGTGAGCCCGCAGGACCCAGAAATACCTAGACCAACTGGCGAGTCATCGAGTCCTCCGCTATTGGTGACGGCTACTGTCGTTGAAACCGGAAATGAGGTTTCGCAGGTGCGGGTGATTGGTCGCCTTGGTTTTTCCGATGAAATGGCTCCCATCTTGATGAGGGATGATGGCGTAGCCCCGGACTTAGTGTCGGAGGACGGCGTCTACAGCGCTGCTTTGCCCACCAACGCGGTTTCTCATGGTGAGATGCTTCGCTGGCGGTTTGAGGTCGAGGATGAAGAGGGAGGAATCTCGAAATGGCCAGCCTTTCGCAACCTATCGAACTCGCCGGAGTATATGGGAACGGTTGCCAAACGAACCGATGAAGCCAATAGCCTTCTTCAAGTGATGGATTGGTTTGTAGCCGGGGCCCCAGCGAGCGGACCCGAACCCGTGGTCGGACCTTTTATTCGGGGTTCGATGTATTACCGAGGTTTCTTTTACGATAATATTGCCCACAAAATACATGGGCAATCCTCGCGGAATTTTCCCAAAAAGAGCTATGACTTCGATTCCAATGATGGCTATCGCTTCGATTGGAGGGATGGGGAACGAAAGGTGAAGGACTTAAATTTGCTAAGCAATTACGCTGATAAAACGAAAACCCGAAACTCCTTGAGCCACGATATTGCTCGATGGATGGGGACTCCCGATCACTTTTGCGAGCCCATTCGGGTGCATCTCAACGGAGCTTTCCACGGTGTGATGGACCTAATGGAAGATGGCGATGACCGGATGTTGGAGCGCAATGGCCTGGACCCGGAAGGAGCCCTCTACAAAATCTATCATCCCACTCCTACCTTGTGGGTGGAAAAGAAGACTAGGCGGGAGGAGTCAAACAGTGATTTGGATCTGTTCACCAATCGCCTTGATGAGAACGGTTCACTCGCAGACCGACGAACTTATGCCTACGACTTTCTCGATATCCCAGCTACGATTAACTACCTTGTGACTCGGCAACTGAACTCCGATACGGACCACGGGCACAAGAATTACTATCTTTATCATGATACCAACCGGAGCGGGTTTTGGCGTCCCATCGTGTGGGATGTCGATTTAAGCCATGGCCATGCCTGGAATGGAAGTAGTGAGCAGGGTGGCTACTTCAATGACGAATTGGTTTTTAACACCCCTCTGCGGGGACTGATTTCGAATAACCGACTGTACAACCTCATTTACGAGACACCGGAGTTCCAAGAAATGTTTGCAAGACGGTTGCGGACAGGAATGGATGAATTCTTGGGGGCACCAGGGACGGTAAATAGCCACTATGAGAATCGAATGAATGAACTCGTGGCTCTTGTCGATCCTGACGCCAGCAATCCCTCTCCTTTAACGGATGGGGATCGGGATCATGCTCGCTGGGGGAACCACCCTAATTTTATCAACAATCGTCCGAGAGAAGAGGTTCAGCGGGTAATCTCGCAATTCTTAGAACGCCGACGGTTATTTCTTTTTAACCAAGGCTTCAATCGCCCTCTCATTCAACGACAAGGTCGGTCGGGGGGAACTCCGATTCCTAATTTTCCTCAAAGTGCAGGAGCACAATCAGTGACTTTTGATAGCGTAGATTTTCTGCCAAGCAATGGCACGCAAGAGGCAGAGTATGTGATACTCAAAAACAATCTCTCCACTGCCATCGATATCTCGGGGTGGACTCTTGATGGAGGGATTGAGCACACCTTTCAGGGAGGTGTCGTGATTCCGGCTGGCAGTGGCACTGCAGCGGCGGAGTATCGGGGACTGTTGCACCTCACTAAAAATGTTTTCGGATTCAGAAGCCGAAGTGCTGGGCCGCGAGCCGGACAGAAGCGTTTGTTGCAAGGAAACTATCGTGGTCAACTTTCAGCTCGAGGCGAGACGATCTCTTTGCGTGACACCGCCGGGCAATTGATTTCCAGTTTTACTTATGAGGGAAATCCAACTGAGGCTCAACTAGGGCTGCGCATTGCAGAGTTGCAATATCATCCAGCAGAGCCAAGCGCGGAGGAATCAATGGCCCTGTTAGGAGTGAAGGAGAGCGACTTCGAGTATCTCGAGTTCGTCAATGTGGGAGCGGGAGGTCTTTCGCTAGCGGGCTGCTTTTTTGGAGAAGGAATCGACTATGAGTTTCCCACTGTTTCCCTTGCGGCCGGAGAGAGATTGATTTTAGCGCGTAATCCAACTGCTTTCGCAATTCGTTACCCGACTGTGGCAGCGCAGGTTTTGGGGCCTTACCAAGGAGAGCTGGCCAATAGTGGAGAGCGACTTCAGCTTCTCGATCCTGTGGGTGAGGTTGTTTTGGATTTTGAATACAAGGACGGATGGTACCCCTCAAGTGATGGCGAAGGACGTTCCTTGGTGGTGAGAGATGTGGAGGGGCTCGCGCACGATCAATTCGAGGATCCTCTCTCGTGGGCGATGGGGATATCCGAGTTAGGGAGCCCTGGTTCGAGCGATGCCTCATTCGCGCAGGCTTACTATGGTTGGGACAACTCTCACTTCTCGTCCGAGGAACGGGATGATGCCCTCATCTCTGGTCCCGATGCCGATCCTGATGGCGATGGGCGTGATAACTTTTCCGAATATGCCTTTGGCACTGATCCGAGAAAGGCGGACCAAATTGAGGTCTCTTTTGTTTGGTGGCATGGCGAGAGGGATGAAACCTATCCCGCAGTGTTCGCAACTCGACCCCAGAACGCTATCGACATCAGCTACGAGCTTCTGGCTGGTAACGATTTGCAGGCTCTGGCAGTGACCGCCTCCGAATCGATAGCGACGGCTTCGCTCCCAGATGGCTTGGAGAATGCAACCTATGCCGATTTGTCCGCTGGCGATGATGGCAAGCGGTTCTTCCGCATTCGGGCAATCCCTGTGAGTAGCGAGTAAAAGGAGATGCCGGAGACGAGTTGGTGGCTTTATATCATTAGGTGCGGCGATGATTCGCTCTACACTGGAATTGCTACGGATGTGCTGCGGAGGTTTGACGAGCACCAATCACAGGGCCCCAAGGCCGCGAAATATACTCGTGGGAGGCTGCCGTTGGAACTTGTCTATCAGCAGGAAATGGACAGTCGCTCGCATGCTTCGAAGGAGGAGTTGCGTATCAAAAAGATGAGCCGAAAAGAGAAGGTGCGATTGATTGCCGGCTCTTAAAATAGGCTATAATTCCCAGCTACTGCCCCGATTGTGAGAGTGCTTCCCGGACGATAGCAAGCGTCTCTGACTTACCGGATCCCTTTTTTGCTGAGGTTCGAATCATTTCCGGAAGTGGGTTGTAATGCGCGCCTAGAGTTTCCCGAAAACGGTCGGTGTTTTTTTGCAAGGCAGTCTTTTTGAGACGATCTGTCTTGGTGAAAAGAATCGAATGGGGACGGCCCAAGTCAGCTAACCAGAGGATGAAGTCGAGGTCGATTTTTTGTGGCGGAATCATGGCGTCGACGAGGACGAACACATGCTTGAGTTGCTCGCGTTCGGAAATGTATTCAGTGATGAGCGACGCAAACATATCGCGGCGTTCCTTCGACTTGCGGGCATAACCGTAGCCAGGAAGATCGACGAGGTGGCCCGTTTTGGGCGGGATGAGGAAGTAGTTGATGAGCTCGGTCTTACCGGGCCTAGAAGAAGTCTTAGCCAGCTCCTTGCGAGTGGTGAGCATATTGAGCAAGGAGGATTTTCCGACGTTGGAGCGACCAATGAAGGCGACTTCGCTGAGGTTCGTTTCGGGGCAGGCCGCGAGCTCGGGGGAAGAAGTCAGGAAGGTGGCTTGAGAGATTTGCATAACAAAGGTGCAGGACCTCCTTGTTCCCGATTTTCTGCCAAAGTTCAAGGACAGGAATCTCTTAACAGTCCCGGACTGGCGTGATGCGAACTGGGCAAACCTTGAGCTCGGCAGTTTGGGTGACCGGATCGTAACCAGAGCCAGTGAGAATGTTCACCTGGGTATCCGCGAAGCTGAAGGAGGTGAAGACCGTGCCCCGAGGGCTTTGGGTTGTGACTTCCACTTCGATCTCAATTTCGCCTCGACGGCTGGCCATCTTGACTTTGCTGCCATCGCGAAGACCCCATTCCTGCGCATCTTCGGGATGAACTTCCAAGGTTTCTCGGTCGAGGAGGTAGTCGATTCCCGAGGCTCGTCCAGTCTGGGTGCGAGTATGGTAAGCTTCCAAACGTCGACCGGTGGTCAGCCAGACCGGGTAATCGTCGTCGATGACTTCGGCGGGATCGCGATAGCCGATCATTCGGAAGAGACCTGGTTTGCCGTCCTTGAACTCGTCTTTGTGAAGGATGGGCGTTCCGGGATGACTCTTGTCGGGGACAGGCCATTGGTAGTCGCCGTTCTCAATGCGGTCCCAATCGAGTCCGGCATAGATCGGGCTCAGCCCGCAGAGTTCGTTGAACACGTCCTTGGCGCTTTCATACTCGAAGCCAGGGACGCGCAGTTCCTTGGCAATCCCGGAGATGATCCACCAGTCGGGTTTGGAGTCTCCATAGCTGGGAACCGCCTTGCGCAGTCGCTGGACGCGGCGTTCGGTGTTGGCCTGCACGCCATCGGTCTCGCCCCAAGCTGAGGCAGGAAGAACAATATCGGCCAGTTGAGCGGTCTCTGTTAGAAAGATGTCGATGACCACAAGGTGGTCGAGTGACTTGAGCGCATGTTCGCAATGATGGCGATCGGGGTCGGTCACAAGGGTGTTTTCGCCATCGATGAGCATGGCATGAATCCCATTTTCTTCCGCCCCGCACAGATTGAGAGCGGTCACTTTGGTCATGGTGTTTCCAAGGTCCAAGTCAGGTTGTTGATAGGCTTCGGAAAACTTTTTCTGAAACTTCTCGCTATTGACGGGTTGGAAGCCGGGGTAGTTGGAGGGGACTGCACCGCAATCTCCCGCACCCTGAATATTGTTCTGACCGCGCATGGGATTGATGCCCGTGCCTTCGCGCCCCAAATTCCCGGTCATCAGGGCAAGATTGCAGAGCGACTGCACATTATCGACACCGCAGATGTGCTCCGTAATACCAAGGGTATAGTAGATAGCTCCGCGCTCGGATTGGCCATACCAGAGCCCCGCTTGCTCGATGTCGGCAGCAGGAACTTCGCAGATTGACGAAGCCCACTCAGGCGTGAATTCCTCGAGGTGCTGGGCAAAGTCTGCAAATTTTTCGGTTCGTTGTGCGATGAATTCTTGGTCGGCCAGTCCTTCGCGGGCAATGACGTGAGCCATCGCCAGCAGGAGGGCAACATCCGAACCAACCCGAATAGGAAGATGGAGATGAGCTAGTTCGGCGAGACGGGTTTTTCGCGGATCGGCGACAATGAGCTTTGCTCCTTGGGTGAGTGCTTTCTTGAGCCCAGTAGCTGCGACGGGGTGGCACTCGGTCATATTGGTGCCGATGGCAAAAATGGTGTCCGGCTTTTGCATGTCCACCAAAGGGTTCGACATGGCACCTCTTCCGATTTGGGCCGCCAGACCGGCGACCGTGGGGGCGTGTCAAGCACGCGAGCAGTTGTCGATATGATGGCTTCCGAAGCCAGCCCTGATGAACTTCTGCATCGTGTAAGCGGCCTCGTGGGGAGCGCGCCCCGAGGCAATTCCATAGATACTATGGCGCCCGTACTTGGCTTTAGCCTTGGCGAAACCTTCCGCCGCTTTCTTGAGAGCCTCGTCCCACTCTGCTTCGCGAAAAGTGCCGTCTGCCTGTTTGATGAGTGGCCTCTTGAGACGGTCTTCGTGCTGGATAAAGTCGTAGGTGAACTGGCCTTTGATGCAAAGGGCTCCTTTGTTGGCGGGCCCATCCATGGCTGGTTGGGCTCCGATGATTTTGTCGCCTTTGCTCATCAGGTCGACCGAGCAGCCGACAGCACAGAAGGGGCAGATGGTGCGCGTCTTTTTAATATCACCGGGCGTCTCCTCGTCGCGGAGTGCTTTCTTATCGGCGAGGGCTCCCGTGGGGCAGGTTTGCACGCATTGTCCGCAGAAGGTGCAGTCCGAGTCCCGTAAGTCGTTGTTGAACTCAGTGGTGATTTGGGTGCCAAAGCCTCGGTTCATCACGCTAATGGCATAGTCGCCCTCCTGTTCGGCACAGACCCGCACGCAGCGATAGCAGGAGATGCATCTGTTGTAATCGCGCAAGATAAAGGGATTGCGATCCTGCTCGTTGCTAGTGCCAGAGGTTTTTCCTTTGAAGCGACCTTGGTGGGCATCATAGCGGTGGACCAGCTCAGTGAGCTCCTGGCTAGCAAATCCACGCAGGGGGCTGACCTCTAAATCCGGGTTTTCTGAATTGACCATTTCGAGGAGAGTCTTTCGAAATTTTTCAATGCTCTTTGGCGCTGTTTTTACCACCATACCCGGGGCAGCTTTGGTGGTGCAGGAGGCAACCGGATTGCGGATTCCTTCCACTTCCACGACGCAGAGCCGGCAACCGCCAAACGCCTCTAAGCGGTCATCATAGCAGAGGGTCGGGACCGATTTTCCCATCTGGGTGGCAACCTCATAAAGGGTTTGGCCCTCGGAGAAGGAGACTTCTTGACCATCGATGGTCAAGCTGAGTTGCGTCATGGTCATGGCTGGGATGTTACGCGGTTTGGGAGTGATTGTTTTCGGGTTTCAAGTGGCATTGTTCCACTTCATCCGGGAAATACTTGAGAAGGCTTTCGGTGACATGTGGAGCCGCCATGCCGAGACCACATGCGCTGGTCGCTTTCATGACCTCGCCAATATCGTTCACTTCCGCTTTCCAGTCTTTGGCTTCAACTTGGGTTATGGTGCCGTCGAGCCGTTCGGTTAGACGCTGAGTTCCAATTCGACAGGGGAAGCATTTGCCGCAACTCTCATGGGCGAAGAAAGCCATCGCGTCGTGGGCAACTTTCACCATCTCACGGGTGTCATCGAAGACCATGATCCCGCCTGCTCCTAAGAAAGAACCGTGGGAACGAATACAGGGCTCATCGAGAGTGATCTCGTCGAGAACCTGATGACCCAAAAAGCCACCGGAAAGCCCGGCCATGGTCACAGCTTGAATACGATGATCGTCCTTGGGTCCCCCCGCCCATTCGAAGAGAAGGGTCCGGAGGGGAAGCCCGATCGGAACTTCATAGTTGCCGGGACGCTTGATGTCGCCGGAGAGGCTGATGAGTTTCGTGCCAGCATGCTCGCCCCATCCCAACCCTTGATACCAATCGGGTCCATTGACTAGAATAGGTGGAACCGAAGCGAGGGTTTCGACGTTGTTCACCACCGTGGGTTTGTCCTCGAAGCCATGGGTGACCGGGAACGGCGGCTTATTGCGAGGGAAGGGATGCTTGCCTTCTAGGCTATTGAGGAGCGAACCCTCCTCACCACAAATATAGGCACCACCACCTCGCCGGACGTAAAGTTGGAAAGAAAACTGACTTCCCAAAATACGCTCACCCAAAAGCCCTTCTTCTTGCAAAGTGAGGATGGCCTCTTCGAGTAGGTGGCAGGTCTCCGGATACTCATAGCGTAGGTAGATGAACCCTCGCGGAGCCCCCGTCGCGAAACCGGCAATCATCATTCCCTCTAACAAAGCGTAAGGATCATAGTCCATCACGGTGCGATCCTTGAAGCAGCCCGGCTCGCCTTCGTCGGCATTGCAAACAATGGACTTTGGGTCGCCAGGGGCATCGGCAACCGCTTTCCACTTCACCCCGGTGGGGAAGCCCGCACCTCCACGACCTGCGAGCTTGCTGGCGGTCACTGCCTCAATGACTTGCTGGGGCGCGCCTTGCAGGGCTTTCTCCAAAGCGTGGAAGCCACCAGAGCGACGGTAACCAGCAAGCGTGTTGCGCTCGGGTTCGCGGATTTTAGCAAAAACGCATTCATCGAGTCCGCCGGGATTGCGAACTGGCAAGGGGCTGGGCGCGGGTGCGAGGTTGGCGGCGGAGGTCCCGATCAGAGTCGTGTGGCCACGCAAGACAGGGATCGGGCCATCGCAGCGACCACTGCAGGGCATCGGGCTAGCATCTTGACCTTGGGCCTTGAGGGTATTGAGGATTTCGTTGCCGCCTCGCAAGCAACAGATGTTTCCGGTGCAGACCCGGGGAGCATGCAAGCCACCTGGGGTTCTCGAAAAATGATGGTAAAAGGTGACAGTGCCATAGAGGTCGGCGAGAGGAGTATCGAGGCCCTTCGAAACCGCCCTCAAAGCGTCTTCGGAAAGATAGCCATCACGATTGTGAAACGCATGAAGGAGGGGCAACAGGGGAGCGGGCTCGCTTTTCCAACTGTCAATCAACTCTTCATCGGTAGCAATTGTCATCAAGAATAGCAGGGTAGGGTAGATGTGCGAAAACAGGCAAGTGACAAAGCCGCGTTCGTCAGCGGATTTTAAGATTCTTAACAAGGGTGAAGAACGCCTGACGAGTAGTTCTGTCAGATGACGCGCGGTGAGAGAGGGGAGGCTGACACCGGGCAATCTTGAGTAGCGGGATTCTCGCGAAAGAAGAAAAATGAGCTCCTTTCGATGCCTAGAGCTTTCCGGCCTGAGTCTCTCGACGTAAAATCCTGTCGCCAAAAGGGGTTGGGGTTGATTTTTTCCCAAAGCTAGGGCCATGCTGCCCGCGAGATGTTGACGGTGCAACCATTGCAAAAACTAGGGACAGCGGTCGCGGTGCCGGGGGATAAGAGTTGTTCCCACCGGGCTGCAATCCTAGCGGGACTGGCAGAAGGAGTGACTGAGGTGAAGGGCTTTTTACCCAGTGAGGACTGCCTCTGCACTCTTCGTGCAATGGGGCAGTTGGGAGTTGAGGTGGAAGAAGTGCGTTCGGGTCCGCATGGTCCCTTGGACTTGAAAATCACCGGCACTTCGATGAGCCTTTCGGCACCGCAAGGCGATTTGGATTGTGGAAACTCTGGCACCGGCATGCGACTGCTGGCGGGCGTGCTAGCGGCACAAAATTTCGAGGCACGATTGATTGGTGATGACTCCTTGCAATCGCGTCCCATGGGGCGAGTCACTGTTCCTTTGGAGGAAATGGGAGCACGCTTCGCGAGTGAAGGAGAGAAGCCCGGGTGTGCTCCTTTGCGAATCAGTGGCGGGAACTTACAAGCGATTTCCTATCAGCTGCCAGTGGCCAGTGCGCAAGTGAAGAGTTCCATTCTATTGGCTGGATTGTTTGCAGAAGGCAAAACGACGGTGACCCAACCTGCAACGACACGCGACCACACCGAGCGCATGTTCGCCGACTTCGGTATCGAGTGCACTGTCGACGGGAACGTGATTTCGGTGGTGGGAGGGCAGAGACCCCGCTCCACAGCCTTGCAGGTGCCAGGTGACTTTTCTAGCGCCGCCTTTTGGTTGGTGGCTGGTGCAGCTCGGCAGGGCAGTCAGTTGCGCATTAATCAAGTAGGGCTCAACCCCACTCGGACCGCTTTACTCGAAGTGCTTTTGCGAATGGGTGCCAAAATCACCGAGGAATCTGCGGTCGAACAAGGTGGTGAACCTATTGGTGCTTTGCTTGTGGAGGGACAAGGCCTACGCGGGACGACCATCCTTGAGGAAGAAGTGCCCAATCTCATTGATGAGGTGCCCATCCTCGCTATTGCGGGTGCTCTTGCGGAAGGCAAGACCATCATCCGTAATGCCGAAGAACTACGGGTCAAGGAGACGGACCGCATCTCAGCCGTAGTCGAGGGACTGCGTCGGATAGGGGTGGAGGTCGAGGAGTTCCCTGACGGTATGGAGATTCAGGGAGGGGCTTCGCTAAAAGGTGCGGAGATTGAAAGCTACGGCGATCATCGCATTGCGATGGCTTTTGCCATTGCGGGATTATTCATTAGCGAGGGTCAGATGGTTATTCCCAATTCGGAGTGCATCGCGACCTCGTATCCGGGTTTTGAAGAGGCTTTGCAAACGTTGAGCACGGGAGGAGAGGTCACATTATGAGCTCCTATCGCGCAATAGCGATTGATGGTCCCGCCGCATCGGGAAAGAGCACGGTTGCCCGTCGCTTGGCCGAGGATTGGGGGATGACGATGGTCAATTCCGGGGCGATGTATCGTGCCGTGACGTGGGAGGTTCTTCAGCGCGGAATCGACCCGACTGATGCCGAAGCCGTAGTGGCTCTTTTGCCGAAAGTAGAGTGGGGCTGTCACGTGCGTGATGGCCAGACGGTGATGAAGGTCGATGAAGTCGAGCCCTCCATGGATGAGCTGAAAAGCGATGCCGTCAATGCCGCAGTCTCCTTCGTGTCTGCCATTCCGGAAGTTCGTGAACTGCTGGTTGCTAAGCAGCGGGAGTTCCTCAAACACAGTGACCTCGTCATGGAGGGGCGTGATATTGGAACGGTGGTTTTTCCGGATACTCCCTACAAGGTGTTCGTCACTGCCAGTGAGAAAGTGCGTCGCCAGCGTCGCGAGGCCGAAGGAGCAGATGATGCGGTCGAGCTACGAGACAAAAGGGACTCGGAGCGCAAGACTTCGCCGCTTCGAAAAGCGGAAGGCGCGGTGGAAGTAGATAGCTCGGAAATGGCCATTGATGACGTGGTCGCCGAGGTGAAAAATGAACTGAGAAAGCTAGGTTGGGAGTCATGAAAAAATTGCAAAACATGAACTGGGTTTACTGGGCTGGCTGGAGCTGGTTCCGGGGAGTGGCGAAAGCATCTTTTAACTACGAGGTGGTTGGCAAAGACCGCTTAATCGAAGAAGGAGGTGCATTGATCGTGAGCAACCATGTCAGTTTTCTGGACCCACCGCTGGTTGGGATTGCCCATGACAACGGGGTCTGGTTCTTGGCACGTAAGACCCTCTTCAAGGGCTTCTGCGCTTGGTTGTATCCGAGATGGAACTCCATTCCCATCGACCAAGAAAACCCTGATATGAGCAGCCTGAAAAATGTCATCAAAAAGCTCAAGTCAGGTGAGCGGGTGGTGATGTTTCCCGAAGGTGAACGCTCTTGGGATGGCAAGATGTTAGAGGCCAAGGCCGGGGTCGGGTTGATTGTTTCCAAGGCCAAGGTGCCCGTTTTGCCAGTCAGGCTTTTTGGTGCCCACGAGGCCTTGCCAAGAGGCGCAGCTTTTTGGAAGCGGAGTCAAGTGACTCTCGTGGTGGGGGAGCCCATCGAGTTCAGCGAAGCAGAGCTGAAGGCCAAAGGGCGTGATGCCTATCAGGTGATCGCCGACAAAATTATTTCGGAAATCGCCGCCATCGAATTACCGGAGAGGCGTTGACCAAGGTCATTGCGCCCGTGGGCTCTGTAAGGGAAATGCGGCCCAATCTTGGAACTGGATCTGGGCTCTAGAGCGAAATTTCGATTTCTCGATAGTCGGAGGGAATTTTCATCCCCGCTTGATACGAGACTTCTTGACCGTCAATTTTGACCTGCTGGGGAGTCTCCACAATTCCGTGGAGATGCAGAACGGTTTCGGGGAGCGGATGCTTTCCTTCCCGTTTGACGGAGAGAACTACAGTAGTGGCGTTGGTCTTTTTCGCGATGAAAGTGGCCAAAGCGAATTCCTCTTTTTGATAATGATAGTGGTCGCCTGAGTCCGAGTAGAGGTGGGATTGAACTGTTCCACACTCCTCAGTTGGCAGGTAGAAGTGATGCTCCTGCGGCTTCTCGACTTTTTGCCATGAATACTGGCGCACCGGATCGAGGGGAATGACTGCGCCTGCGCGCACAAAGAGGGGAGTCTGATCGAGTTTGGCCTCGCAGAAAATTTCCTCCCCACCGGACACCTGTTCGTCGGTCCAAAAGTTGTAATAATTTCCCTTCGTGAGATACATCCAGCGTCCCTCGCTGCCTTTCTCGGAAATCGGGCACACGAAGAGATTGTCGCCCACCGCGAATTCCTCTGCCCGATGAAAGGTCTCCGGGTCCTGATGGTCTAGGTAGAGGAGCGGGCGAAGCATCGGGTCACCGGTCTCAATTTGTTGATAAAAGGTGGTGTAGAAATAGGGGAGTAAACGGTAACGCAGCTCGATGAACTTTCTGACGATGGAGGTATAAGGTTCCCCAAATGACCACGGCTCCTGGTTGCCATGCTCGCCCGAGGAGTGGACTCGGCAAAAAGGATGGAAGACGCCGAGTTGGACCCAACGGGTGAAGAGCTCGCCGTTAGTCTTGTCGAGGAAGCCTCCAATATCAGAGCCTACAAAGCTGTAGCCAGAGAGGTTCAGTCGCTGGCATTGGATGTTGGCGATACGAAGGTGTTCCCAGGTCGAGATATTGTCCCCGGTCCACGCGCTAGCATAGCGCCAAGCACCAGCATAGGCTGAACGCGTGATCGCGAAGGGACGTTTGCCATCATTGAAGCGCATCAAGCCCTCGCGGGTGGCACGAATCATTTGGGTGCCGTAGACGTTGTGGGCCTTGCGATGAGAGCAAGGATGACCATCAAAGTCGTGACGGATGTGCCGGGGGAAGGTCTTGTCTTCATTAAAGTCCGCAGGCTCGTTCATGTCATTCCAGATGCCAGCAATGCCGTCTTCTTCGATAAGTCCCCCGAACAAGCCCGCCCACCAATCGCGCACGCTGGGTTTGGTGAAGTCGGGGAAGTGGCAATCGCCGGGCCAAACTTTTCCTGTATAAACATCGCCGTCCATCTGTCGGCAGAAGTGGTCGCCGGCAATGCCCTCATCATAGACAAAGTAGCCAGGATCGACCTTGATGCCTGGGTCGATGATGGCCACGGTCTTGAAGCCTTTCTCCTCAAGGTCACGGATGAGTTCTCCGGGTTTCGGGAACGACTCAAGGTTCCAAGTAAAGCACCGGAAGCCGTCCATGTAATCGATATCGACATAGAGGGCGTCGCAGGGGATTTCGTGTTTGAGAAATCCAGCTGCCAGATTGGTGACTTCTTTTTCCGTTTTGTAGGACCACTTGCATTGATGGAAGCCGAGGGACCATAGAGGAGGAAGTTCCGGCACTCCAGTAAGTTGGGCGAAGCGGCGGACGACTTCGGCCACGGAAGGACCATGGATGTAGTAGTAATCCATCATCCCGCCTTGGGCCCAAAAGGAGGAGGTGTCCTTGCGTTCTTTTCCAAAGTCGAAAAAGGAGCGGTGGGTGTTGTCAAAGAAGATGCCGTAAGCTCGCCCTTGGTGAATGCCGATGAAGAAAGGCACGTTCTTGTAAAGGGGATCGGTCTCCGAACCATAGGCGTAGGTATCCGAGCCCCAGAGCTCGAAGCGACGTCCTCGCACCTCAGGGTGGCAGGACTTATCTCCCAATCCATAGAAATGTTCGCGCGCTTGAATCTTTCGTGAATATTGCACGATGTTTCCCCCAAACGCACGATTGGGCTCCCAGTGAAAGCCCTTTTCGTCGTCTTCGCTCATGACATTTCCTTCGGCATCGGAAATTATTAAGCGCAGCCCTTGCTCAGAAATTTTTCCCTGTAATTTCCCGGTAGAGAAGTGGTAGCTCTTGTCCTTGAGAGCGAGAGGCGGTCCCTTCTTTTGCGGAAAGTTTTCCGGCAGGACAGCATAGGAAAAGTCGTCACCAAGATGGCCGTCGGGAGCGTATTTGAAGTGCAGGATTTCGTCGCTGAGAGCGGTGACTGACATCTTCACCCGGTTGTCGCAGGTCAGGACACTACAGTGTTTTTGTTCCTCGACGTGATGAACGAGTCCAGGAAGAAGATCGACGATCTCTGCCTTTTTGCCGGAGTCCATGTAATTCTCCTTTTCAAAGGCCTCGGGCTCTTGGGGTGCTTCTTCGTTTTGGTTACTCATCTCGCGTTTACGACATGCCCTTAGCACGGCTCACGCCAGTGTCCAGACATGCGAATTTAATTTAGCTCGAAAAAGGGTTGCAAATAATTTGACATAGGAACAAGCGGCTGGCGCGGAATCTGCACAGCACTTAGCACAAAGGAACTATGAAAGTATTGATGTTGGGTTGGGAATTCCCTCCTTTGATTAATGGAGGCCTTGGCATCGCTTGCTTAGGGCTAGGTCGAGCGATGGCCCAGCAGGTCGAACTCAGCTTCATTTTACCAAAAGTTGACCCCGCTTTTCTGGTTGATCAGCTCGAATTAATTGGCCTCAACCACCTCGACGATCGTTCCATTGACCGTGACCGAGTTGAAAAAAGTCTCGTCGATATCGCCAACGTGAAATGGATTGAGGGCGAGGTTGCTTCCCGACTGCTTCCTTATCAGTTGGAAGAAATCGAGCGCGCCGCCGGACGGGGCGAGATTTCCCACCTTACTGCTGAGAAAACCAAGAAAACACTCGCTGGCGAAAAGGTGATTGATCGGCTCAAGGCGGTCGGGCTCGATGAACGGTTGGCGATGTTCCGCGAGGACACTCTCTACGGCGAGGATGTAGGAGAGCGGGTCTGGGCTTATGCCCAAGTAGCGGCGTCCCTTGCTGAAGACATGGATTTTGACATCGTCCATGCCCATGACTGGATGACCTTTGTGGCCGGGATGGAAATCAAAAAGCGCACCGGCAAGCCTCTCGTTTTGCACGTCCATTCCTTGAACTACGACCGGGGTGGCCCCGACGCTCGTGGATGGATTTTTGACATTGAGAAAAATGCCATGGAAGTTGCCGACCTAGTCATTCCGGTCAGCCGCTACACGGGCACAATTTGCACCGGGCACTACGGGATTGATTCCGCGAAAGTTCACTTCGTTCACAACGGTGCCGACCCGGTTGAGACTTTCCGCAGTGACAGTCCTTTCAAAGATGGCTTGGTTCTCTTTTTAGGTCGATTAACTGGTCAGAAGGGCCCTCGCTTCTTTCTCGAGATTGCGGCCAAGGTCTTGGAGAAGCACCCTGGAGTCTATTTTGTGATGGCAGGAACAGGTGAGAAGATGAAGGAACTCATCGAATACGGGGCCTTCCGTGATGTCGGCGACCGGCTACACTTCACGGGATTTTTAAATAAGGAAAAGGTCAATAAGCTCCTCTCGATGACCGATGTTTACTGCATGCCCTCAGTGAGCGAGCCCTTTGGTCTCTCGGCAATTGAGGCCGCCCAATACGGCATCCCAGCAGTCATCTCCAAGCAATCGGGGGTAGCGGAAGTGATGACCCACGCACGCAGCGCCGATTTCTGGGATGTCAATATGATGGCCGAACATATTGTTGAGCTACTGACCGACCCCAAGGCAAGAGAGGAGGCCATCCAATATTCGTTGGAAGACCAAAAGAACTGCACTTGGGAGGCGGCAACCGAACGCATCATCGAGCTCTACCGCGACCAACTCGGAATCCACAACTAAGATCATGATGAAAAGTTTTTTGACAAGATTGAGCAAAGTGATTTCTGCGGGCTCCGCGTCGAAGGAGAAAGCGGCGACCAAAACTGAGGTGACAGAGGTGGCCCCGGTAACAGCAGCGGACAAAGGCGCGCCGAAGAAGGAAGTCGATTCTCCAGCTCCCAAAAAGTCCACGCAATCGTTAGCTAAGCCAGAAGCAGGGATTCAGCCTATCTGTATTTTCTTTGAGGCCCACCAACCCAACCGTCTCAAACCCTACAGTTTCTTTGATATTGGGAATGACCCTTTCTACGAGGATGATGAGACCAACCAACGTCTTCTCGATGAGGCCTGTGAGAAGTGTTATCTGCCGGCTAACAAGTTGATGACTCAACTCATCGAGGAGGGTCGCGGTTCTTTCAGGATTTCTCTCTCGGTGAGTGGGGTTCTATTGGAGCAACTGGAAATCAATCGTCCTGATGTCCTGGAGAGTTTTCAAAAGCTTCACGCCACTGGCGGAGTAGAAATCGTGGCCGAGACCTACTACCACTCCATGAATTTCCACCGCAGTAAAAAGGAATTCGCGGAACAAGTGGCGAAGCAGATGGAAAAAGTGAAGGAGGTATTCGGTGTCAAGCCCAAGGCCTTCCGACACACCGCCTGTATCTACTACAACGAGCTTGCGGCCTATGTGGAAGGGTTAGGCTTCGAGTCCATGCTCGGCGAAGCGGTCGGTTATGTTCTGGATGGGAGGGAGGCGAATCATCTTTATCGCTCGCCGAATTGCAAAACGATCAAGGCCCACCTCCGGAACGGAATTCTCACCGACGATATTGCCTTTCGTTTTGGCAATCATGCTTGGCCCGAGCATCCACTCACGGCGGGAAAATTTGCGGTCTGGTGTCGAGATAATGGCGGGGAGATGATCAACCTGTTCATGGATTACGAAAGCATTGGAATGCATCAGGATCAGGACACTGGCATTTTTGACTTTTTCAAAGCTTTCCCTGGTGCTTGGGAAGACCTTGGAGGCCGCTTTGTGACCGTCTCGGAAGCAGCGCAAGAATTCGAGGTGGTGGGCGACTACGACTGTCACGAGCCTACCTCCTGGGCTCATCAGGAGAAAGACCTCTCGGCTTGGAAGGGCAATGCCATGCAGGAGGAAGCCCGTCGCAAGATTTTGATTATCGAAGAGTTGGTGAAGTCGAAAAACGATCCCGAGCTCTTGCATCAATGGCGCAAGATGCAGACTGCGGAGCACTTCTACTACATGAGCACGAAGGAAGGGGAAGCGGGTAAAGTCCACGACCGCTTGCGGCCTTATCCCTCGCCTTACGATGCCTACCTCTACTTTATGAACGCTCTATCCGACCTTCAGATTCGTTTGGAGAACAGCTGACGCTTACAGAAAAGACGCTCGTTGACGGGGGTGGCTCCAGTCCATCACGGATCGCTATCACTAAAAGGGCGGCCACGTCACGCAACCTTTGTCGCTGTGCCAGTCGCAGTTCAGACGCCTACTGAGAGTGGTGCCTTGCGTTGGACGAAGGCGCCGTCCTATCGCGGGAATTTTTCCAAGTATTCAGGGATGGTGTTGATTGGCGGGCGCTCTTCTTCGAGAATTTCCTTTTCAATCTGCTCATACTCCGTGCCAGTTGCTTGGAGCGACCGATAGGTGGAAGAAAGCTCAGCCAAGTCGGTGACCTTACCGTGGTCCTGGAGACGACCAAGGAAGCTTTGTAGAATACCAAAGGACATTTTGCCGAGGGCGTTGGTGTCTTGGTTGCGATGAACACGCTGATCAAGATCGACCTGAGCGAAGGCTTTCATGCCGTCATCTTTATAGACATCGAGGAGGTGGGAGGTTTCGACCCCGTAACCAATTGGGAAGGGGATTTTTTCCAATGTTTCGCGTCGCACGGCATACTCTCCGGAGAGGGGTTGGAAGAGCTGGGTCAGTTCGGGGTAGAAAAGGCTGAAGAGAGGGCGCACGAGGATTTCGGTGACCCGGCCTCCACCAGTAGGACGAATCCCTTGCGAGAAGGCGAGGGGACGTTCGTAAAAAGCCTTCACGTAGCTCACCTCCGGCTTTTCTAGTAGCGGACCAATGAGTCCATAAACAAAGCGGGGATGGATATTCGCAATATCGGCATCCACATAGGCAATGATGTCGCCCTTGAGCTGGTGAATGGCTTTCCAAAGATTCTCGCCCTTGCCACGCTTGAAACCAGTCGAAGACATGATGTCTCCCGAGTAGTAAAATTCCGCCCCAAAGGATTGCGCCACTTCCCCGGTCTTGTCGGTGGAGCCGGAGTCGATGACTGCGATTTCGTCGATGAGCGGGTAGCGATCCATGAGCTCACTTTTCAGAATAACGACCACCTTACCGATGGTGGCTTCTTCATTGAGCGTCGGGATGCAGAGAGAAATCTTTAGGCCGCTCTCTTTTTTCTTCTGACAAAGAGCTTCGAGATCAGAAAAGTCGGAGTGGTGATAGGTGTTGGATTTGAGCCAGGACATCGTTGATAGTAGGAATGAAAGTTGGGATCGGGGCGAGTGCGTGCGTTTAGACAGTGAGAACGGATTCGAGAGTGTCGGCTTTTTGAATGATGCCAAAGAGCTGTGCCAATCCGGTAAAGAGTGGTTCTAAAGCCACCGTCTCATCGGCTTCGTTGAGATTGGTGGCGGTTGTTAGACCTAGAGTCAGTGCCGGAATTCCGTGCTCAATGAGAATGGAGAGGTCGGAATAACTGGGACCAGTAGTGGTCTTGACCCCGAGCTCGTCATGAACTTCCCGGGCCGCAGCCACAAGAGGATGATTAAAGGGAATGCCGCCGGGCTTTCTCAGAGCCGGGAAAGTGATGGAGCAGTCGGATGCGGTTTCGGCAGAAATTTCGTCGAGGATGTCCGCGATTTGATAGCGAATCTCGCGGGCCTTACCCGGTTCCTCGGAACGAATTTCCAGCTTGAGGCGGGCCAGTTCAGGAGGGCGGTTAAAGGTCTTGCCTGCGCGTAGGGAACCTAGAATGACCGACGTCCGCGGTTCTTGGGGGATTGGAATTTCAAGAATGCGCCGAATGATACGGTGCATGATGATCATGGCGTTTTCGGCAGCCTCCCAGCGCGTTCCGGGCTCTTGGTGAACCCGACAAATGACGTCCGCTTGCACCATCCCCAGACAACTGTGATTGAGGCGACCCAGGGTGATTCCCTCCAGCACGAGTCCCGCATGGATGGGACGTTTAAAGTTCTCGAGAAAGAATCGCAGCCCGGCCAGGTCGTGGGTGTTTTGGGACTTGGTGTGCGCCAGAAGAATCAGGTTGGCTTCGGGTTCGATTCCCAACCGTTCTAAGAGATCAGGAATGGTGGCCAGCGCTGCCAAACCAACGGTATTGTCGGCCATGCCAGGCCCGGTGATGCCGTCGGGTCCGACGTTGATGGTGTTTCGCTGCTCTGGTTTTTGGGTCAGAAGGGTATCGGCGTGAGCGGCAATGAGGATGTTGAAATCTGGGTTTTTTCCCGGAATGATGGCCTGGAGATTACCGTGTTCATCGATCGACACGTCCTGCAAGGAGGAGAAGCGTTCTGCAACAAAATCAATGCGGTCTTTCTCGGCTCCCGAGGGCGAGGGAAACTCACCAAGCAGGAGAGCATTGGCGAGAACGAGTTCTTGATGTTCTTGGAGAAGGATGCGGAGTTCGGTCGGGCTTGGCATGGAATGGAATGATGGGATGGCGCAGGGACTGCTACTGGTTGTGTTGTGAACGGTCTTTTAAAAACTGCCGATTGAAAAGCGTTTTGAAAATAAAGGCGTTGTATGAATTGGATTTTTCGAAAAGGGAACGCATGATGCGTGCCGTTTCTGTAACAAGATGAGATTGGGGTTTGTTTCTACTAGGTTTGCGGGCACTGACGGAGTGTCATTAGAGGTTCTCAAGTGGGCTGCGGTGCTCGAGGAGATGGGGCATGAGGTTTTCTGGTTTTCCGGCTTGAGCGATCGTCCCGCCGAGGTGTCGATGTGTGTGCCAGAGGCTTTCTTTGGTCATCCGGAGAATGACTGGCTGGCCGACCGCATCTGGGGGGTGACTCAACGTGAACCTACCGTGACGGAGAGAATCGAGGCTGTCTCCGGCTACCTTAAGGAAATGCTGAGGCGATTTGTCGATCGGTTCCACATTGATGTCTTGGTTCCGGAGAACGCGCTCACCATTCCGGTTCACCTTCCGCTGGGGGTGGCCATCACCGAGTTTTTGGCCGAGACTAATATGAAGGCCGTGGCCCATCACCACGATTTCTATTGGGAGCGGGATCGCTTTGCAGTGAATGCGGTGCCGGATTTTCTCGATATGTCCTTTCCACCCCGACTACCTAATCTTCGTCATGCCGTTATTAATCGGCAAGCAGGGGAGCATTTGGCCCGGCGCAAGGGGGTCAGCTCCGAGTTAGTGCCAAATGTCTTTGAGTTCGAAAAGGAGCCTCCCGGCATCGATGACTACACCGCTGATGTCCGGCAAGAGCTGGGCTTGGCCGAGGATGATATTTTTATTTTGCAGCCGACAAGGATCGTGCCGCGCAAGGGTATAGAGATGGCCATCAAGCTAGTGGCGCGATTGCAGGACCCTCGTTGCAAGTTGGTCATTTCCCACGAAGCTGGCGACGAGGGTTTCGAGTATGTCGAAATGCTACAGAGTCTGGCCAAGGAAGAAGGGGTCGATCTGAGGTTGGTGGGCGACCGGGTGGGGGAGAATCGCCAACGCGATAAGCACGGGCGCAAGATTTATACCTTGTGGGATATTTATCCCCACGCCGACCTCGTGACCTATCCCAGCCTCTACGAGGGATTCGGAAACGCGCTCATCGAGACCTTCTACTTCCGCAAGCCCGTAGTGGTGAACCGCTACTCAATCTTCGTGCAAGATATCGAGCCCAAGGGGTTCGAGACCGTTGCTATGAACGGTTACGTGACCCACGACGTGGTGACGCAAACAAAGGCTCTCTTGGCTGACGAAAACTACCGCCGCGAGATGACCGAGACCAATTACGAACTAGGTCTTAAATACTACGGATACGGTGAACTCAGAAAGAAGATGGCAGCACTCTTCACCTTCTAACAACTTTTTAAGAGTCCATCTCGGGAGCGCAATCGAGGTTGGGCAACGGCTTCGAACTCTAGCGTGATTGCTCAAGCATGCGTAGCAGTGAGGTCTCGGCCCGAGCGCGGATGTCTTCGGGGATCTCAACCTGGGGCTCAAGGCTTTCGAGGCACGCATGGAGCTTTTCCATCGTGTTCATCTTCATGTAGCGACAGTCGGCACACGCGCAGTTATCGGTGGGCCCGGGGATCAGGTTCTTGTCGGGGCACTCTTTCTGAAGGCGATGCAGCATACCTGATTCGGTCACCACAATGATGTTCTTGCTGGGAGCATTTTGGCAAAAGCTGATCATCTTTTCGGTCGAGCAGACCTCATCCGCCAGCAGCCGAACAGCTTGGGTGCACTCCGGATGAGCCACCACAAGGGCGTCAGGATACTCTTCCTTAATTTTGTGAATGGAGTCGCGAGTAAACTCGACATGGACGTAGCAAGAACCTTTCCACAAATCCATTTGACGACCTGTCTGCTCCATCACCCACTGGCCAAGGTTGGCATCGGGGACGAAAAGAATGGGGCGGTCAGCGGGCGCCTTTTCCACAATCAGGGTGGCGTTGCCAGACGTGCAGATGACATCACAGAGCGCTTTCACTCCTGCCGAACAATTGATGTAGGCAATGACGTAGTAGTTCTTATCGGCATGTTCGGTGAGGTAGGCTTCCAGTTGATCAGCTGGGCACGCTTGTTCGAGCGAGCACCCTGCGTCCTTATCGGGCAGGATAACCGTCTTGTCAGGATTGAGAATCTTGGCGGTCTCGGCCATGAAGTGGACTCCGCAAAAGGCAATGACATCGGCATCTGTCTCGCGGGCTTGGTAAGAGAGACCGAGGGAATCGCCCACATAGTCGGCAATATCTTGGATGGGGCCGACTTGATAATTGTGGGCCAGAATAACAGCGTTCTTTTCTTTTTTCAGTCGGAGGATGTCCTCCACGAGATCCAGTGCAACGGGCATGCGCCGAGCTTAGCGCGGAGTATCAGGTGGGGACAGGGATTTTTTAGGAAGCCTGAAGCATCTTAGTCAGTCTTTCGAAATCATTGTGAATAACCTTGGGAATAGTTGTGAAAAAAGGCGTTCAGCATTTCGCGTTTTGAGAGCCAAGACTAGATTGGTGGAACATCTCACCCTCGATTTTATCAACGTTCCACAAAAAGTTATTCTCTCTCTTAATAGGCCGAAATACACGAAGGTTTTCATTCTAAGTCACCTATTATCAGTTGATTAACTTTCTTGAAAAGGCAAGTTTTTTTATTCGCTCACAGGTTATTCACAGTGTTTTGAGTCTCTAAAATGACTTTGGAATTTTGTGCACACCTCGTGCCGATTTTCTTCGATTTGTAATTGTGAATAAGTAGTAGAACATCTTCTTAAATTGTTGAAAAAGCGTCTTCAATAAATGATTCTGCGCACTAGGTAGGGCTGAGTATCCCGTGCCGATGCCTCATAATATTCTTCTCGTTCCTCTGGGAGCGCCGGTCTGCGACCGGCCCGTCAAGTTTGTCAAATCTCGGTGAGATATCGACAAGACAGCAGTCGCTTGTCAGTGAGCTTTCAGTTATGGCGACCGTGTTTTCAGGGGAACTTGGAAATCGAAGGGGAGCCGTCACTTGTTTTTTTGATCGGGCAGCGGGGCCGGTCGAAGACCAGCGCTCCCAGTGTTGGGTGGGCGGATAGGTTTGCTTCTCTCACTCAGCTCTCTTGCTGCACTTCGTTCACTGCAGTCGTGATTGAGCGGCCCAGAGACCGAGGGCAGGATTTGGGATGTAGTAGAAGCGACGTCCATCCCGATCAGTGTTCCAGCCTTCCTTGAGGTTTTCGGGCTGATAGTAGTCCAAAGTTTTCTGCAGGTCTTGGTATTGATAACCGACTCCCTCCACCTCGTTACGGGTGAGGTGACCGGGACAATAGGTGACCTTGAACCTGCCCTCCGAGGAACCATGGATGAGATGGGCAGCGGCGGAAAGGTTGGTGGCGAGGTCCTCATTCTCTTCCACAAACTTCATCACTTCGGGCGAGGTTCGGTAGCCGTATTTACGAATGAGGCGGTCGATTTCGGGGTCCTCACCGAATTCTTTCACCTCGGGCGCCAACACGGTGAGCTCGCCTCCGGTGGCGATGGCCATTCGGGTGCGGTAGATGGCCTTGTTGCCCAGCCAAGTGGAATGAAACTCGGAAGGATCGAGATAGCAAACGATGCGCTCAGGTTCTTCCTCCAATTGGGTAAAGTTGACCTCGACCGCGAGTTTGGCAGCTGCTTCAAAAGGCTCGGTTCCGTGCCCAATATAGATGCCACGGGTAGCGAGGCTGCCATCGGGGCGTGGACCAACAACTGTCTGCACATAAAGGGTGGGTAACTTCTGACAGAAGAGTTCTTCCGCCTTGTTGAGAATACGTCGGAGAGGAGTATCAGCCTTGCCCATCATCCGCTCCATGCCATAGGCAGCGCCGATGAAGTGTGACTCATTGATACCACTCACGCCTCCCGTGCCCACGAAGAGGTTCTTGTTGCCATTGGCCATCCCGATCACCTCGTGAGGAACCACCTGACCGACAGAGATGATGAGATCGTGGCCGCCATCCCAGACCAGTTTGTTGAGTTGCGCAGGCCAAGCCTTGGTCCAGATGCCGTCGGTCACCTCGCTCACGTAATCAGCAGGCACCTCGCCGATTGTGACCACGTCGTCGCGCCATCGATGGGGGCGCACGAGGTCATGGGGTAGCCCGGGGAACATCTCATCAAGTTGATGGGCCGGCATCGGAACGTGAGTGCCAAGAGCGGGCAGGACGTCCTTGAGCTTGTCGCCATAGTAGCGGTAAATCTCCGAAGTCAGAAGTCCGGCTCGAGAATGAAAGCGCGTGAAATCGGGGGGGATGGCGAGGACGTTTTCGCGGCTGCCCAACTGGTCGAGAGCAGCGCGTAGCGCGGAGCGAAGGTCATCGTCGGTTAGGTCGGTGGTAGCGGAGCCTTGCGAAAAAAGAAGCATGAAGCGAGTTTCTGGCTTCGACGACGGAGAACCAAGGAAAAAGGAAAAACCCGACGCGAAGATTTGCTTGGGAGGAGCAGGGGAGGCTTGGGCTCAGGAGCCTGAGTCTGATGAATCTCGCCCCTTTCCACCGGGAAGAGAGAGGAAGGCGCTCTCACGGGAACTAATTTACCAAGAACACAGACTCAGTGGAACTGCCCTGACGATTCTGTAAAAGAAGTTAAAAGAATAGTAATAAACTTATTTTGAGTGTTTTATAGGTGGGAACTTTTTCGGGTTTGCCGAGGATGGAGAGATTGCCCGGGAGCGATTCTTTCAGGAAGGGAAAGTCGTTGAGCCAACGGAGGAAGTCTCAGGGGTTGATGATTAATCAGTCATCGGGGAGCGATTTTCCTGCGATGACCGAAAATTCCTTGTCAATGGTATCAAACCATGCAAAGCCCTTTCCCCCCTCTGGTGAGTGGGATTGCAACTTTTAAAATACGCGACTATGGCGACGGATAATATTGTCCCTTTCAACCAATCTAAACCTGAGTCGCGGTTTTCTGGAACACCTATGAAAAGCGAGCTTGTCGAGAAAGCGTCCGAGGTCATGTCTGACCCCCAAGTCCTGATTAATATGGTGTCCCGCCGGGTCAAGCAGCTGAACGATGGGCGCGCCCCTTTGGTCGAGACTGTTCCCAGCATGGGCGCCGCTGATATTGCTCTCACCGAAATTATCGAGGGCAAAATCAAGTTGGCGGAAACTCCCGCCGAGTAATCACGAACACTCCTCCGCATTTGCGCGGATGCTGTTTTCGTGATAATTCACAGAGCTGAATTTCGAAAGCTCAATCGGCCTGCGGCTTGGCTGCGGGCTTTCTGCTATCTGGCCACCTTTCCCTTCGCTGGGAGTGAGCTCCTCTTTTCCTTCCCGTTATGAATAAAGACATCGCCAAGAATAAAAAGGCTCTGCGCGACTACCACATTCTGAGCCGAATCGAGTGTGGTATCGAGTTGCGTGGCACCGAGGTGAAGTCGATTCGGGAAGGAAAGGCCAACATTGGGGATGCCTTTGCGCGGGTGGAGAGAGGACAGGTCTTTCTCTATGGTTGTGATATCCAGCCTTGGCAGACCGCTGGAACGTGGTTTCAGCATGAGACCAAGCGACCGCGCCGGCTCCTGTTACACAAGGCAGAAATCCTAAAGCTGCAGGAGGCGACGCAAGTGAAAGGGGAGACCTTGGTTGCGCTTCGGATGTACTTCAAAGGGAGGCGGGTAAAGATTGAGATCGGCCGGGCCAAAGGCAAAACCCATGGCGACCAACGCCATGATCTGAAAAAGAGAGTGGAGCTTCGCGAAGCCCAGCGGGAGATGGCCAAGTTCAATCGCGGCCACTAAGGGGGCGCTCTTGTGGGGCTTCTAGTTTGCGCGGCGACTTCGCCCATTTTGCCATTCCAAACCTGCGGAGGGCCGCCACCGAGCAACTAGGGAGCAGAAGACAGCTCATCTTCATGCTCATTCAAGCCAACAAAAAAGACATCCCGCAGGATGCCTTTTCAAAAGATTTATCGGTCAGACGAAATTAATCCTCCGAACCTTCGCCTTCCTTTTCAGGAGACTTGCTGGAGTAATGCCATCTCACTTTGTTGCGCTTGGAAGCGGTGCGAAGCTTACGCTGAAATTTTTGAGTAGGAGTCTCGAAAGCACGACGGCGGCGCATTTCCTCGAGGATACCTTCGGTATCGAGTTTAGTCTTGAGTCGCTTGAGAGCGCGGTCGACGGGCTCGCCTTTCTTCATCTCGACTCCGCGGAAATTATCGTTTGCCATAGTTGCCATCAGTTTTTCTTAGGGGCGCGGAGGCTACGGGGGAGAATGCGGGGCGTCAAGCGGGGAGTTTGTTGTTTTTTCCCGAGTTTTCGGGAGTTTTTCGGTCAAAAACGCTGAAAGAGGTGTTCAAGTTTGCAGTGTTGAGCTAACGTGTCGCGTGCCTCGGACGATTCTTCATATCGATATGGATTGCTTCTATGCGGCGATAGAAGAGCGGGATCATCCCGAATTGCGTGGCAAACCGGTCGGTGTCGGGGGGCGCAGTCAACGTGGGGTTTTGACGACCGCAAATTATGAGGCCCGCAAATTTGGATGCCATTCCGCGATGCCAGTTTTCAAGGCTCTCGAAAAATGCCCTCACCTCATTTTGGTGCCGACCCGGTTCGAGGTCTATCGGGAGGAGTCGCAGAAGATTCGGGCCATTTTCGGTCGCTTTACCGACCTTATCGAACCGCTGAGTTTGGACGAAGCTTACCTAGATGTGAGCGCGCTCAAGAGTGATGGAGAAGCTGTCGCACGTGAGATTCGATATCAAATTTTCGAGGAAACGGGGCTGACTGCGTCCGCTGGAATTGCTCCTAACAAGATGTTGGCGAAGGTGGGGAGCGATTGGCAAAAGCCGAATGGCCAGTTCGCGATTTCCGAGGACGAGATCATGGCTTTTGTGAAAGCCCTTCCCGTGAAAAAGATTCCGGGAGTGGGGCGCAAGATGGAAGAGAAACTTGGCGGGATGGCGGTGAAGACCTGCGGAGATCTGCAAGGGTTCGAGCGTTTGGAGTTGGCTCGCCGTTTTGGAAAATGGGGGAGCGAGCTCTACGACCGCTGCCGAGGCATCGACGAGCGGGAGGTGAAGAGCCATCGCGAGCGCAAATCAGTGAGCAAGGAGACGACCTTTCGCGAAAATCGGACAACGCTGGAGGCTTTGGACGATTCCTTACGTCCTCTGTTAGAGAGCTTATGCAACTCGCTCTCGGGAAAGCATCAGGATCGACGTATCAAGTCGCTGGTGGTGAAGCTCAAGTTCGCCGACTTCGAGACCACCACGGCCGAGCGAGCGGGAGGCAGTGTCGAGCCGACCGTCTTCGGTGAACTGATGCAAGAAGCCTGGCAGCGAGGGGATGGCCGCGCTGTCCGATTGCTGGGAGTGGGAGTGAAGTTTGCCTCCAAAGAGGAAAAGACCCAGTTGGAGTTGGGGCTGTGATGTCGAGTTGCCTGGAACCGAGGGCTACTGACTGGCCCAAGTCGCAATCAGATTGGCGGCGTAGCGCGCCTGCTCAGAATTGGTGAGGAGGTGGTCGGCCTTTGCGAGAGCGAGAAAAGACTTAGGGTGCTTGGCCGCGGAATAGATTTGGCCTGCGTTCTCGATACCGACGATGGCGTCGGTAGGGGCGTGCATGATGAGGAGGTTGCGGCCGAGTCGAGCAATACGTTGTTCCTGCTGGTGCCCTTGTAGGTCTGTTAGGAACCGTTCTCCGATCGAAAAGGTTCGCCCAGCGAGGGTGACGTCTGCTTGTCCGTTGGCGCGAATCTCAGGAAGGTCGTTTTCGAAAAGATGGGTCACATGGGCAGGGTCGAAGGGGGCTCCAATGGTGGCCACGTGGGTTGTTTCTGGGATTTCAGAGGCTGCCGCCAGGATGGCTGCTCCACCTAAGGAGTGGCCTAGTAGCAAGGTGGGGGCCGCAAAGTGCTCTCGCAGATGATGAGCGGCGGCCACTAGGTCTTCGATGTTGGAGATGAAGGAGGTGTTGGAGAAGTCGCCTTCCGAGCCGCCTAGGCCAGTAAAGTCGAAGCGCAAGGTAGCGATTCCTTGCGCGGCCAACGCACGCGAGATGTAGCTCGCTGCAGGGATGGATTTTCCGCAAGTGAAGCAGTGGGCGAAGAGGGCATAGGCACGAGGTTGTCCGCTCGGGAGTTCGAGGCGCGCATCAAGCTGGTCACCATTGGCTCCAGCAAAGGTCACTTTTTGCGAAGTGGTTTTCTCGGGAATTAGGAGAGCTTCCAGCGCCGATAGCTCAGGATGCGCTGTCAGTTCTTCCCAGAGCGAAAGGGGGATTTCGGCACCTGCGGCGGCGAGCAGCGCGGCCAGTGGGATCGCACGGGCAGAGGTGTCTCCTCCAGCGAGCCCATTCTCAGAAAGAGTTCTTAGAAATGCTTCCGAAGAGAGCTGTGCCCCCTGTTGGTGCCAACGAAGAGCGAAGTAGAGAGTGGCTGGAAAGGCTTCGGGAAGATGACAGGTGAGCCCGAAATCGGCGGCGACTTTGAGGGGGGCTTCTTCCGTCAGAGCGGCCTCTGCGCGACCTAACCAATCGCCAGCAGGCAGGTGCTCATAGGTCGCCTGCGCAGCTTCGGCAAGGGCTTGCGGAAGGTTGCTGCCCTTTTGTAAGGAGCCCAAAGCACGCACGAAATACTCGGCCGCATCAATCACTCCTCCATCGCTGTGGGTCAGCGCGGTCTGCTCGCGGGCAGCGGTGATTTTGCCGGAGAGGTTCTCTTCTTGAGCGAAGAAGAGGGGAACAAAGCGAGAGGCTCCTGCTAGGTCATTGGAGTCCGAAGCTGGGTTCGTGGAGCCGGAAGCAAGGTTCTCCAAAGTCGTTTTGCTTGCTCCGTCGAGATAGCCGTCAAAGTCGGTCATGGCAGTTTGCCAAAGGGAGCGAAAGACGGGCTGCGACCAAGTGGCGCTGGCGGCAATGGCGCGGGCGAGGACCAGCATCTGGTCGCCGTAATGAGTGAACTGGCCTTTCTTTCGATTGGGATGATAGTTGGAGCGCGGTTCGTCGAACTCGTCGATTCCGTCCGGATAAAGGCGCGCTATTTTGCCCTGATTGTAAATCCAATGGGGCCCGAGGGAGAGCGCGTCCGCGAGAAAGGCTGCACGAAAAATGTTTGAGGAAGTTGTTCTCATAGTGCGAGCAGCATCTTTATCTTGGGCAGGGAAGGCAATCGTATTTCGAGCGGACAGAGTTGAGGCTGGGGCAGATGGGTTCACCCGGGATAGATTAGCAACGTGATTGTTGGTTGGGATAGTCCCTTTTGGTGGTTTGTGGTGCTCTTTGTGGGTGCTTGTGTCGGGTCGTTTTTAAATGTGGTCATCTACCGCGTCCCTCTGGCGATGTCGGTCAACGAGCCCAAGCGTTCCTTTTGTCCCGGGTGCAAAAAGGACATCCCTTGGTTTCGCAACTTACCAATCATCACTTGGGTGACGCAGAGAGGGCGTTGCGCGGAATGCAAGATGAGGATTCCTGTCCGTTACGTCTTGGTCGAGGCGCTCACTATGATTCTTTGGGGCGTGGCTTGGTGGCTCTTTGGGGTCAAGGGGCAACCCGGAGAGGCAGTTCTGCTGATGATTTTGCTGACTTTGCTGGTGAGCATTTCCTTCATTGATGCCGAGCACTACATCATCCCGGTGACCATGACGTGGTGGGGGGCTGGTGTTGCGATTGTGGGTGCGATTTGGTTCGGAGGTCTGGTATCGCTGACCGAGGTGGGCCAAGTTTGGTCCCAAGACTGGCAAAAGGCTGCTTTAGGTTTTGCCGCTGGTTATGCTGTTTTGCAGCTCGTGGTGTGGGGTGGTAAGTTGGCTTTCGGTAAGGAAAAATTTGCCTTCGATAAAGAGGTTGATTGGGAGCTGCGCGAGCCGGCAGAAGAGGATCCACTTGGACAATTGACCCTGGTGCTCGACGGGGAAGATTATGAGTGGGGGGACATGTTTTACCGCAAGACGGACAAGCTTCTGATGGAGGGAAGTGGATTCAGGGTCGATGGCAAGGAGGTCTTAGGTAGTCATCTGGTGATGTGGGGAGACCGGGTGGAAATTGGGGAAGAAACATTTATGATCGAAGAGATCGAGGCCTTATCGGGGCGGGCTCTCGAAGTGGTGCGCCCCCGAGAGGCGATGGGGGGAGGAGACCCACCGCTCTTGGCGATGATTGGCGCATTCTTGGGATGGCCCGCCGTGCTCTTCACTCTCTTTTGCTCTTCCCTCTATGCCTTGGTAGCCGCCTTGCTGTTGAGAGTGGGCTTCGGTAAGCCCCTGCCGTTTGGTCCTTTTTTGGCTTTGGCCGGAATCACTTGGGCTTTTGGCGGATGGAAGATTTGGGAATGGTATCTCGGCATGATGCGCTTTGGGGAGGCCGCGACCGTTGGCGGGCTCTAAGGGCCATTGACTAGGGGGTCGTGACCGGAGCGGAAAATTCCTTGGCCTCGCTGGCGGCACTTGCGCTCCAGCGGGCAAGCGCGCTGATGAGGGCGCTGGCGCCGTTTTCCAAAAGTTCGGAGTCGGGCAGATTGACGGGGTCGTCATAGCCGAGCCAAAGCGCGACCGAAAGATGCTCGTCAGAGTGAAGGGTCCAGAGGTCCACGGCAGGATTGTTGAGGGCTGACCAAGTTTTCGTTTTGGTCAAATCGAAAGGCGTCTGCGCGGCGAAGGAATCGAGAACGAGTTTGTAGGTGGGCTTTTGCTCGAAGAGGGGCTCTTCCTTGGCATCGTGCAGACTTTCGATGAGAAAAGTGTTGGGCTTCTTCCCTTTGTTAGAAAGAACGGTGAGGGCGGTTGCTACTTCTAGCGTAGTCGTTTGCAAATTACCTCGGGCCAGCTCGTCTCCCGAGGAGAAGGGACCAGTGATGCCGAGACGTTTGGCAAGGCGTTCAATCTCTCCTTCCGGCAGTTGACGGGCGGTTTGCAAGGGTTGGTCAGGGATGGGCAGGCGTCCCCGCTCGGCGGAAAAGGCATAAAGAAAGGGCTGAAAGGCAGGGCCCAATTGGCGACGAGTATCGAAGGCTCGATTATATTGCGAGGACTCGGGATCGCGGGCGGTGATCACTGCGCGAATAGCCCCCGTGGAGGTCTCAATGGCAACGAGAGCGGCCTGCAAGTTGGGATAGGGGGTGATGAGTTCGTCAATCCCTTGGCGCGCTAATTTCTGTAGCTCGCGGTCGATGGTTGTGGTCGCGGTGAGCCCTCCGGAGAGAAAGTCGTTCTGGTCGAGGAGCTCGTTGAGGTGGCGACGAGCACAGCGGATCGCGTCCGTCTTGCTGTCGCGAGGAGGCAGCAGGTGAAGTTCTTCCTTGAGGAATTCGTCGCGCTGGGCTGGTGATAATTTTCCTTCCTCGGTCATGCGTCGCAGCACTTGGTCGCGCTCACGCAGGGCGGCGGAACGATCGTTGCGAGGGGAGAAGTCATGGGGGGCACGAATAATCCCGACGAGAAGAGCTCCTTCGGCAGTGGTGAGTTGCGCAGTCTTTTTTCCAAAATAGGATTGGGCTGCTTGCTCGATTCCATAGGCTCCTGCCCCAAAGTAGATGCGGTTGAGGTAGGCGGTGATGATTTCGTCCTTGGTGTAGTTCGCCTCGATGCGAAAGGAGAGAGCGGCTTCCAAAATTTTGCGATGAAGGGTAAGATCGCGAATCTCAAAGGTGTTTCGGGCGAGCTGCATGGTGATGGTGGAGGCCCCTTCACTGATGCCGCGGTCGGAAAGGTTGCGGAGCGCGGCGCGCATCACTCCGCGGAGATGGACTCCACCATGCTGATAGAACGCCTGATCCTCGCGCACGGTGAGGGCGTCGATGAGCGGTTGTGGTATCTCCTCGCGGGTAATCAGGCGGCGTCTGGTGCCATGGATAGCGGCGAGTTCCTTGCCTTCACTATCGAGCAGGAGGGTGCGCTCCTGCATCTCTACGACTTCCTTAAGCTCATAGCGGGAGGCCAGAACGCCATAGAAGACGAGAACAAGGATCCCCAGCACAAAGGCAATCAGGGTGAGCCGGAGTAGCAGGCGCGTGAAGGCCCCCACCCAAGGAGGGATTTGCTCCCAGAGTTTCGGCTCGTCGTCTTCCAGCCAAGTCATATTGCGTTTGTTCCCGGGAGCTTTTGCGCGATTTTGAAGCAATTCGCGATAAAAAGATCAGAAATTGGTCAAAGAAGAGGGGTTGGTCAGGACGCTATTCTGAGGTAAGTAAGAAGGAAGTGAAGAAAGTGTTCTTATCCGGCATCTTCGGATTGCTCTGTGTATTTGCGGTTCAGGCTGTCTCGGCAGCCATTGAACCCGAAGGCGAATTGCAGCCAAAAGAGGACATCGTGGTTCTGGGAGCAGAGACCTTTGCCGAACGGGAGCAGGCCGGACGACAGCTTTGGGAGAGGGGAGAGGAGTCTCGAAACTTGCTGACTGCTCTCTCACTCTCCGATGATCCAGAGCAGGCCTGGCGCGCACGACGGCTTCTGCGTTGGGTCGATCTGGAGATGACTCCCGAGACGCCGCAAGAAATCGTCGATTTGGTAGAAAGCTACCTCATCGCCCCTACTGCGAAGGAAAGGGAAGCCCTCTACACCCAGCTTTTGGCTAAGGAAGCCTATGTGCAGTTGTTCCGCTTGCCCAAACATCTCAATGACGAGGTAGTGGCACGCAGTCTTGCGGACCGAGTCGCGGAACTGGCGGGACAGGTGGCACGGGAGAAGATTTTGGAAGGAAAGGATCTTGAAGCTCTCGCTATTCTTGAGGATGCCAAAGAGGCGCGGACCGGGCACCTTCGTTGGGTGTCTCTGGTGAGCGCTCTAGGGATGCGGGATGAACTCTGGGGGGAGATGTCTTCCGATGACCGCATGCGTCTCGCGCGGTGGGAGGGAGATGTCGATCTCCTGAGAACGCTTGCTCCAGAAGACCACGAGGTGTGGATGACCTTAAACCTAATCGCGGGCGACCCGTTACCGTTCCTCGAAAAGCAGGCCGTTCGCAAGGACCAGTTTGGCATGCGGGCTCGGCTTTCGCGGGCCCTTTGGGAAGGAAGGGAGAACGAGGAAGAAGCCCTTACCCTTTTGGCCTCGATGCGAAGTGCTATCGAAGAGAATGGTGCCCGGCAGTCTAAGGACGTTCTTGTCCTCTTGGCTCAGTTGGGTTTTGCGGAGGAAGTCTTGCCCGACTTTGAGGAGCTGCTCCCGGTTCAAATGTTCGAGTATTACCACAGTACCGAGAGGCTGGAGGAAGCCTTCCAATGTTTGGGGCTGGAGGTCGGCCAACCTGTTCCTCGCGAGTGGGTCGATGACGCTCTGGATTTAATTAAAGAGGAGTTTAGTCTTTCTAACAAAGGATGTGAAAAGCTGCTGAGCTTGGCGCAATTCTTCGTAGAACGAGGCCGACAGGAGGAAGCCAATGAGCTCTTCGAGGCTCTTTATGAGAAAGTCGATGAACTCGGAGTGAGCGATGTCGTCAGTTACCTCGCTTACTTAAGCGGACGGGACAGTGATAAGTTCTTGTTCGGCTACCCGGAGTTTGCCGTCAGGAAGGCCGAGGCTCGGGAGGAAGAGGTCTTTAGTCCGGAAGGCTTTTTATCGGAGGCCTTTTTTGCGGAAGACAGCGTGTTTCTTCTCTATCGCTTCCTCAGCGAGCGCGATGAGGAGATGGAGCCGTGGCAGCGGGTGAGAGCGGTCTTCGCGGTCTATGATCGTGAGGTCGATTTCCCCCAAGAAGAAGTGTTAGAGATTCTGGCGGACCTAGAGAAAAGCGCGCGCGAGAACTCCTCCGAGGGCGAGTGGGCGGTTCTCCAAGACGTCGGAATGATTCGGGGAAACATGAAATTGGTCGAGCAGACTCTCAAGGAAACTCGTAAGTTCTTAAATGATGACGACTACGTCAGCGCGAACCTGGTCGCGTTTTTATTCGCCGATGGCCGCTTCGAGGAATCAGTGGTCATCCTAGAAGAAATGCTTGAAGAGGACCCAGGGCGCACGGATCTGATGGAGTATCTGGTGGTCGCTTTGGAGGCATCGGGAAAATCAGAAGAAGCCCAAGAGTGGTTGACCCTGTTGGAAAAGCTCGCCCTCGGAGATGGCAGTTGGATGGCAACGATCGGGAGGCTCTGGGGCGAGGTAGGCGATTGGGAGCGTCAGCAAGAATACTTGCAACGGGTTTTCTTTCTCTTTCCCTCTCAAACTAGGGGCTGGGAGCAGCATCTCTACCACGTGGCACGATCAGCACGGCAGGCAGGCCTTTGGGACCAAGCTGCAGCCTGTCAGGAAGCTTACATCAACACCCGCTCCTTTGATTGGGATGAAGGACCGAAGTTTGATTTTGTCTTCCGCGGTATGCTTGACGTCGCACGGGTCATGGCGGCCTTCGAAAAGGGAGAAGAGAAGCGAGGCGATGAACTCCTCGCTCGTTTCACAGAGTATTGCGGTCATGAATCATTTTTCGCGGATGATGTCTTTCCCGTTTTGCGAAGAGCGGGCCGACATGAACAAGTTGAGCAGATTTGGGACAAGATTTCCCCTAGTTATCGCGAGGCGTTGCTCCTGTTTCCCGATGGACACAATGCCTATAACACAGCGGCGTGGGTGGCATCGCGGGCTGCTTGTGACCTCGATGACGCCATGGTCTGGGTCAATCGTGCCCTTGCGGGGAAACCGCGATCTTCTGCATATCTCGATACCAAGGCCGAGGTCTACTTCGCGCAGGGCAATCGGGAAGAGGCGCTCAAGTGGTCGGAGAAAGCTTGCGCAGCTTCCGACGGACAACGCTTCCCAAAAGCTGTTCAGACGCTCTCCATGCTCCGGTTGCAATACCGTCACTTTCGCGATGATCCTTTTCCTCTCGAGGGACGAGCGGAGAACTGATTTTTTAGGTTCTTCGATACGTGAGGGAAAGAGTCGACTACTTGGCCCGGGGGTGGGCGTTGCGGTAGGCCTCCTGCAATCTCGTCTTGGTGACTGCCGTGTAGATTTGGGTAGTAGAAAGGGAGGCGTGGCCAAGCAGGGACTGCACGGCACGGAGGTCCGCTCCGTTATCTAACAAGTGAGTGGCGAAGGAGTGGCGCAGCTTGTGCGGGGTGACTTCGAAGGGAATCTCGGAATGCCGGAGATACTTTTTCAAAAGCTGGTCGATGGCGCGCGGAGAGAGCCGTTTCCGCAATTTCGAAATAAAGAGAGGGCCCTCATGGACGTTGGCCTGATGGCGATATTGCTGAATGGCCTTGGAGGCGTATGACCCAAGAGGAACCAAGCGCTCCTTCGAACCTTTTCCCAAAACACGGATGGTTGTAGTGGTGCTGTCGACCTGCTCTGCGTCGAGGCTGGCGAGTTCCGAGAGACGAATGCCAGTCGAGTAAAATAACTCAAGAATAGCGGTGTCGCGATGGGGTAACCAGTGGGGAGCCTGCTTGGGGAGAGGGAGCTGCAAAGGAAGGGCCAAGAGGTGCTCCACCTGTTTAAGGCTCAGGGTAACGGGGAGCTTTTTCTCCGCTTTGGGAAGCTGCACCTCAGTGAGAGGATTTTTCGGGAGGCCTCGACGATGGGTGAGGAACTTGTAGAAGGAGCGCAGGGCTGCGAAGCGTAGCCGAATCGTCGAGCGCGCCGTTTCCGCCTTCATGAGCTCGAAGAGGTAGGCGCGAAAATGCTCTGGGCCTAGACTTTCCCACGAGTCGAACGCCTCTCCCTGCGACTCGCGAAAGAAGCGAAGTGAACGCTCATAGTTATTGAGCGTGTGCGGTGAGGCGTTTTTCTCCGTGGTCAGAAATTCCAGAAAAGCATCCTCCAAGATGTCGGCGGCGGGCATTAGTTAAGTTACATTAACTAAAAAAAGGCCCGCAGGCAAGACCCGCGCCCAAACTAAGGGCTTGTTTTCCGCACTTTGACATCGAGAATTTAGATCACATGTTCAATCAACGTATTCTTGCCATTGGGGGAGTTGCTGTCGCTCTGCTATCCAGCGCCTTTTCCGAAGAAGCTCTTGCAGAAGTTCTTTTTCAACTCAAGTTCGAGCCAGGGAAGGTCTATTTGACCGACTCCGAGATGAAGCAAAGCATGACTATGCCGATGGCTGGCCAGCAGATGAAAACTTCGGCTCTCATCAATGCCACCACCTCTCAAACGGTCAAGAAAGTCGAAGAAGGGGTCGAGATCGTCCAAAAGATGGAGAGCATGATGATGGACATGGACGCCGCCGGTATGAAGATGAACTTCAACTCCGAGAACCCGCAGGGACCAATGGCTGCCATGATGGCACCAATGATGGACGCGAAAACCACTCTGGTGGTGAATGGCGACGGCAACGTGGTTTCTGTTGAAGCGAAAGCACTACCGGGGATGGAGAACCTGGGCATGGGGGAGGATGAAATGAAGCAAACTGCTCGCGAACTCTTGGACATGATGGCGAATAAAAAGGTGTCCGAAGGCGGGAGTTGGAAGTCGGTCAGCAAGATGCCGATGGCTGGCTTAACCGAAGAGCCTGTGACTATCAATTACACTCTGACTTTCGAGAAAATGACGGAGTATGAAGGCCACGAGGTGGCTCAGGTAAAGATCGAAGGAGTGGTGGATGCCAACGATGGCAACCTGCAGGTGACTTCTAAGGAATTGACCGGGCAGATGCTCTTCGACCCAGCAATTGGTCAACCGCGAGAGGTAAAAATGGTGGTGGACTTGGAAATCGCCCTGCCCGAGGGCGCGCCTGCAGCGGAAGGTGCGCCGGGCAAGATGCCGATGCGGACTGAGACCGTTTCCAAACTCAAGGAGATTAAGTAGGCTTGAGGCTCAGGGCGGGCTAGCTAGGGAAGCATTCGTTGAAATGAGACTAGGATGGATTGGATGAATCAGATTTAAGAATTCAAACTCACCATTCTGAGCCGAGTTTTGAAGTGCCCATTCTCTTCAAAAGTTCGCGGCTTAGGTTTTTTCATCAAAAAAAATCCAATCTATCCTATCCCTCATGGTCCAAGAATTAGCTAAAGAGAGGAACTTGGGCCCTAGCTTGGTCGCCCTTGCTGGAGGCCTGGAAAAGCTTTTGAGAGCGTGGAAATGTGCTGTGACAGCAAAAAGTAC
>CAZGXV010000009.1:0-62068 GCA_964529725.1 uncultured Roseibacillus sp.
TACCGAATTTTCCTCTCGCTTGATCGCCCTAGGCACGCTCGAAGAAATCACTTGGCAATCTCGACCTGTGACGGCGACTGCCTAGTAATCGTAATCCCACTTGTCATTCTGATAGGTCAGCGTGACGGACTTGTTGAACTCGGTGCAGAGCGGGCAAATCCCGACCTTCCCAAAGATGCGCCCTTTGCCGGAAAAGTTGAAATCGTTACCGACTTTGGCACCAATCAAGGTCAGTTCGCCTCCCACTTCCACCGCGCAAAGGGCACGCCCCGAAGCTCCCACGAGCATCTTGCCACCCACGGTAGGGCCTTCCGAAAAGACGAAGACTCCCACTCCTGCTTTGGCATTGAGACTGAAGAGGCAACTGACGTTGACGATGGGGATCTGGGCTTCGCCATAGGCATAGATGCCAGTGAAAGGAGGATCGCCCAAGACGTTAGCGACATCGGGATCAACGAGGAGGAGAGGCTCGAGACTACAGGTGCGACCAAAGAAGACTCCTCCCGCAAGCGCATAGGAGTCGAATTGCAAGCCCACTTTGGCAGCCAGATAGTTCTCATCGATTCCGAACATCGCTGCTGCACCTAAGGAGGTGATTTTCATTGCCTCGAACTCGAGCTCGCCTGCTGTCATTTCGAAGGAGCCTCCCATTCCTCGTAATTGAAAATCATTGTTGGTGTCGAAGGTGAACTTCCCTTCGACATCGAAACGAGGATCGTCCCCTAGAAAACGAGCAGGGATATCGACGGCACCCATCGTGACTTCCGCCGCGTAGCCATTGCCTGCGTCGAAGCTACAGACATCGGAACCGATCGAATCGAGCTGACTAATCTCGAAGTAGCCTGCGATATTAAATTCATCAGGTAGCTGGAGTTCGATTTCAGCATCCAGCCGCAAGGTCTTGAGCGCATCTCCATTGATGTGGGCATAGCCATCGATTTTTCCGGCGGCCCCGACGCTGGCGAGGTCGTCGAGCATCTCTTGCAAGCCGGAATCAATGGGCAGCACGTCTTCCACCAATTCTGTGAGCATCCGGTTGAGCTGAGAAAATCCGGAGGAAATGGCCTCGTTGAGGGAGTCATTCAAGTCGAAGAGATAAGTCGCTAGCGTGACGCGAACCTGGGCAATGAGATCGGAAGCATTGAATCGATCGCGCAGTGCGATGCGGATGAGTTCTTTCACCTCTTCTTCGCTATATTCGTCGAAGTCAATGTTGATGAGGAAGGCTTCAGTGACGAGCTCCGGACCTTCAAGAATGCTTGCGATTTCCGTCGCGCTGGCGTCAAAGATGTCCTCCAACTGCTGAAAGATAGGGAGGTTGCCGCGGAGGTTTCCTAACGTGTTGTGAATGTCCATCAGGGTGTTCTTGATGGTCTCTAAAGAGGGCGCGACTTCCGCAAGAGCCGCATTCAACTCATCCTCGATTTCCGTAAGCAAGGCCCCAGCAGCGACATTGAGGACTGAGGAGAGGTTGTCCGAAATGTCGGGCGCCAGCTCCTCTAACAGAGCCACTACGAGCACCTTGGCAATCTCGTAGCCCAAGTCGTCAGGGCTGCCATCACCGTCAGCATCGGTGCGGGCGAAAATCCCTTCCACGAGGGTGGTTCCGGCGGCAGCGACCGCATCTTCGGGCACGGAAAGCTGCGGATTGTTGAGGATGAGTTCTCCGCTAGCGTCGAATTCGACCTTGCCAATCACCGCACGGATGGCGATTTGCAGCTGTGCCAGCGAACGGTCGATACTGTGAGCGAGAGTGTCACTGTCATTGGGGCTCCCCACGAGATTTTCGAGCGCAGCGCGAAGGGTGCCAGGCGCATTTTGAGTGGTGAAGGTATCGATGACATTTTGAAAGGCGGTGGCGTCGCCATGGGCTGTGGCGAGCGCATGATAGAAGTCCTCGATCACAGGATCGATGGCGGCGGCAAAGAGTTCATCGAAAAGCTCGTCCAAGCGATCATTGAGCAGAGATTCGCCTGCATTCAGGCCCTCGAGAAGGGCCGCTGTAAGCTCTTCGGTGAGGCTCTGGGAGAGCGCATCAAGCGCTCCGGTTGACTCGTTGATGGCATTGATGGCAAGGGAGGAAAGGTTGATTTCAGGAATGCCAAGGTCGAGAGAAGCTCCAAAATCAAGTTCCGCATTTTCCGCAGAGAGGTAGACCAACTCATTCTCGGTGGTCAGCACCATAAGGTCGTTAGTGCGGGGTGCGCTTGATTGAAAGGAGCGGCTGGCGGTCGACCATTGTAGCGCGTAATCGAAGTTGATGACATCCAACCAATCATGAACGGCATGGGCTTGATGGTCAGAGTGAGTGGCGGCGCGATAGCTCGCGAGACTCGTCGCCGCTGGTCGTCCGCGGTTGTCGCGGTCGAACTCGGCATCGTCTTCCGCGCGGTTTCCTCCCTCAGTCCATCCTCCCGTGATGTGGATTTGGTCGATGGTGTTCTCCGGTTTGGCGCCAGTCTGGAGATGGACGATGGGGCTCTCGAAAAAGGCGACATCTAACTGCCCGAAGAAGTTGAGCTGGCCTAGGTTTAGACTTTGATTTTCAGCCTCGTCAAAATTGTCGAAGTAGGCATCAGTGATGGGAGTGAAGTGATACTCCTCGTCACCTGGACCCGCGATGAAAGCATTGCTCACAAGGCTGAGTCGTGAGTCAACGTTCTCGGGTCCATTGCCATCGTCGGAGTCCTGCAACGTGGTGAGATTGCCGTCGGGCTTGAAGCCCAGCTTGCCCGCGAGTGAGGTGCTGAAGTTAGAGGCTGAGGCGGTGACTCCAAGGGTGAGATAGGCTTGCGACGGATCGCATTCTCCGCCAGCGGGAGGCTCGAACTGGGCCGCGCTGGCGACGAAAGGGGCTTGCCAGAATTCCAAGTTCGCGCTCAGGGTGCCACCCGCGACTTGCGCGGTAGTGAGAGCCCCAAGGCAATTGAGGTGCAAGGGGTCGAAGGCCAGAGTGAAGTCGGAAGGGAAGGGAACGTCGAGACTGCCTGCCGTGATGGACTCGTGAACCTCACTTGAGAGGAAAGAGAAGCCGAAGGAAGTGAAGAGGAAATCGTAGCCATAAATCTGAACTGGTCCGGTGAAAGGATTGGAGGTCGGTTCGTGGATGCCGCTGGCTCCCGAGAGTCGGGTGTAATACTTCGCGCGATTGTTGAGGGTGTAGCTGGGACTAGTGGTGCCACCAATAGTACTGACAGCGGTCACCGCAGTCACTTCATCCACCACTCGATAGTTCATGCCTGGGTAGTCAGCCAATCCGGCTAGATACTCGGGCGTTCCGGGACGTTCGTCGATGGCTGTATCGGTGGTAGAAAAGCCTGAGGAGAGAATTCTGCCGGGCCCGTTTTTAAGATCGAGACCGTGTTCCTTTCCAGAGATAAAATGGCCTGCCATGAGGAAGCGGCCTTTCCGAAAGAGCGTGGTGTCGTGCGCGTAGGTGAGGTTGGGTGAAGAGAGCGCATCGATGTAACCCATCACAATATCGCGACGTGAGCTGGCCTGAATGAACGAGCCACCGACAGAGAGCCCGCCATCGAGTGTGAAGGCTAGGTCGTCGGAGGGATTGAGCTTGGCGACCGCATTGCCAATGGTGCCGCACCCCAAGGCTACCGCATCTCCGCAATCGCGAGCATAGGGCAGGGCGATATGACCGGGATTAACGAGAGAACTAGTAGCTGGAACGGGAAGGTCGGCCGCAATAGAAAGGGTGCCGGGGTCATTCCAAGCGACCGTCGCATTATACGGAAAGTGGCAGTGGAAATCACCAGCGGCAAATTCAAGGTCAATGGTGAGCTCGGCAGTGCCGAGAGAGGAAGGTTCGATTTTTGGCGTCGGTATTTGCGCCACGACACCGGAAACTTCTTTGTAATAGTTCTCATTGGAGAGGTAATGCTTGTCGACTGCTGGCAGCGGGCTCGCGGCAAGCACCTCTTCTTCGAGGTCGCGCACATACTGCACCGTGATGCTGCCAGCGGGCTTGATCGCTCCATTGGCAACTTCCCAGAGGATAGTCAATGCCGAGATTTCGATGGGCTTGGTTTCCTCGATGAGAGTGTATTTGGCACCGCCTCCTAGAGAGAAGAGTATGTTGGCGGCGGTGGGTTCGAGATTGCTGGTCATCCGACGCACTCCGGAATCGAGGGTGGATTTATAAACCCGCGTCTTGGTCGTTCCCGCCTGACTGGTGTGGACGCCAAGCCCGGTTGGGAGAATGAGCCCGATGTCAGCATGCACCCCATCAGCATCAAAGTACATGTCCGAGCGGGTGAAGCGAATCTGGTTAATCGTGCCAACAAGCCCTTGCACCGGAATATCGATTGCGATGGGATGGCTAACGTTCACAAACTCAGCCCGACCATCGTCGAAAAGATTGACGAAGTATTCCCGCGAGGCGGCGAAAGTGTAGTTGGGGAATCCGGAGATGGTTCCCGTGGGCGAGTCAATAATACTGATGAGGTGATCGCCATCCAGAAGGTCCTGCACATCGCCGTCACCGTTGGCAAGCGAGTCCATGACCAGGTTGACGGTATTGCCGTCGTTCTCGCCAGTGAGAGTGCCGTTGAAGTGATGCAGCGGCTCCCTATCCGAGCCTTCATTAGATTCATCGGCTTGATAAACTCCAGAGCCATCGACTTCTTCATGGGAGAGACTCACACGGACGAAGTATTTGGTGGAAGCGCTTGCTAATTGCGCGTTGGGCTGAAAAGTGAACTCGAGATTGGTTGCAACCGTGGTGGGCTCTTGGGTGGAACCGTTAAGGCTGAACTCGGAGATTCCTCGCTTGGCGGTGGTTTCGTTGTTGGCAATCGCAACCAGAGTATTCGTGCCTTGTTCGCGCAGCTCGAAGGTGAGCTTGATAGGGACGAGATCGGAGCTTGGGAAAGCGGCGAGAAAGTTGTCGTAGCGATGGAGGTTGATGTTGGCCCGCGCGCGAAATGTTTGCTGCTCGGGGGCGGTGGCAGTCTGTAGGGCCCAGCGTCGTAGCCAGTCAATTGAGGTGATTTCTCCCAGAACATTGAAGGTGCTGTCATTGTCGTCTTCATTCTCAAAATGAAGAAACTGCTGACTGTCGGAATCATGTCCATCCTGATCGTTGAAGATGATTCCAGGAGCACGTTCCTGGAGCACCGCTCGGAGATAGTAGTTTCTCCACGGCACCAAGGTGGTGCTTGGGGTAACCTTGAGGTTGCGAAAGTCTGCCGCCCAAGCCGATCCTGCGGTGACCGTGAACTGAGGGCCAAAGTGCGTCTCAAGGAGATTGTCGTTGCTGGCGTCATGAATCTGGATTTTGAAACGAAAGTCGGTGTCTTCCGGTGCGGCGTTGGAACGGTAGCGAAAGTGAATATCGATACTGATTTTATCCCGGTTGAGCCCCGCGCGGTTGGCGTCCGATGCAAGGATGTAAGGCCCGCTGATGACGTTCACCGAAGTGACTTCCTCATCGACGAGGGCCTGGCTGAGAGCGGTGAGAAAAAAGGAAAAAAGGAAGAAAAGCTGTTTCATGGAAGTCCCGGTTGCAGGGGACTACCGGGCGAAGCTCCAAGTCTGACAGGGGACCTTGATTTTTCAGAAAAAGCTTCCTCAGCACCAGTGTCGCCAGACATTAGGTTTCGAGCGGTAGGCGGAGAGTGACGATAGCACCCCCTTCGGAACCATTTTCGATGGTAGCGTTACCACCGTGCAGTTGGGCTGCTTCCCTTACAAAGGTGAGACCCAGCCCGGAACCTTTGGTGCCACTGGATTCCGGTCGATGCGAGTAGAAGCGGTCAAAGGCTTTCTCCAAAGCATAGTGGGGGAAGCCGGGGCCTTGGTCTTTGACCGAAAGAGTGACCTCATTACCAAAGGTGGAAAGAAAGAGCTCGATTACCGCATTCTCAGGGCTGAAGTCGAGGGCGTTTTGAAGGAGGTTTTCCAACGCTGCCCGGAGAATATAATAGTCACCCTCGATGCGAGGAGGATTCGCAGGAAGAATGAGTTTGAGGGTGATGTTCTTGAGGTTGGCTTGAGACTCAAGCAGCTGGGCGGATTCTTCCAAAAGGGATTTGAGCTCGATGGGCTCACGTTTTTGGAGCTCGGTCTTTCCTTCCAAAGTAGAGAGATGGAGGAGACGGTTGATGAGGCGTTCCGAGCGGTCAATCTCATTGCGGATGTTGGAAAGGAAGCGGGAGCGTTCCGTGAGTGGCATTTCTTCATCTAACAATTCGGCCGCACCACGGATGGCGGCGAGGGGAGACTTGAGCTCGTGGGTCAGGGTCTGGGTGTAGTTCTCGACATACGAACGCCCCTCAAGAGTCTCGCGCATGTCGCGCAGTGCTTTACCCAAGGCGTTGACCTCTTGGCCTTTTCCCAGCAAGGGATACTTCGGCCGTTCCCCGGCGGTGATACTACGAGCATAGTCGGATAGACGTCCGATAGGTCGATAGAGCCAAAAGAGAACGGACCAGATGAGAAAGAGAATCGCGAGCGCAATGGCGATGGTCGGTTTCAGGATTTGTCCCCGGCGTTTGTTCACGAACGGGAGAAGCTCTTTCTGTGCCTTGTAGGCGGTGGCAACTCCGATGATTTCGCCCTCGAAGTGGATGGGAGCACCCACATACATGATGGACGAAGTGGCGTCGTTCTTACTCGTGCGGGTGGAACGTGCCCCGTAGCTATTTTGTTTGGTGAGAAGGACATCATTGAACTGGGAGAGGTCCTGCCCTTGACGTCGGTTCTGGGAGTCAAAAACTACAATGCCGTTGCTATCGGTGAGGTAGCAGTCGATGGAGACGTAGGTCTTTTTCTTGACGAAAATTTGCGCTTCGAACTGGCGCTGGTGAGCATTGCCAAAAGTCTTCTCGAAGGACTCGAGCAGCTCGGGGGGAAATTTCGCTTCTGTCAGGTGTGCCTCGGCGGCGGACGCAAAGAGGTGGGCCGCATCCACCATCGCTTCCTCAGATGCTTGGAAGGTCTGGAACTCGAGGTCATCCAGAAGATAGTCGCACAGCCGGAAAAACCCGAGCGCTAGAATACCAGCGATGAGAATAAGGGTCAGTCGGGTGAGGCGCATGATTGGTTAGAAGGTCAGACAGTAGCCCAAGCCTCGGCGGGTTTGGATCGGGTCTTCGTGATCGGGAGCTGATTGGCGAATCTTAGCCCGCAGCGTTTTGATGTGCGCGTCAATCGTGCGGTCCATCGCGGAGCCAGGGTCCTCCCAAGCCTGCATCAGAATCTGATCTCGAGTGAAAGTGCGGCCCGGTTGGTCGAGAAGAAGGGCCAATATCTTATACTCATGGGCGGTGAGGTTGAGGGGGCTGCCCAGGCAATGGATGGCCATTGCAGAAGAATCATGCTGAAGAAATTCGCGCGAAGTGGGCGAGGGCTCGGGTTGTTCGTGGGTGCTGCCCGAGCGCCGAAGGATGGCCCGGATGCGAGCGACCACCGCCCGAGGCGAGAAGGGCTTGGTGACATAGTCATCGGCTCCTAGTTCGAGACCGAGAACCTGGTCAATTTCCGAATCCCGAGCGGTGAGAAACAAAACAGGAATTTGTGAGAATTCACGCACTTGTTTGCAAACATCAAAGCCCAGAATGTCCGGCAGTCCGATATCGAGCACTAGCAAGTCACAGCTGTTCTCCCGAAGCCACTCGATCCCATCAAGGCCCGTGAGCTGATGCTCAGCCTCGAATCCTTCCGTTCGGAGAGCATAGAGGATGGTGTCAGCGATGGCAGGTTCGTCTTCGATGAGCAGGACAAGAGGCATGGGAACAGAATCCCGAATCAATGATGGAGAAACCAGACAATTGTTCACGATGATGACAGCACGTTTTCGAAGATGCTTTCCGGCGCTTGAGATGAGGTGGACTCCGCGCGGGAGAACCATTGAGAAGTATTGGTATCCTAATCTGTTAGGTTGAATCATCTAGTTGTTGGGAAAGGGAGGTCAGGAGTGATTTTGCTACCTCGGGCCATGGGGAATCCTCGTTGCCGCTCCAACCAAATTGATGGCAGTTCTTCTCACATTAGCCTTCGCTCTTGGAAGCCATCAGAGTAACAACGTGCTGCCATGCAAGAGCGTTTAAGAAAGGCCTTCGCCGAAAATTTTTCCGCGCGGGGAGAGGTGGGAGCTTCCGTCTCGGTTTGGCAGCGGGGTGAAGAAGTCATCACCCTCTCGCAAGGATGGTGCGAGAAAGAGCAGGAGCGGCCATGGACTAACAAGACCCTTGTTCCTGTCTATTCGGTTTCCAAGGGACCTGCCGCTGCTACCTTTCTCCTTGTTTTGCGCGAGGCTGGTTTGAGCGAAAGTGATTTGGTGCGCCGCGTCTGGCCTGAGCTCAAAGTTGGAGACTTGACCTTCATCGAACTGCTCTCCCATCAAGCTGGCCTGCCAGGAGTCGAGGGAACGGTAGAGGTCTCGAACCGTATCCAAGTGCTTAACGCCCTCGAGGGCACCGAGCCCTTTTGGGAACCAGCTCTCGAACATGGTTATCACGCACGCTCGATTGGCTTTCTGTTGGACGAGTTGAGTGAACGTTTGGTTGGGAAAAGGCTGGGGGACTGTTTCCGCACATGGATTGGTGAGCCGCTGGATCTGGACTTCTGGATCGGATTGCCCGCAGACGAATTTGGACGCGTCGCAAAGCTTTACCCTGGGCGGTTCATCGTTCGTAAAGAGGAGAAGGCGTTTTACGAAGCAATGCAGACCGAGGGCAGTCTCGCCCGTCGGGCCTTCGGCTCTTTGCGGGGCTACCAGTCCGCGAGTGAGATGAACGATCCTGCTGCCTGGGCGGGCGGCTTTCCTGCTTTCGGTGGCGTCGGGTCAGCGCAGGCCTTAGCAAAATTTTACCAAGCTGTCTTAGGTCACACTGAACAAGAAATTTTTCCCATGGAAGTGAGAGAGATTCTCAGTCAAAGACTTCTCCAAGGAGCCGACCAAGTCCTACAACTCACCACCTCTTTCGGAGCTGGTATGATGTTCGATCCTGTGGGTGAAAATGGTGAAAAAATGCGCAAACTTTTTGGACCTCATCGAGAGGCCTTCGGTCATCCTGGAGCAGGGGGAAGCCATGCCTACTGTGACCCAGTGAACGGGATATCCTTTGCTTATACCATGAACCAAATGGAGTTGGGGCTCTTCCCAGGAGAAAGAGGCCTCAGTCTCGTACGCGCTGTTTACGAAAGTGCATGAACGGAGCGGCTGCCTTTCCTGTCGCCGAGGTTGAGGTAATGGCGGCAATAAACGCCGCTGCTCCTTGGAGAAGAAAGTGCGGATTCGCTTGAATAAATCGTCTTTCAGTGCATCTTATTGGCAACCCACAACGGGGGCGCCATGGCTTCGACTGGATGTTGGAATCGCTGGCTGCATGTAGAGGTTGGTCGGTTGGCCTCTTAAAAAGCCGTCCAAAAACATAATTGCAGACTCTAACGAGCTCGCACTTGCTGCTTAATTGACGGCAACGTCCCAATCCTGATGTCTGTTAGGGTGCGGGGCGACTACTTAGCAGACTGGCTGCCGCGTCGGGGTTCCGGACAAAGCAGTAAGACACAACAGGAGCATCGGATTTCCGGCCGGGCGCGATGAGGCCCGGATTTCTTAAACAGAAACGTCACGCTACACATGTAGACGCTTGCAAGAAAGGCATCTAGGACAGGGGTTCGATCCCCCTCGCCTCCACGAATTAATGATTTAACAATTAGTGGTTTACGGTTTTTTGGAGTCTTCTCATAATGGTTTCCACTAAAACATTATGAGCTTCTGATTTGGGTTTTGAATCGAGGTAAGTTGGTCGATTCATTGCTTCGCTGTTTCCAGCTCCCAAAGCGGCTTTTTTCATTTTCCGATTTGGTTTTGTATCACCAAATCTACCGTTTCATCCCGTCCGTTTTTCCGGGGTTAGGCCAGATAAGTTACTCAACATCCTCCACGATTCGGATGAATAATTGAGGAGACCATTCTTTGGCTATGATATAGCTTCCGACCGTATGGCCTTCAGCTTGCGCAGACACAAGAAAGCTAGTGGTAGGACGGTAGCCTGGTTCAAAACTTCTTGGATGTTGTTGACGTGTATACCAGTTTATCGCGTCGGTACTGTGTTCGATGAAATAACGTCTTCGAGGATTGCCTTTTAGATTGACGACAGCACTGACGCTTTCAAGTCCTTGAAAGACCGTTTCGCTAGTCTCGATTGATAATTGTGGCTCGGCGTCCGGATCATAGGCGACGGCACGAACCTGAAACGAACGATTAGGTTCGGAATTGACGTTGGTCGAAAAAGAAATCTCCGACTCAATGACTTCGCCTGGGACTGTATTGGGTCCGGGGGTAAAGGTGATTTCAAAAGGTGCTGGGGAAACCTGCAATTGATAGGGGTAAAGATTAGAAGTATTTCGAGTAAAGTTCACTGTGAAACGTGGATCAGTGCTCACAGGGGCAGTTAGAATTTCAACCCCTGAAGAATGACCGATGCGAAACCTTGCACTCCAGAAGTCATTAATTGGAGTATCTGGAAAGCGGGTGCTATTCCCAGTCTGCGGTTCTAGACTAGGAATAATGATTTCGAAGGGGGTATTTTGTTCCTGATAGAAAGGGATTCCATTCTCATCAATATTTAATCGCGCTCCCTCGAAATTGGGGCTCAGATTTGGAACGCTTTGGGTGGCTGGGCCTTTGAAGGTAGCGGAGTAAGCAATGGAACCGCTGGTGACCTCAAGTTGGGAAATTCGGTCGGTTCGTCCTGACCCTAAAATGGAGGTAGGATCGAAGATCACGTTAAAAACTGCTTCTTCAAAAGGAGCCAAGACGGTTCCGGATTCCGGAGCCCCAATGATTGTGTAGTCAATGGAATCAGGACCGCTGAAGAAAATGTCTGTTAAGGAAATATCTGAACCACCAACATTTCGTATGATGTAAACTTTTTCGACACTACCATTGAAAGTCGGAATGCGACTACCGAAGACCATGAGCGTGCCGTTGATGGTGGTCGCATTCTCTGCAGACGAGCCATTTGGAATGGGACGAAAGCTGTTTGAACTACTGGCTCTTCCGCTGACTTCGATGAGTCCAGATCCATCAACGGGATACCCAAAACCGGCGAGGTCAAAGGTGCGATCAGAACCAACAGCAGCATTGGATAGGACTCGAATGCTCCCTTCGCTCCGACCGAGTTCGGTAGGACTATGGTTGATTACGACATCGTAGCTTGTGCCAGGCTCTAGGACGAGGCTGGAAGGAGGTTCAGGGATACTGAAATCTCCGGTGACTGTGACTTGATTAATCGCTAAGTTGAGTCCGCCGACATTGGTCAACTTTAAGGTTTGGGAGCCTGAACTCCCGATGGCGCTATTAATTGGAATTTCGCCATTGAGGTCCAGAAGTTGCTCGAAACCAACGCGAGTATAACCAATCCGCGGAGAATTTGGCGGCGGTGTTATCGGTCTGGTAGCCCCTCCTGTGAGTTCGATCGAGATATTGGGGTTGTCTGGGTCATTGGTGTTAACGACTAGCTCCCCGAAGTAGTCTCCAGGATCGGTAGGCTGAAATCTCACCTCAAATTGTGAAGAGGATTGAAAGGCAGGAATACTACTTGTGGGAGTTGGACCAATGAGGGAAAAGGCATCTCCGGCTATCGTAATAGAGCCAATGTCGAGAGAGATATTCCCGCCGTTTCGGATCCGAAAATAGGCAGAATCGTAGGTAGAGGTGTTTAAGTTTAGCGCGGAGTCAAAGTCCCAACTGTCCGAGGCGTTCGGTATTCCAGCAACTGTCGTGGAGCCTGTTATAGGGCTGGAAGATGCGGAAACAGTGGTGTCTGGGCTACCCGTTCCAGTTCCTTCTAAAACAACTTCTGGAGTGGTATAGTCGTCGTATGAAATTGAAAAGCGGGCGCCCAACTCTCCTAAAGTTAAAGGGCAAAAAATGAGATAGAACTCGTCGGTCCGTCCAGTCGGTAGGCTCGATAAAAAGGTCTTCCGATTCGTGGTTTTGATGAATGTAAAGTAGGCGTCGAATTGGTCGGTGACATCTCCACTAACAAATGGTTCAGACCACTGAATATTGAAGCTTGGATTTCGAAGAGTTTCGTTTCCATTGTTCCGGATTCGAAAGTGACGGTGGGCAATTTGGCCCACAGGCACATCATCTAGTTGAAATAATTGAGGTTCGGCTTCGCTAACTTCTACCCAATTACTTTCCCCCGAGAGACCAGGGGGTAGCATCTCAAGAACTTGTCCAAAAGAACTCTGAGTAAGATGAAAGTGGACAATTACTAGGAAGAAACTTTGCCAAAATGTGGTTTTTTGAGGTTTTCGAGGCTGTTCTTTCATTGTTGTTGTTGTTGCGTGCGTATTTCAATAATTGTTATTGCTGAACAGAGTCGTTTTCCGACGATCCTTTATTTGAGGAGTGGATGGCCGAACGAATGCGTCAAGGTGATTGCGCGTTAAAATGAACGCGCTTTTAACAAAGCGATTTTCGTGAAAAAACAACCGTGTTAATTTTAATCCAAGAAACTGCTATCAGGTCTTCATCCGTTTTGTCCAGACCAAAGGCTTGAGCGAGCGAGCAAGAACGTCGTAGTTGAATCACCGTTGTATGGGCGGTAATTGGATTTGGATGACTGTCTTGTGCTGCGGCGAGAGGAGATTTGGGCAGTCCTTTTGAAGTGGTCTTCTTTGTGTTGCCTGAATAGAGGAAGTTTTATTGAAGTTGAGCTGAGTTCTTAAGGAGGGCAAGTCGGTCAAGCAGGCTTAGCTTGTCTTGGTTTGGTGCGGGCCACTCCGAACCTCAGATTTCATTTTTGTTTACTTCAAGTTTACTTGCCTGATTGCGCACGAAGAGAAAGGGGAACTTTAGGTGTTCTACAAATGTTCTCAGCTCTTTACGCTGTTCGACCCTGTTGCTCGTTCTCTCTTTCTCGAAATCCCTGTCGAATAAATGATTCCATAGTGTGTCACGGAGTCGGGTTGTTCTCGACAGGGGTTGAATCCCCCCTCGTCTCCACCAGCTTTCGCCAAAATCCCAAGAGAAATGGTCAGAGCCAATGGTTGGAGTGATGGCAGGAGTCAACGTTCTGTCGGTGAGAGTCAGACGTGAGGTTGATCTTCCTTCTAGTCTCGAGTTTTTGAGGCAAATCTATCTTCGCCTTGCCAAAGTCTCTGTTCATTTTGGCATTGAACCAATTCACCATGGATGCAGTTGAGTCTGAGAACCCGAGCTTCTAGTTGGTTTGTGAATCGAGGTGATTGCAAAGTGGGCCTTGAGAGCGTTATGACATCTAGCTAAGGTCAATTTACTCTGTTGATTTGCGGGAACTCCACGTTCAAACCTTTTCCTGAAAATGCCTTCTTCCTCTGCAGTTAAGATTTTTCATCTAGAGATGTGTCATCAGGATGATTTTCGACCCAGTGACTCACGAAGTGGTTTGGTGTTAGAAGTTGTTGAACCTGCCGATCCAGAATTCAATCGTCGGTTTTATCGCTCGGTGGGGGCTCTTTGGAATTGGACTGATCGGTTGAGCTGGTCTTTAGACACTTGGCAAAAGTACTTGGCCCGAGATGGTGTTCTAACCTTTGTCGGCAGATTGAACGGAGAGGAGCTAGGTTTTGTGGAACTCGAGGCGCAGGCGGGCGGCTCAGTGGAGATTGTCTATTTCGGACTTTTGCCAGAGTTTATTGGCCAGGGACTCGGTGGCGCTCTTCTTTCGGCGGCAGTCGGACGTGCTTGGGAAGTGAGGGATACCAAGCGTGTTTGGGTTCATACTTGCTCCCAAGACCATGAGAACGCGCTCAGCAACTATTTGGCGCGTGGTTTCGAGCTTTTCCGCACCGAGGAAGAAGAACCTTTAGGTGAAGCGGGAAACATTCCCACGCTGTGAATGAATAGAGGTTTGTTCTCGTCTCCGTTATGAGAAATGATTGTTTGGGTGCAAGGTGTTGTTAGTAGAGGCGGCTATTGATTGTTTACGGGTCGGATTCTACCGCAAAGGAGTATAAGGGGGCGATTTTGTCAGAAAGCGCTAGTTCCTTATGCCCCCGCGTCTCGAGCCAGACCTTCTCGTGATAAAAGTTCGGCTTGCGGACGAATCAGAGATGTCCGGGCTTTAGCTTAGAGTAGCAAGGCTCCTCCTTCAGAAGGCTCTTTAGTGCTGAGGGCTTTCTCCGGTGGCGACACCGAGAGCTGCTGATTCGGCGGGCAGGAAGCGTTTGAAGCGGGTCTTGTCGATGGCTTTCATGTAGGCCTCTTCGGGAGCGATCATCCCGGCTTGGAGTTTCTCCCAAATGGCTTCGTCCATGAATTGCATACCTTCCGCCTTACCTTGGGTAATGACGTCGTAGAGTTTTTGTGTCGCACCCTCTCGGATGATGGCCGAGACCGCGGAGTTGGTGAACATGATCTCGTTGACAGCCGTTCGGCCAGGCTTATCGACACGTTTGCAGAGAAGCTGGGCCACGATGCCTTTGAGCGAGGCTGCCAGCATGGTGCGCACTTGAGATTGTTGGTCGGAGGGAAAGACGTCGACGACCCGGTCGATGGTTTTGCGGGCGTTGTTGGTGTGGAGGGTTCCGAAGACGAGGAGCCCAGTTTCGGCTGCGGTGAGGGCAAGAGAAATGGTTTCGAGGTCACGCATCTCACCCACGAGCACGATGTCGGCATCCTGTCGCATAGCAGCCCGAAGTCCGTCCGCGAAGCTAGGGGTTTGGATGGGCACTTCGCGCTGGGTAATGATAGATTGTTTGTTGCGGTGCACGAACTCGATGGGCTCCTCTACCGTGATGATGTGCCGACTGTAGTTGGTGTTGATGTAATCTAACAGTGCCGCGAGAGTGGTGGATTTTCCCGAACCGGTAGGTCCGGTGACGAGAACGAGTCCGGAGCGCATGTGGCCAAATTCCTTAATAACGGGAGGGAGATTGAGGTCTTCCAGAGAGGCAATCTCGGTGGGAATGAGACGGAAGACAGCGCCAAGACCATGCTGTTGCTGGAGATAGTTGCAGCGAAAACGGGAGACTTCGTCCATCTCGTAGGCGAAGTCGAGGTCGCCGCCTTCCAGGTATTTTGCGAAGGCATCCGGGTCGCAGATTTCGGCAAGCATGTCCTTGAAGGATTCGCCTTCGAGCACGGGCTCATCCGGAATGGGAGAGACTCCGCCGTGAACGCGGACTTTGGGAGGTTGGTCTTCGGCAAGGTGAAGGTCGGAGCCGTTGCTTTCGACGAGATATTTAAAGAGGCGGTCAATTTCGGCCATGGGAAAGTGAGTTAAAGTTAAAGAGAGAAAAGGTGAGATTTAAGATTCGAAAAAAGCACGCATCTGGGGCTTGTCTTCGCAGCGATAGAGGGTCTCTTCTTGGGAAATCTGGCCCTGCATGTAGAGATTTCGAAGAGACTCGTCCATGGTGATCATGCCTACGTTTTTACCAGTTTGCATAATGCCGGGGAGCATGAAGGTTTTACCATCGCGAATAGTGGCTCCAACGGCGGCGGTGTTGACGAGGAGCTCGAGCGCGAGAGCGCGCCCAGAGCCATCGATTTTGGGTACGAGCTGCTGGGAGATGATGCCGCGCAGTGATTCCGAAACCATCACGCGAATCTGGTCTCGCTGGTCGGTGGGGAAAACGTCGAGTACTCGGTCAAGAGTTCGGGGGGCGTTTCCGGTGTGAAGGGTTGCAAGAACGAGGTGCCCGGTTTCCGCTGCGGTGAGCGCGAGCTGAATGGTCTCGAGGTCGCGCATTTCCCCAACCATGATGACGTCGGGATCCTGTCGTAGGGCTCCGCGAAGTGCACGGCTGAAGGACTCGGTGTGGGAGTGGATTTCGCGTTGGTTGACGTGGCAGCCACGGGACTCGAAGACATACTCAATCGGGTCTTCGAGAGTGAGGATGTGGTCCTCACGGTCTTGGTTGATAAAGTTGACGAGGGCTGCCATCGAGGTGGACTTTCCCGAACCCACCGAGCCAGTCACGAGGATGAGACCGTTCTGATAGCGGGTGAGGGGGATGAGGTCGTCGGCAGGCAGTCCGCATTCTTCGATGGTGCGGATGGTGGTGGAAATGAGCCGGAAGACGAGCTCGAGGCCAAGGCGCTGGCGAACAACAGAAGCCCGGAAACGGCCGAACTCGTTGGCATAGGCGAAATCCACGTCACCTCGTTCTTCGAGACGGGCCTTTTCTTTGTCGCCAAGAAAGGACATTGCGAGACGCTCGGTATCCTCTGCGGTGAGAGGTGCGTGGTCGTCCCAAATGGGAGCCAAGGTGCCGAATCTTCGCCAAGTGGGAGGATAGGCGGTCGGGAGGTGGATATCGGAGCAATCATACTCCATACCGATTTTAAGATATTCGTCTACGTGGGCCAGAACCTTGTGCTCGGACATAAGTTATTTAATCAATTAAGTGTTGGTGAGTGCGAGTAACATTGGACACTGGCAGAGCCTGTCAGGGCAAGAACCTTTACCCGAATTTTACATGTGATTACTTTCGCAACCAACGACGCGCTCGTTCGGTGAGCCAGACCCTCGCGAGAGGTTGGGTGACGGAGAGAGAAAATGCCAAAAGTTGGCGGGGCACAGTCTTGGATTCGCTCATCGCATTTTCCTTTTTGTGACGTCGCTTGGGCTTGAGCAAGAGCACGAGAAGACAGGAGACCCCGGCCGTGATCATCAGGGTGCGAGCCGGGCGGGCATGCATGGTGGAGGGCAATCTGCTCGCGACATTGAGCAGGTTCTTTGACTGGTTGAGCATCTGCCGGGTGTCGGGCACCCTCAGAGTGGTGCGGTAACCTGCCAGCTTGCGAACTAGTTCTTGTTTGTCGGGCTTGCCGGATTGTTGGGACTGTGTTCTTGAATCCATTCGCGGTCGCGTTCGAGTTCAGCGCGTGAGTATTCGAAAAGAGGAGCGGAGGGCTCGTTCGTGATTTTCCTTTTCATCGCAAAGATAATGACGATGTGAAGACCAGCGACGAGGAGTGCTGCCAATTCCCAATCGAGAAGAGGGTGATTTCCGAGCATGCCGAGGATTTTTCCCAGCAAAGAGACGAGGGCAGTGAGTAGTAAAAAATAGCTGCCAACGGCGCATACCATTATGACGAAGAGGGGCGCTAGTTTGCCTTTGAGGTGGGCAAGCGCCTCTTGGGTCTCGATGGAGACCAATTGCAGGCGGGTCCGGATGTAGGCCGCCATTCCTTTGGGAAACGAGAGGTCATCCTCGTCGCCGGACTCGTTCATGTTCGGCAAATTGAGTTAGCGGCGAATGACGAGTCCCACGAGGAAGCCGATTGTGGCAGCAGCCAGCACGGTCTGGGTCGGGTGCTGGCGGATGAGATCCTCGGAGTCGGCGTGGAATTCGCGCAATTTGAGGCGAGTGTCCTGCCACTGTTCGCTAGCGGCACCGCGCAGATGCTGCACGTTCTCGCCCGCATTTTCGCGGAATTGGACGGTCTTTTCGGTGGCGGCCTCGCGGAGTTCCTTGGCCTTGTCAGCAGCGGATTCTTTCAGAAGTCGCGCCTTTTCCTCGGCAGTTTGGGTGATTTCGCGCGCTTTCTCACCGGCAGCGGCACGGAGTTCGTTGGCAGCCTGAAGATTGGCCGTAGAGGCGGGTGTCGGGGAATCGGCAAATGGTTCGCTCATGATTTCAAAGTTTGTTTCGACCCAAAGGTGGCAGTGGGTGGCGATGGGGGCAAGTCGGATTGTGGGAGGCAGCGGGAAAGTTTGCGGGCGAAGAGTACGCTTGGCCTTGGGCCTACAGGAAGAAGCAGTCGCTGTAGTTGCCTGACCACCTGATGGGGTCTGCGAGGACTGGCGAGAAAACTAGTCCTTGTTGGCGTCGTGGAAGATGGAGATTTCTGCCTCTTTGGTGCCGAGGAGTTGCTGGGCGCGCAGGAGAGCGTTGCGGGTGGAGATATTCGGGTTGGATGGGCCAAACATGAAGAGGTTGGAGGTGCCTTCCTCTTTACTCGTGCCTTCCTGAATCAGTTCTAACACGCCCGAGTGCTTGAGGACGCGGTAGACGGGGCGCGGGGTGCCAGAGATAAGAACATGGCGGTCTCGTTCGCGCATGAACTTAATCATGTCGGCGAGGGCAAGAACCGAGGTGGCATCGAGATGGCGGGCGTTCTTGAGCCGGAGGATGATCACTTTTAGGTTTTCATCGGCGGTGATGCGTTGGATCTGGGAACGGAACAGCTCTGCCGCGCCAAAGAAGAGGTCGCCTTCCACGTGCACGATGGAGATTTCTGGGTTGGGGCGCGGACGTTTTTCACCGAGTTCGCGGAGGTCACCATCGTCATGGACCGCATACTCGACCATCTGAGGAACGGCGGCCTTGCGCAGAAAGAGGGCGATGGAAAGTGCCACTCCGATGAAGATAGCAATGTGAAGCGGGGTTAGCAGGGTCGCGAGAAAGGTCGTAACGAGAACCAGAGCGTCAGAACGGGTCGAGCGCAGACAGACTCGGATGGTCTTGGGGGAAATGAGGGAGATGGCAATGGCGATCACTAACCCCGCCAACACGGCCTTGGGAATGAGGGAGACGACCGGGATAGTAGCTAACAAGAAGGTTGCACCTAGACAAAGAAGCCCGCAAATAATCGAGGCGAAGGGAGTGCGGGCACCGGAGGAAAAGTTGAGCGCAGAACGGGTGAGGGAGCCAGACGCGGGCATCGCTGCTAGGCACGAGGCGGCGAGATTGGCCATCCCGACCGAGAACATATCTTGGTTCACATCGGGGCGATCTCCGGTCTGGGAGGCGAGAGATTTGGCCATGGCGGTATTTTCCAACGAAGCGAGGAAGGCGATGGCAAAGGCGATGGGCAGGAGGGTTGCGGTTTGGTCTAGAAGGTCGTGGAAGCCGTCGATGCGTGGCAGTGAGGGGGAGAGATCCGCGAGATTAAAGTCTTGGAAAAAGGCCAGACTCTCCTTGGGAAAGAGAGAAGCGATGGCAGAGGTCACCACCAAGGTGAGGGCAAAGTTAGGGAGCTTCTTCAGGTATTTCTCTAAGAAGAGAAAGATGGTGAGGGCGAGAAGACCAAGCACTGCGGGTTGCCAACTGGCATGAGAGAGGTGCTCGCTGATTTTCGCGAGAAGGGCGGGAAAGGTCCGTCCATCGGTTTTCTCAAAATACTGCGCAATCCCTAACAAGGGTTTGAGCTGGTTGAACATGATGAGGGTAGCAGCTCCAGTAATGTAACCAACGAGGACAGAGCGGGAAATGAACTGCAGCAGGTCCGCGAGCTTGAGGACCGCTCCGGCAATGGAGAGAAGCGCAACGAGAATGACGAGAAAGGGAACGGCCGCCAAGCCGAGGGTGCCCGCCGCAAGGCTCGAAAAAAGCATGAAGGACGTCGCGTTGGTGGGTCCGAGGATGGTATGGCGGGAGGAGGCGAAAAGGGGCGAGACGAGTGCCGCGATGGCCGAACAAAGAATGCCATTAGCGATGGGAAGGCCAGCGATGGTGGCGTAGGCCATCCCTTGCGGCACGGCGAGGAGGGCAACATTGACGGCAGCCTTGGAGTCGGCTCCTAGTGACGCGGGCGAAAGGTTCTTGAAGTGATGGCGGAGAGGAAACGGGTCGGGAAGGCTTTCCACCCTTCGCCAGCTAGCATTGCGCCGCACATGTTTCCAGAAGAACCCCATCGAGGGCGGAGGCTAGCAAAGGCAACTTGGTTTTGCACAATCCAAATGAAGGATGACGTCCTCCTTCACGGAGGTTGTGGAAAAGGGCAACGGTGTGCGCCAAGCAAGCGACCTTGCGCGGCTGCTTCCATTTGTTAGGGTCGCCCGAGATGCCTGATACCAATAACCCCTATAGCCCGCCTGCAACCGGGACGAATTCTTCTGGCCCAGTTCCTTTGACGGGAGGCAGCCCCTACGGCCCCATGAGAGCGACCGGGGGACTTGGCTTATCAGTGCGGATCCTTCTTGTCGTGCAGTCCCTCGTGGCAGCAGCTTGGGGAGTTTGCAGCTTCTACTACGCGGAGCAGGCTACCCGAGGGAGAGATGTTTTCTGGAATGCGGAGGGGACGGAGCAAAGTCTCTTCAACGATATCTACATCCTCATCGCGATTTTGCTATTGGTGCTGTTTCTGATCACCGTCGTTGTTTTTTGCGTTTGGACCAACAAGTCGATGAAGAATGCTTGGGCGTTGCGGAAAGACGCTTCTTTGACCCTGATGAAACCTGGCTGGGCAGTGGGCTTTTACTTCGTTCCCATCGCTCTTCTATGGAAGCCCTTCGAGGGGATGAGGCAGATTTGGGAGACTACCTTTGCTGGTGAAGGTGGTGAAAACTTGACCCTCTTGAGGTGGTGGTGGGGATTTTGGCTGCTCAATAATTTTGCTGATAATATCAGCCAGAGACTCGGAATGGAGAGCCTCGATGAGTATGTCGTCAGTGGTTTTTTCGAGGTCGCGGCGGCATTGCTGAGCCTCGTAGCTGCTACTCTATTAATCATCATTGTGGAAAGGGTTACCAAGCGTCAGATGGAGTATTACAACGGCACGGAAGCTGCCACCGGCCCCTCAATTTCAGCTAAGACCGATAAGGATAGCGAGCGGGTGGAGTGACTTTGGGGATGATGACGTTTGCGGGGCCCATAAATCCATGAACATGAAGAATGCATGCGGTGACTTGTTCATCTCGGGGCTTATGAAGCGCGCAATTTTGGACAAATTCTTAGAGGGTGGCAGGAGCTAAGGGGCGAGAAAAAGCCATCGCGTTTTGGGCTCCTTTCCGCTTTGCTTCTCAGTCTAGGAACGATGTCGAATTACCAAACAAAGCCCGGCGAGCACACCGGCATGCCACCGGGAGTGCCTCACATCATCGGCAACGAGGCCGCGGAGCGTTTTTCCTTTTACGGGATGAAGGGAATTCTGGCGGTCTTCATGGCGCAATATTTGCACCTCATGAACGACACGCCCGGGGAAGCAATGAGCGAGGCAGTGGCTTCTTCCAACTACCACGCTTTCAACTTTTGGGTCTACTTTACTCCTTTTGTCGGAGCCATCCTTGCGGATTTGTTTTTGGGGAAATACCGGACGATTATCTATCTCTCGGTGGTCTATGTGATGGGGCATGCGGCCTTGGCTTGCATGGGCATGGCAGGGGACGCCCGCTGGTGGCTCTTTGGAGGACTGGCGTTGATCGCTCTCGGGTCAGGCGGCATCAAGCCCTGCGTGTCCGCGCATGTCGGGGATCAGTTTGGGGCTTCCAACGCCCACTTGCTGCCTAAGATTTTCAACTGGTTCTACTTTTCGATCAATGTGGGAGCGATGGTTTCGATACTACTCACGCCGTGGCTTTTGCAGTGGTATGGACCGCACTGGGCCTTCGGTGTTCCTGGTGTTTTGATGGCCTTGGCGACTCTGATCTTTTGGATGGGGCGTAAACGCTTCGTGCACATTCCGGCCCAGCGGGAAAAGACGCTGGCTGAGCTCGCGAGCCCAGAAGGTCGTAAAAGCGTCCTATCCGTGATTCCGCTCTTTCTCTTCGTGGCCATGTTTTGGGCCCTCTTTGACCAGACGGGCTCGACATGGATTTTCCAAGCGCAGGACATGGAGCGCAACTTCCTCGGGCGCGAGTGGCTGCCGTCTCAGATCCAGTCCCTCAATTCCCTGTTCGTGCTCACCTTTATCCCGCTCTTCACCTACGGGCTCTATCCTGCGATCTCGAAGGTGTGGCCGCTTACACCACTTCGGAAAATTGGGATTGGTCTCTTTCTCATGACTGTTGCCTTCTCAACGGTGGCGATGGTGCAGTCGTGGATCGACGGGGGCGCTCGTCCCAATATCGGTTGGCAGGTTTTTTCCTACGCGCTTCTAACCGCATCAGAAGTGATGGTGTCCATCGTGGCGCTAGAGTTTGCCTACACCCAAGCACCTAAGACCCTCAAGTCTATCGTGATGAGCCTCTTCCTCGCGGCCGTAGCTTTGGGCAATCTCTTTACGGCAGGAATCAATCGCCTCATCGTCATCCCCGAGCCTGCGCCGCAAGCCCGCTACGAGGACAATCAAGTCGAGTATTGGGGAGAAGACGGAAAGATAGGAACGGAAGATGACTTGCTCCGGATGGAAGGGGGAGTCTTTGAACAGGCTCTGGCTGGCGTCAAGCTCGTCAACGGCAGCTTCCCGCAGACCTTGCCGGAGCTCGCGTCAATCAAAGGCCCTTGGGGTCCGCTTCGCTATCAGGTGCTCAATTCACGCACTGTCCGCATCTCTTCTGATGGACCCGATGGCGAACCCAAGACCATGTGGGATCAAGGGATGATTCTTTCCCTAGAGGAAAAGGAGATGACCAAGAAAGCTTCCTGGACCGACTCCTGGCGTCCAAAAGAGCCGTGGCTAGAGCAACGAAAACGCGAATTGGGAATCGCCGGCAATGAGGATGAACTGTCGGCCTATCCCTTTAAAGTGGAATACTATTCCGGCGGCGGGACGCGGCTCGAAGGCGCGAGCTATTTCTGGTTTTTCGCGGGGCTGATGCTGTTGACCGCCATCGGCTTTATCCCCTATGCGCTGAAGTATCGCGGAAAAACGGTCCTTCAAGATTAGTCGGAAGCACCCGCAAAGTTCCCAAATTTGCAATTTCAGCTAGCTTGCAGGGCAATTCATTGACCTGCGGAGAGGGAGATTTGTGGAACAAAATATTGATGTTCTTCAAGGAGGGCGACATTGAATTTTAAGTTTCCTTAACTAAATTAAATGCAATTTTCTGTAATCTTTCGTAAATTCAGTTTGATCATTCTTAAAGCAGATTTTTTTTAAAGGGAACGGGGCGAACAGCAGGGCAGCAGTAGTAGGATTTTCATTTGTTTGAAAAATAAGCCTTGGCGAACGTCCTTTTGTTAATATTCTTAAAACGTTCATCCCAGTTATTTATCCGGAAATGAAGATTATTAAAATATTAGGAGTTGTAGCCGCCGCGGTGGTTGTTTCGAGTTGTTCATCATCCCAGGTTGCCACCAAGCAAACCACGGTTCATCAGGGCTCAACCTCCAGTGAGGACCAATTGACGAAGGCCATCCACTTGGAGGTCAATCGCTATCGCTCTGGAAAAGGCCTTCAGCCTCTCAAGTTCCACAAAGGACTGGCCAAAATTGCCAAGCCACACAGCAATTACATGCGCGAAAACGCGGGGACCTTTAGCGTCGATGGTAAGAAGAAGCTCATCACGCACTACGGCTTCGATGCCCGCAAGATCCTCGCCAACCGTAAGTATCGCATCGAGTCCTTGAGCGAGAACGTGATTGCGAGCCATGACATGGGACAGGGAACAGACCTCGCTGCGAAGATGGTTCGCGGTTGGCTGACCTCTCCCAATCACCGCCATAACTTGGATTCCAAGTGGTCACAGACCGGCATCGCGGTTTCCTACGACAATCAGGGACGGGCATTCGTGACCCAGCTCTTCGGTTCCAATCCGTCCCAGATGCTGCAGGTAGGCGGCCCCATGAACGCTTGGTAGGGCCTTTGGTCTAAATCGAGCCTCCCAAAGCAAGGAGGAGGTCGAGATGGTTTTGGAGGCGCAGATTTCGCAGTGAGATCAGGCTATCCCGTGCATTCAGGGCCCGGCGTTGGGCTTCCAAAACTTCTAGGATACTCGGGCGATTGCCGACATCGAGACCTTCGACGAAATTGCTTTCAGCCCATTTCTCTGCGAGAGCAGTATTTTCCACTTCGGTGAGGAGATACTGCTCTTGTTTTTTGAGGGATTGGTCGGTGGCGAGAGCGGATTCGACCTCGCGAAAAGCTTGCAAAACATCGCGCTGATAGAGGAGGACTTGGTTCTCATTCTCGACAAGCGATTGTCGTGCCCGGGCTGAGAGTTCGCCTCCGCTGTATACATTTTGCGCAACACTGGCCACGATGGAGCTTGCGAGATTGCTGGGATCGAGCAGGTTTCGGAGTTCAGGCGACGAGGTGCCCGAGCTGGCGGTGAGGCGAAAGTTGGGGAGAAGATTCTTGCGGCTGGCATCTGCTCGTTTGGCGGAGGCATAGATGCGGCTGCGGCGGGCGGTGAGGTCGGGACGTCTGGCGAGGAGATCAGAGGGAAGGCCAGCGCGGATGGCAGGGACGGTCGGCAGTTCATTGGCGGAAGCAATTTGGGAATCGGGATAGCGGCCGAGGAGAATTTGCAGGGAGCGGGCGGCCTCATCACGCGCGAGTTGGCGGGCCTTGAGAGAGCGCTCAGCGGAAGCAATGTTGCTCCGGCCAAAGGCATCGTCCAAGGGCCGCAGGGTGCCCAGCTTGTAACCCCGCTGAATGATTTGGTAGTTTTTCTGAAAAGAATCCAGCGTTTCGCGGGCGAGGGTCAGCTGGTTCTCGGCGGTGATGAGATTGCACCAGCTCTGGGCGGTATTGATGGCGAGGGAGAGCCGCGCTGAGCGAAAATCGGCCACGGCGGCATCGTAGTCTGCTAAGGAGGCAACCTCGAGATCTCGAAGTCGGCCCCAGACATCGGGCTCCCAAGAAGAGTTGAGGGACAGTCCGTAGGAATCTGCGTTTTCGCCATTGCTACGAGAAACTGAAGCTTGGCCGGAAGCATTGAGGTCCGGGAGGCGGTTCGCCCGACCAATAATAGCTCCTTCGCGAGCGGATTTGAGACGAGCGGCCGTTGCCTGCAAGTTGGGGTTATTTGCGAGAGCAGTGCGGACCACGCTGGTCAGTTGAGGGTCACGCAAGCTGGTTAGCCAACTCGTCGCGATGCGACCATTTTGACCAGATTGAGCCGCCGCGTAGAGAGACCGGACCTCTAAGGGAACCTCAGCAGTCGGTTTTTGAGCCGGAAACTGGTTACAAGCGGCCGTTAGAACAGAAAGAATAGAGGGCAGAAGGAATCTATGGTGACCAAAGTGAGGTAAGATTTGTCTTCTGAGTTGCATTCTTTGCTGAAACAATCAGATACAGCGCAGACAATGAAATGGTTTCAAACAATTTTCAGAATGACAGTGGTCACTTCTTTGATGGCAGCAGGATTTCTTCTTGCTGAATCTGCTGAACCTGCAGTCGAAGAGACCGTGGTAGTTGAGGAAAAAGAGCCGGGCGAAGCTCCTCCTCTGACAGAAAAAGAGGCGGAGGCTGCCGAAGAGGCCAAGGATAAGGAAAATGAAAATACTGACCAAGAGGAACGCCAAGTTTTGGGATGGAAGGAATGGGTCAAGGTAGGTTCGATGGCGGATGTGATGCGGGCTAAGCTCGATAGCGGCGCGCGCACTTCTTCTTTGCACGCTGAAAACGTGGAGGAGTTCGAGCGTGATGGCCGCAAGTGGGTTCGCTTCTCGATCAAGGAGCCCGAGAAAGACTCTAAATCCATCTTGGTGAAAGCTCCGCTCAAGCGCATCGCACGGGTGAAGAATACGGATGGCACCATGGAGCGTCGCTTTGTGGTTGAGCTTAATTTTTCGGTTGGAGAGCGTCAGTTTCGCGAGGAGTTCAATCTCAACGACCGCACAGGGTTAACTTGCCCCGTTCTCATTGGCCGTAACGCCTTGCGCCACTTGGGATACGTCGATTGCAGTCGCGTCGATTTGGCAAAAAAGAATATCTTCAAGTAATGGCTCTCCTATGAAACGCAAAAACGCACTTCTCTGGGGACTGGTCGTCCTTTTGTGTGGAGTGGGGATTAGTCTAGCAATTTACAAGACTGAGCGCTTGGGAGTGCCTTTTCTTCCGGGACAAAAGGTGACCTCTTGGGTTTTGGAAGCGACTGTTCGGTTCGAGGCCAGCGGGAAGGAAGTGGAAGTGGAACTCGGTCTCCCTCCCACCGACGACGAACTTGAGGTGAGGCAGGAGGTGGCTTCACTAGGGTACGGATACCAAGAGCGGAATTTGCCGGGAGAAGGTCGGCGAGGCATCTGGAGTGCTCGTTCGCGCTCCGGGGTGCAACGACTCTACTACCAAGTGAGCTTGGCGGAGGAAGACTTGCGATTGCTGGCCAACCGGATGAGCTCGGTGCCAGAGGTTGAGCCCAGCCAAATCGGCGGGAGTCAGTCCGAGATGTTGGCCCGCGAAACCTTGCGCTTGGAGTGTCGCGAAAAGTCGGCCAATCCGGAGACCTTTGTCACTCAACTGCGGGAGCGCCTCTTCGGTGAGGACCTTAGTCAGGAGGCGGGGTTCTTGAAGCGAAGCTATGAGTCGCGTTTGGGAGAAGGCTGGGAACAAGCGCTCATCCAAGACTTTTTACAAATGGAAGGAATCCCTTACCGGAATGCGTGGGGAATTATTCTGAACGAGATGCTCGGTTCGCAAAGTCCGGTGCCCATGATCGAGTTCCACGATGGTCGCAACTGGGAAGCGGTGGAGGCTGTTTCCGCTCGGGAGCCCGGGGAACTCGTCGTTTGGTCGCGCGGAGATTCACTGCTGGATGTCCGTGGCGGTGAAAACTCGCAGGTCTTCTTCACTGCTCAAAAGAACTTCGCACCCTTGAACGCGACCGAGGCTTTGGCAAATGCGCCTGCCTGGATTGGCTCCATCGCAGCTCTGCCTCTCAATGAGAGAAGGGCTTTTAGGTATATCGCTTTGATTCCAGTAGGAGCTTTCATCATCGTCTTTCTCCGGAATTTGGTGGGCTTCAATATGCTGGGAACGTTCATGCCGGTGTTGCTGGCGCTTTCCTTTTTAGAAATTCCTTTGCTCCCGGCACTGATGATGTTTTCGCTTCTATTAGCGGCAGGGTTGTTCTTTCGCTTTTTCCTCAGTCGTTTGAATTTGCTGGTGGTCCCACGAGTGGCCGCTTGCGTCGTGGTGGTGAGTCTCTTGATGATCGCCTTCGGATTGCTGAGTTCGCGCATGGGGATGGCAGTCGGGTTGCAGGTGACGGTCTTTCCGATGGTGGTCCTTGCGTGGACTATCGAACGAATGTCGATGCTGTGGGACGAAGAGGGACCGGGGGCCGCACTGGTGCAAGCAGGGGGTAGTCTCGCTGCGGCCATACTGGCCTATCTGGTGATGAGGATCCGGACTGTCGACTATTGGGCGCAATACTTTCCGGAGCTCCTTTTGGTTCTGTTGGCAGGGATTCTCCTGATCGGTCGCTATACGGGTTATCGTCTTTCGGAGCTGGCCCGCTTCAAAAGCTTTCCAAAATCATGACGGAGAAGTGGTGGCATCGATGGTGCTTAACGCCAGGCGAACTCAACCGTCTGGGGGTGGTGGGCATCAATGCGCGCAACGGGCGCTATCTCTTGCCGAATAACTCGCGCAAGTTCTATCGCACTGTTGATGACAAGGTGATGAGCAAAAAGCTGGCGATTGAGATGGAGATTCCGGTGCCCGAGCTCTACGGCACAATTGATAGCCCTGGTGGGCTTAAAAACATCGGGAAGCTGGTGGAAGGGAAAGAGGCTTTCGTAATCAAGCCTGCGAGAGGAAGCGGTGGCAAGGGCGTGCTGGTGATACAGGGACGTTCGGGAGATGCTTTTTTGAAGGGAAGCGGGAGCTCGCTTTCGATGGAGGAAATTCGTTTCCATATTTCCAATATTTTAGGTGGATTGTTTAGTTTGGGTGGGCAGCGGGATGTCGCGATGGTGGAGCAGTATATTGCATGTGCCGATGAGGTGATGGCGATGAGCTATCGAGGTGCTCCCGATGTCAGAGTCGTGATGCTGCATGGCTATCCCGTGATGGCGATGTTGCGTGTGGCGACGAAGGAATCCGACGGACGCGCCAATTTGCATCAAGGTGCCATTGGTATCGGAATCGATCTGGAAACAGGAGTGAGCCATCATGCGGTGTGCCATGGGCAACCAATCGAGATTCACCCGGATTTGGGCACGCCCCTGTTAGGGCAGCAGATACCGGATTGGGAGACGGTGCTTAAGCTGGCTGGCCTCTGCTACGAGATGACTCATCTTGGCTATCTGGGGGCTGATATCATGATTGGAAAAGAGGCAGGCCCAATGATTATCGAAGTCAATGCTCGGCCGGGATTGGCGATTCAATTGGCCAACGGGGAGGGACTCCGTGACCGCTTCCAGCTCGTGCACGATGAAGCCCTGCGCATGCAGCGAACGGCCTCCTTAGAAGAACGGATTGACTTTTCGCGGGGTGACTTGATTCGTAAGGCTCAGGAAGCAAGGTCGAGCCGATAGCTGAGGCTGAAAGACCAAATTCCAAAGCCTAAACTCCAAAGCCTAAGAGCCCCGAGACGAATAAGCCTCGAGACAATTCGCAAACGTTCTCACGGACAGATACCTAGGCCAGTGCCTCTTTGGCCGAAGCTGCAATGTAGTCGCGATTGAGCTTAGCAATGTTATCAGCGGAGATTTCTTTCGGGCAGGCAGCTTCACACTCGTATTGGTTGGTGCAGTTGCCGAATCCTTCTGCGTCCATCGCCCGCACCATGGCGAGGGTACGTTTGTCCTTCTCGGGCTTACCTTGAGGTAGCTTGTTGAGGTGGGCCGCTTTCGCCGACACGAACAACATTGCAGAGGCATTTTTACAGGCAGCCACACAAGCACCACAACCGATGCAAGCAGCGGCTGAAAAGGCTTCGTCAGCAATGGTTTTAGGAATAGGAACCGAGTTAGCGTCGGGCGCGGAACCGGTGCGGACGTCGATGTACCCTCCCGCAGAGACGATACGGTCAAAGGCGGAACGGTCGACAACCAAGTCTTTCACGACCGGAAAGGCGTTGGCGCGGAAGGGCTCGATCCAAATGGTCTCGCCATCGTTAAAGTGGCGCATGTGCAGCTGACAGGTGGTGATCGCCTTTTCATTGGAGTGAGGAACTCCATTGATGGTGAGAGAGCACATGCCGCAGATGCCTTCGCGGCAGTCATGGTCGAAGTGGATGGGCTCGCCGCCATCGTTAATGATGCCTTCGTTGACGATATCGAGCATTTCTAAAAAGGACGCGGAAGTAGGAATGTCCTTGGCGGGATATGTTTCAATGTGGCCCTTGGCCTCAGGACCTTCTTGGCGCCAAACTTTGAGAGTCAAATTCATGAGAGTGAAAGTGGTAAGTGTTTATTTGTAGCTGCGGATGCTGGGTTTGACGTCTTGGAAGACAAGTTCTTCCTTGTGGAGTGTGGGGGTCTGGCCAACACCTGCAAATTCCCAAGCGGCGACATACTGATATTCATCGTCGTGACGTTTGGCCTCTCCGGGACCGGTCCGACCGTCCTGAACCTCGGGATCCGATTCGGTAAACTGGTGCTCGAGACGGAAATGGCCTCCACAGGATTCCTCACGGTCGAGGGCATCATAACAAAGAGTGTAGGCAAATTCGAAGAAGTCGGCGACACGGCCTGCTTTTTCGAGTTCGGCATTCATCCCAGTATTGCTTCCGGGCACGCGGACGTTTTTCCAGAAGTCCTCGCGAATGCGATTGATTTCGCTCAAGGCAAATTCGAGACCTTCCTTGGTGCGCGCCATTCCGCACTTGTCCCAGACGAGGAGTCCCAGCTCGCGGTGATAGGAATCAACCGAGCGGGTGCCATTGATGTTGAGGAGAGTATCGAGACGATCAGTCACCGCTTTTTCCGCTTCGTCGAAGGCGGGGTGTTCGGTGGTGACGGTGCCAGGCTTCTCGTCGGCGAGATAGTTGGCGATGGTGGTGGGAATGACGAAGTAGCCATCGGCGAGACCTTGCATCAGCGCGGAGGCTCCCAAGCGGTTGGCGCCGTGGTCGGAGAAGTTTGCTTCGCCGAGAACGTGCAGACCAGGAACGTTGGACATCAGGTTGTAATCGACCCAAAGCCCGCCCATGGTGTAGTGCACAGCCGGGAAAATCTGCATCGGCTGTTGGTAGGGGTTCTCGCCAGTGATTTTCTCATACATCTGGAAGAGGTTGCCATAGCGGGCGCGAATGGTGTCCTCGCCGAGACGGTCGATGGCATCGCGGAAATCGAGAAAAACACCCAAGCCAGTGGAGGCAACTCCACGGCCTTCGTCGCAGACTTCTTTCGCGGAGCGGGAGGCAATATCGCGGGGAGCGAGGTTACCAAAGGAGGGGTATTTACGCTCTAGATAGTAGTCGCGTTCGTCCTCGGGGATATCGGAGGCTTTCTTTTCGCCCTTGCGGATGGCCTCGGCGTCCTCTTTCGACTTGGGAACCCAGATGCGGCCATCATTTCGGAGGGACTCCGACATGAGGGTGAGTTTGGATTGATAGTCACCGGAGACAGGGATGCAGGTTGGGTGAATCTGCGTGTAACAGGGGTTGGCAAAAAAGGCGCCTTTCTTGTGAGCCTTCCAAGCCGCCATCACATTGCAACCCATCGCATTGGTGGAAAGGTAGAACACGTTTCCGTAACCACCGGTGGCTAGGATGACGGCATCGGCGGCATGACGGGTGATTTTACCCGTCTTGAGATTGCGCATCACGACGCCCTTAGCGTGACCATCGACAAGCACGAGGTCGAGCATCTCAGTGCGGGTGTGCATGGTCACACCGCCCTTGGCTACCTCCTTCTCGAGAGCTTGATAGCAACCGATCAGAAGCTGCTGTCCAGTCTGGCCGCGGGCGTAGAATGTCCGGGAGACCTGTGCGCCACCGAAGGAACGATTGTCCAGGAGTCCGCCATATTCACGGGCGAAAGGAACACCTTGGGCAGTGCATTGGTCGATGATGTTGCCGGAAACTTCGGCCAGTCGATGAACGTTGGCGTCGCGGGAGCGAAAGTCGCCACCCTTGATGGTGTCGTAGAAGAGGCGACGAATGGAATCACCGTCGTTGCGGTAGTTCTTGGCGGCATTGATGCCGCCTTGCGCCGCGATAGAGTGCGCGCGTCGGGGGGAATCCTGATAGCAGAAGCAATCGACCTGGTAACCAAGCTCGGAAAGGGTGGCCGCTGCAGAACCCCCGGCCAATCCGGAACCGACAACAATCACTTTGAACTTTCGCTTGTTAGCCGGATTGATGAGCTTGGAGTTCATCTTGTGGCTGGTCCACTTTTCAGCGAGGGGGCCGTCAGGAACGTTACTGTTGAGAGTGCTCATGGAAAAAAAGAAAGTATTAGAAAGGAAGAAAACTAGTTCGAACCGTAGCCGAAGATGCGAATGGCGATGGGAATGGAAAGAAAGCCCACCAGAATCAAGAGGGAGTAGGCCTTGCCTGCCTTGTCGAGAAGGTCTCGGGTTTTGGCCGAACGGAAACCGAGAGTTTGGAAGACCGACGAGAACCCATGGCTGAGGTGAGAACAAAGAAGGGTCATTGCGATGGCGTAAAAGATGACCACGGGCCAACTCTGGAAGCTGGTGATGACCATCTGGTAAGGGCTCACCTTTCCGATTTCCGCGAGCTCTGCATTTGTCCGGACGGTGAAGTGAAGAATGTGGAAGATGATGAAGGCCAGAACGGTCAACCCGGACCAAATCATCATGCGGGAGGACTTACTAGCTTGGATGGTTTCTTCGTGCGCATAGGCGGGACGGGCCGCTTTGTTTTGACGCACCAGCGAAATGGTGGCGACCACGTGCAAGATGAGAGAACCTAGAAGGACGAGGCGAGATATCCATACCACGGCACCGTGCCCGAGATGGTGAAGGAAGTAGGCGTAGTCGTTAAAAGACTTTTCGCCGACAAAAATCAGCATATTGCCAGAGAGGTGGCCTAGCAGAAAACCAATGAAGATGAGGCCGGTGACGGCAACCACCGTTTTTTTGCCAATCGAAGATTCCCAGAGGGAGCGGACGGATTGCGTGAGTGCGGTCATGGAATGCGTGAAGGGCGGAAGGTGATCTCAATCGACCGTTTTCGCAAGGGCGAAAATTGGTAGAACTCCGTCAAATGCTATCATTTTTCGAGGGAAAGAGTGTCTTTGTCATGCTGGTCACAAAAAAATTGTATTTTTCTTAATATTTTGTCATTCTTAAGTTTGTTATGAGAACACTTGCTCTTACCACCTTAGTCGCTTCTGCAGGCTTCAGCTTTGCGGGACAGTCTCCCAAGCAGGCCATCGTGCCCGCTGCGATCATTCCACAGCAGTCGTCTGGTTGCCCGCAGTGCCTGAACTATTCCGGATTATTCTTGGGAGCTGGCGTGGAGTATCTCTTCGATGCTGAGACAGAATACTACAATGGTCGGGTGGGCTATGAGTGGGCCGCTCCTTCTGCAAACTATAGCCAGTCTCTCTTTCTGGAAGTCGGTTGGTTGGAAACCGAGGAAGGTTTCACTTCCGCAGACGCAATCCCGGTCACTTTGAACTACGAGTACAAGCGCGCGTTGACTCGTTGCTTGAATTTCTACATCGGTGGTGGTGTTGGTGTGGCCTTCGTTGACGGCGATATTGACGCGCCTAAAACTGAATCGGCCGAACCAATTGACCGAAGCTTTGACGATACGGTCTTGGCAGTGCAGGCCTTTGCAGGTTTGACCTACTGCATCACCCAGAGCGTGGAGCTCTATGGCGGCGTGCGTTATCTCTGGACCGACGATATTGATGGAGGAGACGGCCTCGATGACTGGTCCATTGGTGCTGGCCTTCGGGTGAAGTTCTAGTAGTTGTTCTGACAATCCTTTCAAGAGCCGCTTCCGAACAGGATGCGGCTTTTTTGCGTCTAGGTAGTCAGTTGTCAGCTAACTCAGCTTTCCATTTTCCAAAAATGAATAGTAGGGGTCGTGGTTTGAGGACGGATGCCCGATGATGAGATGGTCGGTCACTTGGAGTTCCATCAAAGCCGCTGCTTCCACGATCTTTTCGGTAAACCGCAGATCAGCTTGGCTGGGGGTTGGGTCGCCGGAGGGATGATTGTGAACAATGGCAAAGTTCGGGCATTGGTTGAGGAGAACAGGACGCAGCACGTCACGCACGATGGCCAAAGTTTGATTACTACTTCCCGTGGTCACTTCATGAACCTGCTGGCAACGCAGACGGGAGTCCAAGGAAAGTACCCGCAGAGATTCAACCTTGAGCGACTGCATCTGTGGCGCCATGAAGCGATAAATCTGATCAGGGTGGGTGAGCTCGATCCGATCAAGGTTCCGGCGGCCAAGCCGAGCCCCCAGCTCGAAGGCGGCAGCGAGCTGGCAGGCTTTGGCAGGTCCAAGACCATGTTCCTTGGCTAGAATTTGGATCTCGGTGCGAGCTAGTCCGGGGAGCCCACCATGGTTGTCGAGAAGGCGGCGGCCAATGGCGATAGCATTTTCACCCGGGACGCCGGTGCGAAGGAAGATGGCGAGCAGTTCGTCGTCTCCCAAGGAACCTGGCCCGAGCCGCAGCATCTTTTCGCGGGGCTTTTCTCCCTCGGGCAGGTCGTGAATGAGTTTGCCGGATTTCATATAGAAAGGGGAAGAGAGGCCAAAGGGCGTAGCGCACCAAAGGGGGGACGTCTTTATCCAAATTGAGGACATCCTTCGGGTAAAGGATAACTTTCAGCGTCGCGAGATGTGGTCACGTTGGAGTTGCTTTGGAAAACGTCGTTTCCAGCACTCAGCTCAGTTTCGTAGACTGCGGGCTCTCTTTCAGCGTTGGGACTAATCCTGCACCTCGAAGTGCTTTTGGATAGTTTGAACCAAGCGATCACAATCAGCCTTAGCTTGGTCGACCATCATGACTTGCTTTTCGTTGAGCGGGCCGACCTTCTGTTCTGCTAACAGATGAAGCATCATCTGGATACTGGTGAGAGGGGTCTTAAAATCGTGTGCAATAGACGAGAGTGAGGGGTCTGATTCTTCGGAAGGCATGAGTGGGTAAGGTGACGGTTTACCGGATGTCTAACTTTTTTCGCTTGCGATATAAGGTGGCCTTGTCGATGCCTAGAACTTCGGCGGCATCTTGAAGGTTGTCGAGCCGATCAACGGTGAGGCGAATGTGCTCGGCCTCAAGCTCCTCGATTGAGCAGTCGGCTCCCGGGCGCAAGGCGGAGCCAAGGTCATTTCCTCCAATGCCTTGTTCTCGGGGGAGGTCCTCGGCTGCGATTTTATCAGATGAGCAAAGAATAGTAGCCCGCTCGATGGCGTTGCGAAGTTCGCGCAGGTTGCCGGGCCAGTTGTAAGATTTAACAGTTTGAAGAGCCGCTTCGGAGAAGCCTTTGATATCGCGACCGATTTGTTTCGAGAAAAAGGTGAGATAGTCGTTTGCGAAGTGAAGAAGGTCTCCCGCGCGAGCACGCAGGGGAGGAAGTTCCACCGAGATGACGTTGATTCGATAAAAGAGATCCTCTCGAAACTCTTCCTCCGCGATCATCTTTTTAAGGTCTCGATTGGTAGCGGCAATGATGCGGACATTGGCGGAACGGGTTTTGTTCTCACCGAGTCGCTCATATTCCTTCTCTTGCAGCAGGCGAAGGAGTTTGGGTTGGATTTCGATAGGGAGTTCACCGATTTCATCCAAGAAGAGAGTTCCTCCGTCCGCAGCATGGACCTTCCCCCAAGCATCTTTGACTGCACCAGTAAAGGCCCCGCGCACGTGGCCGAAGAGTTCGGACTCTAGAAGTTCTCGAGAAAGGCTGGGACAGCTTACGGTGACAAAGGGCTTGTCCTTGAGATGGCTGTTTTCGTGAATGGTGCGAGCGACCACGCTCTTACCAGTTCCGCTTTCGCCGAGAAGAAGAACCGATGCCGGGGTAGCTGCTGCTCGGAAGAGGGTTTCCAATGCGCTCTTCATTCCAGGGTCTTGGGATTCGAAGCGGGTAGGGGGAGCTGAACTCGTGACTTGGCTCTTCAACTCGGTCACTGTGTTTGTGAGTGTTTTGATGCTCTCATTGCTCTGCAGCCCTTTCTGAGCCTTGAGCAAAATCCCTCTGAGGTGGTCCGGTGTGAAGGGCTTTGAGAGATAGTCGTAAGCGCCCAGTCGAGTGGCCTCAATTGCGGATTCGACAGTAGCGTGAGCGGTAAAGATAATGACCAGTTGAGAAGGATTTTTTTGAATGATCTCTTCCAAAAGGGTGAGGCCGTCTTCTTCTCCCAAACGAAGGTCGAGAAAGATGAGGTCAAATTTTTCCTCTTTCAGCCTCTGGCGTGCAGATGCGATATCGGGGGCTGTCTCGGCATAGTGATCTTCCGCTTCTACCGCGAGTTGAGTTGAACGGCGGATGCTTTCTTCGTCGTCTATTATCAGGATATCCATTGAACAAGTGAGGCTGGAAAGGTGAGGAACTTTAGAGCAAGTTTAGTTAATAAAGGAAATCGAAATCGGATTTTAACAAGAGAGCCCTCCGCTTCGAGTGAGTATTGGGCAATGTTTAAAGGGCTGCTTTTCAAGTGTTCAGCGTTTGACGATATACGCGGCTGTCAACTTCTCTGCATCTGAGAATCCGTCCGAGACAACGCCGTAGACGGTCAGGGTGTCACCAATGTCGAAAGGAAGAAGGCCGGAAGAATCGAGAGAGCCGGCCGGGAGAGCACGGGTATTCACTTGGATGTTTTGATAGCCAGTATTAATGACGATGTTATGCTTCACCATCGATACTAACTGGCCCGAGACGACAAGAGATGTCCCATTGCTGGTGGCTTTTCGGAGCTTTGCGATCACTTCTTCCTCATCGTCTGCTTCGGCAAAGTAGCTTTTTCCGAGATTTCTCACGTAGACGCTGCCAGCTTCGATGCTTCGCTTTTGGTCTTTATCGGCATCGACTCGTCCAGTGACAATGACCTTGTCGGCTTCCGAGAATTGATAAGCGCGGTTGGTTGACCGATAACCGTCGAATTCGACTTCTATTGCTCCTTCACCGTAATCCAATTGAAAGCTGTCATTACTCACCTTTGTGATCGTTCCCGCAATCGTGATCCACTGGCCGTCATCTTTGTCCCAAGGAGAAACCGTCTTGGCGTCATCGGCACTGAGGGGGAGGTTAAAGAATCCAAGGAGTGCGAGGGTGGCAAAGATCGACTGCTTCATGAGGGAAGCTTATTCGCAGTAAGCGTTCCGGTTTCTTGAAGTCCGTTCAGAAATGACCATTTGCTCCCATGGTCTCCAAAATTCTTCTAAAACAGGCATTGGATAGCCTGAAGGTCCGCAGCGAAAAAGAGGCCAAATAGGCGACGAGGTGAACTACTCATGCAAAAGGCAGTTTGCGGGGGATGACTTGATGCAAATTGCACGGTGCAGTCTGTGAGGGCATAGCCCCGACAAGCCCGAAAAGCTAGAGGCAAGCCGAGTTCGCCCCCATCGCTAGTGAAGGCACAGCTTGTGCGAAACTGGGGCCGCTGAAATGAAAATATTCACCAAATTAACCACAACTGCGCTGGCCCTTTTCCTAACGGGCCATTTATCGGCTCAAACGGCCTCCTTGGAAGCCCCCGCCACCGGAATCGTCGATGAGACCGTCAAAGTCGCTTACCAAGGCCCAGGCCAAGCTGGTGACGAAATGACCATTGGAGATGCGAGAGGTATCGAACTCCGAGGAACGAATCCTGCCGATCTTTCCGATGGGGAAGGCACAATCAATCTACTGATGCCGTCTCTGCCAGGCCTTTACACCATTATTTATCGCGGGACCGAAGGCGTCCTTACCACTAAGTCGATTCAGGTCACCAACCCTCAATTCGGTATTAGCGTTGCTGATACCGCAACTGTCTCCGGGGCTCTGCCAGTTTATTGGAGTGGGGCCAACAACGGTGAGGCGGTCTTGGCTCTCAGGGATTCCCAAGGAAGTGTTCTCGATACCGCCGCTCTCCCCGCCGGACAGTCCAGCGGTTCCGCGAGGATGCAGCTCCCGGTTGCTGCAGGTGTCTACACCATCAACTATGTGATCGGTGACAATGTGAAGGCGACTCGGGCCATCGAGGTGACAACTGCTGAAAGAACAAATGTCAATGCACCTAACCAAGTGCGAGCAGGGAGCGATTTTCAGGTCTTCTTCTCTGGACCATTTAACGAGCGCGACCAGATCGTGCTTGTGGAATCTCCTCCCACAGCGGAGTCAATTCTTGCTGACTACTCTTATCTCAACTCAGCTCGCGGAACCGCCGTTCTAAGAGCGCCTATGACGGCTGGACTTTACGAAGTGCAATACCGGAACCGTGAGAATCAGATTCTAGCAACCGACCTAGTGGAGGTGCGACTTGTGGAAGAAGCAACGGGTTCTCTGACTGTTGTTTCCCGACCTGACTATCAGGTGGAAAATGACGCCGCGATGTTAGTCATCCTAGATGCTTCCGGCAGCATGCTGAAGGACCAACAGGGCGAGGACCGCATCGAGATTGCCAAAGATACTTTGCTCAGCTTTATGGAGAAATCGATTCCCGCTGGGACACCCTTTGCCTTCCGCGCTTTCGGTCATATCGAAGAGGGAAGTTGCGAAGGTGAGCTTCTTATTCCTGTTTCTCCCTTTGATTTCACTGGCATGGCTCCCATTGTCAAAAGCGTGGAAGCTATCAACTTGGCCAAAACTCCTATTGCCCAGTCGATTGAAATGATTCCACTCGACCTGAAAGGGACGACAGGAGAGAGGGTGGTGGTGGTTCTAACAGACGGTAAGGAAACCTGCGATGGGAATCCCTCAGCCGCTATTCGCAAAGTGATGGCCGAATACCCGAATACTCGTATCAACATCGTGGGTTACAATATCAAGGACGACGAAATCAAGCGCGACTTCGAGAGCTGGGCTGTCTTGGGTGACGGTCGCTACTTCAGCGCAAGCGAAGCTGAAAGTCTCAACTTAGCTTTGAACCAAGCAGTCGCAATTCCCTTCAACGTCTATCAAGGTTCTCGGTTAGTCGCTTCGGGACTGACTGGTGATGCCGGGTTCGTTTTGCCTAACGGGGAATACGAAGTCGCCTTCTACAACAAGGGAACGGAAGTCTGGAAGACCATCACCATTGCCGACGGCGAACAGGTCAAAGTCGTTATTCCTTAGAGACGAAATATCCCCCCACAAAAGCCGTCTTTTCTTGGAGAATATTCTCCTGCGAAAAAGGCGGCTTTTTCGTGGGTGTTACTCTGCTTCTAAAAGAAAGCAAGCCTCCTGACAGTAGCGGAAGCGAGAGCGAATAGCCTCGCAGTCATGCTTACAAAAAAGGGCTGGCGGAGTGTTGTCGAGAATCATCTCGGCTTGCGTTAAGAGAGCACGTTGTTGCTCGCTGCTGTGAGCCACCTTAGCGGTCTCGGCAAGCATCTCCAGCAATCGACACGAGACGTCGCACCTTTCCCGGGAGGCTTGCCTGATTTGATTGACGGCTGCTTCCACGATTGCCTCATAGCTGGTAGCACGGCTAAAGACACGCACATCGCCATTCTCATCCCGATGGATAGATCCAGGAAGAGGGCGGGAAAAAGCAGACTGCAGACCGGCTCCCAAATAGTCGATGCAGTTCATGGCCGTGAAGGGGTCGTTGATTCCAGGTGAGAGCGCGCGAAGGGCGACCTCGACCAGTTGACGGATGCCATACTCGAAGTCCTGTTCGGGCGTTCTCACGGGACCGAGGAAAAAACTGTTTTGAATGCTGGCCAGCAGGTCTCCTTCGGCTTCATCCATGCTGGGGCCTTCAATCACCTTCGCAATTACTTGTCTTCTAGTAATAAAGTCTCCCGAACGTGCTTTCGTCTCCAAGACGAGGTCTGCTTTTCGGGCCACTTCGACAAGGGTTTCGATGTTCACCGCCTGCACATAGCCACTCTCTCCAGATTCGATTCTCCATCCCTCGAGTTTATTATCAGGAAGACGATACTCGCTTGTTCTGTCACCGGGTTCGGGAAAGACTGACTCGATTGTTGTTTCGAAAACTTGGTAAGCATCGAAAACGACTTCGTCTGCTTGGATTTTTGAAATGATGTGGTGAACAAATCGAATAAAGCTTCCCAAGCAAAGTAGTGCCAGCAAGAGCGCGACGGTTGTCGATATCTGCGGGACGAAGGATTGTTCTCCCACGTCATCGGTGCGACGAATAATGAATAGGCAGTAGATGAAGGTTCCAATCAGGATGCCGAGGACCGTCTGGCTGAACTTATCCTTAATGAAATTTCTGAGAAGACGGGGTCCAAACTGTTGTGACGCCAGCGTGATGGTGACCATGATGCTGGAAAACGAGACGCCGGCGATGGCAAGCATAGAAGTCGCGATGGTGCTCAGAAAGGTGCGTAAGCCTTCCGGAGAAGAGCCCTCCATCTGCGAGAGAATTGGGATTTTACCAATCTCAACCGAGCCGTCCACCCAGAGCGACATCTGGGCGAGACCAATTGCTAAAATTGAGCAAATCGCAGGGATGGTCCAAGCGGAGGCCTGAATCTTTTCGAAGAGATGGAGAAGCGATGTTTTCAAAAGACTATAGAAAGAATTCAGTGACGGAAAGACATCGAATCCCCGCCAACTATGAAAGGACTTTGGCGACGTGCAAATGAAGAATAGGCACGAGTCTCGTATTGTTGCCGATGTGAGCCGCGAAAGAACGTGGCCCAGAGCTCTGATGATTGCATTCTGCATCGCGAAACTGGTTGTGATAATGCAGAGTGCGATAGAAAAGCGCGAATAAGGACGATAGCGTGTTCCTTGTTGCTTGGAATAGAAGTTGCGATAAGGGCGTCCGTGAAGTTTCTCATCTTCTGGGGTTACCTGCTTCTCCAGACTCCGCTCTCTTCGGCCGAGTCCTCAGCGGCGATCCCAGCCGATGTTGAAGTTATGGTCTCGTCCGAGACCAGCGACACGAAGGTTGAGCAACGACTGATGCGGGTTTTCACGGAAATTTCTGACCTCTCACAAGTGCAAGTTGCCGTTTCGAATGGGGTGGTCACTCTCACTGGCTCGGTTCCATCCTCCATGGCTCGAAAGGAAGCCAAAGCACTCACGCAAAATACCGAGGGGGTCATTTATGTGCAGGATCGTCTGGATGATCAGGTCGAGGTAGGAGCCCGCCTTGCCCCCGCGCGAGACAAAGCTCTTGAGCTTGTTCAGTCGAGTATTAGGAAGCTTCCGCTCTTTGCGATCGCTCTTCTTTGCGTGGTCATCGCTTGGCTGCTGGGTAGCTGGTTAAGCAAACGGCTGGTCCTGTTTCGCCGCTTGGGATTAAATGAATTGTCCGCTTCGCTTTTGGGGAGAGTCTTGAAGTTGGCCTTCATTGGTTTCGGTATTTTCAGTGCCCTCGAGGTGCTCGATGCGACAGCTATAGCTGCCGGGGTGCTGGGCGTCGCCGGGGTCGCCGGGGTGGCGCTTGGTTTTGCCTTTCGAAACATCGTCGAAAATTATTTGGCCGGAATCCTCTTATCGCTTCGAAACCCATTTTCTACTGGAGACGCTGTCGAAATCGGGGAACACAGCGGCAAGGTCGTCCGTCTCACCTCGCGGGACACGGTGCTGATGACCTATGATGGTAACCATTTGCGAATTCCCAATAGTCAGATCATCACCTCGGCGTTGACAAATCTTTCCCGCAATCCGCTACGGCGCTTTGACTTCGCGATTGGCGTTTCGACCGACCTCGACATGACGGTGGTGAGAAAACTGGGCATTGATACCCTCTCTCAAATCTCAAGCGTCCTTGCAGATCCGGCACCCCATATCCTCATCGAGGCATTGGGAGATAGCACCGTTAATATGCGGTTTTACGGCTGGGTCGATCAAAGGAAAAGCGATTTTGCCAAAACGAAAAGCGAAGCTATTCGATTGGTGAAGGACGCTTTCGATGGTGCTGAAATCGAGATGCCAGAACCCATCTATCGCGTCCATCTACACCAAGCCGGCGACCTGAAGCCACCCTCCAAGAAAGCTTCGCCGGAGCACTGCTCAACGGCAGCTGACCTAAGCGTCGACGACACCATTGATCGCCAAGTTGCCGCCGTTCATTCCGCCGACGGCGAGTCGAACCTTCTCGTTACACTCTCCCAACCTCAACCATCATGATTTGCTCTTTCCTCATCTCCGAAGCTGAAGTTCTCGACCAGAAGCCAGTCAAGATTTTGACCGAGTCTTTGGGCAGCATTCTCCAAGACGCCATTGCCCGTTTGCCCAACTTTGGAGCGAGCGTCATCGTCCTGCTTCTCACCGGATTGGTGTCCTTCCTGTTCCAGAAATTCGCAGGGCGCCTTTTGGGGAAAAGCGATTGGCGGACTTCGATGAAGGAACTCGTAATCTCTTTGGGAAAGGCCTTGATTTGGGTGATTGGGTTGATGGTTGCCGCCATGATTCTATTCCCCGGTTTGACGCCATCAAAGGCACTCGGGGCGGCTGGTTTGGCTTCCGTTGCGATAGGATTGGCCTTTAAAGACATCTTTCAGAACTTCTTTGCCGGAGTTATTCTACTTTGGAAATTTCCCTTTGAGCCCGGGGATTTTATCGAGTGTGGCGACATCAGAGGAAAGGTCATCGAAACAGAACTACGACTGACAACAATCCGGGCCACTACCGGCGGGCTCATCGTGGTTCCCAATGCCCACCTCGTCGGAAACCCGCTCGAAGTTCTAACAGAGCGCGAGTTGCGTCGCATGGAATTGACCACTGGAGTAGCCTACGGCGAGGATGTGGCGACCGCAATTTCGGTCCTAGAAGAGGCTCTCGAGAAATGCGAATCTGTTGACCAATCGAAACCGCGTGATGTTTTGGCTTCGAATTTTGGTTCCAGTAGCATCGACATCGACGTTCTTTATTGGACGAAGTCGGCTCCTTTGGATCAGCGGAAATCTAAATCAGAGGTCATCATCGCTCTCAAGAAGGCTCTTGATGAGGCTGGTATTGAGATTCCATTCCCTTACCGCACCATGACCTTCGCCGAGCCCCTCAGGATCGAAAGAGAGTCCCAAGAAGGTTAGAGGAACTCTCAAAATCCTCTCAATTTTCTAACGAACCGAGCGATGGTCACTCACAGCAAGTCTAACGGAAATTTTATTCGCATGAGAGGAGGCGCGTCTGGCCTGGGCTGGACCCCAGAGAAATTTCTCAGAAAAATCACTCTCGACCTCCTATCTTCCTTTGCTGAGCGATGTTGAAAGCCATTCCACAAATCTTCGTCTCGTTCTATCGAGCAGGCGTTCAGTTCCATCTCCACAAGGGATTACGATTGAGCGCGGCGCTTTCTTTTTATTCGATTTTTTCGATTGGTCCGCTCTTGATCATCGCACTCGCTGTGTCGGGTTTTGTTTTTGGCGATGAGGCGGTGAGAGGGCAGTTGGAGTATCAACTTCAGGACCTGATGGGCTCGAAGAGTGCCGAGATGGTGGAAGAGCTGGTTGCGAGTTATGCCCAACGTTCCCAACGATCGTCCATGGCTGCTGTGGGCCTCGCTATCTTAGTATTCGGAGCGACTGGCGTTTTCGGTCAGCTAAAGGATGCTCTCAATACCATCTGGGAGGTGAAGCCAGTCCCTGATCGTTTCTTGATGACTTTTTTGAAAAAGAGACTGCTTTCTTTTTCTATGGTTCTAGTAGTTGGTTTTCTGCTCTTAGTTTCCATGTTGCTCACGACGGTGTTACAGGCGTTCAGCAGTGCGGTCGGAGAACTCTTACCGCTTTCGCCCGTTGTTTGGCAGGGAGCGAGCGCTGTCGTCTCTTTCGTAGTGGTCGCTCTTCTCTTTGCGTCCATTTTTAAGATTTTGCCAGATGTCGAGACGCGGTGGGCTGACGTGTGGCTGGGTGCACTTGTGACGGCAGCTCTCTTTGCAGTCGGTAAATTCGTAATCGGATTCTATCTCGGGCGAGAAGAAACCGCATCCGCCTATGGTGCTGCCAGCGCTCTTGTGATGGTTCTCATTTGGGTCTACTTTGCCTCCACCATACTCCTCTATGGAGCTGAATTTACCAAGGTCCGAGCCCTCATCCACCGGGGAGGGAAGGCCCCGGCAGTGGAGAAAATTGCCGAACCTCTCGGAAGAGATGAAAGGGAAAAACAAGGGATTGACTCTAAATCTTAAAGGGGTGCTTCGCATCAGCTCATCCTTGCTTTTTGGCCGTTGGAGAGCTTCGAAATCTCGGAGAGGAATAGGAAGACTCCTTGAGACGTCTTCTTTAAGAGCAGTGGAAGGTTAAGTTGCTTTTTGCAATGTTAATGTGCTCTTCGACTGCCAAGAAGGTTCTTTTGTATGCGCTCAAATCACCATTCTTCAATAAAAAGAGGAAGGCACGCTTCTAGCTAGAATACTACCGTTGTGAATATGCCTCCTCCTGAATCCGTAAAGCGTCTGCTCATCGTCGATGACGAGAAGCCGTTGCGCTTTCTATTCTCGATGGCATTGGATCAAGAAGACTACACCGTTGATGAGGCCGCCAATGGTCGCGAAGCGCTCAATCTACTCCAAGAGCACGAATACGATCTCGTGCTTCTCGACCTCAGCATGCCAGGTTTGAGTGGGCTTGATGTGTTGAAGACAATGAGAGCTCGTAAGGATATGACTCGGGTGGGAATTATCAGCGCGTTCATTCCGGGTTCAGCAGTTCTTACCGCTGCCTCACTCGGCGTGACATCGTTTCTAGGAAAACCCATGACTCTGGATTTTTTGAGAAAAGCTGTCGACGAGAGCCTCCTTTTGAAGTCTGACAATTTACTAAGTCGTGCCCATGCTCTCGCCTCCAAGCTGGAATTCAGCAAGGCATTTCAGATTCTTCAACGGGCTCAGTCGGAACTCACCCCCACGGCGTCTCTGTGGATGAATCTTTATAGAGAGTTCGCCCGCCAAAAGTCACCAGCTGAGCTGACACATTGGGAGCCCCGTTTGCGGAAGCTTATCCTCTCCGAATCGTAGTTCGACATTCCATGACGCCAGGAAGAGCAATCAGGATTCTTCCATGGTGAAGAGGAACGTGCTTCCTTTCCCCAACTCGGACTCAACCCAAATCTTGCCGCCATTACGAGAAAGCATCCGGCGCGCAAAGCCGAGTCCAATGCCCGAGCCCTTCCTCTGATTTTCGCCCGAACCTCTTCTGAAGTATTCGAAGATTTGTTCTTGGTCTTCTTTTGGGATACCGCGCCCATTGTCTCGAACAAAGAAGCAGCACTTGCCAACGGAAGTTTCCTGACAGCCAATTTCGATTTTAAAATCCTCCTGTCCGTCGAGGGGCCCATGGATGATCGCATTACGAATGAGGTTGAGAAACAGATGATGGCTCTGGCTTGGCGAGACACGTTGCTTGGGAAGCTGGTGAAAAATGGTCTCGACCGGATGGCTAATCAAAGATGCTGCTGCTTGTTCAGCGGCCTGGCGCGCAACTTTCCCCAAGTCAACTTCGGTGACGTCGCCGTAGTCATTGTCAAGCTGGGCGAAGGAAAGCATCTCTGTCGTGAACTCGGAGAGAGTGGTCAGCGAGGTAATGCCGAGTTCTAACATCGTCTTCAACTTATCGTTGGACGGTTGTTCGTTCAGGATGGAGAGCGCCAGCAGGGGAGGCTGCAATTGCGATTTAACCTCATGGGCGACCACGCTCGCAAAGCGGTGCAACTCCTCGTTGGTCGTTTCCAGTATCCGATTTTGTGAAATAACGAATCCAGTCATTCCCGACCGAAGTTCATCTACGAGAAGAGACACGTAGTCAGGCCAGGGCTTACTCCGTCCTTTGACCTCTTCGACCCATTCCTTGAAGCTTTCACGAGGTTGAAGACGCCCTTTCGAGTCGGCTACTTTGGCCGAGTTGGGGCTGCCTCCCCAGCTGATTTGATCCTGATACTCATCACGTAGAATGATGAGCCAATATTCGTGGCTCAAAGGAAACGCAATCAGTCCGGCAGCTTGCGGAAGTAGCGAAGAAAGCTCCGGAAACTGGCACCCGACTTCGTCACTTATAACCACCGAATCATCATTTCCATTTTCGAGCTTCGAGATGAAATTTCGAAGAATTTCCACCGGGGGGCAACTTCCTTCGGTCAGTGAGTTTTCTCGACTCAGAAGTGCGGCTCCATCGGCTTTAAAAATGTCCATCAGTACCGGGAGACTCTGCGAAAAGTTGGTTTCCAGTTCGAGATTGGGATCGAGGCGGGAAAGGAATTTGGCAATCGCTTGCTCGCTAGCCACCTGTTCCAAGGAGCGCTTTGCGTTTTCCGCACGTTCGAGTTGTGCAGACATGACCACTCCGTAAAGAGAAGAGGTAGCGCGAATGCCGTAGCTCACGAAGCGAGGGGTGCGATGATGGCAGGCAATGAGTCCCCAGAGCTGATTTCCGACTACTAGAGATATCGTAAGAGTAGATTGGACTCCCATATTCCGCAAATACTGCAAATGGATAGGGGAGACCTCCCGGAGAACTGATTTATCAAGTGGTGTCGGCGCGTTGAGTCGTGGGTGTTTGATGGGCAGGATGGCAGCACCTTTGGCATCGACGTCGAGTACCAGGCGCACCCAGTTTTTGAGATAGAGTTCTCGTGCCTGCGCCGGGATATCACTCGCGGGATAGCGCAGATTTAGAAAAGGCTCCATCCCTTCTTCCTTTTCTTCCGCGATGACTTGGCCGCTTCCATCTTCCGAAAAACGGTAGATCATGACTCTGTCAAAACCTGTGAAAAATTTGACCTTCTGCGCCATCAGCTCCGAGATGTGCCTCATATCGGTGAAGTTGCTGCTCAATTGCAGGGAATTTTGGACGAGCTGAAAATAGTTTTCTAGGCTCTCCGTCCCAGTCTCCGAGAGTGCAAGCGGCTCAAATTCGAGGAGGGTGATATCCTTCTCGATTGAATTGGCAATCCCGTTGCATCGCAGCGACGGTCCATCGATGACCATGACATCGACTTGAAAGGGGTTCACGTAGTTCTCGGCAGCCTCCTTCACCAACCTTTCGAAAGACTCCGTGCACTCTTTGGTGACAAGGTCGCGGGCATCCATACCCAACAATGTTTCAGCAGGCTTCCCGAGCAACTCGAGCGAGTTTTCGCTCACTTGCTCAATGACAAAGGTCTCGGTGTGAAGCACGAATAGCAGGCCATGACTTTGGATGACGCCCGGAATGGTAATGGGCTCGTCAGCGCAATCCTGTATCTGGACTTTATTCATTTTCAAGATGTGGAGGCGAGAATATGCTGATGAAAAAAAGCAAAGGTGGTGCGAGCTGCCTGGCATGCTTCTTCTTGTTCTTCTAGCGACAAATCAAGAGCGTTCACCCAATCACAAAATCGTAGCCAAATGGCCATCGTCTCATCTTCGAAGCCGTTTAAGAAAGAAAGTTCACCCGCTTGCAGGTCAAGAAAGCCTGCTTTCAATTTCTTGTGGAGGTGTTGCCCGCCGTGCACGGAACCTTCCAAGACGTAAAGTGCCCCAGCAGAAGTCGCCAAAGAGGGAGGTGACGACAAATTTTGCGTTGGAAGCTTGGGGTTCGGTTCGCTGCTTTGATTCAGTTCGAGAATGTCGCTCATCAGATTGACGTAGCGCTCTTGTCGCTGCTCGATATCGGGAAGGCTGCGATTTTCCAAGAGCGACCAATTAACAAGCAAGTTCGCCTCTAAAAATGCTCCGCAGAAGTTTGTTAAATAGTTCAGGTAATTCTCCCGCGATGCGACAATTGTCTCGATGGATATTTGGGCATCGAGCGCGCGATGCGCACTCGATGTCGATTTCCGCAGTTGCTCCATGAGAAGCAGCGGAGACGCAGTGTCGTTTGATTTGATAATGCATAATACAAACCTGAGGACGTTGTTTTCTGCAATTATTTCATTCCTAATTCTTACCTTAGGTTTTTCCTAATTCTTCGGTTGGATTTGTAAGTTGCTCATTAAGAGTTATTTGCAGATTTTTCCAATCAGTTGCAAATTGCCTTGGCAAGAATCCTGCGAGGAAGAAGGCCGTTCACGATGAATTATAACCATCTCTTTTATTTTCATATTACCGCCCAAGAAGGCAGCATTGCTCGTGCTGCTCGTCGCCTGAGCGTCAGCCAGCCGACCATCAGCGAACAGCTGAAACAACTGGAGGATTACTTTGGCGTCAAACTCTTCGATCGCAAGGGAGGTGCTCTCAAATTAAATAACAATGGTCGCCGGGCCATTGAATTCACTGAACGAATTTTTACCACCGGTGACCGCCTCCGTCAGGCCTTCACTGAGGCACCTGTTCCAGCCAAGGTGAGAGTAGAGGTCGGAATGATTAGTTCGACTGCGCACTCCATCGCTACCGAGCGCTTGGTCGATCTTTTTCGCGATTCCAAGGCGATGGTGCGTATTCGCCATGGCGATAACCACTATTTGCTACACGAGCTTGTAAGCTCCGGATTGGACATTCTCATTACCGATAGCTTGCCCCACCAGGCCAATGAGAAAGGCGTCCAGAGTGTAAAGCTTTCATCGACCGAACTTGTTTTCGTAGCCTCGAAGAATTTGGCGAAAATCTTTAAGAATAATATGGAAGAATTTCTTCATCGCCGTCCCTTTATCCACTACACCGAACAGAGCAGTTATCGCTGGGAAATTGACCGCTACTTCAAGGAGTATTCCGTCGAACCTGATATCGCGGCGGAAGCGGACGATGCCTATCTTATTTTGAGTGCTGTGGCCTCGGATATTGGGATTGGAGTCGTCCCTCGTTCTATCTTAGAGGACTCAGGGAAGGCATCAGAGGTGGAAGTTCTTGCCACCCTTAGTACGAACCCCAATCTCTACGCTCTCTATCACGAGGTTGAAGCAACCGAACAAACCATGCGCGCGCTCGACATTTTGGTGGGTCACAAAGAACACATCACTGAGAACGACGCTTAACGAGTTCCGCGATTCCATTGACCAAAGTCTTGCGTAGTTGGTCTGGCGTGGGGGGCTTGGCAAGATGCTCGTCGAATCCTGCTTCGAGACTTTGGTCGCGGTAATGTTGTTGGGCGTGTCCGGAAAGAGCGACTAAGTACGGGCGGCGTGGTAATGGGTAGCTCCCATTAACTTTCTTCGCGACATCCCAGCCGCTCATGCCACCGGGCAGGGTGAGGTCGGAGAGGAGGACATCCGGAACTTTCTCTTCCAGAAGGGTGAGAGCGGTGGCGCCGTCCTCTGCGAGCCGAACCTTGTGATTTTCGAGTTCGAGGAACATCTTCAGCGATTGGGCAACGCTCTCATTGTCTTCTAGAACCAATATCTCGAGTTCGTCCTGCAGCCCTTCGGCCTGATTTTCTTGCACTGTTTCACTCATGGCGTCGATAGCGGGAAGTCGAATCTCAAACTTCGTCCCTTGGTGAGGGCCAGGGCTTGTCACCGAGATGCGACCGCCGTGCAGCTCGACCAGTTTTTCGACGATGGAGAGACCTAATCCTAATCCCTTGGTTGTCAAATCTGTGGCTCCGTCTCCTTGTTCAAATGGTTGGAAGACTTGTTCGAGCTCTTCAGGTTGCATCCCGATTCCGGAGTCGACAACCCGGAGGAGAACCATGTCGGACAAGGCTTCCAGCTCCACGCTCACCGTGCCGTTGGGATTGGTAAACTTGAGTGCGTTGTCGATGAGATTATTGAGACACTGGACCAATCGATCGTGGTCACCGTCGACCCACGCTTCGGTATCTAACGTCTTTTTCTGCAAGGAAATGGCCTTTGCCTTCGCATGCTCTCGGTAGCCAGCACAACAATCATCGACAAGCTGATTCAATTCCATCGGGCAGCGGATGAGCCGCAGTTTATCGGAAGACAGTCGCGCGACGTCTAAGGTGTCATCAACAAGGCGAGTCAGGTGGTCGATCTGCCTTCCGAGAATTTCGTAGGCTTCCTCCTTTTGTTTCTCTTCCGCCTCGTTGCGTCCCATCACGTCGTAGCTGGTGCGGATGGCAGCCAGAGGATTACGAAGCTCGTGTCCTAGCATGGCAACGAATTGATCCTTACGTTCAGAAACAGCCCTGAGTTCGATATTGAGCTTCTTCCGCTCATCGACGTCGGTGGTCACTCCGCACCACTTCACGATGCGCAATTGTGAATCACGAACGGGGATCACGCGGGTGTGAAACCAGAGATAGTTGCCTTCAGCCGAGCGCAACCGGAATTCGCTCTCATAGACATGCCCAGCCTCGACAGCTTCGGCCCAAGAACGAGCCACCTCATCCAAATCTTCGGGATGAAGTCTAGGTCCCCAATTCAGGTATTCAGGCTCATCGGGTGAGATACCGACAAACTGACCCCATTGCTCACTGAAGAAATCAACTTCACCCTCTGGGGTAGCGGTGAAAATGATAGCAGGAAGCGCTTCGGCTAAATGTCGAAAATTCTTTCCGCCAAGAAAGTCCCAGTCTGTCTGGTTTTCGGAGCATTCCTTCTCGAGGGGGTCTGTAGACGAACTATTCATGTCAATGAAGTCGCTTGGATTTTGTCTTCGTAGTTGATGCTGACAATACCGAAACGGCTCAACAGAAGGTAAAATCGAAGAGGTCAAAAGTGCACGATGAAAAAGGAAAAGGTGATGCAGTTTGCAACTCCAACGGCTGAACTCCCTGCTCGTACCCTGCAAAATCTTTGAGAATACGTTCTTCCTCAGGTTGGCAGAGAATTTGCAGAGAAGGGAATGACTTATGAAACAAGAATCAACTTTTGAAAGCTCTTCCTACTCCACGTCGGGAATTGCAAGTGGAACGGAAACCGAAAGCAACAGCTCGTCGGTCGTGAATTATCTCGAAGATCTTTACGCCCGAGCCCATGATGCCCGCGAGGGGTATCAAAAGGCAGCGGAGTTGACTGAGTCGCAGTCTTTGAAGCAGTTTTTTGGAGAAAACTCCGTTCAACGTTCTGAATTCGCCTTAGAGCTGGAAGGACTTCTTCGGACCATGGGCGAAGAGCCTGACGGAGACGCCTCGATCCTTGGTAAAGTCCATCAAGGGTGGATGCACATCGTATCCAAGTTCAGTGAGGGAGAGGCCAATCTTCTTTCCGAATGCCAGCGTGGTGAAGAAGCCGCCCTGGAGAGCTACGAGGAAACACTCAATACCATGGAGCTTCCCAACCCAGTTGCAGGTGCCGTCGAGCGCCAGCGTGACCGAGTACGAGGCGAGCTAGCTAAACTGAGGGAACTGGAAGTTGCCGCTCTCACTCAATCTTAAACGAACCGATGAACACCAATACACAAACCAGCAGTTCAGGCGCAGATGTTATCCGCATTCTCATTGCCATCCTCCTGCCACCGCTCGGGGTCTTTCTACAAGTCGGCATTGGGCTCCATTTTTGGCTCAATCTTGTCCTGACTCTTCTCGGCTACGTTCCCGGCATCATTCACGCTGTTTGGGTTATCCTTCGACGTTAGAACAATCTTATGAAAAGCAAAAAACTAATCGTGGTCCTGGCGCTCGTTGCCTTGGCAGGTGTTCTCAGCTCTTGCGTGCCTCTCGCCGCTGGTGCTGCCGGCGGCTACCTTCTTCGGGACGAGGGCTATGAGGTCCAATCGCCCATCACGAACTAGCCCCTTAGGTCTAGTTTTCGAAAAGCTGGCTTGGTCTTTCGGTCTTCGGCCCTCGCCGGGACCAAGACTAGGCCAGTTTTTAAGTAGAGGCTCGTCGGAGCGCGGAGCACCAGCTCCGCCAACCCCATACTCAAAAGAATGCCTCGTCCCCAAACTTTGGTGTAGACCCAAAGACCCAATAAGAAAGGGCCATATGACAAATGGTCAGTGGTTACCAATCAGAACCCTCTCTAGAGACAGAAGGGAAGAGAGTGGTGGCCCGTCCCGGAATCGAACCAGGGACACAAGGATTTTCAATCCTCTGCTCTACCAACTGAGCTAACGGGCCTTCAGACGAGGGGGCGGGGTTTTAGTCCGGGCTCACCTGTTTTGACAAGCGGAAAGTGAAACGAAAAAAACACTTTTCCTGCCAGTTTTCGACTTTGGTCTTGGACCGGAATTGGCCTGGGATAGAAAGGGAATCGGTTATGAAAGTTTACACTCCGGTCGTTCTCCTCATGATTCTGTCTCTTTCCAGCTGTTTGGACGACGGGAAGGAGGGGCCTAGTCAGCTCGAATATGAACATCTCGAGGAAGAAAGAGACGATCTCAAGCAGGATTTGGAAGAGGCTTACCTCGAACTCGATGATTACGATTTGAAGTTCGAGAACTTTGAGGAGCTAGAAGCCAAAGCCCAATCTGCCGATGAGAAAGCGAGCGAGCTGGAGGAGTTGAAAAAGAAGAAAGAGGAAGTCGAAGAGGAGATGAGGAAACTCCGCGAAGAATACGAGGCTTACCAAAAGAAATATGAGGCCAAGGTCCGGACCGAAGGAGTGGGCGAAGAGTTCGCCACGCTGATGGTCGGAGGCCGCACCTTGAATACCGTCGTAATCAACTCTATCTCGGATACAGGAGTGAGAGTTCGCCATGCTGATGGCTTCGCCACCTTGGATAGCCAAACTGCTCCTAGGGAACTGAAAGAGCGTTTTTTTTTGCGAAGTGAAGAAGAGATTGCCGAGCGCGCGGCAGAGCTAGCAGCCTTTCTCAATCCTCCCGTCGAAGGTGATGCAAGCGATGAAGACGACAAGCCAGTTTCGGCCTATCACCAAAAGAGAGAAACTCGTGCGGCTGAGGACAAGGCAATCGCGGGGCTCGAGCAAAAAGTTGGCCCCGCCATGGTCTCCATTACTGGCGTGCGTTTGCAAGGGAGTGGCTTCTTTGTGCAGGATGGCATCACCACCTATCTTTATACCGCCGCGAGTCTATTTGATAATAACCCTCATCTTAAGATCGTTGATCGGAGCGGAAAGGAGTGGAAAAGCTTTGGCGAGATAGAGGTATCCAAGGGCAACAATCTAGCCCGATTAGCAGTGACCGAGCCTGTTGATAACGCCCTGCGACTGCGGTCTCGAGCTTTGGAACCTGGTAGTTTGGTAGCGGTCTTAGCAATCGCCGACGATGGACAGCAACTCATCCAGGAAGAAAGCAAGATGAGGACGGTTGAAGAGGATCGCTATCAAATATCAACCAACGCTTTGGCCAAAATTACAGGCGGGCCCATCGTGACCATCAACGCCGAGGTCAGTGCGCTGGTGACCTACCAGTCCTTTCCTCGAAAGTCGGTGTGGGAAAGCGAGCCTCCCGCTGTCCATTCACGAGCCCGGCGCATTGCTTTGCGTCTGGATGTCGATCATCAATGGCATTCCGTGAGTTTAGGCAGATTTGTCGGTGCACGAGAGGCGATCAAGAAATTTGACCAAGCGAGCCAGCTCATCTACGCAGTCGCCAGGCTCAAAGTAACGCCTGATGGACTCAATTTGAGCGAACGTTTGCACGGAAGTGCGAGTATTCAGGAGATATTGGTCGAGAACCGTCAGTCCAACCTCGCAAAGCAGGTGATGACTCTGCATCAGACCTTGGGCGCGGGCGGCACGAGGCTCAGTGAGCGAGATATCAATCGTAAGCTGCGTTCGCTTTACGAAACCACAGCTGGTGGCGCGAATCAGACTTTGCCAGAGGAGAGCTTCTCTTCCTATCATTGGAACGAGGTCCAAGTATCGCGCAAGTTTAGGGAGAAGGCCGGGCAAGAGTTGCAGCGAGCTTTGACCATCGTGAAATGATGGTCGCTGCCAAGATGCAAAAAGAGCTGAGGGACTTTGCCGAGTTCGGCGAGCGGACACGGGAACTAGCAAGAACCTTCGACGGTTGTTCTGTCCCTTATTTCGTTAACGAGTTTTGGACGTCCAAGCAACGGGCCGCTCATCCTCTCCATGAGGTTTCTTATCGAGCTTGCTTCAAGCCGCAATTGCCACGCTTCTTCATCGAACGTCTGACCCAGCCGGGCGACCTCATCTACGATCCCTTTATGGGGAGGGGCACGACTTTGCTTGAGGCGGCCTTGATGGACCGAGAGGTAGCTGGCTGTGACATCAATCCGCTGGCACCAATCTTATGCCGACCCCGCTTGCAGCCCCCGAGGATTGAGGAGGTTGCTCAACGACTAGAGGAACTGTCTTTGCAGGGAAAGCCGCGGCGGGCCCATGAAGAGTTGAATGCCTTCTATCATCCTAAAACCTTAGCGCAGTTGAGGGCCTTGCAAAAGTATTGGGCGCAGAATCAGCTTCTTCTCGACGAGGTGGATGGTTGGATCCGAATGGTTGCGACCAATCGGCTAACGGGTCATTCGCCTGGCTTTTTCTCGGTTTACACCCTTCCTCCAAATCAAGCGACTTCGGTCAAGGCTCAGCAAAAAATCAATGCCAAGCGAAATCAAGTCCCGGAGGAAAAGGACGTTGCCGCGATTATTCTCAAGAAGAGTCGTTCGCTGTTGAAGCAACTGGATCGAGAGAGTGATGCCGCTTTGTGGGAGCGGGGCAAGACGGTGCAAATACTGACCGCAAGCGCGAACAAAACTCCGGCCCTAAAGTCTGCAAGTGTGGACCTAGTCGTCACCTCGCCTCCTTTCCTCGATGTCATCGACTATCAGGGAGACAATTGGCTACGTTGTTGGTTCAATGGTTTCGATGCCTCTCAAGTGCCGATTTGGGGTTTTAAGAAGCCCGAAGAATGGCAAGAGGCAATGGCGAGCGTTCTCGTGGAATTGGCGCGGGTCTTGAAACCCGGGGGACACGTTGCCTTTGAGGTCGGCGAAGTCAGAAAGGGGACTTTGCTACTAGAAGAGCTGGTGATTCCGGCGGGAATGACTGCGGGACTGAGGCCTGAGTTTGTTTTGGTCAATGAACAGGAGTTCACCAAGACCGCGAATTGCTGGGGGGTGGATAATCTTGGGAAGGGAACAAATACGAATCGCGTGGTGGTATTTTCAAAAGGCTGAATATTCTCTCTTTCGATTTCGTCCAAGCGGGGTAGTATTAGTGATGAAAGTAGGATTTGTAGTTGGGATTTTGCTAGCGTCGGTAGGGACTGTTTCGGCTGATGAGGAACGTCAAAACGGCCGCCGTTCACTCATTGACTCGGATCCAAACGTGATTTACGTCGCCGATATTCTGCCGGAGACAGACAAAGTGGAGTTGATGGTCAGCGAGCCCGCGCGAGTCTACGCCACTCGCACTGGCGGTCGTGAACTGGGAGTCTTGACCGGTGGAAAGGTCACCTTGATTGGATTCGATGACCGGGCCTGTAAAATTCAGGGGCAAGGAAAAACGGGCTGGGTGAGGCCGGCCAAGCTCAAAGCGGGGAAGGGCAATATCCAAGAGCTTTTGCAGACCGTCTACAACCGCGAGATGGAAGTGAAGAGGTTAATCGAGGCGGGTGAAATCGCCTTGGGAATGTCGCGGGACGAGGTTTGCCGAGTTTTGGGTCAACCCACCAAGCAAACTCTGCGCCGCACGAAAGAGGGAGTGGGAGGAACGATGGAATTTACAGAATACGAAGAGGTGAAGCATTACGAACCGATCGTAGACACCTACACCGGAACGGTTTTTCGCCGCTTCACACACTCTACCCAAGAAGAGAAGTCGAAGGTGGTGGTCGAGTTTGAGGAGGGAGTCGCAACTGCCATCGAGGAGAGCGAGCAAGAAAGTGGCGGCGATGTGAAGGTCGTGGTGCGTCCCGTGGTTTGGATTTGGTAGGTGGTAAGGGAGTCAGAGTGGGGGCAATCAAGCTCGGCACCAAGTTGCTTTCTCTCGCCAATTTTTTGGATCAAGACAGATAGGATAGACAGATAGGATAGATTGGGTTTTGCGTTGGAAAACGATAGCCGTAAGCTCTTGGAGGAAACAGCACTTCAAAAAATCGGCTCAGAACAACCAACTTGAGTTTCTAAATCCGATTCATCTCATCCATCCTGGTCCGATTTTTTCAAAATTTTGCCAAGCTGGTTCGGCCTAGGCAACCTGGTCCAGTTGAAGGTTCGACAATCTGCTGGCAGCATTCTACTTTTTCCGCGATGCGAAAACAGAAAGGGCGAACAGGAGAAGCTCGAGAAAATCGTCATGTCCGGGGTCGCTCAGCTAGTCCGGCACGAGCCAATGCTTTAGCTGAGGAAGACTTGATTGAACAGGTGCGGGCCGGAGAGATGAGCTTCCTGCTGATTCTCGATTGTGTGCAAGACCCGCACAACTTAGGAGCCATTCTGCGAACGGCAGATGGCGCGGGAGTGCAAGCGGTCGTCGTTCCCAAGGACAAGTCGGTTGGCATTACCGATACCGTGCGTCGAATTTCCGTGGGGGCTGCCGATTCGATCCCTTTCGTGCGCGTGACCAATCTTTCAAGGGCTATGAAGTCTCTCCGGGAGGCCGGAATGTGGTTGGTGGGCACCAGTGATAAAGCAGAGAAGACTCTCTACGAAACAGACTTGCAGGGAACTCTCGGGATTGTGATCGGAGCGGAGGGCGATGGCTTGCGGCGTCTCACGGAAGAGGGATGTGACTTCTTAGTGAAGCTTCCGATGTTAGGTTCGGTGCCTTGTTTGAATGCTAGTGTAGCAACGGGAGTGTGTCTTTATGAGGCGGTGAGGCAGAGAATTGACGTGGCGAAAAGTTGAAGACGACTTTGGCAGAGCTGACCACGGGCCCGTGCGAGTTGCCCATGCCCATCCGGCTGGTCTCCGATTGGCATCTGGGGCATCCGGGTTCGCGGGTGAAAGAGATTTTGCAAATAGAGCATCTCTTGGATGGAGTGGGAACTCTGGTGATGGTGGGAGATGGCCGGGAAGAGCTGGTTGAGGCTTGGCGCGAACGAGCCGACCAGTTGTGGGAAGCACTGCAGGAGGCTTGCCGGAGCCGCAAGGTTCGGTTTCTGGCCTTGACTGGTAATCATGATCCAAGTGTCTCCCAGGACGGTTGGATGAAGTTGTTTCGAGGGCGGGTTTTAATCACCCACGGTGATATGATTTACGAGACGGCCTCGCCTTGGAGCCGTGAGCTATTTGCTAACCGAGAGGCCGTGCGTCAGTGTCTGACGACGAACACCTGCCACTCTCTGACCGACCGATGGCAGTGTGCTCAGGAGGTGGGGCGGCTTTTACGTCCCAGACATCAGATGCCTCGTCACTTGCTGGGTTATCTCAAACTTGCTCTCTGGCCTCCGGAGCGTTTGCTCGAGGTCGGGAAGGTCTGGTCCGGATTTGCCAAGGAGACGGAGAGGTTCACGGCAGCATTTTCGCCGGAATCAGAAGTGGTCGTTTGTGGTCATTTCCATCGTTCGGGAAAATTCCAAGCAGGGGAAAGGACGGTGTGGAATTTGGGCTCACTCATGAGAATGAGCAAAGGCCTAGCCCTGGACATCGACGAAGATGGCATCCGCTCACAGGTGATTCGGATGACGGAGTGAAGCTGCGGTTGCTCCTAACAGAAAAAGACCTCGCGGGAGAATCCCGGGAGGTCTTGGTGAGAGTGGTTGCGCTCGCTTTACGCGGAGTAGATAGTGTTGCCGCTAGACTTCAATTGCTCGCAAGACTGCACCAAGCGCGCAGCCACCGAGGCTTCGGCTTTTTTCAGATAACCACGGGGATCGTAGTTTTTCTTGTTACCAACTTCACCATCAATCTTGAGAACTCCTTCAATATTCTCACACATGTGGGTCACGATGGGGCGGGTGAACGCGTATTGGGTATCGGTGTCGATGTTCATCTTGATGACGCCGTAGTCGAGTGTTTCTTGGAGGTCTTCGGCAGAGGTTCCGGAGCCGCCGTGGAAGACGAGGTCCATCTCAGCTTCGGCACCGTATTTGTCCATCACTACTTTCTGGCCATCACGCAGAATGGCGGGCTTGAGTTTGACTGAGCCAGGCTTGTAAGCACCATGCACGTTGCCGAACGTGGCGGCGAACATAAAGCGACCAATGGGGTTGAGGGTCTCGTAAACCTGCAACATGTCCTCGGGGCTGGTGTAGAGCTTTTCTGCGGGAAGTCCCGAGGTGTCGTGCCCGTCTTCTTCGCCGCCTACGCAGCCAGCTTCAATCTCAAGAATGATGTCGAGTTCAACGCACTCCTTGAGGAGTTCGACCGAGATTTTCATGTTCTCATCAAGGTCCACGACTGAGCCATCGAACATGTGGGAGTTGAAGAGAGGGCCTTTGCCTTCGGCCTTGCGAGCCCGGGAGACGTCGAGGAGAGGGCGGAGGAACGAGTCGACCTTTTCGGGGTGGCAGTGGTCGGTGTGGAGGGCAATGAGGACATCGTATTTCTCGGCGAGACGATGAACGGCTTCTGCCAGCACGATGGCTCCGAAGGCAGCATCGTTGACACTGAGTCCAGAGGCAAACTGGCCACCACCGGTAGAGACTTGGATAATGCCATCAGACTTGGCGTCGGCAAAGGCCTTGAGCGCGGCGTTGGCGGTGACGATGGAGGTAATATTGATGGCAGGATAAGCATAGCCGTTCTTTTGAGCGGCATCGAGCATGTCCCGGTATTGGGCTGGAGTTGCTACAGGCATAAGGAAGGGCTTAGCGGAAAGTGGGCAGGGGTGCAAGGCCTATGCCGAGTCTAGCCGACTACTAGCTGCAACGTTGGATGGCATCGGCAAGGGCTTCAAAGGGGTCGCCGGTAGGGATGAATTCCTGCCCCATGAAGCCTTGGAAGCCTGTCTCCCGGATAGCTGCGGCGATGGCGGGGTAGTTCAGTTCTTGGGAGTCGTCGATCTCGTTGCGACCCGGGTTGCCGCCGGTGTGGTAATGGGCGATGTGAGGGTGAAACTGGCGGATGGTGCGGATAACGTCTCCCTCCATGATTTGCATGTGGTAGATGTCGTAGAGGAGTTTGAACTGGGGGTGGGCCAGTGTTTCGCAGAGGGCGGCTCCCCAAGCGGTGTGGTCGCATTGGTAGTCGGGGTGATCGACTTTGGAGTTGAGCAGCTCCATGAGGAGGACGACGCCGTGTTCTTCGGCGAGTGGGAGGAGAGGCTCGAGTCCACGGGCGCAGTTTGCGAGACCGACGGCATCGTCGAGGCCATCACGATTGCCCGAAAAGCAGATGACCTGCGGGACTCCTGCTTCGGCGGCGGCGGGGATAAGCTCGCGGTAGATCTTGTGCAGGGTGTGGTGGTGTTCGAGGCGGTTGAAGGCCCGTTCGATACAGCCGAGTCCCGATTCATGCTCGGGCGCTGCGGTCACCGGACAGTCTATGCCAACGGATTTGACTCTTTTCGCTTGTTCGGGATGAAGAAGGTCGATGCCAGTGTAACCGAGGGGCAATAGTTTCTCGGCAAATTCTTCCAACGGAATCCCGGCAAACGGCCAATAGGAAACGGAGTGCTTCATGGCGATCGGTTTCACTTAGAAAATGGGCTACTCGGCAAGGCCCTCTGCTGGTGCCGAAGCCGCAGAAGGCTGAGGGCTCTCCTGCGGCGGCTCTGCAGGCTCGTTCCTTGTTCGACTAGGCCGAGCCTTTGGTTCGCGGTTTGCTGCTGCGGATGAAGTGTGAGTTGGTGATTGGCTGTGTCCCTTCAGCATTTTAAAGAGGTCGCTATCGGTGGAAAGGATGAGGGAGGTGTCTTGTCCGAGGATGTCCTGATAGGCTTCCAAGGTTTTGGTGAACTGATAGAACTCTTCCTGCTCGGGGGTGGCTCCGTAGGCTTCGGCGTAGATGCGGGTGGACTCGGCATCGGCGCGACCGAGTTCAGTCTGGATGCGCTTGTAAGCTTCAGACTCGATGGTGCGCACTTCCTTTTCCATGTCACCGAGAATCCGAGCCGCTTCTCCAGCACCCTCCGAGCGGAAGCGTTCCGCGATTTGTTGGCGCTCGGAAATCATGCGTTCGAAGATGCGGCTTTCCACTTCGCGAGTGTAGTTGATGCGCTTGAAGCGGACATCTAACAAGCGGATGCCAAAGTCCTCCAGTTTGCCCTTTGCGGCAGCGTGGATTTCCTTCTCGATGGCACTGCGTCCGATTCGGATCGGCTCTAACGAACCTTGTTCGCCAAGGATTTCGCCAATGTCTTCCTGCTGCTGGGGCTCGCGGCCTTTGGTAGTACGGATGATTTCGATGAGGTCGTGCTTGGCCACCATGTTGCGGGTCTCACTTCCCAAAATATCGTTGAGGCGAGATTGCGCACTGCGCTCGTCACGCAGTTTTTCGAAGTATTCCAAGGGGTCTTCGATTTCCCAGCGGGCAAAGGTGTCGACCTTGATGTAGAGCTTGTCGCGGGTCGGCATTTGGGTGCTTTGGCCATCCCACTCGAGCACCCGCTTCTCCATCTTGTTAGCCACTTGGATGAAGGGGATTTTGAATTTGAGACCTGGTTCTACCAAGGGATCGCCCACCGGTTTTCCGAATTGGGTGAGGATGACCTGTTGGTCTTCCCGTACCGTGAAAATGGAGCCGGTGGCAACGAGTAGGACGAGGATGCCGATGAGAGCTACGAGAGCGAAGATTCCTTTTTTCATATTAGCGTTTTCCTTTCAGTTGAGTGGCTTCTTCGCCGAGGTGAAGGAGGGGGAGAGGGGCGTTGCCGGAGTCTCCGTCGATGATGATTTTGCTTTTGATGTTGGGGAGCACTTCCTTCATGCGTTCGAGATAGAGGCGCTCGCGGGTGATGTCGGGGGCCTTTTCGTATTCGCCATAGAGCGCGAGGAAGCGTTCCGCGTCACCAGTGGCTTCGTTGATGCGCTGGGTGGCTTGCCCTTCGGCTTGGGCCACTTTTTGGTCGGCCTCACCCTTGGAGCGGGGGACCTTTTTGTTATACTCGCCGCGGGCAATGTTGACCATGCGGTCCCGTTCTTGTTGGGCTTGGTTGACTTCGTTGAAGGAGGCCTGCACCGCGCGGGGAGGGTTGATGTTTTTGAGCTGAACTTGGGTGATGCCAAATCCGAGACCGTAGTCGTCGACGAGTTTTTGCAGTTTCTCGAGGGCTTCAATTTCGATTCCCTGGCGGCCGATGGTGATGACTTCATCCACGGTGCGGTCGCCGACCACTTCGCGCATCACCGATTCGGAAGCGTCGCGCAGGGTCAGCTCCGGATTGCGCACTTGGAAGAGGTAGCTTTGGGCATCGTCGATGCGGTATTGCACCACCCATTCAACGAGGGCGGCGTTGCGGTCGCCAGTAATCATGGACATCTCTTCGGCTTGCACGTTGCGGGAAGCCCATTGAAATCGGTTGGTAGCTCCAGCGGTGCCAAACCCGAATTCCATCTTGAGCTGACGACGCACGGGGATGATGTGCTTGCGATCAATGCCGAACGGGAGCTTGAAGTGAAGCCCCCGATCCACGGTCTTGGTGTATTTCCCAAAGCGCAGAATAACGGCATTGGAATCCGCCGGGACCTGATAAATAGAAGTAAAAATGGCAATGAGTCCCAGCAAGATGATGGCCACGGGCAGAAACCCGAAGCGGGCGATTTTCTGCAGCAGGTCAGCCGGAGAAGGGCGGTTGATATCGACGACGTCTTTCACGATGCCACAGACTCTGTCCTTCCTCATTTTTCGCAATGAGAATCGAGGTCAGATTTTTGAAGTGGGCTTTCAAGTTGGTAATAGCGAGCGAGCCAATTGGTCAACCATGGGTCAAGTTTTCAGTCCATTGCCCACACAAGGATTCCGCCGGAGGAGGCTGTGCTTGGAGTTATTAGTGGCCAAAATCGGTGGAAAACGGGCTGTTTTGGCCACTATAACTTTTACTGGAAGAGCTGGTCGGCGGTGATTTTATTGGCCACCAAAATGTTGAAATCCGACGGGCAGTGAGGCCATCAACATTGCTCGGCGCGAGACCTTTATTTCCTAGACTTCATTGAGCCTAGCATAGTCGCCAGTAGAGCCCTCAACGCTGACTGAGATCGTCCCCATCTACGCAGCGATTCCACGGATGAAGGTTTCTACGAAATCGACGACCTTTTCTAGCACCCGTTTTCGAGTGGGGCCGCGTTCGGCGAGTTTGAGAGGCCGTTCGATGAGTTCGACAATGTCGGGATCGGGTAAGGGTTTCTTTCCGGTGTAGACGAAGCGGTCGATTAGCTTTTGCAGCTTATCCGCGTCGAGTTGCTCCTCCTTGACCAGTTGGTCAAAGGCGGAGAAGCGTTCCTGTTCCCAGAAGTCCTCGAACGAGTCGGGGATTTCGGCGGCACTGCCAAGATCGGGTAGGGTGCTTTCGATGAACTTCTGAATGAGCTCACGCTTGCTGCGAAGTTCGATTTCACCAGCCACGGAGTCCAAGATGAGATTGCGGATCGTGGCCTGTTCGGGTTCTTCTGCTTCGTAGAGTTGGGCGAGCAAGGCGAGGATGTATTGCACGTTGATGACGTCGCGGTGAATCAGTTCGAGCTCAAAATCGACATCCTCGAGAATCGAGGTCTTCTCCTTTTGATTGTCTGTTTTGACCTTGTCGTAGAGGTCGAGATAGGCGCTGCGATAGTCGGCGAAGCGCTGGGCGGGCAGGGCAAGGTCGTCGTCTTCGAACTCGGAGAACGATTCCAGAATATTCCTCAGACGCATCAGTTCGCGAAAGATTTTTACGAACTTTAACTCTGCTTCCTCGTCTGGTAAGTCCTGCACGCTCCCAACAGTGGGGGTCAGGGTCAGGAGCTCGACAACTACAGTGTTGAACTTCCCAACGTAGTCCCGGTAGGGCGGGACGAAGATGGTTTCCTTCGCGGCCTTGTTGGAGAAGAGAGTCACCGCCTTGTCGGTTGCCTTCTTTAGGTTTCGGAAGACGACAATATTGCCTTGGCTCTTGACCTCATTGAGAATGCGGTTCGTGCGCGAGTAGGCTTGGATGAGACCGTGGAACTTGAGGTTCTTATCGACATACATCGTGTTCAGCGGCTTGCTGTCGAATCCGGTTAGAAACATGTTCACCACTAAGAGAATGTCTACCTTGCGCTCTCGGACCTTCTTCCCGATGTCTTGATAGTAGTTGTAGAAGCTCTGCGTGTCCTTGGTGGAATACTTGGTGCCGAACATCGCATTGTAGTCGGCAATGAAGCCGTCGAGCTTCTCCCGGGTGTGCGGATTGCCGCCTTCGCCGCCGATGATTTCGCTATCTTCATCCAAGTTGCCATCGGCGTCGGGGTCTTGCTCGTTGCTGGTGTAGCTGAAGATGGTGGCCACTCGGAGCTTGTGTTTGCCCTCCTTCTTTTTCTCGGCAAAGAGCTCGTAATACTTAATGAGCATTTCCACCGAGCTCACGCAGAACATGGCCGTGAACTCCTTATGGCGCGTTTTGACGGCATGATGATCGATGATGTAGTCGGTGATTTTTTCCAGCCGAGTGTCGGACTGGAGGACTTCCTTGGTGTCGATGGCTTCGACCTCGATGTCCGCAGAGACGGTATCGCTTTCTTTTTGCTGGTAGCGCCCCACGTATTCCACTGCGAATTTCAACACGTTCTCATCCTTGATGGCATCAGTGATGACGTAGGAGTGGAGTTGCTTGTGAAAGAGGTCCTTGGTGGTTCGCTTGGGGGGACCGTAGGTGACCTGAACATCTTCCACCACCGCAGTCTCTTTCTTACCTTTGGAAAGAGGAGCCGCGTTGTCGGCAAAGATGGGCGTGCCGGTGAAACCGAACATCTGGTGGTTTTGAAAGAAGCGGCAAATC
>CAZGXV010000010.1:0-1140 GCA_964529725.1 uncultured Roseibacillus sp.
CTTTTATGAGGAGATCGAGAACGAAGCCTTTTTGGCCACGAAGTCGGTTTGGGATTTGGAAGTGCCCAGCGAAAGCCCCTGTCTCTATCGTGCGGAGTGGCTGGCCAGCCTGCTGTTAGAAGAAGGGGTGACCGGGGGGACGGAGGCCGAAATTTTGCCGCAGGTGCAGAGCTTCATGCAGGCGCGCTATGCGGAAGGCTATGTCAAGGGGGTGCACGATGAGGACACCGCCAAGATTTTGGAGGCCCTCGCGCCCATTGCGGGGGAGGCGGGTTTGCTGAAATACAGTCCCTTGGCGCGAGGTGCGGGGATTATTCTTTGGACCGATCGCGACCAGGAAGGACGCCAGGAAATCGCGCGCTTGATCGCCGGCCATGGAGAACGGGTGAAAGCGTTTGGAGAAAAGACGCGCACGCGGCATGAGCTGGAAGTTTCCCTGGCGGAGGCGTTGAGCGAGCAACTGAATCGTTCGCGTTTTGCGGGTCGGGTGAGCGCGCAGGCGGTGGCGGAATACTTGTTTGCCCAATTACGGGAAGGGGAAGGCTTTGTGGTTTCCAGCGAAGCTGCCGAGGCCATCAAGCAGCTCAAGCATGAACTCACCGCCAAGCGGGCTAGCGAGACCTTCGAGCATGCGATGGCCGAATTGACCCGTGCCGAAGCCCGTCACTCGCTGGCGCTGGACTGGCTGCGTGGTCTCTTGGAAGGGGAGGTCTCGGCTGGGGTTCTGGTTGAGGCGGCGGCTCATCTGGCGCGGGGCGGCTACGAACAGCGGGAGGTCAAGCGGGTTCAGCTCGCGGTTGAGGTGGCTGGAATGCGGGGTTCCCATGGTCTGTTAGAAGACGGGGTGCTGAAGATTCATTACAATGACTTTCTGGAGCGGGTGACCGTGTTTCGGGATGAGGTCTTGCCTCTTTACGAGCGATTCCAAGACCTCAAGAAGCACTTGGTGGCCGAGAAGCGGGAAGAGATGAAGTTGCACGAACTCAAGCCCGAGGTGATGAGCGCCTTTGTGCGTAATCGTTTGTTAGACGAAGTCTTCTTACCGGTGATTGGGGATAATCTTGCGAAGCAAATCGGAACCGCTGATGCGGATTCGCGCACCGACCGGATGGGACTGCTCTTGCTCATTTCGCCGCCGGG
>CAZGXV010000010.1:1240-2516 GCA_964529725.1 uncultured Roseibacillus sp.
GTCTACAAGGGCAAGGCGCGCACTTACGATTTGAAGGGGAAGAAGGTGGCGGTGGTGATGGCCGGAAACCCTTACACCGAGAGTGGGGGCAAGTTTCAGATTCCCGACATGCTCGCCAACCGGGCGGACACTTACAACCTCGGTGATATTCTGGGGAGTCACGAAGCGGCCTTTAAGGATAGCTACATTGAGAACTGTCTCACTTCTAACAGCACTCTTTCCAAGCTGGCTTCCAGTGGGCTGAAGGATGTGCGTTCGGTGATGAAGATGGCGGCGGGTGCGGAGTTGGAGGAAGTGGATTTCGAAGGGAACTACACTCCGGGTGAGATTGAAGAATTTGTGCGAGGGATGAAGCTGCTCTATCAGGTGCGCGACACTATTCTGCGAGTGAACTTGCAATACATCGCCAGTGCGGCGCAGGAAGATGTTTATCGCACCGAGCCGCCGTTCAAGTTGCAGGGGTCTTATCGGAACATGAACCGTATCGCGGAAAAGGTGGTGCCCCTGATGACGGATGAAGAGTTGCAGGAATTGGTGGTTTCGCACTACGAGAACGAAGCGCAAAACCTGACCACGGGCGCGGAGGCGAATTTGCTGAAGTTCCGTGAGATGGAGGGTCTGTTAGACGAAGAGCAGGCAGCCCGTTGGGAGCAGATTAAGAAAGAGTTTCTCAAGCAGAAGGTGCTGGGTGGAGCGGGGGAGAATGACCCCGTCACGCGGGTGGTGGCTCAGATGCAGGAGTTCAAAGAAGGTCTGACTTCTATCGAAGAAGGCATTGCGAATGCGGGTAGCAATTACGCCAAGCCGCAGACGCTGAATGATGCCACTATTGAGCAGCTGAAAGAAATCATCGCGGGTCTCAGGGCGGTTCCGGTGAAGGTGGATATCAATGTGGTTCCGGTGCAGGATGAGGATGGCTCCATCGAGCAAATGGAGAAAAGGTCTTCGCCCATCGACATCGAGCCCCAAGTGGAACAAGGGGATTAGAGCTTTGGAGTGCGGTGAGTATCACCGCTTTCGGATCGTTGAGGATGGTCGGGGGGAGGGTGCGCGTAAGAATTCGAGGAAATCGACAGGTGAAGTCCAAAGCGGCGATTCTCGCCGCACTCCAAAGGATGAGCAAGGTGATGCTTACGCTCGGCCCACGTAGGAGCCGTCGGTGGTGCAGATTTTGAGGACGTCGCCTTCTTTGACGAAGAGAGGCACCTGAACGGTGACGCCGGTCTCGAGAGTGGCGGGCTTGGTGGGGTTGTTGGCGGTGTCGCCTTTGATGCCT
>CAZGXV010000010.1:2526-2850 GCA_964529725.1 uncultured Roseibacillus sp.
CCTTCGGAGGACTCGGTGACGGTGAGCTCAACGTTGACGGGCAGGTCGATAGAGACGGCGGCGCCTTCGAGGAAGAGGACTTCCACTTCCTGGCCTTCCTTGAGGAAGTCCTTGGCATCGCCGACGAGAGACTCGTCGAAGGTGATGGTCTCGTAGGTGCCGAGGTCCATGAAGTGATAACCAGTGGGGTCGTTGTATGAGAACTCAAGTTTCTGGCGATCAGTTTCCACGATTTCCACTTTATCCGAAGAGGCGAAGCGGATGGTCTTCTTGTTGCCGTTGTTGAACGAGCGAATGGTGGCGGCGATGAGAGCGTTCCCTTTG
>CAZGXV010000010.1:2860-43573 GCA_964529725.1 uncultured Roseibacillus sp.
GGGGGTACGGTGCTCGAGACCGAGAACGATTCCACGATCACCTTCGTATTTAATACACTGCCCTTTTTTGAGATTGGTTGCGACGACTGCCATGATGCTGATGGTTGAAAGAAGAAAAGAGCCCTCTGGAAAGCCTAAAATTGATTAATCGTCGACTTTCCCGAGAGCTCGCTCGGATTGATGGTTAGGGGGTCGGCTGCGATAGAACGAATCTGATTTCACAAGCCTCCTGTTGCGGTAGGAACTAGGCGCGATGACGTCGCACCAAGAATCCTGTGAGAGCAAAGAGAGCTAAGAGTCCCGTAGTGGGTTCGGGAATAGCGCCAACTTCAAAGTCAATCGACTCGTTGGGAATGCTGATATTAAGTGCAGCAGCAGCAGGCGCGTCGATCCAATCAAAGCTCAGTTGACCGGTCCAGGTTCCGCTGACGCTTTCTTCGGCTACAAAACCAAGGTCGGAAAAGCTGACCTCATAAACGCCGGGGCCGGAGAACGACTCGGTATTGGAGACGGTTTGAGTCACGCCTTCAAAGTCGGTCATTCCCGTGACTGTAAATTGAATGGTGCCACCGCCTAGAATCGTGATGTCGAAGTCGTAGGAAAGGATAAAGGCTTCTTGTGAATCCAGCGTCAAGGCTCCCGCGATATCTAGGGTGTTTCCCAATGAGCTGCCGCCTCCCACGGTCGTGATGTCGATATCACCCACAAACTTGATGAGAGAAGGGGAGGAAGACACGCCCACGGAATTACTCACCGAACCTCCGAGGCCCCCTACTGGAGCGTTGACATCGCTGATGATTGAGCCGCCGGAAATGGTTGCCCCTTGTGCGTTCCCGACCAGAAGAGGAGCGAGGATCAAGGCGGGAGCTAGTTGTGGAGGGAGTTTTTTCATGGAGTAGGCAGCCTCAGGAAATGAGGCCGCCCTGTCAAGCGACCAGAAGCGACCAGAAAAGGATTGCCTGCGCCCGATTTTGCTCACTCTTGAGGGCAATCGTTTTTAACTGAGTTCAGCGGGCCTCCGAAATCGGAGAACGAAGGTGCGTCACCCAAGCAAAATGCTCGCTATCTTTTCGTTTAAGAATCCTTCCAATTGCCTCATTCCTGCGAATGACTGTCTTCTGTATTCGCGATGGCCATACCTCGGAAATCTTTCTTCACGAATCGGGCGCGGCGGATTGACAAGGGGGGGCGATTTGGCGCAATTTGTTAATTCAAGCACCGTAGGCATCTGTCTCCGTTGCCTTTTTGCCAAGCACACCTTACCTAACCCGTGTATTCGAATCAGGATTATCTCAGTCAATTATTAGTGGAAGCCGGAGTCACTTCGGCGGAAGCGGTGGAAGAAGTCAAACGCTCGGGGGCCTCCGAGATTGTAGACCGCTTACTGATGGATGGAGCCGTTGAAGAGGCTCAAATTACCGCAGTGATCGCGCAAAACGCTTCCATGGAAGTGGTCGATCTTTCGGAGTTTGAAATCCCGCAGCAAGTCGCGGATCAGATGACTTCTGATGTCGCCAAACGCTTTCAGGCGGTGCCAGTTCACGACGATGGCACTCAGTTGATGGTAGCAGTGGCCGATGGTCTGAACTTCGAGGTTCTCGACAGTTTGCCCCATGCGATTGGGCGCGAGATCAACCCGGTAGTGGCCAACCTTTCTGATATCCAGCGCCTTTTGGTTGATGTTTACCGAGTTGGTGGCGCGGATGAGGATGATATTCCCGAATTCGAGGTTCTGACCATGGAAGGGGTTGAGGAAGTGAGCGAGGAAGACGCCCCTATCGTGCGCATCGTAACCACCACCCTGATGAATGCTTTCAAGCAGAAGGCTTCTGACATTCACATCGAGCCTTTGGAGACTACGCTGCGGGTTCGCTTCCGCATCGATGGCAAACTGGTCGAAGCCGAGAATCATCCCAAGAAACTTTTGCCCGCAGTCGTCGCCCGTCTCAAGGTGATGTCCGGTGCGATGAGTATCGCGGAGAAGCGATTGCCGCAGGATGGTCGAATCCAGATGCGGATTGCAGGCAAGTCGGTTGACTTGCGTGTCTCGACTGTGCCCTCCAACCACGGCGAAAGTGTCGTGATGCGGATTTTGGACAAATCGGCTTTGACTCTCGGTCTTCCGACTTTGGGCTTCCTGTCTGACGATGAGGCAACCTTCAAGGAAATGCTGGCTCTGCCGGATGGTATTCTCCTCGTGACCGGACCAACCGGTTCGGGAAAGACCACTACTCTTTACGCTTGTCTGAATGAGATCAATCGGCCGGATAAGAAAATTATCACCGTGGAGGACCCGGTCGAGTATCAGCTCGCCGGCATCAACCAAGTGATGGTGAAAACCGACATCGGGATGACCTTTGCAGCCGCGCTGCGTTCCATGCTTCGTCAGGCACCGAACATCATCATGGTGGGTGAGATTCGAGACAAGGAAACGGCCACCATTGCGATGAACGCTTCGCTCACTGGTCACTTAGTATTCTCCACTCTTCACACCAACGACGCCACCAGTACAGTGGCACGTTTGGCCGATATGGGCATCAAGCGCTTCCTCATTGCCTCTGCAGTGCGAGCGGTTTTGGCGCAGCGACTTGTTCGTCACTTGTGTCCTACCTGCAAAGCGCCCACGCCGCTTACCGAACGCGAGATGCGTATCCTTGGTATGGACGGTGACCGAGCTTCCACAGCTGATATCTTGGGCCCTGTTGGTTGCGAGAAATGCCGCGGTGGTGGCTACAAGGGTCGAAAGGGTATCTTCGAGATTTTCAAAGTGGATGACGAGGTGCGCAACATGATCAACGACGACTTGAGTAGCCCTGAGCTGCGCAAGCGGGCTCGCGAGCTGGGCATGCGCACGATGAGGGAGGATGGTATCCGGAAGGTTCTGGGTGGCATGACCTCGGCGGAAGAAGTCATTCGGGTTACGATGGCAGACGAGAATTAAGAACAGAATTTTTACGAACACCAGGAAATGGATAACAATCAAGTCATCGAACTTTTTCAGAACCGCGGCATGCTGGAGCCGGGTTTGCAGGCTGAGCTCAAGAGTCAGCTCGAAACCAGCGGTAAAGAGGTAGGCGAGCTGCTTACCGACTACGATGTTCTTAGTAATAAGGACGACGTTTGGCCCATCATTGCCCAAGAATTAGGCGCAGAGCTTTTCGATCTCGGCACCTACATTCCGCCCCGTCAGGTCTTGTCGATGGTTCCCGCAGGATTGGCCCGGCTCCATGGAGCCTTACCGCTCAAGGTTGACGAGAATGGCCTCACAGTCGCTCTCTCCGACCCGTTCAATCCTCAGACACTGGAGGACCTGCGCTTTGCTTTGGGCCAATCGGTCAACCAAGTGATTGCTCCTACCGAGCTGATTGAAGAAAAAATCAAGACGCTCTATGCCGGCGACCAATCCGATGCCATGTCCGAAATTCTCGGGCAACTCGATGCAGAGTTCAGTGGCAAATCAGCAAGCGAACTCGAGGACGAGTCCAATGCCGCGCCCATCATTCGCTATGTCGATTTGGTTCTCTATCAGGCGATTCGCGAGAAGGCATCCGACATTCACTTCGAGCCTTTCGAGAATGACTTTCAGATTCGTTACCGGGTCGATGGCGCGCTCTACGCCATGGATCCGCCACCCGCTCACCTTGCGCTTTCCATCATTTCCCGTGTGAAGGTGATGGCCAATCTGAACATCGCCGAGAAGCGTGTCCCTCAGGATGGTCGTATTGTGAAGAAGGTCGAGGACCACCACGTCGATATGCGGGTTTCTTCGCTCCCGACTACTCACGGCGAGAGTGTGGTTCTTCGAGTCTTGGATAGTTCTTCAGTCAACCTCGATTTGGAAGCTTTGAGTCTTCCTTCTGAGATTGATAGCTACATTCGCGAAACGATTGAGAAGCCCAACGGAATTTTCGTAGTCACGGGGCCCACTGGTGCTGGTAAGACGACGACCCTCTATGCCGCCTTGCGCGAGATTAATCGCGTCGATACCAAGCTCCTGACCGCCGAGGACCCGGTGGAATATGACGTCGATGGCATTATCCAAATTCCGGTGAACGAGGCCATCGACCTCACCTTCGCACGTGTCTTGCGAGCCTTCTTACGACAAGATCCGGACAAAATTCTGGTCGGGGAGATTCGAGACTTGGAGACGGCTCAAATTGCCATTCAGGCTTCCCTGACAGGTCACCTCGTGCTCTCCACCCTTCACACCAACGATGCTGCGGGAGCGGTCACTCGTCTCATTGATATGGGAACCGAGCCTTTCCTGGTGGCTGCCTCTTTGGAAGGTGTTTTGGCGCAACGTCTTGTTCGTCGTATTTGTCCTGATTGTAAGGCGGACTACGAGCCTAATGAGGCCACCATCGCCCAGCTCGGTCTTTCCGCCAACGAATTGGGAGACAAGCGTTTTTATACCGGAACAGGTTGCGAGACTTGTAACGGTGGTGGCTATCGAGGCCGCCGGGGACTCTTCGAACTCCTCAACATGTCGGACCCGATCAAGGAGCTGGTCACTGAGAGGGCTCCCTCTGTCGTGATTAAGCATAAGGCTATCGAGCTGGGTATGAATACTTTGCGTGAAGACGGCCTCAAAAATATCTACGACGGAACAACCACCATTGAGGAGGTTCTTAAATACACTTAAAGGAATCTTTTTCTCACTTTCCCTGAATGGCGGCTTGCACCGCCCCCGACACCCAAGCTAAACATTAAATAGAATCGACATGGCAAATTTTCAGTACATCGCGCTCGATGCCTCGGGCCAGCAACACGAAGGAGCAATTGAGGCCGGAACCCGGGAAGAAGCTATTCAGCAACTTCAGGGGCAAGGTCTTTATCCGACGAAGGTTGGCGAAGGAGGCAAGGCGGGCAAAGGTGGCAAGGGCAAGAAGGGTGGTGCCAAGCCAGCGGCCGCGAAAAAGGCCAAGGGCGGAAAAGGTGGCGTCGGCGGAAAGCTGAAGCCCAAGGTGCTGATGATCTTCACCCGTCAGTTGGCCACCCTAATTGACTCCGGTCTCCCGCTTCTTCGCGGTCTTAACGTTTTGTCCAAGCAGGAGCCCAATCCCGTTTTGAAGAGCACCATCGACTCCCTCGCGGATTCCGTGCAAGGCGGCTCCACTTTTTCGGAGAGCCTCTCCCAGCATCCTCGCATTTTCAATAAGCTCTACGTCAACATGGTCAAAGCCGGTGAGCTGGGCGGTGTTCTGGAAGTCGTCCTCAACCGTCTTGCCGAGTATCAGGAAAAGGCGCAGAAGCTGAAGAACAAGATTGTCTCTGCGATGGTCTATCCCGTGATCGTCATGTGTATCGCGGTCTTCATCTTGACCTTCCTCATGATTTTCATCGTGCCGAAGTTCAAAGAGATGTTCCGCGACATGAACGTTGAGCTGCCTTTGATTTCGAAGATCGTCTTCAATGCCTCTGGCTTTTTGATGTCCACATCAGTTCCCTTTGTTCCCAATATCGTCTGGATTTTAATCGTCGCCGTTCTCGGTTACATTGGCTTCAACTCTTGGGGAAATACCAAAGCTGGGCGTCACGCCATCGACAAATTCAAGCTCAATGCGCCTCTCTTCGGAGACATTCAGGAAAAGAGTGCCATCGCTCGTTTCGCTCGGACCTTGGGAACGCTGGTCACGTCCGGTGTCCCGATTTTGCAAGCCCTCAACATCACCAAGGAGACTTCGGGCAACGTCGTCGTTTCCGATGCCATCGAGAAGGTTTACGACTCGGTGAAAGAGGGTGAGTCCATCGTCAGCCCCATGCAGGCGAGCAGCGTCTTTCCTTCCATGGTCATCAGCATGGTGGACGTCGGTGAAGAAACCGGTCAGCTCCCCGAGATGTTGTTGAAGATTGCCGATGTCTATGATGATGAGGTTGATAATGCGGTTACCGCGCTCACTTCGATTCTTGAGCCCATCATGATTGTCTTCCTCGCAGTCGTTGTGGGCGGTATTGTCTTCGCTCTCTTCCTGCCCCTCATGAAGGTCATCCAGACCATGCAGCAGTAGTTTGACTCTGTTTCTTCCCCCGGTATCTTAAGTTATGAAAATCTCACAAAGCCCATTGGCTCAGAAGCGAGGTGGATTCACTCTGGTCGAAATTCTCACTGTAGTTGCCATCATCGTGGTGCTCATGGGGATGACAATGGGCATTTCTCGTTGGGCTATGCTAAATTCGCAGATTCAGAAATGCACAGTGCAGGTCAAACTTTTTGAGAACAAGATTCAGGAATACGAGGCTGACAATGGCGAGTTTCCTCCCGGCGATGGTTCCGACCGCAGCTCGGTTGCTCTGTACCAAGAGCTCTACGAAAACGGCATCCTCAACGACCGTAAGGTCTACATGCCCGAGCTCGACCCGGATGCAAGTGACCAGTTCAAGCGGAAGATCGACAACGGCCTCATTCTCGATCCTTTCAAACACAAGAAGCCCTACTTTTACTTGAGAGGGGTCGACGAAAACGGTGAGCAACGAGGCGATGCCTATAATCCCGATTTCGACATCTGGTCCCTAGGGCCCAATGGAGTGGGGCGCAATGATGGTGGAAACGCCGACGAGGATACCGACGACGATATCCACAATTGGTAAGCACTCGACGCCCACGCCAAGGCACCTCCACTGACTTCTAGAAGTCTCTCCCGGTCGCAGAGCAACGCGCGAAGGCAATCAAGCGCGCGTGAACAGTCCAGGAGTGCGGAGAACCAACTCCGCTTTATCGTGCCGAGATACTTGGTCGATTGCTGCTAGTCTAGCTTGCGGAGCTGGTGCTCCGCGCTGCGGCGGCTTCCAGGGCCTCCAATCGATCCGATTCCTCTTGCTTCAAGAATTGGCTAGAGAGAGCAATCTTCTCCCTAGTTTGAGGGCCGTAACTGAGAGGTGTCCTTAAGACTCGTTGGGAGAAAAGGCATGGGGTAGCTTTTTCGAAATTCAGAGAATTGATTGAGCGGTTCCCTTTCGGCTCCCTGGTTGACGAGAGGGCAAATCGATTTAGCTGTTTGCTCTTCTTTTCTCAAAAGCGGTTGAATCGTTGTTTTCGCTCAATCATCACGTTGCTCCCACCATCCAAAGTTCTTGAAGCCTGAGGTGGTTGGCAATCTCTTCAGCCTCCTTAGGCTCATAGCTTAAGATAGAGTGAAAAACGTCGGCAAATTTATAAATAAGGACTCGGAGAATATTTTTTCAGCTGAGAAAGGCGGTATTTTATGAGGCAAAAACCTCATCGTAAGACAACAGTCCTTTGCCTGTGGAAGGTAATTTGAGCGAGAGCTTTTAGGGTAGCAAAGCTCCCGCTTTCTAGATTTAGCAATGAATTTAGCAATGAACTTTGAGAGGTCACCTCATTCCTATTGACCGACGTATTTTTTATGAAGTTCCCGGAGATATTTTTGATACCTAACAAGATGATTTATTATTAGCATTAAAGTTACCTTAAAAGTAATTGAAAGCTATCTATTTTAGGATATACCTATCGGCCTAGTCTCACGATCAGGCAGGCGTTCAAAGCGCTTGTTCGGTTCTCAATTACCTCATGAATACTCGGAAAAATCATCAATCACGCCAAGCCTTCGCAGCTCTTGGGATTGGCTTCTTGTCTCTCAGTGTTGCTCATCTGCAAGCAGCACCAGGAGACAACTTGGCTCTGGGCGGAAAGGCGACGCAGTCCTCAACGCTCTTACAAGGGAGCGGAGTGACGGATTTACAGTTTCCCACGGCATCGAAGGCGATTGATGGGAGCGCGAACGGAGTTTACGGAGCGGACCAGAGTCCTTTGGATGGTCAGGGAACGGTGACTCATACTCTGGAAACTGATACTGGTAATCATTGGTGGGAGGTAGACCTCAGCTTTCCTCAAAACGTGGGGGAAATCATCGTCCATAACCGGACTGATGCAAATTCCAATCGTTTGGCGGGAGCAGTTGTCACGGTCCTTGATAACTCTGTTGATAGAAATGTAGTCTACACTTCTGCGGCACTCACCGGAGATACTACTGCCCAGACTGTGGTGGTCGATGTCAGGGGACAAATCGTGCGCATCGAGAAGCCAGGTTCGGTGGATGCTCTTTCTTTAGCTGAGGTCGAGGTGATAGAAGGCGTGAGCCAGATTCCGGCAACCTCGGTTGGCGGACGGGTCATGCAGGAGTTTAACTTCGATGGTCAGGCAGATTTAGCTCTGTTTGAACTAGAGGCATGGGAGGGCATTACTCATCGCAGAAAGATTAGGCACGGGGAGTTGCCATTGCCGGGGGCAACCGTGAATGTCTTTGATGGGGATAATCAATTAGTCGGAACTGCGGTCTCTGACTCAGCTGGCTTCTGGGAGGTGGATGCTTCTGGTGCCAGTAGCTCGGCACTTCGGGTGGAGTTTGGTCCTCCGAGTGGTTATGAGCAGACTCCGATCGGCAATGACAACACCAGTTCGGTGGCATTTGTAAATCAGGGTGAGGCACAAATTAACTTTGCGGCGGGTGATGGAGAAGAATATGCCGAAGATGATCCGAACATCATTTTTGTCTGCTTTGCTCGAACAGTTGATCCGCTTACAGACCCCACGATTGTTTCCATGTCAAACTCGGAAGGGGTTCCGTTTCGAAGTCGAGATCACGACTTTAGCTCGGCAAGTGACGCCGGGACTCCGGTAGGAACATTGCCTCAGGCGGCAATACAGTATTTAGCAACAATTGGGGATGAGAGTGCTACTACCCTGGGAATGGCGTGGGATCGAAAGAACCAAAGAGCTTTGACGGCATCTTATGAACGGGCTTTCACGGCGATGGGAGATGACGGAGCGGGAGGTTCCCGCGAAGCAGCCATCTATGCGATCGGCCGGAATGGAGGTGTCTCGCTATGGTTGGATCTTGAGTCACTTTTAGGATCCGGGATTGCTGGGGTTGATGGTCCGCTTGATACTTCGGTTCCGGGTACCCGCACTTTCGAGCGAACTCCTGATGAGGGTCAGAATTTACCAGGCCATATTGGATTGGGCTCCTTGGCTATTTCCCGTGATAATACGGAGCTCTATGCGGTGAATCTTTTCTCGCAGGAGGTTTACGTCATTCCGATTGCATCTGACGGTTCCGCGCCCACCGGAGCTGCGCAAATTAAGGCCTTCCCGCTACCCTCTCTTCCAGCGTCGACGAATCCATTGCCGAGTCCATTGCCGGATGGATACGTAGATAATGCGAATGGAATCGGTTGGGATGACGATGCGGATGGCACTCCAGATCGTCCTTTGCAGGCTGCTCTTGGCTTGGGAGTCCATCCCGTTTCAGGCGAAGTCTATGCAACCCTCACTCGCACAGGACCAGCTCTAGAGGACTTGGAAGGTTTCATTTACTCCTTCGATCCTTCTGACACCACTCCTTCTGCAAGCGACTTCACTTTGGAGTCTCAAATTCCGATGGACCATGCGACCATTGCCGTTTTGCCTACCGGAAACACTTGGGACACTCATGTTTTACATCCTTGGGAAACGTTGGCTGGGAACACCACGAATTATCCGACAGGTTTCGCCCTTCAGCGTCAGAACATGATGCCGTGGCTTGGCGAGGTTGAGTTCGATCAGGGGCCTTCCGGTGAGGTTGGTATGATTGTTTCCACCCGAAACCGTTACCATGACCAACTCAATAGCGGTAACTTTGTGGCAGGGGGAACAAGTTATCGTTTTTGCAACACTGGAACAGAAAGTTCTCCCGTCTGGCAAGTCGAGAACAACGGCGTTTGTAATGGTTTGAGCAGTGAATTCGATACCACGATTACAACAGTCGGTCCGGTATCGGTGGCAACGGATCCCGTCAACCGCTTCTTCTTTACCTCCGGTCGCGAGGGTAATTTTGGCGCTGGCACGTCAGATATTCTTCCTGGTTTTGCAGAAATTATGCTTCCGGCGATGGATAATGTCTTCAACAATGGAACATCGGGTATCGCTTGGTTAAGCACAGGCGGAGCTCGCTCTCGAGATGCCCGGGTGATCGGGACTTATGCACCTGCTGGTTTTGACGAGATTGCGTTCACCAAGTCTAACAACTGGGGAAGTCTAGTGGCAGCGCCATTACGTGCTCCCATCGAGGTCGGGAACTATGTCTGGATTGATACCGATGGCGACGGGGTTCAGGATCCAGGTGAGTCAGGCTTCTCAGGTGTGACTGTCGAGTTACGCGATCCGAGTGGGACCGTGATTGCGACTGCAGTCACGAATGAAGAAGGTGGCTATAGCTTCATCAATGATGAGCGTTTCGCGACGAGTGGCACGGGTTCCACCAGCTCTGTCTACGTTGCTGGTCTGTCTTCGAACACGAGCGGATATCAAGTGTGCATTGATGCGACTCAACCGCGTATCGCATCGACGGGAGTTGCTCCAACCAGTTCTAATGTGGTTTCGGGTTCGACGGCTGCGATTCAAGCTGGCAGCGATGCTCGCGACTCCGATGGCGTATTGAGTGGGGATGAAATCTGCGGTCCACTTTTCGATACTGGAGCTGATGGAGAATCAAACCATAGCTTTGATTTCGGATTCCTTGGAGTGGTTGTGGGCGACTATGTCTGGGCCGATACCGATGGCGATGGAGTTCAAGATCCTTCCGAGTCTGGAATCGGTGGAGTGGAGGTCAAGCTGTTGGACTCCCTCGGCGCATTGGTCGCAACCACTGAAACTACTACGGCTGGATTCTACCAGTTCACGAGTAGTGATGGACTGGCTGCAGGCACTAATTATCAAATTTGTATCGTTGAATCTCAGGAGGCACTTGAGGGATTTGGTTTGGTGAATTCCGATCAGGGCGGAGATGATGATTTGGATTCCGACGCTGAGAATACGTCCACCCCCGGGTTCGCGGTCATTAACTTTACTGCTCCTGCTGTTGGAGGCATGGATTTCAGCTTGGACTTTGGCTTCGGGCAGGTTCGGATTGGAGATTATGTTTGGTCAGATGGAGATGGCGACGGACAGCAGGATCCTTCTGAAGAGGGCATTGAAGGGGTGGTGGTGAAGCTTTTGAACTCAGATGGCTCCCCGTTTTTACAAACCTTTAGTGAAGACTATCAGGATGATTTTGAGTCCGGAGTCTCAGGCTCGTCAGGTTCAACCGATTGGAGCGAGAGCTCATGGGTTCTTGGTTCGGATGTGAGCTTTGTGACCGCCGATGGCACTTCTGGTAATACGAGTATGGTGCTGCGTCTTGCTGATTCTGATGCCGATGCACTCACGAGTATGGCGACCCGGGTGGTCGATTTAACGGGTTGTGTAAGCGACCCCACCATAAGTTTTCTTGCTCGCGAGTCAGCCGGGTCGGGGGAAACCTTGGTGCTGGAATACTCAGAGGATGGGGTGGCTTTTGTCACTCTTACGACCCTCGACAATACAGGAAACGCGTTCAATGCGCAGAGTTTTACCCTGCCCCAGAGTGCGACAGTGATTCGTTTTTCGGCTAATCCGAATCTCGATGGAGCTGATTTTTGGGAAATCGATGACCTTGAGATTGCTTGCTCCGATACCGTGGCTGTCACAACCACAACGGATGCAAGTGGCTTCTATGAGTTCTCTTCGAGTGCGAATGGCATTGCGCCAAACACCACTTACCAAGTCTGCATTGAGGAGGAGCAGCCTGCCCTCGATGGCTTCTCTTTGGTGATGCAGAATCAGGGGGGGGACGATGAGCTTGATTCAGATGCTGAAAATACCTCAAATCTGGGATTCGCGATTATTGTGGCAACGACTCCTGCTGCAGGAAACGAAGACCTGTCTTTTGACTTTGGATTCGGCCAAGTTCGTATCGGAAATTTCGTGTGGTTTGATGAAGATGGTGACGGGATTCAAGGAGGAGGTGAGACTGGTATAGCAGGCGTTACTGTGAAACTGTTAGATAGCTCTGGCTCGCCTGTGATTCAGACTTTTGCTGCTGACTATCAGGATGATTTTGAGTCGGGAGTGAGTGGTTCGGTAGGAGCAACTGACTGGAGTGGCACACCCTGGGTTCTTGGGGCCAATGTTTCGTATGTCACTGGAGATGGTGGATTGGGCAACAGCACCACTGTTCTTCGCTTTATCGATAATGATGGGAATGCCACCACGAGCACTGCAACGCGATTGGTCGATTTTTCGGACTGCATTAGTGATCCTACAATTAGTTTTGTGGCGCGAGAGGCCGCCGGTGCTGGCGAAACTCTCTCTCTGGAATATTCCGAAGACGGGAGCGTCTTTACCCAACTGGCCAATCTGAATAATACAGGCAATGCTTACAATGCGCAGAGCTTCACTTTGCCTCGAACTGCGACTGTGATTCGGTTTGTTGGTAATCCCAATTTGGATGGCGGTGAGTTCTGGGAAATTGATAACTTGCAGATCGCCTGCAGCGACGCGGTCGAAGTGGTTACTACCACTGATGGCACTGGATTCTATGAATTCACTTCAGCGGACGGACTTCTGCCACTGACTGAATACCAGATTTGTATCGATAATAATCAAGCTCCTATCGTTGACCTAGCATTGACGGAACAGAATGCAGGAGGAGTAGTGAACAACGATCCTTCAGGTGATGATAGCGATTCGGATGCAAGTGGGAGTGTGACTCTTGGGGCGGCCATTATCACGCTGACCACTCCTGGAGTAGGCAATGAGAATTTGAGCTACGACTTTGGATTCACTGAAGTGAGTATTGGTAACTTCGTCTGGTTTGATGAAGATGGAGATGGCCTCTTTGATATTGGAGAGACAGGAATTGATGGCGTCACTGTGGTTCTGTTAGATTCTCTTGGTCAGCCCGTTCTGAATCGCTCAGGGCAACCTGCGGTGAAAGTGACGACTGGAGGAGGATTCTACGAATTCACGGCGGAAGATGGAGTGGAGCCTACGGGGAGCTACATTATTTCTATCGACTTGTCGCAGGATCCGCTCTCGACGTATTCGTTGACGGGGCAAGATACCGGTGGAGAGACCAGCAACGATCCTGCTGGGGATGATAGTGACTCTGATGCGGGCGATAATGGGGGTTTGGCCCAAATTGTGGTCACTGCTCCCACGGGAGGAAACGAAAACCAGTCCTATGATTTCGGCTTTGCACGAGTTCAGATCGGTAACTTTGTTTGGAACGATATTAATGGCGATGGCATGCAGGATCCAAGTGAGCCGGGGATTGAAGGAGTTGAAGTGAAGCTCTTGGATGATCTAGGCAACCTCGTTACCGTTGATGTGGGCGTGGACTATGGTGATGACTTTGAGTCGGGAGGCTTGTCTGGTTCAATTGGGATTACCGACTGGAGCGCAACGCCTTGGGTCGCGAATGGAGCGGCCATTTTTGACGATAGTGGAGCAACGGGTGGAAGCGGCAATGCAATCCAGATTCAAAGCCTCGAGTCGTTGAGCCGTGCGGTAGATTTTTCAAGCTGTGAGGTGGATCCTACCGTGAGTTTCCGTTATCGCGAGTTTGTCTCGGCGGCGAGTGAGACTCTTACCTTCGACTACACTGAGGATGGAACGAATTACGTGACGGTTGCTACTTTTGCGAACACAGGTGCAAGCCAACCTTACTTTTCCTTTAGTGGAACGGTCCCGCAAACAGCGATTGAGATTCGTTTCAGTGTGAGCAGTGTGGGAGGATCCGAGTTTTTTGCGGTCGATGATGTGGTATTGAGCTGCTTTGAGACGACTCCTGCGGTGACCACTACGGATGCAGATGGTTACTATTCCTTTGACTCGACCGATGGTTTACAGGCGGAAGACGATTACCAGCTCTGTGTTGATTTGAGTCAATCGGCTCTGAGTGATTTCAGTCTCACCGGGCAGGATACAGGAGGAGTCACTTCCAACGATCCTTCCCTTGATGACAATGATTCGGATGCGGCTCAGAATGGGAGTAATCAGGCGATTATTGTCTTCACGGCACCGGAGTCTGGTCAGACGAATGAAGGCTACGATTTTGGCTTTGGTCGTCTAGCCATTGGTAACTATGTCTGGAACGATGTCGATGGAGATGGCCTGCAAGATTCTGATGAGCCAGGTATTGCTGGTGTGGAGGTGAAGCTGCTCGATGAGTTTGGTGCTCCAGTGACGGTCTCTTCTGGAGTGGATTACCAAGATGATTTCGAGACGAGTTCAACTTCAGGAACCAGTGGGGGAGATGATTGGTCAGGGACTCCTTGGGTGCAAGCAGGAGGAGCCTCTTTTGTGACAGATGTGGGTGATGTTTCTTACCAGCTCGCAGGGTCTAGCACTTCGAATACGGTAGCTGAGGCCCAGGTCTCACGGCCTGTAGATCTGACTGCGTGTGTAGATACGCCAAACGTTCCCTTCAGCTTTGATGTGCGCGGAACTCCTGACGGAGGGTCGGGCAACTTTTCTGATCGAATGCTTGTTGAGTATTCCACAGATAACGGCACGAATTATACGACGATTTTGACCTGCAATAATGGAAACGTGAACGGCACTTATCAGTCGTCGGACGTTGTGGCTGGTAGTCCTTTAACGATTCCCAATACCTCAACTCATATTCGTTTTTCGGTTTTCAGCTTGGAAAATGGGGATGTCTTCTGGATTGATAATGTAGTTGTGAGTTGCTCGGAGGTTGTGGATGCCGTCGCGACAACCGATATGGATGGATTCTATGAGTTTACTTCTTCGGATGGACTGCAGGCACTGACCGATTATGAACTTTGTGTAGATATGTCTCAAGATGAGCTGTCTGGCTTAGTGCTTACTGATGCCAATGCTAGTGGTGAGACGAGCAATGAACCGCTGGGAGATGATGTCGATTCCGATGCCATGGAGAACGGCAGTAACCAAGCAATTATCAGCTTAACGTCCCCTGCTACTGGGAATGAAAATCCGGGCTACGATTTTGGTTTTGCGCAGACTAAGTTAGGAAACTTCGTTTGGAGGGATTTGGACAAGGATGGCTTGCAGGATGCGGGGGAACCTGGAATTGATGGGGTGACTGTCGCTCTCCTCAATCCCGATGGGAGTCCCGCAATGGCTGTGACCGGAGTGGAATATGAGGATGACTTTGAGAGTAGTTCGACTTCAGGTTCTTCTGGAAATACGGATTGGTCACAGACTCCTTGGGTTCAGTCGGGAGGGGCTTCTTTTGTCACTGATGGCGGTGATATTTCTTATCAACTTACGGGGTCCAATACTTCGAATACGGTTGCGGAAGCTGAAATCACCCGACCAGTAGATATCACTGCTTGTGCGACGACATCGAATGTTCCCTTCAGTTTTGATGTGCGGGGAACTTTGAGTGGTGGCACCGGAACTTTCTCAGACCGAATGGACGTGCAGTATTCCACTGACGGCGGAACGAGCTACACAACGATTGTGACTTATAATGCAGGGAATGTGACGAGCTCTTATCAGTCTTCTGATGTTCTCGTTAGTGGTCCTTTAACGATTCCGAATACGGCGACTCACATTCGTTTTTCTGTATTCAGTCTAGAAAACGCTGAGACTTTCTGGATCGATAATATTTCCATCAGCTGTAGTGGAGCAGTCGCAATTGTAACGACGACAGCTAACGGCGGTGAATACTGCTTCACTAGTCAAGATGGCTTACAACCGGATACGAATTATATTATCGAGATTGATGAAGGGCAGGCCCCGTTGACGAATCTAGGTTTGACCGGAACGAATTCAGGTTTGGAACTCAGCAATGATCCAACTGGCGACGATAGCGATAGTGATGCCGAGAATATTTCGAATCTTGGTTTTGCCCGCATCGCGGTGACGTCTCCTTCGGCGGGTGAGGTGAACTTGAGTTATGACTTCGGCTTTGTTGAGGTGAAGGCAACCAACTTCTTGGCTTGGCAGACTCAGAATCCTCTCGGAGGTAGTAATGGGCCTCTCCAAGATGGTGATAACGATGGGACTCTTAACTTAGTTGAATATGCTCTTTGCCTGAAAGCGGATTCCGGTCTCAAGGTCTTCCCTGATGGGACGAATCCTAACAACGGATTCGAGATCGTACACAATGAAACTACCGGTCTTCTGGATGCCTGTTATAGTCGTCCTGTTGGGGCAATAGACTTAAGCTACGAGCTCTTAGAAAGTTCAGACGGGACTTCTTGGAGTCCTGTGCCGCTAGGGACAATTGCGCCGACCATTTCCAGTTCAGGAGATATTGAGAAGGTGACCTACTCTGACCTTGAGGGGAATATGGGAACGGAGGGTTTACTGCTTGTCCGGGTTACTCTGAATGGAGTCGCTACTGACGATAGCGCGAACACTTCAGTCGTTGGATGGCAGACGCATACCTTTGAGGAGCAGTGCGAGACTTACGCAGATCCGTTCTTAGGGATATGCTATTTCACGGGTGCAGGCACTGTTTCGGACAATACTGTTGACCTCACTACATCCCTCGGTGGAGGAGACTTGACGACTGTGCTGACGAGTTCTTCGGGTTACTACATTGAGGTGATGAGTGGAGATTTCTGTGGTCATCGCTTTGATATTGCGAGTGTCACCGCGACTTCGATTACATTGGCAACAGACTCGGATCTCTTTGCTTCGAGCCCCTGTAATACCTTGCTGACTATCCCTGATTTTTCAGGTGATACGATTGTGATTTCGGAATACCCGACTCTCAACGAACTCTTTCCCCCCGAGTTGTTTCTTGCAGGAACGAACGCGGCAACCGGAGACAATGTGCTCTTCTTTGACCGAATCACTCAGGCGCTCACAACCTTCTATCTCCTTGATGATGTTGGAGGCGATAAGTGGGTGATGACTGGGAGTTCTAACGATTTAGGAAACACGCCAGTTTGTCCGGCTGAGGGGTTGTTTACCCATCATCGCGATGCTGCTTTTGATGTAGTCCAGTTCGGCGCAGTGAGGGAGTGGAAGTCCGTTGTTCCTTTGAAGGCTGGCTACAATTTGGTTCCCTCGATGTATCCGATTGATACCAGTGCGGCGGATCGAGTAATGGACGAGGCTACTGGGTTCACTGGCACAGGCGATCCCTCAACCGCTGACCAGTATATTACTTGGCGTGGCGACACTGTCGCGGGCCACGAATGCTACGATGGTTTCTTCTACACCAAGATTGGAAGCTTTGACCAGTGGACGAGTGCAGGCGATGTAACCTTATCCGATATCAGCTCGAGGGATGATTTCCTCAGTGATCGGTCTGCCTTCTATTGCGTTCAGAATCCTTCGGGCAATCCCACATTTGCAATCCCATCACCGATTATTCCTCCTGCTGTCATTAGCCTCCCAAACTAGTTCAATCAATTCTTGTTCAAATATGAAGACGTTCAAAACCAAGCTGCCCTTCGCTTTTTTGCTAGCAGCCAGTCTCACCCCTTTCGCAAAAGGAGCTACCATCCAGTGGGGTGGGGTCATTTCTAGCACTGTGCTTCTGAGTGATGGCACTGTAGTCAACGATACGAATACTCCTGACCTTGATCTCACTTTTGAGCTCGGGGCATTCGATGCCGGGTTCGTGCCAAGCGATAGCAATATGGAAGACTGGTCTGATAACTGGAAGTCCATCGACCAGACTTCCTTCGCTCTCGATTCACAATATTTCACTCAAGAAACGAAGATCGTCGATGGTGACGTTGGGATTGCGGGTATTCAGTTCAATGGCAACACTTTTACACCTGGCGAAGCGGTTTATGTCTGGGGTTATAACCAGCAGGCTGTCAACGAATCGACGGAGTGGGTCCTCATGTTGGGTATTAGCGGCACTGATACAGATGACCTCGTCGTCGATCCTACCAATACGAACTGGGAAGTACCAGATTTAGCCGATGCGAATCAGGGCACTTTCCCCTTGAACTGGCGCAGCTCTACCGCAACTCATAGTCTTTTTGGAACAACGGGTAGCGAGACTGGAGGAGGGTTGATTAGTGTCCCTGGTGATGGGGTGGATATCCAGTTCGCGACAGTGCCAGAACCGAGTGCATGGCTTCTTGGATACTTGGCTTTTCTGGGTTGGTTAGGGTTATCTCGACATCGTTCATAGAGCATGAGGTCGATTGGCAAGCGCGTAATCCTAATAACAGCTTTCGCAACGGCGACGGTTTGGAGCAGTGTCTCCGTCAACTGGGCGAGCGACATCCATGCCAGTAACGAAGATTCCGAAGGCCAGGCGCTCACAAGCGATTTGATTTTTGAACTAGGAAGTTTTGGAAGCGGGTTTGTTGAAAGCGATAAGTCGACATGGGCGGGAGCATGGAAGGCGCTTGATCGGGTTCGTTACCACGAGGACGATAGCGCTTTTGGCAAGACGACTGTCTTTTCCCAAAATTCCAGTGATTTTGCTATCGGTCAGCGAGCCTACATTTGGGGCTTTCGACCTTCCGGTCCTGTGAGCGAATGGATTCTGATTTCTGATCCGTCTTGGACTTGGCCTAATGCCACCTCGCCACTGAGCTTTCCGCGTAATTGGTTGGTGGCTTCTGCAACTGAGAGTTTGGTAGGCATGATTAATTCGTCGGGGAACCAGATGAAGACTGAAGCCATTACAGAGGCGACTCCATTGATTCCTTGGCCGTCTTGGTTGGCGATCAGTTTTGATGAGAGTGAGCTCTCTGACCCATTGAGTTCTGGCCCGCTAGCAGATCCGGATCAAGATGGTCTGGCTAACCAACTGGAGTATTTTCTTGGAGGCCACCCGAAAGTAAAAAACCCCTCAATTTTCAAACTTGCGGTAACGGTCGTGGGAGAAGAAGAGCACATTGAAGTCAATTTTTCACCTTCAGCTGACCTCACGCCCCAGCTTTTGCAATCTGCGAATTTACTATCGTGGCAGGAAGTGACTTCAGTCATGCCGCAGAATCCGCGATCACCATTTCAGATGAGTTGGGTAAGGCTGACTGGAGAGGCTAGTCGTTCGTTTTTTCAACTACAGGTCTCAGTGCCGGAATGATTTGGAGGCATGGGCTCTGCGCTTGGCAACCTTGCTGAACCCATCATTCGGATTGCCTCAACCACATTTGGGAAAAATACCATTTCCAAGGAAAGTGGTCGGGGAGACAGGATTCGAAACCTAATTAAATCGGGAGCTTATGGCGAACAGAGTTTTGAATCTCTTGATTTTGCAATGATTCTTCGTGATTGAGGAGTCTCTTGGTTGAGGAGATCCGGCTTCACTGCGAACCCATTGCAAACCCTTTGGTGACTTATTTCTTTGCTCGCTCAGCCAAAGCCTTACTTAATTTGATTGCCGTCTCTCTAGGTTTCCCCAAACCCACCACTTCAGCTTTACTTACTCCCTTGCGAGAGACTTTGGCTGTGACATGAAGATCAGCCGCAACTTTGCCACTTTTCCCAGCCTTACCATAGCCAGCTACGAATTCTTCCTGCTGCAATATATCTAGCTTCAGAATTGCGGGAAAAGAACGATCTCCATACCTGATCTTAACTTCCCAGGGCTTTCCTTCTTCCGTTTTCAGATTCTCGACTATGTAGACGTGGTCGATATGATAAAGTTCAGGTTTGGCCCGTACTGATTTGGTGAAGTTCTTCGTGATTTCCGCTTTCGATAGCGGTTCTTTCCCGTCTATTTCGATAGTGTCTCCTTTGTCCATTTTCCCGACTAGACCTCTCAAAGGAGCTTCTAGATTTCGTTCGCTCTTTTCAACAGGAGCGAGAAGCCCAACAATTTTAAGCCTCTCTTCGGAACGAATCTTTTCTTTCTCAACCTCATTCTCGCCCTTGATTTTCGCGAGCTTAGCTTCGGAACACTTCCCAATGATTTCGGACGCCTTGAGAATTCCTGCCAGAACTGCCAAGGAACTAATAATCAATATGAGATCTCCACTATCCATGCCCATTTTCTCCGCGTTCTCTAATATCGTATCAAGATTCAGAAAAGCCAACAAGGAGCCTTCTTCGATTTCGATTTGAATAAACCCATGCTTTGAGTCCGGAAGATCTATGCCAGACTCCTCGCATAGTTTTTGAATTTCTCTCTCAGCATTTAATACGAACCTTGCAACAGTCTTATTTACTACCCCTCCCCAGCTCTTCCCTTTGATGCGTAGGGAAAGCGAAACGCCATTCAGGCTTTTGTAGTCAAATTCTGTTGAACCGTCGAAATGCGCCTCAACGAGTTCAGCCAATAATGCGCCAATTTCTGCAGTTTGTGTTTTTGCCATTTTCGTTATCTAGTGGAAAGAACCCTCTTATACATAGAATCTCTTAACGCTAGCTAAGAAATCGTGCTACCTCCGCGAACCCTTCTTCCTAAAAATAAAAAACCCGCTGAAAATCAGCGGGTTACGTGGGCCAGAATGGTCGGGGAGACAGGATTCGAACCTGCGACATCTGCGTCCCAAACGCAGCGCTCTACCAAGCTGAGCTACTCCCCGGTAATCCTTGCGGGCGCGGACTTTCTCTGTCTTGGCCCCGAAAAGCAAGCCACAAAATGCTTGGAACGTGGAAAAATGAAAAAGAGTCAGGAAAGTGGCAATCTCCCGACGTCTTCGAATACGATGGGCACGGGATTCTGACTGTGCGCGAGAATCTCCACCGCGCTTAGGTGGCCGCTTTCGCGAAAATTCAGGAGAGCTAAGTCACTATTACCGCGCATGCAGCAGTAGGCCCATCTCAACCGATTTGTCGCCCATCAGGCATCAGGCACCAGGATTGCGACCAGTCCTCTTTGGAGAAACAGTGAGAGCTATCGCACCACGCCGCGCTCGGTGGTCTCGATGAACTCCACTAGGCGGCGGGCGCTAGGATTCTGCGAGTCTGCATGTTCGCAAAAAACCTCCACCTGCTTGGCCAAGTTGAGGTCTTTCTTGAGGAAGAGTTTCTTGTAGGCAGTTTTGAGAGCGCGGATGTCCTCCTCGGAAAAGCCGCGTCGTTGCAGGCCTACGATATTGAGTCCCCGCGTTGAGGAAGGATTGCCGTCTACAATCATGAAGGGAGGGACATCCTGCACCACCCGCGCGAGCCCGGCCGTCATCGAGTGTTCGCCTACGCGGCAGAATTGATGGACTGCACTTAAGCCGGAGATGATGGCGTGATCGCCGACCGTGACGTGGCCGGCAATGGTGGCGTTGTTGGAAAAGATGACGTGGTTGGCGACATGGCATTCGTGGGCCACGTGAGCATAGCAGAGGAAGAGGTTGTGGTTGCCAATCCGGGTCGGGGTGTCCGGGGTCGTGCCGCGATGAATGGTCACGTTTTCGCGAAAAGTATTGTCGTCACCAATGATGAGCTGGGTCTGCTCACCTTTGTATTTCAGGTCTTGGGTTCTCCCTCCGATGGCAGCAAAGGGATAGGCGTCGCAGCGCTCGCCGATAGTGGTATCGCGCTCGATGACGACATGGCTGCGGAGGCGGGAATGCGCTCCCAAGGTGACGTGGTCGCCAATGACGCAATAAGGGCCGATCTCACAATCAGAGCCAATCTCGGCTTTGGGAGAAATGATGGCGGTAGGATGAATGGCCATGAAGGGCTGATTTCAACAGGGTCGAAGCTGGGAGGGAAGCGGGGAATGTGGCCTGATGCACACCTTTTTTTAACCCAAGGTCAGGTTAATGTGACTCAAACCGATGTTGTTAACCTCCTAAGCACGTTGTTTATAGAGCAACCTAACTAAAAAAATACGATGCTTAAAGAATTCAAAGAATTTGCCTTCAAAGGCAATATGATAGACATGGCCGTTGGTTTCATCCTCGGCGGAGCTTTTGGAACAGTGGTCAAGTCACTGGTCGATAACGTGGTCATGCCTCCCTTGGGAGCGGTGTTGGCTGGAGTGGATTTTGCCAATATGAAGCACATCTTCCAAGCCGGTGTCCCAGCGGTGGAGGCTTCCGAAGATGGTACTGTGGAAGCTGTCGCCGAAGTGCCCGAAGTGGCGATCAATTACGGTCAATTCATCCAAGACTTCATTTCCTTCGTTCTGTTGGCCTTCGTCGTGTTCATCATCGTGAAGAAGTTGATGGCTGCCTTTGAGAAAAAGGATGAGGAGGCCGCTGAAGAGCCACCCGCGCAGGAGCAGTTGCTTACGGAAATCCGCGATCTGCTGGAGAAAAAGGCCTAGTCCTTCTCGCTTTCAATTGAAAAAATGCGACTTCGGGAAACCGGGGTCGCTTTTTTATGGCTGGGTTTGTGAGTCTTGCTCCGCCCTGTCACCTAGAACGAAAGGGCGATAAACTGCTGGCGGCGAACGGGAACTCGGGCAAAGTAGTTCCTCATGAAAGTCAATGTGCCCGCTCCTCCACAGAAGCTTTTCCGCCAATTCGAGGCCGGCGAAATTTCGCGGGCCGAGTTACAGGCCACGTGTGCTCTTCATCAGCGAGAGATGATCGCAGAAATCGAGGAAATGAAGCGTAACCCGCTCGCCGCTTTCGTTGAGGAGCTGTTGATCAAACGCGAGGCAGCTCGCATCCGTCGTGAGCATGGAGAGGGGTTGGCGCGCGAGGTTTTTGCAGCTCTCGCCGAGCTACCCGATTTTCCACCCGCTATTCTCCTCTGGAATGCGAACTCGCGAGATGTGCCGTTCCAGTGTTTCTTCCGATTTCGGCGTGAACCCATCTTCCGTCTCATCTCCTTGCGCAATCACGGGATGAGTGTGTCCGCTGAGGTCGAATACGGTTCCTCGGATCGTAAGTTGGCCACCCGCGAAACCTTCACCCTCCATCGCAGTGTCGGCGATCGTTTTACAGTGACTCGGCGCAAAATGGGCTCAACTTAGAATGCGTCGCACCTGCCTGCGCGCGGTTTCCTCGTCGATGCGACCTTTGTAATAGGCGGTGAGAACACGTCCGCATTCGCGTCCAGCAATGTTATCGCGGACTTCGGTCTCCGACTCTTTACGACCGGAGGCCGCTTGCTTGATATCGGTGAGCCCAATGAACCAAGAAAATAACCAACCCAAAGGACCTAGCAAATAGCAGGCGAGGTGAAAGTAGAGATGGCGATACATCTGTCCTTCTTGGCCGTCCTTCACTAAGTCGTCGCGAAACCCGGTGGTGGGGAGATGGCGGCTTTTGATACGGCGGCGGATGTGTTGGAACTTGCGTGCGAGCAATCCGATGCCGAGCCGATAGCGGGAAAGGAAGGCTCGCGGTTTCGCGATGCGAAAGAGAGCGTCGATAAATCTATCGAGCGAAGTCATGGCGTCGCGAGTGCGGGGGTGAGGCAGGCGAGGACAGCCTCGTGCACCGCGGCAGGGGGTTGGCTGGCATCGATACGGTGCAGGCAGGAGTCCTCTAGCCCAGCGAAGATGCGGTGGCACGTCTCCAAATTTTCCTTTTGCTCAAAGGTATTTCCACTGCCATCTCGACAACCGATGCGTTCCAAAGCCGTCTCGATAGGCAGCTCTAGTAGGAAGACTTGGTCTGGCACCGGGGCGAAGTCTTCGTTGAGGCGACGGATTTCTTCCGGGTCGAATCCCCTCGCACCTTGGTAGGCCATGGTGGAAAAGTAGTAACGGTCGAGGATCACGATTTTTCCTGCCTCGAGCGCTGGTAGAATGAGGTGCTCGACATGGTCTCGCCTGTCGTCATGAAAGAGAGCGAGCTCTTCTTCCGGGGAGAGACGCCCGGTCGTCATGGAGTCGCGCAGCTTTTGACCGAAGGGGCCGTTGGTGGGCTCGCGAGAGGTGACCACAGTGTGCCCGTTTTCCTCCAAGGCTTTTGCTAGCAGACTCATTTGGGTCGACTTTCCGGTGCCATCGATTCCTTCGAAAATAAGGAGGGAGCCGGGAAAGTCAGATTTCATAGGTCAGGGCAGGCAATTGCTTCGGGATGCTAGGATCCCTTGCGCCATTGTCCAGCAGTTCACAGTTCATTGTTTAGGCCTCAAGAAGGAAAGAAATTTGCATGGACTCGATGGCTTTGCTTGTTACACAATTTTACAGCAAGCGAGTTCGCCGATGGTCGTCGAATGGCTTGTCCGTTTCGAATGTCAGAAGTGAACCAACAAGTGATTGCGGATCGGCTCGGGATTTCTCGAGCCACAGTCTCGCGATGTTTCACCAATCATGCTGGGATTAGTCCAGTCACCCGAGCAAAGGTTTTCGAAGTGGCGGCTGACATTGGCTACACCCACATGGAAACCCGGATGCCGACTGGGAAGAAAAAGAGCAAGCCGAGACGCCGCTACAACGTCCTGATTTGCAGTGACACCGAAGAGTACTTCCGTGGTGGATACGAGAGCCCCGGCGAGCAAATTCTAGCAGGAGTCTCCGAGTTCGCGCAGGCTAATCAGATCCGAGTGGACGTGAATTTGATTCCTCCGGGCGTCACCAGTCTCTCCGACCCCGCCTTCCAAGAGCTTGAGGGGTTGAACAAGCGCCAAGCGAGCGGAGTGCTTCTCATCTATCCCTTCCCGGCCGAAGTGATCAACGAACTCGCCTTAAAATTTCCTCTTGTTTCCCTCGTTGACCAGTTGGAGCACACTTCCATCGATTGTGTCGACGTGGACCACTACAATGGGATTTCTACCATGGTCGATCATTTGGTGGCGAAGGGTCATCAGCGGATTGGCTTTTACACCAAAAGCTACGCCGTCGAGGCCAGTTGGTCCTATCGCCGCTACAGCGCCTTTGTAGAAAAAATGGCCCGTCTCAAGATTGCGGTCGAGCCCAAGGATATCTTGGGGATGTTCCCGCGCCGCGAGATGTCGGAGGAGGAGACCCTCGATGTCATGGCTAGGCGAACGCGCGAAGGGGTGACGGCATGGGTTTGCGTGGCAGACCACCAAGCCTACGACATTGTCGAAGGTCTAGAAGCGAGGGGACTCTCAGTGCCCAAGGATGTGTCCGTCACGGGCTTCGACGGCATCAAGCAGCAAGGCAAAGAGAGCCTAGAACTGACAACGATTCAGATCCCCTACCGCGAGATTGGGAACACCGGAGCCGAACGTCTCGCTGCTCGGCTCAAGAAGCGCTTCCATGGCAAGCGACACGTCTACATTTCTGGTCGCTTGAACGAAGGCCAAACAGTGGGTGAGGTTGACTAAGCCGGAGTCATCCCTTTTAGAAGTCTCGTTCTAACAGACTCGGTTGTGGTAATCTGATTGCGTTTTGCCTTTTCCAAGTTGTCGCCAAGGCAACGATCGCAAGCGGATATCGGTTTCTTTCCCTACTCGGTGAGGGGCTCGGTTGAGCCGGAAGAGTCCTTACGACGTTCGGCAAGTTCTTCTGCAATCTCCGCTACTTGTCGGTCGGTGAGTTTGTAGAAAAGAAGCACGCCTGCCGTAAAGATGGCGCAGACTCCAGGAAAGACCGAGAACATGAGGGTGATTCCTTCCTTAGTCTGGGCAGTCATCACCGTGTCTTTGACGAAGCCGTAATAGCTCAAAAGCCAGCCCGCGAGAGCCCCTCCGATCGCGAGCCCAATTTTTTGAAAAAACATGGCCGAGGCGAAAGTGAGGGCTGTGATGCGCTTGCCGAACTTCCACTCCCCATAATCGGCGACATCAGTATACATGGCCCACACGATCGCGGGAGTGGGTCCAGCGATGAAGGAGGCCACGATATTGAGCCAGAAAATGGCGGCGTAGTTTTGCGCAGGCACAAAGTAGAAGGCGATCATCGCGAGCCCATTCAAGGCCATCAACCCGAGCAGAGCATTGCGTTTGCCAAAGAGGGCGATGACCTTTTTGGTCATGAAGAGACCCAAGATGAACGCCAACGGTCCTCCGGTGTAGAAGATTGAGAAGCGGTCCCAAACCAAGATGAAATTGTCCCCACTGAGGTTGGCGACTTGGGAGAGATAGTGGTGAGTGATGGCCCACCGAATTCCCGAATAGCCGAGGGTGAGAACGGCCACCACAAGCATGATGACCAGCGGTTTGTTCTGTGCAAGCAGGCCGAGATTTTTGCCTAGATTCTGCGACTGATCCTTCTGCGGAGGAACACGTTCGCGAGAGGAGAAAAAGGTGATGAGGAAGAGAACAATGGCCAAGAGGCTGAAGACGCCCATGGCGCTGCGCCAGCTGCCGATCTCCTCCCGGCCACCGAAAGCAGCCAACATGGGAAAGAGGGCCAGCCCGATCACCAGCTGGGCAGAAAAGGCTCCCCAGAAGCGGAAGGTCGAAAGCGAGGCCCGTTCCTCAGGGTCAGGTGTGATGACCCCCATCAACGCAGAGTAGGGCACGTTGATAGCAGTGTAGACGGTCATGAGCGCAATATAGGTCACATAGGCAAAGGCGAGCTTGCCAGCATCCGGCAGGTCGGGACCAAGGAAAGCGAGGAAGCCAAGGACGCCATAAGGAACGGCCATCCAGAGGAGGAAGGGACGATACTTGCCGAAGCGGGTCTGCGTTCGGTCGGCCAACGTGCCCATCAGCGGATCGGTGATAGCGTCCCAAATCTTTGCTACTAGAAAAAGGGTTCCCGCAGCAGCAGGGGCAATCCCGTAAATATTGGTATAGTAGAAGAGAAGAAAGGCATTAACGATGTGGAAGACAAAGTTCGAGGCCAGATCGCCTAGGCCGTAGCCTACTTTTTCTCCGAAGGAGATTTTGTCGGATGGTGAGACCATAAAGTTGGGAGATCAGGAGATGAGCCAGCTGGCGGGGACGTAGACTTCGATTTTTTCAATTCGTTTGGTCTGTTGGATGAGTTCCAAAGTCATCTCCTGATTCAGCTCCGCCTTGGGGACCAGAGCGTCGGTTCCGTCGTTGAAAAACACTTGGGCATGGGCTTGGTCGAGATCCACTTTGCGGCGATAGACTATGGGAGTTTGGGCAAAGGTGAAGGCGAGAGTGCCGACGGGAAGTTCTTTCTGGTCTTTGCTTGCGGGCAAACCCGCGAACTCGGCCTCACGAAGAAGGCGGGGCCGGAAGTGGAGACGACCGTCTTGGAAGGAAACCCCCAGTTCGCCAAAGCGGGCGAGGATGCCTTCCTTGACTTGACCTGTAAGACCCGGTTGCTGCGCGCCAGCATGACCTGGGCTGTGGGAATAGGGTTCGGAGGGAAAGGCACCATAACCTTCGGGCGATTGGCGAAAACCGAGACCACTTTGGACATGGTAATAAGCGGCGGCGAGGCGGGAGAAGGTATCGGCGTCGCCGTTTTCTCGGGCCGCATTGAGGGCAATCTCCTGCGAGGCTACCATCAGCTTGGAGACCATATGCCAATAGACACAGCCTAATCCTTCGTAGCCAAACATGCTGCCACTGCGCCCGGTGAAGGAGCGATGGTTGAAGGTGGCCTCATAAAGGGCCGCCACTTTGTCCCGGTCTTCGCGCAATTGATCAACGAGCCAAGCATCCTTCTCAAGCTTTTTGAATAGGGCGTCGAGGGCGTAGCTATTGACGAGCGAGGGATGGAAGCGGTAGTCGCAGTCGGGATCGGGGTCGGGAACCAGAATGCGGTTGTCGCCGAGACGATCCATCTCTTGCAACAGAGGGATGGCGAGAGCGTGATTCGCTGGCACGCGGTTGCCTTCGAGGAAGCTTGCAACTTCGCGATCAGGATAGAGCAGATAGGTCGGGTGACGGTCCGAGCGTAGGGGGCTTTCGGGAAGGGTCTCTAAGAGTTCAAGGGCCTCTCCGGATTCTAAAAGACCGGAACTGAGGATGGAGACTTGCCCCTCTAACATGACGGTGAGGTGTTCGATCTCGAACTGCTCCTCTTCCCTCTGGATATTCAGGATGTTGTAGGAATGCCAAAGGCCATCGCTGCGGCGATTCTGCGCGAGCGTATTCTTCAAGGCTGCGCGGGCGCTGGTCAAGAATGTCCTAATAGCGGTCACCGGAAGGGTTGTCGCTTCACCAGGACCGTTCTGATAGACGTTGGCGCGGTGGCTTTCGGCCGCCAGACCAGCAGCCTTCACGAGCGCGAATCGTTCTTTCGGAGAGATGTTCTCTTTTTGCAACCAACGCTCGTCGGCAAAGAGTTCACCGAGGTTCTCGAGGAAGCCAGCAAAGGACGAAGTGAGAATGAGAGTGTCCTCCGGATGCTGGCTCACGAGCTTTTGCATCAGGCCTAGGTAACGATAGAGATACCCGGCCGTGACAACCGAGAGCCCATAGCCCGCGATGGCATTGTTGGCATCGTTCCACTCCGGACGCTGAGTATTCATCCACACTCCGCCGCCCGGAATGAGGTTGGCGAGCTTGACTGCGGCGGGGAGCAGAAGCTTTTCGAGAAGCGTAACACGCACCAGTTCTCCGGCTTCGTCGCGCAACAAGAGACCATCGCCCCCCAACTTCTCCTTGCGGGCCATCAGAGCCTCGTGTTCCGCGAGGTCGAATTCCACGGTATCACGCGGGTCACGCAGCGTGTCTTCCCACCCTTTGAGCCGATAGGGAACGGCTGCAAAAACCGAATTTTGAGAGTCAAGCCGACCACCCAGCGACTCCGGTCGTACCTTAGCCTTGAGTTCTAACAGTTTGAGGAGGTAGACGATCTGATGGTCACCCCAGTAGCCAATAGAGGCCCAGGGGTCATCGGGGTCGGGGGCCTCCCAATCGATGCCCGCAGAGGTGATGCGATAGGGGTTAAAGCCGTCGATGGTCGAGGCGTTGAGAAACTTGGTGATGAAGCTCCCGAGGAAGTCGGGGTAGCTCAATGCGAGTGCCTCCCAATTTTGGAAAATATCGCGCCAGTTGCCCTCGAAGTAGTGGATAGGATTATCCTCCTCGTCGTCCACTCGGATGAAGAACTGGTTCCACGGACGGCTGGGATCGCCGTGGCGCCGACTGAGCACCAGCGGTAGATATTCTTCCGCTAGACGCAGTAGATCCGGATTACCATTAGTCTCGATGGCAGCGAGGAGCATGCGGCGATTGAGGGTGCGGGGCAGGTTGGCAAGCCAGTCGGCTTGCGCTGTTGCGAGCGGCCGATTGTGAAGCGAGAGATAGCTGATGAACTGCTCACGCTGGAAGGTGTATCCATTCTCAGGAATACCACCACGCATGATGTTGCAGAGGGCATTGTGATAATGGTAATGCGCGATGTCGCGGTCAGCGGTTTGCTGGAAGCCATCGGTGGCCGCCACGATTTGGGTCAAACGCTTCCGCCCCTCGGCGATGTCTTCTTTGAGAGCATCGAGAAGCTGCAGAGGATTTTTGAGCGCGCGCGCCAAGGCGCTGACCTCGCTTTGTGTTTGTTCGATTTCCGCAACGATGGTCCACTCCCGGCTTTCCCCTGGTTCAAGGGTGAGCTCGCGGGCGAGCAAAAAGGCACCTCGCTTGGCACGGGTTCGGGGCTTGTCTTCGGCATCGTGGCCACGAAGAAAGCTCTCCGCCTGGCGACGCTCCAAGAAGGTGGCACCGGGGCCCAGTCCATGTGTCCAGACCGTGGTGGCCCGCATGCTCTCCAGCGGGATGGGTTCGTCGGTGATGCCAGCCGCGAGGCGATGGATCAAAAGGCTGTTATCGCATTCGAGCTCGCTCACTTTGTAGGCATCGGCCAGACAACTATATTGCAGCTGCAAACGACTTTCCACCCCTGCCGGGAGAAAGTTATCGAGGCCATCTACTAGGCGCATCGTAGTTTTGCTAGGGCCTACGTTGCTGATTTTCGCAGTGCGCACGAAACCATACTTACGAGAGAACTGCCATCGGTAGGTGAAGCGTAGACCCAGGTCGCGATGAAGTTCATCAAAGACGACTTCGTCCCCGGGGAGACTCTTCATGATGCGACGCTGAGTAGGCGTGAGCAGGGCGATAGAAGGACGGAAAGGGTTCCACAGTTTCCCGTCGGTGACGATGGCCGTCCAAGGGCCGGTGGTGTTCCAATTTCCTATAATTTTATCGACGGTGTAGTAGGGGAATAGGGCGGTGTCGGCAGACTCGCGGCCTGCAGTGAGGGCGCCGTCACTGCTGCAAAAGAGCCAATGATTACTCGCCCCAACAATATTGAGGAAAAAAGGATCAAGCTCCTGAAGATTATCGATGACGGTGTATTCTTGCCCTGACTCGTTGACCCACTGGTTGGCCTGCTTGAACTCGATGGCGGACAGCAAGTTACTAGTGGAGTCTTTGGGAAGAATTTGACTTTGGGACATAGGAGAAACGGTTGCGAATAGTCTCTAGGACGGGATTGCCAGCAGGGGCTCTTTGAGCAGTTGCAGCCTCACGATTGCATTAAATTGCAATATTCGTCAAGGGGCTGTTTTCGAAAAGGGAGGCAAATCAACGACGATTGGTGGTTTTCGGGCCGGAAATCGTTGGGAAAATCGATTTTCGGTTCCGCCTCGAAATCAATCGAAGTGAAAGTTCCCATTCGATCGCTTGGTCACCCTCTAAAAAAGCGTGTTCATGAGCGGGTGCTTGCGAGATGAAATCGACGGGTGCGTTGGTGGGTTCGATAGCCCAGTGGTGGAGGCCCTTCCATGCCCCCCGTGAGATCCAGATGCCTGCCCATGGGAAAAGGTCGGCGGGCCACTCGAGCTCCAAGCCGTGAGTGGTGGAGTGAATGGCGGCTTGTCCGGTGGTCATTGGTCCTAGAAATACCTTCGCGGCTGGTGGCTGGGCGGTCCCAATGTCGGCACGAGTGAGGTCTTGTCCGGGCCGAGGAGACGGCCAGGCCTGCATCTCTCCCTCGGGCGTGACGCAACTGGTCAGCGTGGGCTCGAAGATGAATTGATCGCCTTTTTCGATTCGGAAAAGTGGGTGCCAGGCCCAAAGAAAGGGCGTCTTGGAGGTGGAACGATTATGCAGGCGGTAGCTCATCCTCACGGTGTCGCCTTCGAGAAAAACCCTTCTCTCGAAAGTGAGTGGCAGGCAGTCCAATTGCCAGCAGCATTTGAGCGCTTGGTTTTCTACCTCGAAATCAGGGGCCGTGCGCCAGACTTCTCCATGGTCGGGGATCGTCACTTCGCCAAGCTGGTCGGCAAGGACGGTGGGAAGACATTCGTCCAGACCCGCGCCCGGCCCGGTGTCATAGTCGTGTGGATCGGAGGGGTGCCAGAGGCGGCGTTCTTCTTCCTGCTCCCAACCATCGAGCCATTCCCGTTTCGCCTCTCTATCGACGAGCGAGACAATCCGACCTCCTAGCTCGGGCACCATCCGTAAGCTTACGAATGAATTGCTAAGGACGTGGACCGTGAATTCGCCCGAGGTTTCCACCTGATGCATGCTGGCCATGGACTTCGTCACTTCACGGTTAAATCTTGCGGTGCGGCCAAGAGGCGGGTGCCGTCGGAGAAAATCACCTGAAGGGGCTTCTTACCAAAGTTGTAGGCGGCGTAAGTCTTCTTGCCATCCTTTAGGTAAACATTGGTGAAGGGATGGTCAGCAGTCACGGAGGCATCGTTGCGGCCCAAGGTGTCGAGAGTGTGGATCCAATGATACATGAAGGCGTGGGTGTTTCCGCCCTCTAAGCTACAGTTCGGGTTCTCGTTCAGGTAGCTGGCCGCCATCTCAGGATCGTTGAGCGCATTGAACATCACCACCAGGTCCCCCCAGCCGTTGTTGTAATCGTTACCTCCTTCACGTTGTTCGACAATGCGGTCGTGATTTTTTTTCACGTAGTCGGGAAAGCGACCCATGTAGATGGAGGCCGGGGTGAACGGCAGCCAGTTGATGCCGTGGATGTGGTCAATCTCACCCGAGAACCAAGTGGCGAAGGCACCTTTGCCACCCCAAACCATCCCAAGGGCAACGTGGGGGAAATTTTTCGGGAAATTGGTTTCGGAAACATCAAACCAATATTCCTCCACCGCAGTGCGCTCGGTGTTGAAGAGGAACAAGCCCTTGTCCCGAAGAGCGGTGTCGCCCATGACCTCGCCCCAGAGCATGAGGCCGTACCAGGCATTGAGTGACTCCGAGGAGGACTCCTGATTATTACCGTCGCCAAAGTCAGCATGGCCCGAGGCCCAAGAGTGGCCAGCATAGAAATCGAAGCACCGAGTGTAGGGAAAAAGGGGGTCTTCTCGGTCGCGGGAAGCGATATCACGAATGATGAGTTCTATCATCGGTTGCCATTTCTGTGCCCAATCCAGATCGAAACGAGCGACTTCGGCGGCAGCACGGATGAAGTAACCGTAGTGAAAATGATGGTCATTGATTTGGGAGTCGCTCCCATACGAAGGCTGACTTCCAATGAGCGTGCCCCAGTCCTCATCGTAATAAAAAAGAGGCGCGCTCTCACCAGGGCTAGCGGTCAACCAGTTCTCAAGGCGAATCTTGATTTCCTTGAGAAAGGAATCGCGCATTTCGGTGGCATCGAGCTGGTCTGCAATCCCAGCCAAGGTGGCGAGCTTGCCCAGGTGCTTGCCTTCCCAGTAGGTGTCTTTGAATTCCTCGCTGGAGTCGGATGTTTGTTCCTTGAGGTAGGCGAGAGCTTGCTCAGAATCGGGAAGCCCTTCCTTGGGCAGCACTGGCAACAGGCCTTGGATGGGAACTCGGGTGGTGAACTTGTCGCCTAACAGGACCTTCATCTCTCCGCGTACCGAAGCGTAGCTGTAGTCAGTAGTCGAGTTTGTGGAATACTTCCATTGATGTGGGTAAAGCGCGAGCAGGGTGCCGGGTTCGCCTTTCTCAAGTGGTTCTAGAGTGGTCTCGTAGACCGACTCGAGAGTGCCCTTGTTCTGACGATAACTCACCCGAGAGTCCGTGACATGGTTGTGGGCCACTCCTGCGAAGAGGGCCAGCGTATTGGCTTGATTGTCTGGTAGCAAAGCAACCGAGAAGTAGTCCTTCCCATTCTTGTTCGTGAAGGTGTTCTCCTCGGAGACTTCCCAACTCGAACCACTGGCACCAAAGACTCCGTAGTGGTGCCCTCTGATGGTGAGACCCAAAGTCGCACCTCCGCCTTCTCCCGACCAGACCTGAGGACGATCACCGCAGACAATGGCTAGCTCCCCCCCGGCCATTTTTCCAAATACAAAAGGGCTGCCATGACCAAAGCTAGTCTCGAGCCGTGCTCCGTCGGAGAGAAACTCGGCAGTGACAAACCAATCGGAGCTCCCTGCGTAGTTCGCGGACGGGAAGTCGTGACCTACTAGACCAATCGTAAGGTCGCCTCCTTCAGGAATACCTCCTCCCATGATGTGGCCACCTGCTCCGTCTATCGCTTGGCTGGGGTCGCTCAGAATGAGGCCCTTTTCATGGCAAAGAAGCGAGAGCGGGTGAGCGAAGAGAGGTTGGGAAAATGGTTTCCAGACCAAAGAGCTCCACCACTGGTTGGTCGGCGTGGGGCCGGTGACCGACTCACTGCGATAGAGAGTTGCTGGCAACGGTTGACATGATTCAGGACGTTCGGTGGTGTAGCTCCCGGGACCAACTGGAACGATTTCAGCGGCAAGGAGGCCGCTCACCAAAGCTGTGGTTGTGAGCCCAAGGGAAAAGAGTGAGGTTTGTTTGCAGAACATGAGGAGTGTGAGGTGGGAGTGTGTCAAAGACAACTACCTTTACTGCAATTTTATGCAACAAATTTCAACAAAATGAGGAATCGTTTCAAAATACACTCGCCGTCTCCCTCAAGCAGTGCCCCACCTAGGGCGCAGGGAAGCTAGCCTTCCCACGTGGCGTTGTAGCCCCGGGTATCGATGTGAATGAATCCGGCGTAGTGGCCGATTCCTCCTCGGAAAAACCCTTCCTTGCGCAGTTGCAGGGCCACGTCTCGTGCGGCATCGGAGCCGGACTCATAGACGAGGTCCAGGGCATTGTTTCTCGTGTGGAAGGAGCGAGAAGCACCACCGCACTTCCGGTTATAACTCGGCGTGCGATAAGCGGAAGTGATGTAGCTCAGAGGAGTGCCGAGACGATGTCTTATCTCATCGGCGACCCTCAAGCTGCTCGTGATATTGTGCCAAAGTCGTTTGGGAGGAAGCCCGTTGGAGATGCCGCCTCGGGTGCGGCAGTGAGGTGTGATGATCTCGTGGGTGCGAATGTAGCGAAAGTCGTAGTTATTGAGGAATTGAGCGTAGTCACCTTGGTAGAGCTCGGGGTGCAACTCTTGCATGCTTGGGCGCGGGGGGCGGGAAGGCTCGGTCCGCATCCGGGGGGAGGACTGTTGCTGATCGCCTGCGACGACAGCCTCATTGAACTCCGCAGTGAAGTCCTCTTTGAATTCCTCGAGAGTTCTGCCCAGAGAGGCGAGACCGTCTTCTAACTGCTCTCGTTCTTGGCGGGTGAGTGATGACAGGCCTTTGGCAGAAACACCCATAGCCAATCCCCAAAGGGACATCGTCTGCATCCAACGGCGGCGGGTGGAGTGAGAGGGAGACTTCTTCACGGATGAAAAGCGAGTAGCAGGAGAGTTTTTGTTTACGAAGTGGTTTCTTCGGAAGGAAAGGGGCAACTCAGATGAGGATTGTCGGCCCAACCGAAACGCCACGGTTTTTCCTTGGCCCGAGAGATTCCAATGCGTGGACCAGAGATAACAGGTGGATCGGATTTCCGACTTTGCAAGGAGAATGGTGCGCCCAAGAAGTCGCTTCCGTGTTGGCTGCCATCAATGGCCATCGCAATGGTGAGTTTGCCCGGACCAGAGCACAGCTCGGTCAGTTTCTCGCGCTTGCGACGCTTTTTCATGAACTCAATTCCCTTGCTTGGTTCCAAGGCTCGAATGAGAACGAAGCCCGGCTCGCCGTTGGGCGATTCCACAAGGATATTGGCCAGCCAATACATGCCATAGTTGAGGTAAACATAGGCCGTGCCCGGCGGATGCTCGGCAACGAAGGCGCGCGCTTTTTTTCGGAAAAAGGTATGGCAAGCCTCGTCACTGAGCGCGGAATAAGCTTCAGTTTCGACGATAATACCAGCCGTGGGGCCATAGCTCATTTCCGCTCCAACCAATTTGCGGGCGCAATGGACCGGGGTATTGTGGAAGAAGTTGGAATCTAAAATCGGCACCGAGAACTTTAGCACATTCTTTGGTTCAAAAGCTGGCAAAGTGCCTTAGGGTTTCGGCATGAGCCGCGAGGACATCAAACGACTGACAGAACTCTCATCCTGCGCGGGATGAGCATCCAAGCTTTCCCAGGCTGATTTGACGCAGGTCTTGCGTGGATTGGCCAATATTAACGACCCCAACCTTCTCGTGGGCTCGGCTTCATCTGATGACGACGCCGTGTATCGGCTCTCCGATGAGCAGGCCTTGGTGCAGACCTTAGACTTCTTCACCCCTATTGTGGATGACCCCTATCAATATGGTCAAATCGCAGCCGCCAATTCGCTCTCGGATGTTTATGCCATGGGCGGGCGACCCATTACCGCGATGAACATTGTGGGGGTGCCCACCGATGAGATTTCTTTGGAAACCGTGAACGCTATTTTGCGAGGCGGTGCCGACAAGGTTGCGGAGGCGAATTGCGTGTTGGCAGGGGGCCATACTGTCCAGAATCCAGAGCCGCTCTATGGCTTGTCGGTGACGGGCTTGGTCCATCCAGAAAAGGTGATTTCGAATGCAGGTGGCAAAGCAGGCGATGTCCTCTTGCTGACCAAGCCCTTGGGAACCGGCATTCTCTCGACTGCTGTCAAGCGAGGGATCGACATCGGCGACCTAGAAGCGGAAGCCGCCCGATTGATGGCGAGCCTGAACACGCCCGGGACGCCAGTCGCGGAAGCAGGGTTGACCACATGTGGCACTGATGTCACCGGGTTTGGGCTCTTGGGTCATTTGCTTGGTATTTGCCGCGAGTCGGCAGTGACCGCGCAGCTGGATGCGGCAGCAATTCCCGCCATTGATGGCAAAGTGCTGGAGCTTATCGAAGGGGGATGCGTTCCCGGTGGTTCGAGGAAAAATCTCGAGACGGCCCTACCTCACGTCAGCTTTGCCAGTAGCGTTAGCGAGGCCCTGCAAATTCTCTTGGCCGATGCTCAGACCTCGGGCGGTCTCTTGCTCGCGGTCGCCGCTGAAAAGGTGGCTCAGGCCGAAGATGTCCTACATCAGGCGGGTGCTCCGCTCGTGGTCCGGATTGGAGAGCTTGTGGCGAGTGGCGAGAAAGCGATCAGCGTGGGTTAGAAGGCTGGTCGCGCTCACTCACCAAGCTCGCGGTAATCGTCTCCAGCTCATGGACCCGCTTGTTGACTGCGCCATAACGAACCGCCAAGCCGAGAAAGCCCACCACAAAGGCAAGCAGGCTCCCCAAGGAAATGAGGGATCCGATTCCGGTCATCATCCCGTAGAGCGCCATGCTATCGGGAGTCGAGAAGGATGAGCTTGAGCTTGAGGTAATACTGGCGGATATCGAAGTCATCATCAGATAGGTTCCGAAGATGGCTACTAGCGAGCCCACGGTGCTGCCGATACTGCCGATCAACATCATCCAAGTCCCCCAAAAGGCTTTTCCGCGATGGGCGATCACAGAAGCGGTGATCATGGCAATAGCGAGAAGCAATCCCGCGAGAGCAGGAATGAGAGCAGCGAAAGTGGTCATGCGCGAGTGAAGCCAAGATAACCAGCCACTGCAAGAAGACGATAGCGCGAGAACTTTATGATGGGCATCCTAGTGCCGGCTAAGTTCTGGACTGCGCGAGTCGTTGGACCTTCTCCTCCAATGCTTCAGCTCTCTTTCGAAGGGCGGGCATGCGTTTGGCTAGCAACCAGATTCCAACGTTGAAAGTGAGCATCGAGGACAGCGAGATCAGTTCTGAAAATTCGCGCGCAAAGTGCCACCCAAAGTGCAGCGAGTATTCAAGGTTCGAAACCCACACCAAAGTAACTTCCAGAAGGACCGAAATGCTCACTGCAATCAGGAAAGCAATCGCGCTCGTCAGCAGAATACGAGCCCCAAGAGAACGCTCACCACGGAAGGCGAGAAGAGAGACCAAAAGCATCCCGGCCCCGATACCAAACGGGATGAGGTAAGCTGCCAAGTGTAAGAAGTTCATCGGGCTTAATCTAGCTTCAGGTGTTAGAAATCTGTTGTCCCGAGGCACGGCTCTCTTCGCGTTCGAGGGCACTGGCCAGCTCTTCGAGCTCCTGAACTCTCCTTCCAGTGCTTCCCCAGAGCGCGCAAAGTTGAAGGCTACCGAAAACCGTAAGAAGTCCGCCTACGGCCGACAAAACCAGTAGCGAAAAGAAAATGAACCGAGAAAAATGAGCGAAAGAATACCAGCCCGCAACCAGTGGGAGATAGCTCAAACTAAAGCCTAGAACACCGATTGTCAGGCAAACAGCCCCACATGCAAACACCCGATGGGAGCGGCTTGGTCGGTCTCTGAGAAGATGTCGGCTGGCGAAAAGGAGTAGCACAGCCATCGCCAGATAGACGGCGCAATTCAACAAGAGTTCGAATTGTTCAAAGTTCATCTTCTGCCATCTTAGTAACAGAAAAAGAAGGGAAAGGACAGAATTCGTCCCTTTCCTCGAAAAGTGACTTTCGGCGAAAAACGCTTTTGAAAATCCAGTCCTTGGGCCACCTTGGCGGCCTTGAGCAAGACAGCAACAGAACAAGCCAATGCGGGACCTCCCAGCCTCATCGAGGACCTGAAGACTTTGGTGAAGGCCCGGCTGAATTTGTTTGTGATCATCACCACCTTTTTCGGCTACGCCATCGCTTGTCGCCACGGGGGGTGGGAGTTCTGGACTTTGCTGCATCTGATTCTTGGCACCACCGCGTGCGCCTTTGGATCGGCGGTCTTTAACCAACTTTCCGAAGTCGATAGCGATGCCCTGATGAAGCGGACTGCGGACCGTCCTCTGCCTTCGCGGCGCATGGGTGTGGTGCAGGCCTTTGTCATCGGTTGGGGGTTGTCGGCCTTCGGGATCGTGCATCTGTGGGTCAAGGTGGGCATCAATCCGGGCTGGATTGCGGCGGCTACGATTGCCACCTACGTCTTCATCTATACTCCCATGAAAAAGTGGAGCTCAACCAACACTCTCGTGGGAGCCATCCCGGGGGCATTACCGCCTCTCATTGGCTGGACCGCGGGTGGGGGAGGCCTCGCTGAGGCTGGAGGATGGTATCTTTTCGCGCTGCTCTTTCTCTGGCAATTGCCGCACTTCGTCGCCATCAATTGGTTGTGCCGCGAGGAGTATGAGCTGGCAGGTTACAAGATGTGGTCCAACGGCGATGTAAGCGGGAAGCGCAGCGTTGGCTTGGCCGTTGCTTTTTCGGTGGGCCTTGGCGTCTTGGCGGCTGCAGTCATCCCTCTCGGTCTTGCAACTTGGCCCTTTGTGGTCATCGGTCTCTTGTTAGCAGGAATGCTGGTCGCAACCGGGCAACGTTTTTTGAAAAGCGGAGAACGCATCCACTTTCGCAAGTTCTTCTTAGCGACCCTCCTCTACCTTCCGCTCGTCTTGGTGGCCCTTCTTCTCTTTTGGAAAAAGTAGTAATTGCGGCTAGTCCCGCTAGAGAGTTGAATTAGGTCCAGTCGTTGGTGCCATCAGTAAAATGCTCGTGCTTCCAGACGGGGAGACGATTTTTGAGCTGGAGCGCGAGGTAATCACACGCCGCAAAGGCTGCTGGTCGATGAGGAGAAGTCACCGCGATAGAGACTGCGATTTCGCCAATGCCAAGATGGCCCGTGCGATGAGTGGCCGCGATTTTCTCAACGTCCGGAAACTTCTCAAGGGTCTCGTCAATCAGCTTCTGCCCTTCCGGTTGCGCGAGGACAGGATGGGCGGAATACTCAAGCGCGCTCACCGCTTTGCCCTGATGATGATTGCGCACTCGACCCTCGAAGATGACCAAGGCACCCGAAGAGGGAGACTCAATGCTAGCTACTAGACTGGCCGTATCAATGACTTGGTCGGTGATTTGGAACATGCCTGGCAAAAGGTTCAGCCTCCTGCGAAAGGAGGAAGGAAAGCCACTCGGGATTGTGGAGGGAGAGGGGTGGTCCAATCTACGAATTCATCGGCAAGGACAGGCTTGACGGTGTCGAGGTCGAGGCTGAGATAATGCTTGAGACGAACCTCCTCGTAGAGCCCTGCGAGGGTAGCCGCTGAGGTGATGAGGGACTCTTCCGCAGCAGGGGCCTCGGCCGAGAGCTTGCCGAAGTAAGTGATGGTCACTTCCTTTTCTTTCAAGCCCTCTTCTGCGAGTGACTTAAGTTCATGGAGTTGTTCGGGGCGGTTGGCATTGTCGAGAGCCAAAGGGTGCAGGAGCGGAAAAGTCTGAGGCTGTAAGGACTCCAAGAATTTGCGGGCGCATCTCTTGCCAGCAGCCAGATAATCGGCCAATGCTGGTCCAGCCGTCGGTTGGTAAAGAGTGCAAAGAGGTTCTACTCGTCCGTCGAGACGGTTGAGAAAGCAAGAGGCCGATTGCTCCTCATCGGCATTTTCCAAAAGATGAGAAAGGGTCGCTTCATCGAAGAGGGGCAAGTCACAAGCAAGCACAAGCCAGGCTGTCTTGGGGTCGTGGGCGAAGGCGGCCTGCAAGCCGCCCAGAGGTCCCGGATTGGGAGTCAAGTCGCGGATGAGCGGTTGGGGAAAGTCGCGCTCCTCATCGTGGGCCACTGAGAGAAAGACTTCGGAGACCGCGCTTGAAACGGTGGCCAAGGTCCTCTCGAGAAGGGTCTTGCCTTCGAAGATGAGAGCCGCTTTGTCAGTGCCCATGCGCCGCGATTTTCCTCCAATGAGAAGAAGGGCCTTGGTTGGAAATCTAGAAAACATGGTAAACGCGGCTGCGGGAGAGAACATAGGCAAGGGAGGGCTCCTTGTCAGTTGACTTTCCTCGCAATCCTTCGATTTTTGTATCCATGAAAAACCCAATTCTCTGTGCCTTGTTGGCATGCAATCCGTTGACGGTGTCGGCGGCTGGTGTGCTGGAAGTGCGGGCACCGGGTTATGGGTGGCAGAATGGCGAATACACCACCAGCCATGTCTTTGTGGACGAGGTCGCGGGAACGACCGCTGACATCGAGGTTCGCTTCGCTCCCGGCGTATCCGACGTCGTCGATGTTGAGGTGTTCACTAATCTCAATCGCCGCGACTTGGCGACCAAGGACAAGAATGGCGATGGCGAACACGATGGCGTGCTGCCTGTTGACGCTTCTGGAATTACCGACTCCGCAGCTGATACCGACCCGGTGACCGGCCACTACTTTGCGCCCATCAATTTAACGGACGCTGATTCCGATGGTGTCTGGGAGGTGACCATCCCGGCGTCAAAGACGGGTGCCTATCGTCTCACCGCTCGCTTTCGAACCACAACGGATACCGAATGGCAGTGGTATGGGTTGCGCGACCATTGCGTGGTGGTGACGCCGATGACCGCGCGCGACATCCGGATGTACGAAATCAATGTCTTTAATATGGAGGCCAATGGGACTGACGAAGAGTCACGCTCAACCTGGGAAGACCTCGCCGATCTGCCGGGCGCGCTTCACACCACGCCGGGCCGAGCGAACGATTGGAATCTCTCCGACTATATCGATGACCTTGGGGTGAATTGGCTATGGTTCCAGCCTTATCATCCCTATGGGGAAGAAGGCAGGCACTTGAGCGCTGCCAATATCAATGCGCGTGACCCCCAAAACGCGACGACTTTAGTGCGAACTTTGGGGCAAAATTTTGAAGATGAAGATTTCCCCTACGCCCTTGGTTCTCCTTATGCTGTTAAAAACTTTTTCGAAATCGAGCCCCGAACTTCCGCCAATTACGATCCCAACGACACCCTAGCCGAGCAGCGGGAAGAGGCGCGGTTGTCCTTTGTTAATTTCGTAGCCGCCGCTGATGACGAAGGCGTCAATCTCATGCCGGACGCAGCTTTCAACCATGCTGCCTGGGATATGGAGCTGGGTGGAGCAGCCCTTGGCTCGTCCAAAAACGGTTATCAATTCTGGCCAGATACTTGGATGGACGCCCAAGGTGCCAGCGGCTGGGCGGAGACAGATGTGGTGCATGACCGCGAGCTTCGCGTCTTCTCGAGGGCGGGCGACTATCGGAGACGGGCCTTCTTTTACAATTCCTTCTTCGA
>CAZGXV010000010.1:43673-50560 GCA_964529725.1 uncultured Roseibacillus sp.
TGGATTTCTCAAAGTCGCCCTGTCGGCGAGAACCGGAATTCACTGCCCTCCGATGGTAATGCTGCCGCGCGCTATGCCTTCGATGCCCGTGGTATCGACGGCCTACGTTGCGACTTTGGGCAAGGGATTCCTCCCCAAGCTTGGGAGTATATTATTAATGTAGCTCGCTCGCACAAATGGTCCTTTGTCTTCATGGCCGAGTCTTTGGATGGCGGTGCCGTGACCTATCGTTCCGCTCGCCATTTTGATATTTTAAATGAAAACATCGTCTTCGCAGTGAAAGGCCTCGACCCGTTCTCACGCCGGTCAAGCCTAGTAAGCGCCTACGAGAATCGCAGAGCTGCTTATGGGCAGGGGCTCGTTTTGCTCAATACCGTGAGCCACGATGAGGACAACTATGCCGACCCTTTTGTCGCGCTTGCCAACTACCTTGCTCACGCTGCCATGGATGGTGCTCCCATGATTTTTCCCGGACAAGAGCAGGGTATTTCAACCACGTTCGGGTATGACCTCTATGAGCGCAATGTGGGAAAGTTCATCCCTCATTTTAAAACTTGGAACTCTATGATGCCTGCTTGGTCAGACACTGATTTTGGCAATGCCCAGCTCTTTGGGGTCTACGGCGCAGCCAATCGCGCACGCGAAAGTTCACCTGCCTTGCGTTCGTCGAATCGCTTCTTTTTGACGGGTGAAGGTGGCAGTCAGGATGCCTTCGGGGTGGCAAAGTATGAAGAAGTAGGAGCGAGCCCAGCTACCAGCGATGTCGTATTAGCTTTCGCGAATCTTTATCGTGATGCTGATGTGAGCGAGACCTTCAAGCTGACACCAAGCCTCTCGGCAGACATGGGCTTAGCAGATGGTCGGACTTATAATGTCAAAAATATCGCAGCTTTTACAGACTTAGAGGCTGGGCGCAATGAGGATTGGCTTTGGGGGAACCCTGCTTTGGGAGAAGGCTTCACCAAGGGAGAGTTGGAGGGTGATGGCTTCTCGGTCACCTTGAAGAAAGTTCCTGCTTCACCCGCAGAGTGGATGAGCTCCCCCTTCGAAGCTCAGTATCTCAAGGTGTTCGATGTCACTGCTCCGCCTGCTCCACGGCCTTTGACAAACTACTATATCCTTGGTAGCGAGGGCACTTTCACTTGGGAGCCGTCTTCGGCTGGATTCGACCCAGTCCATGATGTGATTACTGCTTACCAAGTCGCAGTCTACGATACGCTCGGCAATGAGGTCGCTGCTGGGCTGGTGGAGGATGGCTCTCATCAATTCACCTTCTCTGGAACTGTTGGTCAGGTCTATCGGGCAGAGGTTCAGGCGGTGAGCTCAGCTGGGATTTCTTCTATCGTTGTTGGAGCTTCTGATGTCGGTGAGCCCAATCCAAATTCCCAAACCACGTCTCTCATCCTTCTCGATCCTTTGGGGGACGAAGATGGCGACGGCCAAAGCAATACCGACGAGGACCTCGCGGGCACCAACCCTTTGGATGAGTCTTCGGTCCTGGAAATTCTTTCGATTGGGTTGGCAGGAGATAATGTCACCATTGAGGTCGCAACCGTGGTAGGTCGTTTCTATCACCTTCAAACCTCAACCGACTTGGAGGGGTGGGAGACCGTTGTTTCTAATGGAGAAGCCTTTGCTGAGGTGACTCCGTTTCTCCATCCCGGCGGTGCGGAGGATAGGCGACGATTCTATCGTGCCGTCGTCACCCGTGAAGAATGGACGGAGTGAAGCGAGCTTCTGAGTCTGCGTAGTGAGCGAACAAAATACAATCACCTAGCGGGAAAGTCCGACTTGCCGCCCGTCTTAGAGGCGAGCTTGAGGTCGCTGATGACGATGGCTGGGTTGGCAGACTTGCACATGTCGTAGAGGGTGAGAGCAGCTACGGAGGCTCCGGTGAGGGCCTCCATCTCGACTCCAGTCTTCGAGGTGGTGCGCGCGGTACAGGTCAACAACAGTCGGCAGTCGTCGTGCGGAGTGATTTCTACTTCCGATGAATCAAGGGGAAGAGGGTGGCAGAGCGGGATGAGCTGGGAGGTCAGTTTGGTGCCTTGAATGCCAGCTAGGATGGCCGTGTAAAAAACGGGTCCCTTTTTATTCTTTAGCTCGCCGTCGTTGATTTGAGCCATCAGTTCGGTGCCCAACTTGACCATGCAAGTCGCTACTGCAGTGCGAGTGGTGACGGCCTTCTGACTAACGTCCACCATCCGTGGTTGATCTGATTCGCTGAGGTGAGTCAGCCGAGGTTCTTCGCTCATAGGCAGCAGGCTAGAAAAGAAGGCCCATGAGTCGAGTCATCTCTCACTGTTCTCGCCACATAAAAAAATCCGGAGCCTGACGAGCAGACTCCGGATTTGGGTTTTCCTGCAATGGGGAGTTGTTAGGCTTTGCGGCCAGTGAAGGCATGCACCACGAAGAGAATCAGGGCGATCACTCCGAGGACATAGGCGGCATTAAGCGCGAATCCAGCTACTCCGGTTGCGCCAAGAACGGCGGCGATGAGAGCGATAACAAGGGCGACGACGGCATAGTGTAACATAGTCTAAGGTGGTTAGTGGTTAGTGTTGGTTTGTTGATTCGGGTTTGTTCTCGCGGCGGAACCGCGGGTTGTCACCACTGTCTGCACGGAGCTTGCCAGATGGCGATAAGAGCCCGTAAGGCATATAAAACCAAGGTTGACCGCCAATGACATCAACCTTGCATCGCCAAGCATCAGTGCACCTTGCCTTTCTCAAGTGCTCTTTTCGTGCAGAGTGCGCGAATTACGAAGCTTTGGCGGATTTATTTTCCGCAGCACAAGGTTGCTAGGCGGCAGACTTTTTCGCGGTGCTCGGAGAGCTGGCAGAAGGCTTTTTGTGAAGCGTCAGGATAGCTTCGGCTAGGAGGAAGAGCAGCATGGCAATGAGGAACGGTCGCCAGATTTCCTGCAACAAGCTGCTATCGGCCTCGGCTTTTTGCTCGAAAAAGCTGACGCGGGTATCGGGTAAGAGAGTTTCTTCAATCTCTTCCGGATCGAGCTTAGCGAGCGAGAGTTCAGCCTCTGGGAGATTGAGGGCGAGGAGAGTTCCCTCGCCATCTTCGACCTGGTAAATACCAGCGGAGTTTGGATAATCGGCGTCGTCCAAGGCGGAATCCAAAAGACTGGCACCCGCTTCCGGGGCTTGCCCAACAGCGAGGCTATTCTCATCAAGACGAGCGGCACCAGCCTCTAAGAGACGCTGAGCGAGGACAAGATGGAGGGCGGTTTGCTCAAGGTCCGACCAACGGTAATCGGGTAGAGTGGTGAGGAGGTGGGCCGTTCCTTGGCCAAGGACTTTTCTCACCAAGAGAGGTGATCCGTCATCCCAGGTCGCGAGGGGAATGGCATCGCTGGACGAAGCGAGAGGAAGGCGTTTGATGGCGCGGAGCTGGTCCACAGGGAGGGTGCTGCCGTCTTGTCCATCGCGGAAAGGGCCTTCGTCGCGACGCCAATTATTGCTAGCGATAAAGAACTTTCCAGCAGGCGCGCTCTCGACCGGGTTCCAAGCAAGGGTCGCAAAGGTGGCTTCGAGATTGCTTTCGTTGGGAAGAAAAAGAACCTGACCACCGTTCTCGAGAAAACTTCGCACAATGACAGCGGCAGTGTCGGTAGGGAGGGGCGCCGCCCAGATGAGAAGAGCACTCTTCGTGAGGTCCAGCGCAGCGGTATCGGGAGCTGGTCCTGCAAATTCAAGAAGCTCAAGCTGAAAGTTCTCCAGACCCGGAGGAGCGACTGCGCGCGAAAGCGACTTGAGAGCTTCTTCCGGCAAAGTCCCGTCGTGAACTAGGGTGGTGAGAAGAGGAGTCTGTTCTCCATAGGTGAAGTAGAGATGGTTGTCGCGCAAGTTGGGGTCAGACGGAAGCGAAACCCGACCCCATCCGGAGGCCTCAGCATTGGGCAAAGGAAGAGTGCGACCGAAGCGCAAGGTCTGACCTTCGACTGTTACGGTGTCGGTAGTAGGTGCGCCATTGAGATTGATCGTGACCGGGATGTTGGCAGGGGTGGCAAAATCGTCTCGAGTGAGTTCAAGCTCAAGACTGAGACTGTCTTCGCTACGCCGACTGCTTAAGAGACGAATGCTACGGTTATCACGCGGGGTTTCAGGCAGAGCGAGCACCCGCAACGAAGTGGGCGAAGGAAGGTCATTTAGGGTTTGGGCAAAAGCAGGCCAACGAGAATCGTCAGTACGCCAGTTGGCTCGTTGCAGGTCGGTAGCGAGCCAAATTTCGGTACGCCCAGGCTGGGCCTCGCGCAAATAGTCAAAGGTTGTTGCCAAAAGTCCGGGGAGATCAGTCGCGGTGTCGGTGGGCCTGGTGGTGGAGAGTTCGGGAAGAATGTCCGGTGAGGGCACCTCAGAGATTTGGCCAGTAGCAGAATCCAGCAGTACCAGACGGGCGGTCTCCAATTCCTCCATTGCTTCGGCTACTTGCTCCAGCACGAGCTCGCGCTTGGTGGGTTGGCCGTCAGCTTCCGAGCGCTCCATAGAAGCCGAGCGATCAAGAATCAGAACCACGGTATCGACACTAGCACCGAAGCCTAGGAACCCTCCTAACAAGGGGCGGGCAATTGCGAAAATGAGCGCGGCGACAGCCAGAGCCCGGCAAGTGAGGATGACGATGTGCTTCAGCTTCTTCTTGCCACGTGATTCGCGTGTCGCCTTCAGCAGGAAGTCCATCGCCGCCCACTTGACAGTACGGTGCCGTCTCCTGTTGAGCAGGTGGATGATGATGGGGAGGGAAACTGCGAGGAGTCCCCAGAGGAGGGCGGGTTGGAGAAAGGACATGGAGTTGTTCGTGGTCGGAAAGTGAAGAGTGAGCTGGTGAGGCCTTGAAAAATCTAGTGTTCAAAAACTCAAAAATCAAAGGTGGGCGCCGTGAGGCCGAAGAAGGATTTTAATGTGCCAAGGTTTGAGTAAGCTGATGGTGGTGTTATTCGGCAGGTGGAAGTTTTTTGATGATGGTGGTGAGGATGCGGGCAAGTTGGTCGGCTTCGTCCTGAATAGCTGCCATATCATCTTGCAAGTGGACGGGAAGAGTAGGGCTGAGAAGACGAGCCCAGTGACGGGACTCGGATGCTTCCTTACGAGCAATTTTCATGCGGAAGATTTTATCGCGTTGAGAGAGGGAGTCGTTGGCTTCAATGTAGTTCGCGCCCACCGAACCAGAGGAACGGAGCAGTTGTTTGGAGTCTTCCCAACAAACAGGCGGCAACCCCTCCTCAGCCAAGACGCGACGAACTGAAACTGCGAACCGGTAGGTCCGTTCCTGCAGTTCATACTTCTTCCCCTCTGCCATCAGTCTTTGGTTTTTGAGTTTTTGAATATTCGGTTTTTTAAGGTCTCGAGCGTTTGCTCTTTTCCCAAACGATTTCGTGCTACCTCAAACGACTAGTTAGGAAATCCGAGAGTACTACTTCGTAGTCTTGGTCGGTCACGATGCGTTGGTAGTCGGCTTGGGCATCGTTAGCTTTGGATTCGATGGCGGTGAGATATTCGTTGAGGGCGGAGTGGTATTCCTCTACGATGAGGTTGGGCTCAGCGACTAGGGTGGAGTTGTCTTCGAGGTCCACAAAGCGGTGAGGGCGGTCGAAGGCGAAGTCGAGTTCTTGGCGGTCTAACAGATGAAAGAGAGCAATGTCGTGTTTGCGGTAGCGGAGATGTTGAAAGGCGTCACCCAGCTCGTTGGGATCGGCGAACAAATCGGAGAGCACGACGACAAGGGCACGCTGTTTGATTTTTTCGGCGATGATGTGGAGCGCTTCCACGAGGCCAGTTTCGCCTTGGGGTTCGACTTTACCGAGGTTGTCGAAAATATGCTGCAGTTGGGAAGCGGAGCGGGAAGGGGGGATTTCGAGGTGAATCTTGTCGTTGCACACCGAGAGTCCGGCGGCGTCTCCTTGTTTGACGAGGAGGTAGGCGAGGGAGGCGGCCAGGCGGCGGGCGTATTGAATCTTGGTATCGGTTTCGCCACTGGCAAAGTTCATCGAGCCCGAGGAATCGACCACGAAGTAGGCGCGCAGGTTGGTGTCGGCTTCGAACTCTTTAATGTAAAATCGGTCCGAGCGAGCAAACGCTTTCCAGTCGAGACGACGGGTGTCGTCGCCGGGAACGTATTTGCGGTATTCGGCGAATTCGACCGAAGAACCCCGGTGGGGTGAGCGGTGTTTGCCGGCCACGCTGCCGATCATCGCTTGCCGTGACTCCAAGGGGAGGGCGGAAAGGCGGGCGAGGAGGTTGTGATCGAGAAAGTCGTGCATCTTTTAACTTGAGCGGAGAATCCAGAGTCCAGAATCCAGAGTCCAGACCTTTGCGGTGTGGGTTGAAGGATGGCTTGGAAGTTTTGAGAACATGTGGTGGTGTTAGGGTGCCTATCTTGCGGGGACGTTGAGGTGTTTGATGAGGCCGCCGAGCATTTTGGAGATTTCCTTGGATTCGGAGATCATGGCGTCGGTTCCTTGGAAAGGGTCGCGCGAGAGTTCGCGGCAGATGCCTTTGTGAAGCTGCAGTTGGGTGCGGAGTTCGCCGCAGGAGCCCTTGGCGATGTCGAGAAAACGCGAGAAGTCGCGGTCTGTCGTTCGCTCGGCACCTTCGGCAATGTTGGAAGGGATTGAAATGGCCGAGCGGCGAATTTGGTCTTTCAGAGGAAAGTTAGTCGACTCTTCCCAAGCGACGCAGACCTCGACAGCCAGCCTGCTGGCACGCTTCCAAACCTCAAGATTCTCGAAATTATGGTCAGACCTCCGAACAGAAGGTCTGGACTCTGGATTCTGGACTCTGGATTCTCGCATCATCTTACTCGTCCAATTCCACTAACATCCACGCAGACCTCGACAGCCAGCCTGCTGGCACGCTTCCAAACCTCAAGATTCTCGA
>CAZGXV010000010.1:50660-61468 GCA_964529725.1 uncultured Roseibacillus sp.
ACGCAGACCTCGACAGCCAGCCTGCTGGCACGCTTCCAAACCTCAAGATTCTCGAAATTATGGTCAGACCTCCGAACAGAAGGTCTGGACTCTGGATTCTGGACTCTGGATTCTCGCATCATCTTACTCGTCCAATTCCACTAACATCCACGCAGACCTCGACAGCCAGCCTGCTCGCGCGTTTCCAGACCTCTAGATTCTCAAAGTTGTGGTCAGACCTCCGAACAGAAGGTCTGGACTCTGGATTCTGGACTCTGGATTCTAAAGCCATTACTCGTCGAGTTCTTCTAAGAGACGCTTCACGATCTTCTTTGAAGTCATCCCTTGCGACTCCGCGGCGAAGTTCGGGATGACGCGGTGGGTCAGGACGGGACCGGCGACGGCGAGGAGGTCTTCGCGGCGAACCATGTAGCTGCCATGGAGGGCGGCGCGGGCCTTGGAGGCGAGGACGAGGTTTTGGATGGCGCGGGGGCCAGAACCCCAGCCGATGAGCTCGTTGATCCACTCGGGAGCTTCTTCGGTATTGGGCCTCGTTCGGCGCACGAGGGTGACGGCGTCGTCGTAGATGTGGTCGGGGACGGGAACGCGGCGGACCAGCTTTTGGTAGGCACTGATTTGTTCGCCGTTCATGAGGTGAGAGAGTGTTTCGGGAGCCTTGCCCGTGGTTTCGCGCGCGATGCGGCCTTCCTCACTGGCCGAGGGATAGTCCACCTCGATGAGGAACATGAAGCGGTCAAGCTGGGCCTCGGGGAGCGGATAGGTGCCTTCTTGCTCGATGGGGTTCTGGGTGGCGAGGACGAAGAAGGGTTTGTCGAGGGTGTAGGTTTTGCCGAGGACGGTGACCTTCTTTTCCTGCATCGCCTCCAGCATCGCGGATTGTGTTTTGGCGGGCGCACGGTTGATTTCGTCGGCGAGGACAATGTTGGCAAAGACGGGGCCTTTGATGAATTCGAACTCGCGTTTGCCGCCCACTCCGGATTCCTGAATAATATCGGTGCCGGTGATGTCGGCGGGCATGAGGTCGGGAGTGAACTGGATACGGGAGAAGCTCAGATCGAGGGTTTCGGCAACCGAGGAAACGAGGAGGGTCTTGGCAAGGCCAGGAACACCCATCAGAAGCGAATGGCCGCCAGCAAAGAGGGAGATGCTTAGTTGCTCGATGACCTCCTCTTGTCCGATGATAACCTTGCCGAGCTCTGCCTTGAGGCTCTGGTAGGTCTTGCCGAGCTGGTTGATCGCTTCGACATCGTCCTCGGGTAGATCGGCTTTGGAGGAATTGTCGGAGACGGCAGCGCTGGTGGGCTGAGGAGTCGCAACCGCCGGAGTCGGTTCGGAGGAGACGGGATTTCCGGTAGGAAAGGGAGTGACGGGGTCGTTGCTCGGCGTTTCGGATGGATTGTCGGACATTGCAGTAATTAACTAGGAGAAAGGCTACGACCTTCCATGGCTTTGTCCAGAAGAGGGATTTGGAATCGTTGCAGCCGAAAGGCGGGCAAAATCCCGTTAGATTACCGAAGAAAGACCCCAGATGGGCACGATCCGAGGAGGGGGCTGACTCGTCTTCCCAGACTGACACCGACCGCTCCGAAATGAGAGGACTAGCGACGATGGCTAGCGACGACGGCGAGCGAGACTCAGAAGGCTAATAGCCAAAAGACCGAGGGTGGTGGGCTCCGGAACACCTTGGATCTCGGCAAGGGTAAGGCCATTGAATTCGGTGAGAAGGACTTTGCCGTTGTGAGTGCCGACGGTGTTGTAGTCGGGGTTGAAATCGGGGCCTCCTAAATTACTCCAAGTGCCAGCCTGTAGGGTGACAATGTCGCCAATGAGAACTTCGAACTCGTCGACAAAGTCGAGTTGGAAGGTGCCATCGCTCGAGTCGAGGTCGCCGACAATTTGATTGAGATTATCGGTAAAATCCAACGGTCCATTGGAGATGGGATTGGAGTTGAGTAATAAAGAAATGGGGAGCGCGTTCGCCTGTTGGTTGAAGGAACCGTCGAAGGTCACGATGTCGTCAAGAGCGACAATGCCGACGAACCCGTTGGTCACAACGTTAAAGTTGAGGTCGCTTGCGAGTTCGATCTGACCTTCCCCTTTCGTGAAATCTCCAGAGAAAATGAAGTTGGCAGGAGAGACACCAGTGGCCGCGATGGCGAGGGTGACTAAAAGGGCGCGAGTGGAGAGGCGAGAGCTTTTCATCAGTCGTCGTTGTTGTTGAAGCCCATCGCTAGTGCGAGAGGTCCGGGTGAGCGTTTTTCAGCACTCACCTTCAAAACTGATAAAATTTAAGAAATCCGTAAAGTCTAGATTACGTAATAAGATTACGGGCTACTAGATTCCTCAAAATAGAGGATAGAGGTTTTCCCGTAGTTCTTTCGCTTCAAAAGTTTGAGATGAGGAAGGTCAGCCGGGGAGACTCGTTCGGCTTCCACTTCGAGCACCAAGATGCCGCCTTTGGCAAGAGGGAGAGGCTTGGCGAGAAGCGGGCTCGCCAAGTCGGGAGTTCCTTGGCGACAATAAGGAGGATCGGCGAAGATGAGGTCGAAGAGCGCGGGGTGACGTTGATTTTCGAGAAAGCGCAAAGCGTCGGCCTCGAGGACTTTGGTCTCCGTGAATTTGGTATGGGCGATATTCTGATGGAGGCATCGCAAGGCCTGGGAATCGTTTTCGACGAAAAGGCAGCTCGCGGCACCACGGGAGAGGGATTCGAGACCAAGAGCCCCGGTTCCGGCAAAGAGGTCGAGCACCCGGGCCTCCGGAATGACGTGTCGCAAGACGTTGAAGATCGCTTCGCGTACGCGGTCAGACGTGGGACGGGTGACGTTGGCAGGTTCTTTCAGGCGCGTACCACGGTGGCTACCAGCAATGATTCTCATGAGGATTTGGGAAGTTCTTCTTTGACCTCCCCATTCGTAAAGTTGCGCAAGAGTCGAATGACATCAGGAAGAGGGACGAAGGCTCCACGCTTTCCGGTATTGACTACAGCATTGGGGAGGAAACCCTCGAAGTGAAGGTCGCGGTAATAGCGATCCGGCGTTTCCAATGGACTCAACCAAGAGCGAGACCACCCGCGATTGATGAGGCTGCCAACCGCGATCTTGGTGATGCGGTCGGAGTGCTCGGGTGCGGCTACGACACGCGCGACGGCGAGGAGATAGCCGCCGAGATGGAGTTGCCCGTTGCCCATGAGGGAGAGCTCTTCAGAGAGGATGGAAAAGTTGGGGAGAAGGAGGGTGGCATTTTGAAGCTTCAAGTTGGCACGGGCGCTATCGAAGTGGAAATGCTGTCCGCGCACTTCTGAGAAAACTTGAATCTCATTGATGCTCGCCGCACTGTCCACCCGCCAGCTAGCGGGCTCGATGAGGCGACCCCGGCTCGAAAAGTTGGCCGCGAAGGATTGGGCCCGGAAGTGAAATCGAGTCGAGTCATGGATAAGATAATCGGGAATAGGCTGCGCAGGAAGGGAGGCGTTGAAGCGAAAGTCGCGCGTTCGCTTGCGAGGAGAAAAGACGCCTCCTACCTGAAACTTCAGTGAGGGTGCGGAGACTTGTTCGCCTGCGAGGTGAGGGAGGCCGAGAGTGAGGATCTGATTGGGCAGCGTCCAATTGGGGTGCTTCCACTCGATGGGGAGAGAGGTCTTGCCGAGAAGGGATTGACCGTCGAGGGTGATGCTCTGCCAGCTGAGATCACCTTTAGTTTCGGGGCCCGCCAGCGGAAGATTGGCATTGAGAGAGTGGATGTCGATGGCCGTGCCCAGCTTGACCGAGTAGAGGCGAAGCTTGGCTTTGCGGAGGCGAATCCAGAACTGTTTTTCGTCAGGAGTAACAGGCTCTACCTTTGGCTTCGGCTTCGGCTTCGATTTTGGTTTTGCCTGCGGTTCGGGTGCGGGTTTGGGTGTCTGTTTCTGAGGAGGCTGTGGGACGCTCGGTTTTGGTTTGGGCTTTGCTTGGGATTTTGGTTTTTTGGCTGGTTGGGGGGTGGGCTGAACGGGTTTGATAGTGACGAGGTATTCAACAGGGAGGTTGATGACGGGTTCATTCACCACCACCTCGCGAAAGAGTTTCTTTCCGCGCATCAATTGACCCCAATACGGTTTCAATTCGGCCTCGCGTAAAGTCACGAGCGGGAGGAGATTGGGTTCACTGGCCTGATCAGGCAACCGCAGTCTAGCGCTGAGATTTTTGACGGTGATGCCATTCCAAGGAGACCAACTGGCACCCGAGATTTGCCAACTGAGGCCCTGGGTGCGGCGGTTAAGGTTCTTTTCGAGAAACTCCCGGCCCGGTTTACTAACAAGAAAGAGGTTGCTGCCCGCGAAGACCACGAGGAGAAGGATGGCCACCGCAAGTCCGCCGCGGACCAGCCATCGCGAGAGACGCCGTGGGGGGTGTTTTTTCACCGTTTGGATTTGTTAGGGTCTCTTCACCACGAAGCGAATGACCATGCTCTTATCGAAGAGTTTGCGACCCGTGTCGGAGACCTCTTGGATGCGGTAGACGATGAGACCGTAGCTGCCGTCTGCAAGCTTTCCGACGGCAAGGTTTTCCTTGGTGATTCCAAAGCCGTCGTCTACTTCCATCTTCCATTCCTTACCAGTCCATGCACCTAGGATGCTTCGTTTGTCGGCATCAATGTCATCGATACGCTTGAGGACGCCGCTGGTGGTGGTAAAGGTGTCGGCCTTGGGGTCGTAGAACATGGTGGTGAGTTCGGAGGCTTGCCCGGTCGCCCGGATGCGCCACTTGTCACCTTTCTTTTCCAAGCGAATGACCAGCTCGCCCTGGGGGAGAACTCTCATTTCGCGCTGGTCCCAGAGCTTGAGATATTCCTCGTATTCAGTTTTAGAAAGACCGAGCTTCTCATGATAGGGTAGGGGAATCCCAGGGAGGGCTTTCTTGGAATATTCCTCGAACCACTCCGGGTCGTTGACCCTTACTTTGTCGACCTTCTTGATGTATTTTTCGATCTCCTCAGGAGGAACAACGGCGACGATTTCACCTTTCACCGCCATGTCGGGGGTGAGGTAGCCATCGAACACGGCCGGGGCCTTTTCCTGAGAAAAAGTAAGAGGGGTGAGGCAAAGGGTGAGGGCGGTGAGGAGAACTTTCATACAGTCGGTGTCTGGGCAAGCTTCGTCGGCTGGCAGGGAATCTCAAGCCTTTAGACCGGATTCTCAATCGAACATTTGTGTCCAGTGGCGTTTGAACTGACCTAGTCCCACTGTTTTGTAGCCGGGGCGGAACATATTTTTATGATGTCCGGGCGAGAAGAACCAGCCCTTGTTGGCCGCTTCGGGCTCGGTAGAGCCCATGTAGATATTTTCGCCGCCGCCGGAAGTGCCCGCCTGCCGAGCGCGGTCCGATGGAGTGCGCTTGCCGGGGACGGGGGAGTCATGAGCGAAAAAGCCTTTTTCGGACATATCCTGCGAATGCCCGCGGCTGGCATCACAGAGCTTGGGATCGAGCTCGAGCGCATTTTGGTCGAGGAGCAGGCGCCACTCGTTGAGCTCGCGGATACCACGGCGCTCAAGTTCGGGCACTTCGGCCTTAGCGGCGATTTTGTCGTTGTTGGCAATCACGCGTAGACCCTTGCGATCAATAGCTTGGAATTCGGCGGTGATTTCTTGTTCTGCAATCTTGAGCTGGCCAGGGCTGTCTTCGGCTCCGACGGAAACGGAATGCCCCTGCAGAAGATCGCGGAATTTTGCGAGACCATGGATCAGCTTGTGTTCGGCTTGAAGTGCTTCCGGGGCCTGCGCGAGAAGGTCTTTGGCTTCGGGCATCAGAATTGTGCGCAATTCCATAAGAGCAGGCATGGAGATTTCCTTCAGCTTAGGCTTCATCGCCCCCTCGGCGAGAACCCGAATTTCATGGAAGCTTTCCCTCAGCTCCCTCACCCGCTTTCGGTTGTCATTGCGAGCGGATCCTTTAAACTGCGAGCTGACGTAGGTGCGATAGTTCTGGAGGTAGCGTTTCTCGAGGCTCCCCCAAGCGGTTTCGAAGGTCTGAGAGAGGTTCTTGAGCTCGGCGACCGAGAGTTGTTCGAGGCTCTCTTCGATTTCCGAAAAAGAGTCATCATTCTCAATGGCTCGTTGGACTGCGATTATAATTTCGTCAGTCTGGCTAGCGGGCAGGGGAAGAAGCAGGATAAGGAAAAGAGTGAGGCAGCGGAGCATAGCTTCAGTAGCAACGGGTCACGACCAGCGTTCTTTACAAAAAAGAAAAAGGGACCCCGCGAAAGGATCCCTTTTTCCAAAGTAGAGTCAGGCGCACGGCCCAACGGTTATCTTAACGTCAGTGACGTGAACTCCGTGCGCGTGACGGGGTCACATAGCGTCCACGGTTTCCGTGATTTCGGTAGTCCCGACCGCGGCTATTGGTATAGCGGGGGCTCACATAATGGCGTGAGGAGTGATGGCGCACCGGAGGACGGTAAGTGGTCCGACAACCACAGCGGAAGGGTTGGCGATAGTAGTTGTAGATGGGGCGGCGGTAGCCATCGTAGCCACGGACAACGCGCTTGGTGTAGATGGGGCAGCCACAGCTCGCTCGTCCGCTCACGTAGGTGTATCCCGAGCCGATACTGATGTGGACACCGGCCTCTGCGGTATTGGGAGTGGCAACGAAGCCGACCAGGGCGGCGGCAAGGGTAGCGAGTAATTTTTTCATCGTAGTCTGGTTCCTTTCTTTTCGGTTGAGGTTCGCAAGCTAGGACCGAGGGAAAGCGCAATGTATTCAATGAGTCGGAAAAAAATTTCGACGTAAGGCGACACAAAAGTCTCCACAAGGCTGATTTCCAACGCAAAGCGGCAGTTACAAAAGACAGGTCCAATTATAGTGAGTAAAATGGGAAAGCTGGCGTTTAATAGAGCGAACAAAAAAGGGAGGCGGCAACGCTTCAACCTGTAGCAAAAAAAATGATGAACGAAGAATCAACTGACAAAAACGCAGCTCCTGAGTCCAAGCGCTCGTTCGAGCGTCTGGACGATGCTGTCAAGTCGGCTGTCGAAGAGGCGAGTCGAAAAGCAAAAGAAGCAGCCCCTAAGGTGAAACAATCTTTGGGAGAGTTGCTCAACGACGTCGCCTACGGATTGGCCTATGGGAGTAGCTTCGCGAGTACTTTTGCTCATGAATTTGTGCCCGAAGGCGTGAAGGAATCAGTGGCAAAAGGCGCAAGCGATGGCTCCAAGGCTGCCGACGAGGCAACCGAGCGAGTGAAAGAAGCGATGGAACGACGCCGCAAGCATCCCGACAAAGCAGGTGATGGCGCTATCGAAGCCACCGCAAACTAGATTTATTGGCTGTCATGTGTGTATGGTGAAACGGTCCTTGGGTAACCAAGGGCCGTTTTTTTAGGCCGTTTTTTTGGAAGGTCAGGCTTTTTTGTTAAGACTGGTCAAAAGTTTGGCCTTTTGGTAAGCGCTGGCCATGAGAGTATTAGTAACTGGTGGTGCGGGTTTTTTGGGGTCTCATTTGATTGATCGGCTTTTGGAACAGGGTGACGACGTGGTTTGTCTCGACAACTACTTCACCGGGCGGAAGGCCAACGTAGCTCATCTTTTTGGCAATCCGAATTTTGAGCTCATGCGCCATGATGTGATCGAGCCCTTCAAGGTCGAGGTGGACCGCATCTACAATTTGGCCTGCCCAGCCAGTCCGCCGCACTATCAATACAATGCCATCAAGACGATCAAGACCTCGGTGATGGGAGCAATCAATTGCCTGGGATTAGCGAAACGGACGAAGGCGCGCGTCTTTCAAGCCTCAACTTCGGAGGTCTATGGCGACCCGGAAATCCATCCCCAGCCCGAAAGCTACTGGGGGAACGTCAATCCCATTGGTATTCGCTCTTGTTATGACGAGGGGAAGCGCTGTGCGGAAACCCTCTTCATGGATTACCACCGCCAGAACGGGGTCGATGTTCGTATCGTGCGCATCTTCAACACCTATGGCCCGCGCATGAATGCGGAAGATGGACGCGTAGTTTCCAACTTCATCGTGCAAGCTCTGAAGGGAGAGGACATCACTATTTATGGAGACGGCACCCAGACCCGTTCCTTTTGCTACGTCGATGATTTGATTCGGGGTTTCATGGGTTTGATGGAGAGTGATTATGCTCTCCCGATGAATATTGGGAATCCGGGCGAGTTCACAATGTTGGAGCTAGCCGAGGAGGTGCTCAAGCAGGTGGGGGGAACATCCAAGCTGGTCTTTCAAGAGTTGCCCCAAGACGACCCTAAGCAGCGCAAGCCCGACATCACGATTGCACGACGGGAGCTCAATTGGGAGCCGACAGTCGCGTTGGCCGACGGCTTGGAAAAGACTATCGCCTTCTTCCGAAAGGATTTGGGTTTGGACTAACCTTGCGAAAAGGTCGGAGGGAAGTCAGGGTCTTGCCATGAAGAAAGCAGTTGTCTTTTTCTGCCTGACTGCGGCCTTTTGGCTCATTGCGCTGGTTCTCATCTTTCGTTTTGTAAAATCGATTCCGGAGACCGCCAATGAGAACTTAGCCAAAGTGGAGGCACCTGGTTCAGCGATTTTTCCCATCGAGGAAGTTGGGACTATCACTCTCTGGCATAATTATCAGGATTTTCACAACGACAAGGTGGTCAATCACGATGCTTCGCTGCCGTCGGGCTATGGTTTTGAATTACGGGAAATGGGCTCGTCTGCGACGGTGCCGTTCTCGCCCTCCCGGGGTAATCTCAACGTGAGCGGATTGAAGGTTTCGAAGGCGGGAGTGGGTACTTTCGCAGTGCCAAAGGCCGGAGACTATGAACTCACGGTGACCGCGCCAATCGGGCAAGAGCGCCTCATCTCTCTGAGCGAAGGTTCGTTCGCGGAGAGCTTTGGGAATATCTTTGGCAAAATGCTAGGCGCGATCATCGCTGGCATCCTTGGATTTAGCACCTTGATTCTAGCCATCATTTTTCTCGTGACGACCTCCAAAGCCAAACGCCCTCTCCCTACCCATGTCTCCTGAAGTGATCCTATTCGACTTTGACGGCACTTTGGTTGATACCGAGTGGACAATCTATCAAACTTGGGTGCGTACTTTTCAACGCTACGGCCAAAAACTGCCCATCGAAGTTTATGTGCAATGCATTGGTTCGGATTTTGCAACCTGGTCACCCCAAGCGCACCTGGAGGAATTGACAGGAGAGACCTTCGATTGGCCCTGCATGGATGCTGAGCGACAGGTTGAGATCGAAAGCGAATTGAGCGGACAAGGCCCTGTGGAGGGCGCTCGCGAGTTGCTGGCATTCCTGTCGGAAAGGTGTCGTCTGGGAGTCGTATCCTCGTCTTCTCACCGTTGGGTTGACGGTTGGTTGGAGCGGTTGGATTTGGCCTCCTTCTTTGAAAACGTGACCTGTCGCGGTGATGCGCCACGTATCAAGCCCGCACCTGATCTCTATCTCGCCGCTGCCAAGACCTTGGCTGTCGATCCGGAAAGTTGTCTCGTGATTGAGGACTCGCTCAACGGAGTTCTCTCCGCAAAAGCAGCGGGAATGAAGGCTTACGCCATCCCCAACCGTATCACCACAGTGAGTGATTTTTCGCAGGCGGACGCGGTCTTTCAGACGCTGGGCTTGCTTGGCGACGCTCTTTTTGCTGAATAAGCTCTGCAACATTTCCGCCCTAGGCGGGTAGATTTCCCCATCACTATGCTTCTGAAAGCCCGCCACCACCTTCTTTGCCTCCTTCCACTTCTCTTTTTCGCGGCTTGTAGTAGCAATCGCACAGGAGAATCTGGCCTCGGTAAGCCCAGTGGCTTACGTGAGAAAAAGTTGACGGCGTTGGGGTATACTTCGCTTCCCCTGGCCAAAATCAGTCGTGATTCGCGCTATTCAGGTAAGTTTCTCGTCAATGGGCAAGCGGTGGAACTCTTGATTGATTCCGGGGCTAATTCCACTGATCTCGATACCAGTCTCGAGCCTAAGCTCAAGCTGCGCATCGACCAGAATGCCAAAGTGATTTCTCGCGGAGCGCTCGGACGTCCGATCACCTCGCGGGTCGGCTTAGGCGTGCTATCAGCAGGCCCGGTTTCCGCGCTGCCGTTTCCCTTCATGCTCGCGAACGAGTCTTTAGGGACCACCGCTACCTCGCGTTATGATGGTCAGGTCGGTTTGGATGCTCTCGAGGCTTTGGGAGCCCTCGTCGATCTTCACAGCGGGCGCATGTGGGTGCCGAGTCGAGGAGCTCAGAATGCGGGTCCACGAGGAATTCGACCTTTGGGAGAGCGACGAGGCTTGGGATTCAATACTCTTCATCTTCGGCCAGCCAAGAGCCTGCCGCACCTCGTCTTGGAGTCGCAGTGGAATGGTCGACTGGTGACCTGGATTGTCGATACTGGCGCAGAAGTTTCCGTTTTGTCGGCTGAGAGTGCTCGCTTGCTGGGTTTGCAGACCCAGGCCAGCTCGGCGCGCATCATTGATGCCTCCGGTGACAACGCCGCCGCGCGGGCAGCAATGTTTGAGAACATTGTCTTTGACCGTCTCATGGTGACCGAGTTTCAGGTCGCGGTGATTCCTTTGCCGGTGGTGAGAAAGAACTTTAGCGACCAGAATGGCCGCGTGGTGGACGGGATTATTGGAATGGATTTTTTGGAGAACACCGGAGCCTTGCTCGATGCGGGATCGCGTTTGCTCTACGTGGGTGATCCCGCCCAAAAGGGAAGCTTAATCCCCAATCCTACTCTGGCCGAAAAGAAGCAAAGGTCTGCCGTCGGCGTGAGGTGGTAGGGTCGTTTTGATAAAACGACCGCAACCCGAGGCAAAGCCCGAAACTCGGGAACACCCCCTCCCG
>CAZGXV010000011.1:0-61269 GCA_964529725.1 uncultured Roseibacillus sp.
CAACGCTTCAAAACCGTTTGCGGTCGTTTTGTCAAAACGACCCTACCGACAGAGCCCTTCCGTGGGTAGGGGCCATTTGATAAATGGTCCATACGTGGTTTTTCTGTTTGGAAGGCATTTATCGCATCCAAGCCACTCCTTTCGTCAACGCTTCAGCACCGTTCGCGGTCGTTTTGTCAAAACGACCCTACCGTGACGGCTTGAGATCTGATGCGCGTTTCGTTCTTTCACTCTTCAAAAAAGATTTCTCGTTACCCTTCCGTAAAGTCCGCTAAAGTGGGCGTCCTCCCACTCTATGACTGACTTCCTTGTCCTTGGCTCCGGTATCGCGGGTCTTTCCTTTGCCATTAAGGCTGCGGAGCACGGTTCCGTGACCGTCATCACCAAGGGAAAACTCCTCAACTCCAACACTGCTTGGGCTCAAGGCGGCATCTCGGCTCTTCTGCCGCCCGAACTCCGTGAACCAGGCGATAGCTTGGAAAAACACTTAGCCGATACCCTCGATGCGGGCGCCGGGCTCTGCGACGAAGAAGCGACCCGCACCATCCTCGCGGAAGCTGCGGAGACAATTCAGGAATTAGTAGAATGGGGCACAGAGTTTGACCGCGATGAGGATGATCCGGATCGTTACTCGCTTGGGAAAGAAGGCGGTCACTCCCAGCGTCGAGTTCTTCATGCTAAGGACACCACGGGACGAGAAATCGCAGAATCTCTCGTCGAGACCGCGCGTAAGACGCCGAACCTCACCCTTCTTGAGGACCACTTTGCCATCGACCTCGTCACGACCGCCAAACTGGGCTCCGCGACTGAGGACCGGGTCTTGGGAGCCTACGTCCTTGATAAGACGAAAGACGAGGTCCGGATTTTTCGATCCGACCGGGTCATTCTCGCAACTGGCGGCTGTGGCAAAACTTATCTCTATACTACCAATCCAGACTCGGCGACTGGTGATGGACTGGCGATGGCATGGCGGGCCGGAGCAACGGTGGCCAATATGGAATTTGTGCAGTTCCATCCTACCTGCTTCTACAATCCTGGAGCAACTGGGGTGGAAGCGCGCTCTTTCCTCGTCTCCGAAGCGGTCCGTGGCGAAGGTGCCACGCTCATCAATGCGGAAGGTCATGAATTTGTGAAAGACCATGACGCGCGCGGTTCGCTCGCCCCCCGAGATATTGTCGCCCGCGCCATTGACCACGAGCTCAAGAGAACGGGGGCTCCCTGCGTTTTCCTCGATGTGCAATCCCTCGGCGACCGCTTTATTGAGCGCTTCCCGTTCATCCACCAAACTCTGTTAGACTTTGGTCATGACGCTACCACAAAACCCATTCCGGTGGTCCCTGCAGCCCATTACCAATGTGGCGGCGTCCAAACGGACATTGAAGGCAAGACTACCATTCGCGGTTTGTTCGCTATTGGGGAAGTAGCCTGCACGGGACTTCACGGCGCGAATCGCCTTGCATCCAACAGCTTGTTAGAAGGGAACGTGATGGCCCGGCGTGCTCTCGCAGAAATCCTTCGCCTCTATCCGCCCGGCAAAGACACTCTTCCCTCCCCCGATATCCCCGATTGGGAATTTGGCGATACGGCCCCACCTGATGAACTGGTGAATATCTATCACAATTGGGACGAGCTCCGGCGCACGATGCAGGACTATGTCTCCATCGTCCGAACAGATAATCGTCTTCGTCGCGCTTCCACCCGATTGCGTAATTTGAAGAAAGAGGTGCGTGAATTCTATTGGGGGCACCGCGTCAATCCCGATATTCTTGAGCTGCGCAATCTCGTTGCGTGTGCGTCTCTGATTATCGATTGCGCTATTCGCCGAAAGGAAAGTCGCGGCATCCATTATACCCTCGACTACCCTCAAACTGAAGAGCGTTTCGAGACGGACACCGTTCTACGACGATTTTAGGGGAAACTTTTTTGGAAAACGAGTCGACGAACTCCGGTTGAGTTCTCTAACCTTCTCAAGCTATGAAAGATACCCCCATCATCCTCGTTTTCGCTTTCGCTGCCCTTTCGGGGCTTTCGTCGTGTGGAATCGTTCCCGAAAACTTCTCCCTCCCCACCTCCGAGGCATCGAGGGAGAATAAAACTGAGACGGAATACGTCGAAGCCTACGAGCCCCCGCCGCACGTCGGCGTGGCCCTCGATAATCGTTTCGGTGCCTTTCATGGCTATGCCCGTCCTAATTACTATTAAAAAATTCAAGCTATCAAATACATGAAAACGAAAACCTTAAACAGCCTCCTTGCCATTCTCGGGCTTGCCTTGGCCTCATGCAATACTCCCTACGGCACCGGAACCGAGCGCATGGTTCCTCGCGCAGATGTAGAATCGGTCGAGCGTCAGGCACCAACCACCACCAGCCCTGCACCCAACGTCAATACTCGTGACGCGGTCGATTACGGTCTTGATCGCCGCCAGATTGGCTTCCCTTATTTTTACTAAACAAACAACCACAATAACCTGATGAAAAAAGTACTTCTAGTCCTTCCTCTCATGCTGCTCGCCAACTGTGCGTCGATGCAGAACGCTTCTGTTGCTGATTACAATGGTGACGGCCTTGTCTCTGACGCCGAGCGCAATCAGTATTACAAACAACAGGGAGTCCAGCGTGAAAACGTCTACACCGAATCGGTGAAGCGTCGTAATGCCGTGAACACTACCCGCGATGTTCGTCAAGGCCTTGGCAACGTTCTCGGTGCCCGTAACCTGCTGCGCGCATTCTAGGGAAAACTTCCTAAGTTCAGATATTAACCCGACACCCGGCCTGAAAAGGTCGGGTGTTTTTTTGTGAGACGAATCCACACACTAGAGAGACCCATCCCGCAAAAAGCGCGCATTCTTGGAAGTTCTTTGAACAGAGCTTGGAATCAAGAACGTAAGACTCTAACCTTCATCCATCCAAAACATGAAACGTTTTCTTTTTCCCCTCGTTCTCGCACTCATCGGTCTCGCTTCTGCCGAAGATAAACCTCTCAACGTGATCGTCCTCTACGCCGACGACTGGCGGCACGACACGCTGGGCATAGCGGGTAATCCCGTGGTGAAGACGCCACATCTAGACAAACTGGCTGGGACAGGAGTGCGCTTTACCGAGAACTGCGTCACCACGGCCATTTGCGGAGTGAGTCGAGCATCCCTCTATACTGGACAGTGGATGTCTCGTCATGGATGTCGCAACTTCCGAATGTGGGAGACTCCCTTCGAGGAAACCTACCCCGCTCTTCTGCGGGAAAACGGATATCACGTTGGCCACATTGGCAAGTGGCACAATGGGAAAATCCCTTCGAAGGAATTTGACTTCGCTCGCGAATACTCGGGCAAACATTGGTATGAAGTTGATGGCGAACAAGTCCATGTCACCAAGCGTAACGAAAACGATGCCATGGAGTTCCTGAGCGAACGACCTGACGACAAGCCCTTTTGTCTGACGCTGGCATTCTTCGCCACGCACGCCGAAGACCATCATCCTGACCAATTCCTGCCTCAGCCCCACAGCATGAAGCTTTATCAAGATGTCACGATCCCAGTGCCTACAAATGCGACCCAAGAATCATGGGAACGCCTTCCTGACTTTTTTGATGAAAAAAACGAAGGCCGTAACCGCTGGACTTGGCGCTTTGACACCCCTGAAAAGTTCCAGCGTATGATGAAGAATTATTACCGCTTGGCCACCGAGGTAGACGAGGTTTGCGGCAGAGTTCTCGCGAAGCTCGAAGAGCAAGGGGTGCTCGAAAACACCTTAGTGATTTTCACCACCGACAACGGCTACTACCATGCTGAACACGGCCTGGCCGATAAGTGGTATCCTCATCAGGAGAGTATCCGGGTACCTCTGATCATCAACGATCCTCGAATGGAACAATCGAAATACGGAATGGTGAACGAGGACTTCACTCTGAATGTTGACCTCGCTCCCACCATTCTCTCGGCAGCAGGAATCCAAGCACCTGAGGAAATGCAAGGTAAAGACTTGGCTCCTCTCTATCTTGCCGAAGAAGCGCCCGCATGGCGCACAGAATTCTTCTATGAACACCCCACCCTCCGGGACGCCTCTTTCATCCCGGCTTCGGAAGCACTTGTTAGAAAAGACTATAAGTACTTTTACTGGCCCGAACAGAAAGTGGAACAACTCTTCCACCTTCCCTCTGACCCACACGAAGAAGTCGATTTGATTGACCATCCCGATCATGCCGAAATGCTTGCAACCCTGAGAGCTCAATTTGCGCAGCTGAAAGAAGCTGCTAAGTAGCAGGAGAAAGAAAACTTGTTCTTTCTAGAGCCGGAAATCTAACGGAAATCAATTTCGTCCAAGTAGAGACCACGGTCATCCCCCGCGCTCAACCGAATCGTATTCGCCCCTCTCTGCAATGTGATTGGAATCTCGCTGGTTCGCCATTGCTTACCCCAGTTGGCCGATGATGGAAGGCTGTGGTCAGTGGCTTCACCATTGACATCTAAGCGTAACCGAAGCGGTTTACCATCGACAGGCTTGCCACTGTAACGCACGAGTAAATTGACCTGCTTCACGTCGCCATCGTTCTCCCGATACCACTCGACGGCCCCGCCTTTCTTGCGACCTAAATCGACGTAAGCTGAACCGTTGTAGTTCTTTCCCTCACGGGATATCTGGCTGCCATCCAGCTCTGCCAATTCCGCTTGCTCTCCGCCAAAGCCAGCATCGTCTCCCCCGCCTTCCCACAATAAACCAACGTCATTGGCAAAGCGCTCTTCCATTCGGAGGACAGGCTGTCCTTCGCTGATCACTACCGCCTTCACCGTTGTCCCGAGACCGATTTCAAAACCACCTTCGTAGCGAGACGAGTTCACCGAAGCCTCTGAGCCATCAACGGTGTAGAAAATCTGATAGTCCAGTCTCTCTGAATTGCCCCTTAACGGAATTTCCTGCACTGAAATATGGACCTTGGGAGAGACCACTAACTTCTTGTCTCCAAGGATACTCCCTGCGAGCAAAGAGATGTCTCCCCGCTCATCATCGGATTCGATATAAGCGCGGGCGAGACCAAAAAAGGCGGCGCGATCCGTCGTTCCATGAAAGGGCTCCACATCATTGGGCTTCCCGTTATCAAGCGCCTTGATGCGAGCTGGACCTTGCAGGTGGAACCAAATTCGATTTTCCCCATAGGGATAGAATTCATCTTTACGATCCAAAGTTTCTGCTCGCACTTGGACGATATCTTTTCCCGATTTCGCAAGCGGAAGCCCGTCGATGGATAGTCTCAAGTGCGTAGGTTCACTTGCAGTCCGCACTCTTTTCTCGGCCAGCTTTCGACCATCGCGATAACCAATTGCTACCAGTTCTCCTGCAGTCCACGGCACCAGCCATTGGCACTGCATTTCCTGCCACTCCGTTCCCGGCTTCTCTTTCCCCAGCGACTGGCCATTTAAGAAAAGCTCGATTTCCTCACAATTCGAGTAGACCCAAACCGGAATCTCAGTCCCCGGCTCCATCACCGGATGGGTCCAGTGCGGCAGGATATGGACCATGGGCTCACTCGTCCATTGGCTCTGATAGAGGTAGTAGAGGTCTTTCTCAAAATTTGCGAGGTCACAGACACCTCCCGAAAACAGCTTGAAAGGCCAGCCACCACTGGCCAAGCCTGCTTCGCCCAAATAGTCATGCCCGGTCCATCGATACATTCCGGCATTGTTTGGCACGTCGCGAATTTGGGCAATCATCCTGCGTGCCGGAGAGCGCACGGTCGCGTTATCATAGCTCGATTTGTAAAACTGTTTTCGATTGCTACGCTGGGAATTGTCTGCCCAATCGAAGGTGAAAATCTCCTCTTCTGTGAGGTTCGGAATCGCAACTGCCTCCGCGAGTTTGCCATCTCGATACCAAGTCTGCGTTCGGTAGTAGCCACGTGTTTGCCAAGTATGAGTATTCTCGGTGCCAATAAAGACGCGGTCGTTGGGTAAAGTCTCGAACCATCCCTTGCTCTCGCTCCCTCCGTTCATTCCGTAGATATCCATCACCTCTGAAGCCGAGCTACCTGAAGTCACTGGACGGGTGGGATCGAGTTTGTGACACAGAGCCACCAGGTCCTTGCCCACGTCCCCATGAGTCTCGTTCCCAACACTCCAGAGAAAGACCGAGGGATGGTTGCGGTCGCGCTTGATCCAGTCGGTCAAGTCCCGCCGCCACCAATCCGCGAAATGGTGGGCACCATAATCATGTCGCGCCTTCCGGTTCCAACCATCAACGAACTCATCCATCACGATGATGCCCAGTTCATCACAGATATGATAGAATTCGGGGGTGTGTGGGTTGTGCGCAGTGCGGATGGAATTGCACCCCATCGCCTTCATCTGCTCGACTCGATAGCGAATTATTTTCTCTGGAACTGCTGCTCCCAGAGCTCCTCCGTGCTGATGCTGGCAAACTCCCCTCAATTTCACATTTTGACCATTCAGCCACATCCCCGAGCCGGGTCTCCACTCAATATCACGAACTCCGAACTGTGTTTCCTCACGATGCTGTAGCTCGTCCTCGAACCAGACTTCACTCACTAGCTGGTAGAGATAAGGACTTTCAGGTGCCCATAATGAGGGCTCCGCAATCGATAGTTCTTGGGCCACAGAACTCATGTGAGCTGGCTGCACGACGAGTCCCGCTGCACCGCGAGCGACCTCCCTTCCATCCTTGTCTAGGATGATTGACTTCAAGACGACCTCCCTCTCGTCAGACCCCGCGTTCTTAATCTCCGTATCAATCGATACCACATTGCCTTTGGTTCGCACCCACACCCCCGAAGTCGGAATATGAATAGACTCCCGAACTTGGATCCAAGTATGTCCGTATATTCCCGAACCAGTATACCAGCGCGCCGCATGCTGACGTTGATTATCGACCCGGACGGCAACGGTTATCTCCTTTGATTGTGTCACGGGTTCGCTGATATCATAGCCGAACGAAATCCAGCCGTAGGGACGGGTGCCGAGTTCCGTTCCGTTAACCCACACCGTGCTGTTTCTAAAAACGCCATCGAACTCAATCGCTACCTGCTTCCCTTTCCACTCCTTGGGAACAGAAATCGTTTTGCGATACCAAGCGACGCCAGTTGGAAGATAGCCGCAACGATCAGTGGTCGTATGCGAACGCTCGAATCGTCCTTCCACCGTCCAGTCGTGCGGTAAATCCAACTTCCGCCACTGGTCATCCTTGTAGTCGATTTGCTCGGCACCCGAATGGTCCCCTCGGCTGAATGTCCAAGAATCATCGAAAAGAACTCGCTCAGCTAAACAAGCCAATGGCAACCAAACTAAAAAAAATAGAAAAACCCTCATAAAAGTGAATTGCGTCGCATCATCAAAACTTACCAGCACCTGCCTTGGCCTTTACCTCGGCTTCACCTTGGACTTTCCGATACACCATCAACCAGCATGAGACTAGTGACCGCCGGGCCTTGCATGCACGTCACGTATTAGGGTGACAGGCAGGATGGCAGGTCCGTAAACAAGTGGAAAAAACATTTCTGAGGGACACGTTCGGAAAGAAAAAATCGCCAACCCATACTGGCTATGGAACCATTCCGACAAGATGAAAAATTCAACCCGAAACACTCGACGGCTTTTCTCTATTCTTCTGGCTTGTGTCGGTGCAATCACCACTCAAATCCCGGCTCAGGAAAAGCCTAACATTCTTTTCATTCTGACCGACGACCTTGGATACAATCAACTGGGCTGTTATGGCGACACCCCTATCAAGACCCCCAATCTAGATCGCTTGGCAGAGAACGGTATTCGCTTCACGCAAGCCTACTCTGGCAACACGGTGTGTTCGCCTTCCCGGGTTTCTCTTTTCACAGGGCGGGATGGACGGCTCATGGAGAACAATTCCAACACCGTTCAGCTGCGCGACATCGACGTCACGATGGCACACGTTCTTAAGCATGCGGGCTACGATACCGCGCTCTTTGGAAAATACTCCATCGGTTCCCAGATGGGAGTGACCGATCCGCTGGCGATGGGGTTCGACACTTGGTATGGCATGTATTCCATTCTTGAGGGCCATCGTCAGTATCCCCATTTCCTTTGGCGTGATGGGAAGCAGATTCGAGTTCAGGAAAACGAAGGAGGCCAAAAGGGGGCCTACGCCCAAGAACTCTTCACCAACGAAACAATTAGCTATTTGAAGCAAGAGCGGGAAAACCCCTTCTTCGTCTTTTTGTCCTACTCCTCCCCTCACGCTGAACTGGCGGCTCCGGAAGAGTTCGTCGCTCCCTACTCGGACAAGTTCCCTCAACAAGCCTACACTGGTATGGCTACGGGAACCCCTTCCGACAAATATGCTTGGTATTATCCGGAGGAAGTCGAGCACCCCCACGCCACCCTCGCTGGAATGGTTACCGCGCTTGATGCCTATGTGGGGCAGATTGTGGCCACCTTGGAAGAACAGGGCTTGGCCGAAAACACACTCATCTTTTTCACCTCTGACAATGGTCCACACGATGAGGGCGGTGCCGACCCCGAATTCTTTCAGGCCTCCGCTCCCTACAAAGGGATGAAACGTGACCTCTACGAAGGCGGAATCCACGTGCCCATGATTGCCTCTTGGCCAAAGGCAATCACAACCGGTCGGATTGATGACACCCCGTGGGCCTTTGCAGACGTCCTCCCCACCTTCGCGGAGCTCTCGGGAGTGTCTCTTCACAAGGTGCCCCGGGTCAAAACCAATGGCGTCTCCATCGTTCCTCGCCTCTCTGACCAACCGGAGGAGATACCAGAACGCGTTCTTTACTGGGAGTTCGGAAAACAAGCTGGTGACCCTAACTCTGGAATCATCGGTGAAATCTATCAGGCCGCTCGCAGAGGTCCTTGGAAGGCGGTCCGCTACACCATGGAAGGACCAGTCGAACTTTACAATTTGGATTCCGACCCCGGCGAGACCAAGGAGCTTTCCAAAGAGCAGCCGGATGTTTACCAAGAGTTCGTGAAGCTCCTCAATGAGCATAAGGACTAAAAGACAGCTGGCAGTCGATTGAAAGGGTCAAACCTCAAACTAGCCTGTAAAGCCCTATCACCTCTGGATTGAGGCTTGGCTTCGTCAATCCGAATCCCCCTGAGATACAGACGCTTTGAACGTTCCCGAAAGCATGATTTGAAAAACTCAGGCCACTCCATGGTGATGAACCCAAATCAGCCACCTCTTCTCAAGCCAAGCTTTTCTCCAACTCAACTCACCGAGCGAAAAACCAAGCCGCTTCAATCGGAAGCTTGAGTCATCAGACACAAAAAAGCCCGCATCGTTTATCACGATGCGGGCTTTGAAAACGAAGAGTTGAGAGAGGACTATGATGGGTCCAGAACAGTCATGCGGGCAAAAATTCTGCCATCAACTGCGAGACTAGCAGGAATGTAGGTTTCTACGCGACTCACCCCAGCTTCGAAGCCGTCGGCAGTAGTCACGACCACAATTCCAGTCAGTCCGTCAACTGCGAAGGTCCAGAATTCAGCTTCCAAGTCTGACTCATACTCAACACCAGGCTGGACGATATCGGAGCCATCAACCTGACGGTGGGTAAACAGAATGTAGTCGGTCGGGCCGTTTCCGACGTCTGCGTTCACGAACTGTCCGGTAGGAAGAAGAGCCACATCGCTGGAATTAAGAGGAGTTCCGCCGATGACGAACTCGACGCCATTTGGGATTCCGTCACCATCAGGATCGTCCTCGACGTCACGGTCAGCGGCATTTCCAATCACAGACACGAAGGTCTCGTATGCGTTGAAAACAGGAGCGCCCACGTTAATGAGTCCGGAAGTCGCGGTGAAGTTCACATCGTCGATGAAGTCAGCACCCGAGTCGGTGGGTCCATAGGTTCCATCTGCTTGCGCCACTCCTCCGAGCAGCAATGAGGTCACGTTCTCAGTTTCACCTGCGGTAACCTCTACCTGTCCAGTTCCCTCAATCGCCAGAGTTGCGCTATCATTAATGGAATCGCCACTCAGAACTAAAAGACCGTCGTTGACTGTGGTCGTGCCAGTGTAGGTGTTAGCTCCCAGCAACTCCAAAGTTCCGGTACCAGTTTTGGTAATTCCGTAAGAACCGCCAGTCTCCTCGATGACCGTATTGAAGCGAAGGAATCCAGTGCCGTTATGAGTCACGAGCAAGTCATCAGCGAGCACGCCATTTCCTGCCACATCAAGGTTTGAGTTGGAGGCACCAAAGGTCACGTTTGTTTCAGAGATGGCGTCGATGGTGAATGCAACGGGGTCCACTTCAGAGTCGGTGTCGAAGATGAGGTTGGTAGCCGCGCTGCTCCCGGCTTGGGTGTAACTCACGATATAGTTGCCCGTAGTGGCTTCATTGAAAGTCACCGAACGAACTGTTTTTTGAATACCATCCAAAGGAACACCCAAGAAACTGTTGCGCCGGGTGATGACGTTATCGAAGAAGAAGAGGTCTGTCTGATTATCAAATGCAGGCAGAGTATCTCCCTCCCAGACGATGCTGGTGCTCCAGTTTGGCGAAGAGCTAGTGCCGCCATCATAGCGATTCACGAGCGGAGCAACAGTAATGAGACCAGAAACAGCATCATCAAATCCGGCCAAAGTAGCGGAGATGTTGGCAGTGCCATTTTGATTAGGAGTGAAAGTCGCGCTCCCATCAAGATTGTCAACCAAATCGCCAGCATCAATGTCGTCGGTGACATTGATGAGCGAGAATGCAGCACCCGTTTCCAAAGCAACGAAGTTGCCCACAGAGTCCCGAGAAATGGCGAACACATCGAACGGGTTCCCGATGAAGGAATCCACGTCGCCTACTACCGAGCCAGTACCATCAATTTCGGTTTCGAGCGTTAGTTCTGTAGCAGCACCAGCCAAGAAGTTGATGACGGAGCTGTTGTCACTGATGAGAAGTGCGTCTCCACTCAGACCTGCAGCTGTCAGGGTGATATCCTCGGCGACATCGTATTGCACGGAGTTCAAAGTCACGGAGTCGGAACCGGCAAGGATTGTTGCGGTGTTACCAACTAGATTTCCACCACCAGAAGGGGTGAGAATAATCTCGGTATCTTGGGACACGGTCAGGGGGGCCCCGCTCGCATCCTGCGCCTGAACAGTCACAGAAAAATCGCTCGCCACGGTCGCACTAGCAGGAACGCTGGTGACCGCTAGCTTGTCTGTCAGAGTCGAAACCAAGGTCACTGCTACGTTATCGAGGAAGAGGTGATGCCCCCCCGAACCAGTTCCAGTACCACCCGTAAATCTCACCTGAAAGACGACCGTGCCACCGACCTCAAGAGTCGAATCGGCAAGTCCGGTCAAATCGATATCGACCTCGTCATGCTGACCGTGACCAGAAAGACCGCCACCTAGGTTGGTAATCGCGTCGGGCTCAGAGGTGAAAACAATTCCCTCAGTGATGCTACTCCCAGCCAGAACTTCCAGCTCATAATCGCGCGGCGCATTGGGACGAAAGGCAACGACATCAAAGTTGAAGGCACCCAAATCCAAATCCACAGCACCTTCACCAGTATTGTTGATGGTTAAGGTCAACTCACCTGAGGTTTTGGCATTAGTAAGAGTAAAGTTGGCAGGTCCCACATCAGTGATCGTGCTCGCTGGGACACCCGTGCTAAAGCTTCCCCAAGTGGTATCATCGCTTGAACCACGACCACTGCCATCCGCGTTGGTCCAATTAACAGCATCCCCGTTATTGGCGGCAGAGGCGCTCGCGTCCGCTGTGACGCCAGGAGCTAAGACGGAAACAGTGGGAGCAGTCGTACTGTCCCAAGTATCCAATCCAGCAACCACCTGCGCAGAGGTCGTCGAAATTGATAAAACGCCAGAGGCGAAAACGGCCGCGAGGGCATTTCCCGTTTTGCTCGAACTATAATATGGTTCTTTATTTTTCATTTAATTTAAAAGTTTGAGTAGGTGTGCTGACCAAAAGTCTTTCCCGACCTTTCTACTCTCGTCCGGAAAGAAGGTTGTGTAAAGAGGGCAATCCTGTCGCGTCCCGTATACGAGTTACAAACACCATTTTTAGCTAACCTTCCGACTTTTTGACAGCATCTGACAAGATTCTGAGACTCATCGTCAAATAGACGGAATGATTCTTATTTTTGAGATGAAAGCTTGAGTGAAAAAACTCTCTATCGGTTCAACTCGGCAGAAATTTGCTACGAGAATGATTGCGACCGCGGGAATTCTCTTCCTCTCAAGGAACTCCATGGTCCCTAAGCCCGGCCGCGAATAGGACTTACTCGGCAACGATACGGACAAAGAGCTTTTCTTCGGAACGATTTCCTTCCGAAAGTGTCACCAACACCTCTTGCAGCTCCCTGTCCTCTTCCGTTTCTTGACTCGCTGTCAAATCCTGAATCCAGCTCGATAGGTTCTCAGAAATCCAAATTTGATAGTCGAAGACTCCGGTTAAACTTGGATTCCGTCGCGTGTATCGGAACGTCCCCGAATCCTTTTTGAGTCCGGTGACAAAGGGGCTGAGAGAGCTACTTTCCATCGGGTTGAGACCAAACAAATACTCGAAGCGATTGCTGCGACCATCACCATCCGGATCTCCTTCTTCGCTCGCATCCATGCCCTCGGGAATATTTTGCTCCCGCGCCCAAACGACATAGTCGGAAGGGAGCACAAGAATCGCGACCTCGTCGAAGGCTGAGCTTCCCTGGTCATCGGTTACGGTGAGTCTGAAAAGGTAGCTTCCTTCTTGCAAGTTGGAGACCAGAGGATTCAGGACGTTTACATCACTCAAACTCGCTGTGCCTGGACCCGCTTCCTGAGTCCAGACGATGGTCACAATCGCGCCCTCATCACTGGCAACTCCTTCGAGCTGAACTTCGCTCTCCGGCAAAGTGACGGAAGCCCCGGCCCCGGCTTCGACCTCCGGGGCGGTGTTGGGAGCAGCACTGACGGAATGAGTCAATGCCACATTATCGACAAACAAGTGGTGTCCCCCGGATCCATCTCCGGCTCCTCCCGAGAAGGAGAGTTCAAATACCACGGATTCGCCTACAGCAAGCGTCTGGTCCACGAGACCGTTGAGGGAGATATCGATGCTATCGTGGGCATCGTTCCGGGACGCGCCTCCGACGCTAGTGAGAGCTTCATCAGGCGAAGTGAACACATTTCCCGAGCTTAAGCCGCCACCGTCCGGGATATGAAGACTGTAGACTCTCGCGGCCTTAGGTCGAAAGGCATAGGCGTCGAAATGGAAGCCCTCCAAAAGCAAATCAGTTGCGCCTTCATTGGTAATAGTGAAGGAAAGGGTGCCTCCGGTAGTGGCGTTGAACAAAGTGAGATTTTCTTGGCTAGCTACTCGGTCACTGGCAGCAGGTTCTCCCGCAAAGTTGCCCCACGTGCCATCGATACTCGCACCGCGCTCATCGTTCACTCCCCAGGCTAGACCTTGGGAAGTGATGGCCACCGAAGCACTCACATTGTCGGCCAAAAATGTAGGCGTGGGTGCGGTTCCGTTAGACCACGTATCCCAGCCCGCTAAAAGTTCGATCACTGGAGCCACAGGTGTCGCAGGACCGTAGATTCCATTTCGAACCTGTTCGATCTCTTCTTCGCTCAATGCCTTTTGATACAGAACGACATCATCGATAAAGCCCTCGAAATGCTCATTAGGCTTTCCTGTTCCGTTGTCATCTCCTCCGATGAAAAATGGGAGCGGCGCGGTTTGATGATAACTCATCGTCACTGGCACGCCTTGTGGGATGCCATCGACATACCATTGGTAGCTCGGGCCGGACTTCACCATCGCATAATGGTGCCAAGTTCCCTGCGCCAGGGCTCCGTATTCATAACGCTCGATTTGCGCCACATCACTGGTCGCTGAGAACTGGCCATGAGTGGGAGTGAGTTTAATAAATTCGAAGGTATCCCCTCCCGCACCCGGTTGCGGGTAGCGGTTTCCCACCATGATGGCTCCATTATCCGCCGTGCCCGTGCTTTGTTGGTTCGCCCACCAAGCCCAGGTGAAATCATCCGTGGACGACAGTGCATAGGTGAAGAGCGTCGAGATTCGATCATCATTGCCATCAAGGGTGACATAGGAGTCTCTGGTAGCATCACTGCCCCAGCTCGCCCCATTTTGCAAAGTCCCATTGAAGCCTCGCCCGCTAGTGTCTACAGCAGATGTTCCCGAGCCTTCGTCCAGGGGCCAATGAGCAGCCGGAAAATCGACATCCAAGGGTTCATCTAGTAGTAAACTCCGCATTTCAACTGGAGTGGAAGCATTGTCGCCTCCGTTAGGACCACCTGTCATCCACCAATAGAGCATCCCCGCATCCGAGCAATCGAACTTGTTGTTCTGAAAAGCAACCACGCCATCCTTCTCAGCATAATCCAGTTGGTCCCAGATCCAAGCGATACCCGGAGTCGGATGATTCTCCGCCCAATCCCAAAGTCCAGAGCTGATCAGCACTTGCAGCCCCACGTTTTGGTCTCCGATTTGATGCTCGATCACTCCGAAGTCCAAAATCTGCTGCCAAGTGAAAAAGTCGCCACTGTTGTCGTTGGCGGGATGATGGGAGATGACATGCACGAACTGTCTCTTGGAAGCCGTTGCCGCCTGCAAGGCATAGCCGATGACGTCCGGTTCTCCTGCCTCGATAACCCAGAGCGGATCCTCCGCCGACGAGGCATTGATAGCATCTCGCAAGTCGTTGACCGCTTGCTCATTGTAATCCCCCACCACCGAAGTCCGACAATTATAGTAGTTTGCCAAATTCTCGAAAGGACCGAAGAACCCAATGCCTTCCCCACAAAGAGAGTGGAGTTTGTTTTGGCGGCGGAGCTCATTGCTCGCATCGATGACCTGGCTGCCAGGATTTTTAAATGGATCAAGGTCGCAAGAGTGCGAGAGATGAACCAACTTGTCTCGGAGACCAGCTCCTTTGAAAATCCCCAGCATCACCGCGGTGGCACCGATGTCGTCCGGGTCGGGAGAATTTCCGTCCGCCACGATCGCAATCCGTCCCGGAGGAGGCTGAATCAAAGACCCCTGGCTCAATGAGAATTCCAGCTGGCGCCAACGTCCTCGCGCCCAAGCGGTGCCTTCGTTTTCCGGTATTTCTCCATTGGTGTCGGCATTGGACTCGATGCCAATGGTTGCTCCCGCCGGAATCATGACTCCGGTCCAAGTATGCAGATGCGGCTGGAGGTCTAGTGGCGTATCCGGTGGGTCGTAGACAAAGGGATTGGTAAAGCTCCGCACGCGCACACCGTTGACGAGCAGATGATACTCCGACTCGCCATCCTCTTCGGTCAACGTGGTGATGGTGACATCGTAGGTTCCGGCTGGGCCATCGAAGGCCCTTATTGCGCGAGCAAAACCAATCCGGTTCGCCTCCACATTGGCCGCAATCGCGAGAACATCGTTGCCGTTGTCGGTGTAGTAAGGAACGTCCCCGCTGGTAATATCCGTGAAATCATCGATGGCATCATAGACTACGGTCGGGCTGCCAGCGCTCGTTGCAGACTCCGCAGTATTGAGATTTTGCGCCATAGCCTGAGCGGCATCGACATGACGAAAAACAAGGCGATTGACCCTAAAAAATTTTGAACGCCCCGACATCACGAGAGTATAAGTCTGACCCGCCTGAAAATTGTAGACAGCGACTCGCTTGTTCTGGTGCCCGCCCGGATCGAGGTTGCCATTACCACCGGAGGAATTTTGCCCGTTTTCCCACTTCCACGCGTTTGTTGCCCCTCCAAAGTATTTGGTGTCATTTTGCAAGAGAGCCAGCGAAGCATTGTCACCGTGACCATCGTGAGGTCCTGGTCCGGCAGTAAAGTCACCTTCGACCCGCACATAGACATCATTTGCCACGTCGGTCCTGCCCTCATGCGTTTCTTTGGCGCAGTGCAGGTGTAAATAATAGAGACCGGGCTGATTGATCTGAAACCGATACTCGAGAGGCGAGTTGGGAGGACCGTTCTCGAAGGTGTTACCCAAAAAACGAAGATACCCAGAGCCACTGAAATCATTGAGGGTATTTTCTTCCTGCCACAGACCAAGGGGCGAAGAAGTATTCTCTGCTTCCATGACGACGAGGCCACCGCTTTCCTGGTAAGTCTGAGCCAAACAAGCGCTCGCAGCAGACATCAATGTGAGAAGTATTCGTTTCATTTGGGGAGTTTTTTATTAGTGAAAAGTAATGGTCAGAGTAAGGGGTGAACCCACGGTCTTGCCGTCCGCATCAAAAGCCTCGGCGCGAATCTTATAGTCCCCCCTCGCAGGAGTCCAAGCGCGGCAATCCTCCGAACGCCCCTCTGCCCAGTGGTCACCAGCGGCAAAGAAGGGAGGATGCTGTTGCAAATGGGTAGCGGCAACCGGAATCCCTGTTTCTTCGCCATCAAGCCGCTGGACCTGAAAGAGAACAGACATCTCGCCCTCCCCTTGCAAATCAGCCCGAATATTTAACTGTTGGGTCGGTAGCGCTGACACCGCAATCACCTCTCCATCCTGCAGGGACTCCTCTTTCAGGGGTTGGTCACTGTTCGCATTCATGAGCGTGAAGGCGACGACACCCACGCGGTCCAGCTCGGATAGCAACCCTTCCCTAAGACCAGCACTACCAGCTTCTGCAAAGTGCCCCGAATCAACAACGACCTCTTCCCCTCCCGCTACCGACGCGAAACGAACCGAGCCCTCGGTCACGCGCAGACAGGCCCGGTCATCATGATTTTCGAAGGTCAAACTGGTGCCCAAGACCTTGGCTTCGGCATACTCTGATTGAAAAAGCATTTCCTCGCCGGCCTCTTGCGGCATGACCTCGGCCGAGACTCTGCCCTGCAGCACCCGCACAAATTTACGACTACTCCACAGAGAACCGTTCCCGAACTGGGCCTCGCTCCCACTCGTGATTCCCACCAAAGTGCCATCTTCGTAGATGAGAGTGGCCTTTGAGTCGGGACCGAGTTCCAAGCGTGCTCCCCGAGCTAGGCGACCGAGAGGCTGGTTCACTTTACCAGAGAAGGTCGCCAATGTTGGCAGAGCTGCAGCGGCGGCCTGCTGGGATTGCCACAGCGCGCCCACCACTCCCAGAATGGTCACCAAAGCAGCCAAAGCCAAAACCAAGGGAGCCCTCGAAGGACGGGCTGAGGCGAGCTGGGGCTGAGGTAAACGAGCAACCATGGGGACCGGAGCAGAGCTCGCTTCTTCCGCAACCTGAGACAAAATACTCTCCCGTAGATCAGGAGGCATTTCTCTCCCCAGCAACTCCCAGAGAAGAGAGTCCACGAGTCGGTCATTTTGCTCTTCCGAGTTCATGCTTTGCTTAAACGTTGTTGGATGCAGGCGCCCAAAGCTTGCCGAGTGCGTCGCAGGGCCATCTTCACGCCATCGGAACTAATTCCCAGAGACACCGCAATCTCATCCCGCGACCTGCGCGCGACATAGAAATTGTCTACTAAATCTCGCTGCTTGGTAGTGAGAGTTTGCAGGCATTGCTCCAAGGCCTCCATACACCCAAATCCCTCATCATGTTCGTAAAACTCCCGATTCCAATAAGCCTCCGCAACCTCAGCCTGCTCACTATTGAAGCTCACCGGCGAACGGCTATTGCGCCGACAATGGTCGATGAAAAGATTATGCGCGATGCGACGCAACCAGGCTCTCCTCCTTTGTAAATCCTCAAGAGAAGGCATCGCCTTGGCACGAAAAGCTCGTAAGAATGCCTCCTGAACCAAATCCTCCGCCAATGCATAATCGGCCCCAATGAACCGCAAGTAACGGAATAATTCCGCCTGGTGGGTCTGGATGAGTTCTTCGAGTTGTTCTGTCGTCATCATGCAGTGGGGACCGGTAAATTCATAAAAAAAGAGAGTCTCGAAAGGTCAGAGAGCAGACGATGTAGAAAGTAAAAAGGGTACAAACGAATTCTCTTTCTACTGAGGAAGCACCACCCGCAGCCTCACAAATCGCCGACCATCACCTGCCGGAACCGTCGCAAGTCGATTCTCGATTTCGCTCGTGCCGGCGTTGCTTGGATCCATGCCATCGACAACTCCCGCCGAACTCCACGAATGAGCGAGCAGGGTTTCACTCCACTCTACGATGTAGATCATTCCATCTCTCACCGCTTCCACGCTTCGAGGATAGGTGAATTCCAAGATGGGCAATTCGGCGGCCAAACCAAAATCAACGACGGTCTGCGAATTGGGATTTTGCCCGGTCGCAAACTCCAGTAGATTACTCTCGCCATCATTATCGGCATCAAAGTCATCCGCAGCCGTCCCCGTATTTTCCGAGGTTCCGAAATGAATCAAACGCCATTCCTCCAAGGCGGTGATCGGACCGTCGGTAATCGTCACAGTTCCAGACCCAAGGAAAGACGTTTGCGAGCTCAAGGCATTGAGATTGGCAATCGGGTAGGTGCCGGCCGCAAGCGAAAGACCATCTAGAACCAACTCGGACACCATCCAGTCGTTCGAACCAATGACAACTTCGGTTCCGCTGGCATCGGCAACAGTCAGGGCCCCGGTTGATGCCCAGTCCCCGGCCACCTCAAGGGCGCTTCCTGCTTTCACCTCAATTTCCCCCGCGCCTACTGCGCCTGCGTTTTCGAAAACCACGCGACTTCCGTTTTCCACCTCCCAAACACCGGAAAAGGTATTGGAAGGATTGGTCAGCGTGACCGAGGTCAACCCCGAACCTGAACTTTCGCGAACCTGAATCCGCCCCGTCCCCGAGACCAGCGAGTCCACCCGCAAGCCACGCGAAATAGGATTACCCCCTACCACTCCAAAGGTCGTCAAACGGGAGAATCCGCTATTAGCCAAAGCACCTGCCAAGACATTGCTCAAGTTGCTACCCGTGCCTGCAGTGATTTCGGCAAAGCTTCCGGCAGAGAAGCTCGCGCCACCTTCCAAGACGAGTCGCTCGACAACGGTGCTTTCTCCACCCGAGTCGAGGGCACGCGCTTGGAATCGCCCACCAGCTTGCACGGTGAGGGAAAAACCTGGGAAAATTGAATCACCGATTTCACTTCTCAAGTTCCCGCTACTAGGCACCACGTAGTTTGCTCCTTGATGAGCAGGTAAAGAATCTGACCATGAAGTGCCCACCGTTCCATCCACGGGACCACCTAAATTGACCAAAGTGATTCCAGGTATCTCCACCTCATCGACAGTGAGGAATTGAATCTGCGGCCGCAGAGAAACATCGCCCGCAGTGGCTGCACCATCGGCACTGGTAAACATGTAGCGGCTTGCTCCGCCTGTTTGCGCGGCATCGGCGCTCAGACGAAGAAAAACAAAGTCCCCGGCACCAGCCCCATTGGCATACTGATCATTCAAGTAGTTCGCGAGAGCAGCGCTGCCAGCTACGTCGGTGGTCTTAGGCCCAAAATCGCCACTTCCCGCATTGAGGAACCCATTCTGCAAGCGGGTGGCATCGGTAGAATCCTCGGCACCAGTCGCGCTCCAATAATCGTCCGTCAACACCGCATTCGTCTCCCGCCGCCCTAATCCTGACAGGTAGACCTCACCGATGGGAGAATTCTGATTCTCAGCATAATTCACCGTAAAATCTGCCGAGAAAAACGGACGGCTCACCTCACCCAAATCTGGGAGTTGGAAAGGAAAAACGAGACAGCGATCCCGGCCCACGTTCCCTCCCCCAGTCCCGAGAAAAATGATGTCCGCTCCCGCGCTGGTCACTTGATAGCTGGGGCTGCTCAAGGTTGGCTGAACTTCGGCATCGCTTTCCTCGCTGAAGAGAGTTTGCAAGACAGTGAAGGTGAAGGTGACACTCACGGTTTCAATACCATCACTCGCCTCTACGGTGACTAAAGTTTGGCCACCCTGCCCCGTCACAGGTGTCACAATCAGATTGCGACTGGAACCCGAGCCGTTCACTGAAAGCCCCGTATTGGGAACCAAATCAGGATTGGAGGACGACGCGGTGACCGTCACTGGGCCGCTAAAGTTGCTCACCGAGAAAGGAAGCACAGAACTACTACTGCCATCGTGTACTACATCTGAGAAACCTGCTAACCCCGCACCCGATGCTACGGTGTAAACAATCCGAGGTCGCGTATCTTGACCTCCGTCGAGCGAACCGCCTTCCGACATCGTCAGGATAGCCCGATTGATGCCATCCTTGGGCGCGCTGGTGTTCAAACGCAAAAACACATACTCCCCAATGCCCGCGCCGGAATCATACTGCTCGTTGAGATAAGCCACCAAGGCCGCATCGCCCGCTGCCGAAGTAGCTACCGAACCCAAGGAGGTCCCATTGGTCAAAATCGCAGTCTCTAACCGGGTGGCATCCGTCGAATCATTGGCAGTGGTTTGCCCATAATAATCACCTCCCAAAACTGTCGCAGAGGAACGCCGTCCCAGGCCATAGAGGTCATTGTCCTTAGGCACGCCTGCCTTGGACTCATAGTTAAAAAAGAACGATGCGCTCTCGAAGGGTTGGGCCTCATTCCCCAAGTCCGGGAACTGAAAAACGTAGACCGTGCATCGGTCCACGAAGGGAGAGTTGCCACCAGCACCTAGTTGTGAGGTAGTATCAGTCCGAGCAAGAACACCGCCATCATCCTTTACGTTGGCATCCGCACTCTCCCCGAGAATCACCCCACCGATCGTGACCCGGAAAGTGGTCTCATCAAACCACACTCCGTCACTGACTCGGATCGTAATCTCGGCGTTGCCACTCTGATTTGCCGCTGGACTGATCGCTAAGGTGCGGTTGGCGCCGGAACCGCCGATGACAATGCCGGAAGTTGGAACCACCGTTTCATTGGAAGAAGTGGCGCTTACGGTCAACGAGGTCACTGCGGTGTCGGTATCCCCCACCGTGATAGGGAGATTGGGGATGGCAGCCCCCACCGTGGTCACCTGATTGGCAATGCTCTCGATGGTAGGTGGCGCCGTCCTGACCGTGCTATCGGCATCCGCAATTGTCGGGAGCGATGCCAACCGCCCCTCAAAGAGTTGACGTTGCTCGACTAATGACAGCGCGATACTCGTAAGGGTATTGGTGTAGGCCGTGCCATTGGAGACGGTCTCTGGGAGATAAGGATAGTTGTCATTGTAAGTCACTGGCAGGAAGATGAGCCGATCGCTGCGCATCCCGTCCTCTCCGTATCCAATTTCTCCCCCCAGCATTTGAGCGACCCTTCGCGTGCCCTTGAACTGGTCGAGCGAGTTCAAGGTGCGTGGAATTTGCAGCGCAATCTCTTTGTCTGCCGTTGCGGGGTTGGTCCAGAACCAGTTGAAGAAGGTAATCTGGTTATTGGTATTGTTCAGCAGCGCAGTCGTGCTCGCCTCAATTTCAACTGAATCCACGATTGGCATGGCCGCAATTTGTCGATTGCGCACGCTGTTGTTGCGCACATTCCACTTGAGTTCCACGTCAGAATGCCCGTTGTCATCCATCCAATCACGTAGGTATTGGATCTCGATGTCGGTCCATTGATAGAGAAACTCCGTCCCCTGGAAAGTGCCCCGCTCATCGTAAAACATGATTGCGGTCAGGTCATAATTGAAGGTGCTTTCGGCATTGAAAATCGCCTCAAGCCTCGCCGCGATGGAGGGGAAGGCCAGCTCATCAGTATTGTCTGGATTTCTCGTCGCCTGCGAACGAGCGAACTCAGTAATGGTGTTATGCGTATTGGTGAAGCTCGCATAAATGGAGCGATAATCGTTGTTGGACGCCGGATCGGTATCATGCGGAGCCCGGTTGACATTGACGCCTTCCACCCGTCTCGCCGTCAAATCCCAGTCCCCGGGAGTATTTGCCATTTCACTTGTTGCCAAATGTGTCCCTATCCAGACCTCGTAAGCAACAAGAGGATGGAACCCAAAAGCTGAGAAGGCGACCAATGCGAAGAGGTTTTTCATGTAACTAGGAACGGAAGTCAGTCCTAGCAATTCAAACGCTCGAGTCCGAGAAAGGGTACAGCCTCCTCTGTCCCTTATTTCTGTGACAAAGCGAGGTCAAAGAACACAATCGCTCCGATGGCAGAGGAAAACAGACGGAAGAGAAGGTCGTCTCCAAACTCAATGCAAAGAAAAGGCCCCCTTCTCCCGCATTTTCAAAAAGGAAGGTTCTGCCATGCCCATTGCAAAAGCAACCTGCAACCTTCGCGCTCCTAGCGGCGGCGGCGAGTAAGCAGGGCCAAACAAGAAAGCGCACCTAAGAATGCGGCGCTTGGCTCGGGCACAGAAGCGAGATTATTGCTATCAATCGTGGGTTGGCTCAAATTTGAAGAAATGTTCGCTTCGATATTTTCTGCCAAAGCTCCTCCAGGGGCACCGAAGTTCGAACCACCGATGACGTCGGCTTCTCCGCCCTGACCACCGCTGACGACGTTGGCATCGTAGTAGTTCTGAATGACAGCCTCTCTTCCGGCTGCATTGTAGACAACTGAGTTGATGACATCCACGCCACCCGCCAAGGCTGCGTCTCTTGCCGCTTGCACCTCAGCACCCGTGTCACTGAAGAGGAAGAATCCCCCGTCCTCGATGATGCTGATCTGCTTAAAAGTTCCCTCCGCAGTCGAAGCCGCGATAGAAGCCGCTCCGGACGAAATGGCATCAACATAACTAATCGTGCCGAAAGATGGCGGCGGCGTAATGCTGCGAACCGAAGTCGCGAAATTCTGGAGCTCGGTCGCGTTCGACAACTCCATCCAAGAAACCGCGGTAGTGGTGCCTCCTGAGCCGAAAACCATAACCGAAGCCGCGATGGAACCAAAAGGACCTCCCGTGACGCTATCTATGAAAGACTGTTGCTCGAAAGCTTGAGCCACCCCTTCTAGCATCAAATCAAAGCTCGCATTCGAAAAAGTCTGACCATCGACAAGAATCAGAATCTCAGAATCGACGGGAGCGGCGAAGGCTGCAGTCGAGCAGGCCACGGAAAGGGTCAAAACCTGAAAGAAATTGCGGGAACGAGTGGGGTTGGGTACTACGGCTCTCATAACTTTTTGAAAAGATAGATGATTAAGACACCTTAATCAAGAAGTTTTATGACAAACTTTTGAACATTTTCGAAATCACAAAAAAAGACGACCATTCCGGTCGCCTTTTTACTAAAAATTGAAAGAGCTGACTTCGCTCCTACTTCACACCCTTTTTCGAAAGCTTGGTGCCTTTGGTAGTCCCTTGGCGCGCTTTGAACTTAGGGTCGGTTTTATTGATCACGTAGAGGGTGCCCTTGCGTTTCACAACCTGACATCCTGCGTGGCGGCGCTTCATCGAAGCCAAAGAACTCAAAACTTTCATAAGATTTTTCCGGTGAGGGAGGCGGAGACTACTTCCCCATCCAGTGCTGTAAAGCCAAAACCGAAGGAAGTTTCCCTCCCTTGACCAACTGCGAAAATCCGGCCAGGAGGCAGGATTAGGTCGGAGACTGGTTCCAACCATGACAGACCTCGAAAGCAGCGTCCTCTCCGGTTAAGGATGGGAAGCTTTGCCCTTTTACTTCGCTGGGAGCGCGAAGCACCACCTCCGCACGGTTGACCGAGCAGGGTAGAATTAGCGGTGCTGGTGTGCCGCGTTTCCACAATTTCAACTTTGGAGTGGTCCCTATTTTAATCAAAGTCAGTCCGAGAGCGCCGAATGCGCAGTGTCTGCTCGGCTTGTTCCGACGAAACAGCCTCAGCCAATAAGTCCAAATACACTCCCCTCGGTAATTCCATCCCTCCAAACTGCTTGAGATGCTCCGTCATCCATTGGGTATCGAGCAGCGTCATGTCCTGCCCTCGCATCCATTCCACTAAATGGACCAAAGCGATCTTGCTCGCATCCACCTTGCGGCTGAACATTGATTCTCCAAAAAAAGCGTTTCCTAGCCGCACTCCGTAGAGACCTCCTTGTAGTCCCTCCTCGTCCCAACACTCGAAGCTGTGGGCGAAGCCGAGTTCAAAGAGCGCGCAGTAACTGTCCACGATGTTGCGGTCTATCCAAGTCTCCTCTCGCTCCGCACAAGCCTCCATCACCTCGCGAAAAACAGTATCTTGGCGAACCTGATAAGGCTCCTTGCGCAAGGCTTTCCGCAAACCGCGTGGAATATGAAAACGCTCATCGACCGGAATCACTCCCCGTTTTTCGGGCGAAAACCAATAGATATCCCCTTCCTCCGCCATCGGAAAAACTCCCTGTGCGTAGGCTCCGAGCAGAATATCGGGTGGAATGGCATTCAAGACGTCATTTCCATACCCAAACCCGCTCTTTCAATCTACTCTCTTCTCCATGAAGAGACTGATTATTGACCTCGCCGAATTGCCTGAGTCGGGAAAGGCGGTTGATGGAGAGTTGGACGCCTCCATCTTCGAGCTCCGCCCACAGGATCCGCAGCCAAAAGGCCCGCTCGTCTTCGACCTCCGGGTGCAGCGCTTCGAGGGCGAAGTGCTTCTCCAAGGCTCTTTGTCATGTCCCTTCGAATTTGAGTGCGTGCGCACCCTCCATCCCTTCGTCAAAACCATCACTCTTCCGCAGGCCGCAGTCGCTATTGAGGTCGGTAATTTTGGTGAAGTTGACGCCACTGAAGCCTTGCGGGAGGAGCTTTTGCTGGAAATCCCCAACCACCCCACTTGCGATATCGCAGACACCCCACAAAAGTGCGAAATCGATCCTCTCTATTTAGCAGTGGACAAAGGCCACCCAGATGAGGTAGACCCTGCGCCCCGCGAGGAAGAGGACAGCCGCTGGTCGGCTTTGGACTCCTTTCAAGCGGATGAATCTTAACTCTTTTTTACTATGGCATCTCCCAAACGCAGAACCTCCAAAATGAAGCAGAAAATGCGCCGTGGTGCGAACCGTTGGCGCAAACCTCTTCTCAAGGAATGCCCCGAGTGCGGTAGCCGCGTTCCCGGACACATCGCCTGCCCTTCTTGTGGCACCTATCGTGAACGTCAGGTTCTCGACGTCGATATCGTCTAATCCACTGAGCGACTTCTACTACTGACTCGATTATTCACTTTTTACGGCGACGGAATCACCCGTCGCCGTTTCTATTTCTATCTGAAATGATTATCGCACTCGACGCCATGGGCGGGGACCAAGCTCCCGATGTCAACGTAGTCGGGGCTCGCGACGCGCTGCGGCTCTACCCTCAAATCGAGGGCATCATTTTGGTCGGTGACGAGACACTCCTGAGGGAGAGTTGCACCCGTCACAACCTGACCTCGCCCAAAGCCACTATTCAACACGCTGGCCAAATCGTCGAGATGCACGAATCTGGCGCCAAGGCGATCCGCCGCAAAAAGGACAGCTCCATCTCGGTTGCCACCGACCTCGTCAAACAGGGAGCGGCGCAAGCCGTGGTCTCCGCCGGCAATACGGGCGCTGCGGTTGCGGCTGCCACCATCAAGCTCCGCCTCCTCAAGGGTGTGGACCGAGCGGGCATTGCTTCTCCCATTCCCAATGAGTTCGGCACCTGCAACATTCTCGACGCGGGAGCCAATCCCGAAGCCAAGGCCAAACACCTCGCCACCTACGCAGTGATGGGTGCAGTCTACGCCTCCAAGGTACTCTCGGTTGAGAGGCCTGTAGTTGGCATCATGTCCAACGGGGAAGAGGAAGAAAAAGGAACCACGCTGACCAAGGAGGCGCTCATCCTTCTGCGGCACATGGTCGAATCTGGACACGCCAACTTCGACTTTCGCGGTAATGTTGAGGGACACGATCTTTTCGAAACCAAACTCGATGTCTGCCTCTGCGATGGCTTTACTGGCAACGTCGTCCTCAAGTCTTGCGAAGCGACGGCCAAGGCGATGTCCAAGTGGTTGAAAAAAGAGTTCAAGCGCAACCCCTTCCGAGTGGTGGGCGCCCTTCTTTCCAAAGGAGCCTTCGGCAATGTCAAAGAACGCACTAACTACGAGACCTATGGCGGCTCTCCGCTGCTCGGAGTGCGTGGCACGGTCATCATTTCCCACGGCTCCTCGACTTCCCTTGCCATTCGCAATGCGCTCCACATGGCCTCCAAGGCTGTTAAAAATGAAGTCAACCCCGAGATCGAAGCTGCTTTGCACGCCTTGACTCTCCCTAAGGTCTCTCCCGCCCCCGAAACCGAATCCTAGTTCACCGATCACATGCTCTCCGAACAAACCGACAAGAATGCCATTGAGAACGGTCTCGCCTTCATGCCCAAGTTCGACTCCGACGGGCTCATCCCGGCCATGGCGATTGATGCCGACACCAAAGAACCACTCATGCTGGCGTACATGAACCATGAGTCCTTGCTCCAGACTTTGGAGAAGCAGGAGGCGGTCTACTACTCCCGTAGTCGCCAGACCCTTTGGCACAAAGGCGCCACTTCCGGTGAGTTCCAGAAAATCAAGGCCATCCGCACCGACTGCGACCAAGACGCCCTTATCCTGGAAGTTGAACAAATGGGGGGCGGCTGTTGTCATACTAAGCGTTCCACCTGCTTTTATCGTGAGGTTCAAGCGGACGGGACAATGACATTCCGCGAGGAGTAGCGCGGGGGCTCCCGGGGACACACTCGCGAGTTGACCGAAGCTCTCAGCGCGAGAAACTCAGCCAGTTCCCACTGCTCCCCTCCGGCATGAATCCAGAAAAAATCCGCTTCAACTGTCCCTCCTGTGGGATTCAGCTCGATGTCCCCGCTGCCCTCGCTGGCGTCACAGGGCCCTGTCCTTCCTGCCAAAGCTCAATCACCGCTCCCGCTCCCCAGCAACCGAGCCAGCCGATTGCCCCGCCCCAAGAGGTGGCCGCCCCAGTACCCGCAGCCGCTCCTCCACAGCAGCCAGCACCTGCGCCAGCCCAGATTCCTGTCGAACAAGAACCTGCTCCTCTTTCTCCGCCTGTTTCACCTCCCCCAGTAAGGACCGAGCCGATCACGCCCGAGCCCTCGCCTCAACCGCCTTCGGGACAAAATGTGTTTCCGACCGTGCTCCCCGAGCCAACACCAGCAGTTCATCCGACTCCTGAGGAACCGCCGTTTCCTATCCAACCTGAGCCCGCCACTCAGATCCCTGCGCAGCGAAGCAACGACGGCCATGCTTCCGAGCCCCCCTCCAACGAGGAAGTAACGAGAAACTCGCCAGGTCAAAGCCCGTCTCCCACCAAACAAGGAAGCCGCCTTCCCAGTATCATCTTCCTGTTCCTCTTCCTGATCGCGGCAACGGTTCTTATCCTCACAGTCTTGAATGTTACCGGGGTGGTCGGCATCAACGACCTCAAGAGCTTGTTCGGTTTAGGGGAAAAGAAAGGACCTCCTCCCGCAGTTCAGAGTCTTTCTCCCTCCCTACCAGGCAAGACCGCCGAGCCAGCCGTGCCAGAACCTTCTGCCGAAGGCGATTCCTTTCCAGAAACCCTTCCTCCTCGAATGGAGGAAACCAACCCTCCCGTCCTCGAAGAAGACCCTCTCTCTGTAGACCCTGAATCTCCTGCGGAATCCATCCCTCCGCCTCAACTTCCGGAGGGCGAGGATTTTCGAGAAGGTGAAACCCCTCTCCCCAAGGGGTTAAGCAGAAATTTCGATGATAAGAACCAGGTCCAAGAAATTTTGGAAAGCTTTCTCCAAGCCAAAAATTTGGGAGAACGTCACGACATGGTTTCCACCGATAATCTCTCATCAGAAAAATTGGCGGCTTCTCCCCTCGCGCAAACTTTTCCCAAACCGACCTCGATATTGTTTCAGGATAAACTGACTGACAAACAAGAGAGGCGCTCGGATTTTTTTTATGTCGTCAGCTGGGATGGCGAGAACAATACCCCAGCCAAGCCAATCACAGTCGAACTCCACAAGTGGCCCGGCAGCGAGCCAGCCCGTCTTCATGGTGCGGCTTTTCTTGAATTCTACCAACAGAAGCTCGCTCGCTACGCAGCCTCCCCTCTTGACCGCCCTGCTCGTTTTTACGTGATGGCAGAATGTGTCGCCAAGTGCTTCGAGTCTGACTCAGTTCCCGATCACAACAGCAAAGCGACCCTCAAGCTTCTCTCCTTCCCCAACGACCGCAGCCCCGTGAAAGCCTATTTTGATAAAAAGGGAGATCTTCTTGAAGACCTCAAGAGCTTTCGCGATGGCCTCGCTTTTCGGAAAGCAATCCCGCTCACTGTGACGCTCGAGTGGTCGCCAGATCGCGGCAACAATCAGCGCTATCTCGAGGTCCGCATCATCGACTCCTTCGACTGGCACCCCTAGCGGAAGCCGTCCCAACAAGCCCAACGGGACTAACTTTCTCGAGAACGAGGTCCTACAAGGGCTTAGCTGACTAAGCTAATTGCTGCAAAGAGTGGTCGGTGTGGAAAAAAAGCCGAGGCAAAAGACGGCGGACGTCCAATCGAACAGACCATCGTTCCCTTCCTTACCCACCCCAAGGAAGCTTCACTTCCTTGTTGAGAATGCTCTTCACGCCACCCCAATTGACGTCGCTATTCATTGTCTTCTTAACGCCTGCTAACTCCTCATTGAGCTCAGTCATCAAAAGTCGGCACCACCGCGCACAGCGTCGAGCAGCAGAGTCACCAATTGAGTCGCAGACCGCAGCTGTTTCGCCACAACGCTCGGCACACCAAGCCGCATAGCGGGTCCGATGGCGACTGTCGCGGGCAGTAGCAGTCATATACTCGCCACAAGCCGAAAGAAAATCGTTTAAAATCGCATGCTCGGAAGCTTCCTGATCGAGGCTCACCGCAACCGACTCGCATGAGGATTGCGCTTTCTCAACCACGATTGAGGTGAGGAAACTTTCGGCCATTCCGTGGCCTTGGTTCGAACTAGATTGTCCGAGTGAACTTGTGTTTGCAGTCATAATCAGGGGTGATTCGTTTGGGTGGACAAATTGTGAATAAGGAACGTCAGGAATACGAATCTTTTTTGGTAAGCCAAAAGTTAGAATCTCCTGTTATTTCAAAAATGTTGATTAATTGGTTTTCTTCGAAATTAAGAGTTAATGATGCTTCAACTTTATTCAAGACCGTGCTGTAACTCCCATGGTATCAGTGTTTAGTCGCCCTGTATAAAAATTGCGTTCCCGAAAAAAATCGGAAAAAAGATTGAACGCTTCATTATAAAATTTCGGAAATCAGTCTTATTACAAGTTCCTGATATTTTTATGTCATCCATATTCTTTTTTTAAGAAATCTTAAAGAACCCGCAATTTCAGCTTTTCAGGAGATAATTTCCTCAAAAATTCCACCTCCAAGAAGCTGTCCTCCCTCATAAAATCCGCACACTTGCCCCGGAGTGAGCGCCCGCTGAGGACGCTCAAACTTCAATCGAAGGCTGTCGCCCTCTGGCGAGACCTGAATTCGCTCGGACTTCGCCCGATATCGTGGTTGCGCCTCCATCATCCCTTCCCTTGAGCCATTCAGCCAAGAAAGGCTGCCAACCCGACATTCGGAAGCGAAAAGTCCACTCCCTTCGTCATCCTCAAAAGCGACGACTAGACGCTTACTTGCTGGCTCCTTACGCACAACCACATACGCCATTCCTTCCCGGGGCGAGGCCACGCCATGGCCTTTTCGTTGACCTAAGGTGTAGAGATGAAGGCCGCGATGAGTGCCCATCACCTGACCCGAGAGGTCCACAATCTCACCGGGATCGTCCTCCACATAGTGAGTTAAAAAATCGTTCATCTTAATGTTTCCAATAAAGCAGATGCCTTGGCTGTCTTTTTTTTCAGCAGTTGGAAGACCAAACCGCCGGGCTTCTTCCCTGACTTGGGTCTTCAGAAGCTCTCCCACGGGAAAGCGTGCTCGTTGCACCTGTTCCGGCTTCATCATCGCCAAAAAGTAGGACTGATCTTTATTCGGGTCTGCTCCCCGCAAGACGGCTGCGGAGCCATCCTTCAACTCCCGTCGTCGGGCATAATGTCCTGTTCCCACTGCCTCGAATCCTTGCGAGAGCGCATAGTCGAGGAAGACTCCGAACTTCATCTCCCGGTTGCAGAAAACGTCTGGATTGGGCGTGATCCCCTCCTGATAACCTGCCAACAAATAATCCACGATACGTTCGCGATAGTGATCGACGAGGTCCACCACCCGAAACTCGATTCCTAGATGTTTGGCGACCGCGTGAGCATCCTCCACGTCCTGCTCCCAAGGGCAGTCACCGGCGATGCCCTCCTCGTTGATCCAATTTTTCATGTAACCGCCTACCACCTCATGGCCTTGCTCGAGAAGCAAAGCTGCCGCTACTGAGGAATCAACTCCCCCAGAAAGACCTACCATGATGCGCGCCATGGCCACGAGGTAACCTGTGATGACGAAAAGGAAAATACTAAACAGTGCTCCCGTCTTGCACCCCACCGAATCCCCTTCTAAAACCCTCCTTCATGCCGAGCGAAAACAATCGCCGCCGCACTCCGGCTCCCGAAAAAGCTTCTCCAAAAAAGGAAGCCGCCCATTCCCCCTTTGCGGGTTGCTCTATCATCGCGGTGGCCGCTGTTGTGATGCTCTTTCTGGTCGGCTTCACGATTTGGTCCCTTTTCAAAGTGGATGGTGAAATCTCCAAATTTACTCAAAATGACCCCATTCCCACCCCGGTCCTCGATCCTGCGAAGTTCGAGAACGAGTTCAACGACCTCTCTCGCCGCCTCGATGGCTTCCGGGCTGCGGTGCTCGCGGAAGAACCCGCTCAGCTCACCCTCAGCACAAAAGACATCAACCTCGCCATCGCGGCCGACCCGCGCTTCAACGAACTGAAGGACACCTTCCACATTCTTTCCCTCTCGCCCGAGGGTGCCCAAGTCCAAATCTCATACCGCATCAATGGCAAGCCTATGGGAGAGGCCAAGTATCGGTATCTCAATGGCACCTTCCAGGGCAAGCCTCGGCTGGAAAGCGGACAACTCCTCATCGATATCGAGCATATTTATTCTCAAAAGGGCGAGGTGCCTGACGAATTTGCAGCCCACCTTTCTGACCATCAGATTACGGCCCCTTATCTCAAGGACGAGACTCTCGGTCCCATCATGAAGAAGCTCACTTCGCTTGAGCTGGTCAATGGCGCACTCATTGTCCGAGCCGAACCCGACGCCGAGCCCCCCGGTCAACAAGAACTCACCCAGGAAGAAGTGAATGCGACCAAGAAGATTGCCCTCACTGCCTTTGCAGCCGTTCTCTCATTCTTCGCCTTGGCTCTTCTTCTTTTCCTCAGGTCTCGTAAAGGTCGCTAAGACTCATTAGAGACGTCAGTCTGGGTGCAATGGCTGGGTGCAATGGCTGGGAACAGCCTTTCCCTTCTTCGTAAACGCACACGGATCACTCGCGCCCTGCCAGCGTTTTTTAAAAAAGGTAGTCCGACGATGAGGGCTTCACTCGGCTAGCAGCGCACGCGTTTGGGTCAGCAAAGTCTCTAGATAAGGTTGGTTGAAAATCTCAAGATGAGGCCCAACAATGCCTGCAATCCTCAAATCTTGCGCGAGAGCAGTCCAGCCCATGTCGGGAGCGTAAGAAAACTTATCATAAACATGATTGGTCATGAGAACTGAGAGCTGGTGGGGATAGAACTCAGGCTGATACCGATCTTCTAATGGGGCATGCTGCTCGCGACATTGGATGTGCCGCCAGTGCTCTTGTTCTCCAACCTTGTCAGAAGAAGAGAGAATTTTCTCCAGCTTCAGCTTGATACGCTCTTGGGAACCCGTGAGAAAGCGCTTGCTTAGCAACATCACTTTGTCGGAAGCATTCTTATCTTCATACCTTGCCAGATAACGCCGAATTCGCTCCACCGGGGAGTGGTAAGTGATAGGAGCAGCCGGGTTTGGAGTATCGAAGAGAAGCAGATTAACCGGAGGCTGACCCAAGGCGCTCAACTTCTGCGCGATATCATAAGCGATGATGCCACCCATCGAGTAGCCCCCAAGAATGACGGGACCAGGAACGAACTCTTGTATCACGGAGAGGTAGGTGCTCGCCACCTCCTCCAGCCGATCGGGTGCAGAGGCGTCAAGGTCATGCAACATCGGAGCCTCAAAAGCATAGATCGGATGACCAGTTTCTAACAAGTTTGCAAAGAGCCGGAAGAAGAGAATGCCTCCGTCAGCACCGTGAATCAGAACGAGTGCGGGCTTCCCTTCCTCGCCTTCAACCAACCGATGAAGGAAGGGCGGAAGCGCGGACTCGTCGACTGCAGTTGCCCCCTTCTTGAGGCCAAGCTTACTCGTCAAACGCGACACAGTCGGACTGTCCATGAGATAGGAAATAGGGACCGGACAACCAAAGGCACGCTCGACCGCACCCGTCAGACCTACAGCGGCGAGTGAATCCCCTCCGAGCTCGAAATAGTCATCATCCTCCTTAAGTTCGGGGTTCGCGAGCTGCTCTTGCCAAACCTTAAGCATAAGTTCCATCGGGTCCGTATCCGCAAGCAGGGCCGCAGCACCATCACCGGCAACCAAGCTAGTGGCGCGCCCGTCCTCAACGGCAGCCTCCATTTGGTCACGGAACGAAAGCTTGGAAACCGCGACCCGAGGATATTTGGACGCACCAAGAATAGCTAGAATCGCTTGGGGCGCTTGCGCGGGCTCGAGGGCATTAGTAGCCAATTGCTCAGCAAGGGAAACTCCGAAGGCATCCCGACTACCAGCCTGACCGTTTGCCTGCGCCACAGCCGTGCGGGCAGCCATTCCTACCGAGTGAAAAGCAGGCCAGTTGATAGCGAAGCTCGGAACATCGTCCTGATGCAATCTCTGGGCAAGACCATCAAGGTAGGCATTCGCTGCCGAGTAATCGACTTGTCCAAAAAGTCCCAAATCAGAGGCAATGGATGAAAAGTAGATTTGGAAGCGAGGGCTCAACCCAACCGATAGGAGCTGCTTAGTGAGCATTTGAGCGCCGAAGGCTTTGACAGTGAAGACGCGCCAAAAGCTCTCCTGCTCTTTACTGGCAATCGCTCCATCGTCGAGAATCCCAGCCGTGTGCAGCACACCAGCAAAGCTCTCAGGCTGAACCCAATCTTGGAGCTCAGTCACCGCTTGCACGATCGCCTCTGGATCATTCAAGTCAACTTGGCAGAGGTGAACCGTGCATTCTAGGTCTTTTAACTTGTTCAGCATCGCTCGCTGGTAGTCGCTTCTTAGCTCCGTGTTGCGAGCTAGCAAGATGAACTCCAGCCCCGGATGCTCCTCGGCAAGACCGACACAGGTAGCCAGTGCGAGACCACCGAGGCCACCAGTCACGATCAGGGCATCTCCGGACTTTAGCTGAGGCCTTTCTTCGGCCTCCTCCAGCGGGACGGCGGAGTAGGTCTTGGACCACCAATGACCATCCTTGTAAGCGAGGAAGGGGTAATGCTTCACCTCGCTCACAACATCAGCCAATTGGGGAGGCCGATTCCATGAGGTCTCCAGGACCTTGGTGACAACCGCAGGTAGTTCTTTTTGCAGCACAGAGGCGACGGCTGGCAGAGTGTAGTTAGAAGGAGAGATACGCGATCCGAAGATGCCATTGGTCAACACCGTCAAGGGAAGCGGCTTGCGCAAAGCCAGCTGAGAGAGAGCCTTCCCCAACCAAGTCAAAGATGCTGCCGAGGATGCCAAGGACTCGCGGAAGTCCTTCTCATCCTGCCACTCCTCCCAATTTTGGCCTTCCGGCGAAAGGCTCCAAGTGTGGAGAATTCCCGCTATCTCGCCGAGCTCTGCATCAACGGACTTCAGCAAAAGCACATAGTCCTCCGGCTCTCCCATTCGGATGGTATAGGAGCGCGCATCATGCCGTTGGAAGCTCTCGCCTGCCTGGACGAGAATTGCCTTCTCCGTGAAAACCGCAAGACCCCGTAGGTCAATCAAGCGGTGTTGGATCGGTCGCACAAAGAGAAGCCACGGGGAGTCAGTATGCTCTGCCTGCGGGCTCAAGAGAGGTTCTTGCTTCCAGGACGGGAGGTGAAAAATCGGAGCTGGTTGCTCATCTTCACCCTCCTGCTCTTGCTTGGGCTTATCGAAAGTCTCTTCGTTCAACACCGTCCCGGGAAGAGAGATGCGTCTCCCAGCGGAGGCAGGCATCGGGAGCTGCAAACCATTCCCCCAAGCTCGCCCCAAGGCTTCCCGAGTAAAGGCGAGAGGATTCTTCTCCTTGGCATCCGCCAGAGTCGGTAACGCGAGGTGAGAGGTGCCACCGAGTTGGCGAGAGGTGAGGGAAGCCAAAGTGGCACCGGGGCCCATTTCCAAAAAAAGACGAGGGGGGGTCTCCTCAATGAGGGTCTGCACGTTGTCCGAGTAGCGCACGGTCTCACGTAACTGCCGCGCGTAATACTGGGGCGAGGTAGCCTGCTCTTCGGTGATCCAACCTCCAGAAACATTAGAAGTGTAGGGAATCTGTGGACGATGGCGGGTAACTGAAGCCACCAATTGGGTAAACTCCTCCAAGATTGGTTCCATCGAACGCGAGTGAAATGCGTGCGAAGTCCGAATCTTGCGGCAGCGAATTTCTTCTTTTTCCAGCTTTGCTAACGCCTCATCAACGACCTCATCGCGTCCTCCCACTACCGAGAGTTCAGGCGCATTGACAGTGCAGAGATCTAATCCGGGGAAATCAGAAAGCAGTTGTGCCACCCTCTCATCATCAGCAAAGACGGCCATCATCGTGCCGGGCTCCATCTTCTGCATCAACTCACCTCGACGGCTAACCAGCTTGAGCGCGTCTTGCAAAGAAAAGACCCCTGCGAGAGTAGCGGCCACGAATTCGCCAATGCTGTGTCCACTCATCGCGGTGGGCCGTATACCCCAGCTTTGCCAAAGTTGAGCCTGCGACCACATCACAGAAAAGAGCGCGGGCTGGGTCAACTTGGTTTGATTGATATCCGCCTCGCTCTCTCCCTCGTTGGGATAAAGCCAAGCCAGACCGCCCTCTAACAGTCGGTCACATTCCGCCATTGCTTTTCGGAAAACGGGCTCGCCCCGAAGCAAGGCTTCCCCCATGCGCAGAAACTGAGCCCCCTGCCCCGTAAATAGGAAGACTGGCTGTCGGGTGGTATCGCATTGCATCCCTTGCACAAAGGAGCCGATCTTTCCCTGCGAAGGAGCAATCGCAAACGCGCGATGAGCCAGCATCTTACGTCCAGTCAACAAGGTATGAGCTGCTGCCGCCCGGTCTGGCAGGTCCAGCCCCTCGAAGCGCGAGACAAGTTCACTAACTCCTTCCGCACTAGGCGAAGACAAGGGCAAGAGAAACCAATCTGAAGAGATTTCGTTCTTTTCCGTAGTTCCTTCGCGTGGTGCTTGCTCCTCTGGTGCTTCCTGTAGGATGGCGTGGGCATTGGTTCCGCCCATCCCCAGAGCACTGACAGCGGCGACGCGAAGAGATTGGTTGGGACTGCACTCCCAATTTTTTGCTTCGATCTGCACTTGGAACGGAGTTTGCGCAAAGTCGATTTCGGGATTTGCTTTCTCAAAGTTCAAGGTCGGAGGCAGCGTCTTATGCTTCAATGCGAGCACCGCTTTCAATAGACCAGCCACCCCGGCAGCGGCATCAGCATGACCAATATTCCCCTTCACCGAGCCAATCCCACAGTAAGCAGAGTCAGTAGTATCCTCACGATAGGCACTGGTTAAGCCTGCTACTTCAATGGGATCTCCAATAATCGTTCCCGTGCCATGAGCCTCGACATAACCCACCTCTCGTGCGGACAAACCGGCATCGTCAAGAGCCATTCGAATCACGTCCGCCTGCCCCTCAATACTAGGTGCGGCGTAGTTCGCCTTCCGCGCACCATCGTTATTCGTGGCGACACCTGAGATGGTGGCATGAATAGTATCCCCATCCTTGAGAGCTTGTTGCAACGGCTTTAGTAAGACCACCCCGACCCCTTGGCTGAAGATTGTCCCATCGGCTTGATGATCGAAAGGCCGGCAATGCCCACCGCGCGAGAACATCAGCCCCTCACCTGCTAAATAGCCTTGTGCATGAGGCCAAGAGAAAGAGGCCCCTCCTGCCAGAGCCATTGAGCAACGGCCCGACCGCAGCGCGAAGCAAGCCTCCGCTATCGCCACCAGCGAAGTGGAGCAGGCCGTCTGTACGGATACCGCTGGTCCGGTGAGACCGAGCGCGAAGGCAGAACGAGTAGCGAGAAAATCTGCTGAGTTTCCGACCAAAATCTGCAGGCGTTCTTGCTCCGGGTAGTCTCTCGTGGGCCTCAAGTGCGCGGGATCGCCTGCTCCTGCGAAAATGCCGATGGAAGAATCCGCTGGTTCCTCGGGATACCCAGCCTGCTCAAGAGCCTCCCAAGCCGTGGTCAGAAAAAGGCGAAATTGGGGGCTCAACACGGCTGCGTCGCGCCGATTGACTCCGAAGAAGGCAGGATCGAAATCGAGGGCACGCTCCAGCACAGTACCGCGCGGCACATAATCCGGATGATGGAACTCGGAGGGCGAAATTCCAGCCTCCCTCAGCTCGTCTTCGGAGAAGGTTTGCACCGCTTCGCGTCGCGATACGATGAGGTCCCAATAGGCCTCTAAATTAGGAGCCCCCGGGAACCGGCCTGACATCCCCACAATCGCGATCGGACTGCCGGGATCCGTGATCGTCTTGGCCTTACTGCGCTCGCGCCCTTTCCGTAAAAAAGCCTCCAAGGCAGCTGGCGAACGATGCTGAAAAATCTGAGCGGTCGTCACCTCGTAACCCAACTCATCAGCAAGCAGTTTCTGAAAGCGCACGGCATTGAGAGAATTAGCACCCATGCGAAAAACTTCCGTATCAGGTTCTAGATAAGGTCGACCGAGCAAACGAGCCCACAAGGACGCGATGGATTGGGCCAAGCTTTCTTCTCCCGCCGTCACGGCTTTTGGTTTTTCCACCGGTTCAGGCAAAGCTTTGCGATCAAGCTTCAACCCTGCGGTGGTGGGAAAGCTCTCCATTCTCACAAACCAAGCAGGAACCATGTAATCAGGCAGCTGCCCACCTAGAAAATCTTGCAACTCCTCTTCGCTCAGTTCTGCTCCCTCCTGCAAGACATAGTAAGCGACTAGCCGTTGCTCCCCCGGACGGTCCTCGCGCACGAGAACGGCCGCATCCTTAATCTGAGGATGGTTCGCGAGACGCGCTTCGATCTCCCCTAGCTCGATGCGATACCCCCGCAGCTTGACCTGGTAATCGCTCCGACCGAGATAGTAGAGAACGCCTTCCTCATCCCGATAGCCCACATCACCAGATTGATACATGCGGGCACCGGGGGCCGTCGCAAAAGGATCGGGCACAAAGCGCTCTGCGGTGAGGTCGGAACGGCCGAGATAGCCCAAGGTAACACCCTGCCCGCCAATCCAATAATGTCCCCGCGCCATCGGGGGCAGCGGATGTCCCTCATCATCGAGAAGATACATCGTCATGTGGGGCATCGCACTCCCCAAAGGCACCTGCCCTTCGCCAGAAGCGATGGGATGAGTGGTGGCGAAGACCGTGGTCTCAGTTGGTCCGTAACCATTGATTAAGTCTTTGCAGAGGGGCAGAACGATCTCAGCAATATCGCGATCAACAGCCTCACCTCCGGTGAAGATGGTCAAGTTGGGGTCTCCCTTCCAACCACTGCCAGTGAGGATGCGCAGCGTGGTCGGTGTTGCCCAGAGATGAGTCGCCCCTGTTTCCTGAAGGAGCTTGGAAAGATTTTCGCCATCGGCTCCCAGTTTCGGAGGTGCTAGGGCGACGGTGCCACCCGATAGCAAAAGGGGAAACAGCTCCATGATGCAGGCGTCGAAGGCGATGGTGGTGATGGCTAACCACGTGTGATTCTCGCTGAGCTGAAAGTGCTCGCGCATCACGAGGCTAAAGTCGCACAAGGCATGATGCTGCACTTCTACCCCTTTGGGCTCTCCAGTTGAACCCGAGGTATAGATCACATAGGCAGGATCCTGCCCAGTCATCGTCACCTCAGGTGGAGTCTCAGGAAGTGGGGCCGAAGCTAATTTCGTCAGCCAATCCTCATCAATCGTCAGGCAGACCTTGGCATTCTCGGAAATGAAGTCGCGTCGACTTTGGGGAAGGTCGGGCTCGAGCGGCACATAGGCCCCTCCCGCCTTCAAAATACCTAACAGGACACCCAGAAACTCGGGCCGCCGCTCTAAGCACACACCCACTTTGGCACCCTTCGTCATTTCAACGGAAGCATGAATGAGAGACGCAACTCGTTGGACGAAAGCGTGGAGGCGTTGATAAGTCCACTCCTCACCTTGGCACCAGAGAGCCCTCTTGTGCGGGGTGCGCCGACATTGCTCCTCGAAGAGTGCCGAGAAATGGAATTGCTCTGTGGGCCGCGGCTCGTAGAGCGTGACACTAGGATCACCCGCAGCCTGAATCGCCTGCCGCCTCTCCTCCTCATCAAGAAGCTCAACCTCAGAAAGCAGGGTGTTCGAGGGGTAGCTGAAAATCTTCTGCAGGTGTCGCACCAAGGCTTTTGCGGTGATTTCGTGAAAAAGGCTGCGACGGTAGTAGAGTATTCCTCCCCCCCCTTTGGATGACTCTTCAGGTAGACAGAAGGCAAGGTCAAACTCTCCCATTTCCTCAGGAAGAGCAGGTGCCCGAATGAGCACGATGGGAGCTTGAGCCACACAAGAGCAGTCCGCCGCGGAGACAATCTGGGAAAGCTGACTCCCCTTTTCAATGGCGACTGGAAGGGCGGAAAGCGCCCGCCGCTCAGGGTCCCATTGCGCGAGCGAGAATTCGGTCTCGCCTGTATATTTCGAGATAAGAAGAGCCAATGCTTCGGGCACAAGACTCCCAGCATCATCGTAATCGAAATGAAGAGAAGCGACTCCTTCGCTGGACACTAAAGTCGGATGGGGCGGAAACTTGGGAAACACAGCAGTCAGCAGGGGAATGTTTTTGGGCAGCCAACATCAGATTGGCTTCAAGTTGTCGTTTAACGTTAGATATTAAGGCAACTTGAAGAACTGGTCAAGCTACGACGAGTTCGGACAAAGAAAAAATGAACTCGTCTGCCCCAACCGGACTAAGCCAACTTCTTCGCGTCACCGGCTATGATACGCCAGCACTCACGAAAGCCGCCTGAAAAGTCCTGCGGTCTTCTCTTCAGCCAATCGTGGAGAACCTCCTGTTCCATCCACGCCACTGCGCCCACCTCGTTGGCAGGTGTTCGCATCGCACCCGAGTAGACGGTGACGTAGAGCTGAATAAACTCCCAGCCATTATCCTCACTAGGTGTCAGCTCCCCTACCAACTTAAGCGGTAGGTCCTTACTCTCAATCCCGAGTTCCTCTCGGAGCTCCCGGCGTGCCGCCTCCTCATAACCTTCTCCCGCATCCAAGTGGCCGGCCGCGCTCGAGCCCCACTTGCCAGGTTGAACATCCTTCAAGAGAGAACGCTGTTGCAGAAGCAACTCGCTCTTTCCGTTGACGACAAAGACGTGCACCGCCCGGTGCTTGAGGCCCTGGGCATGGACTTCAGCTCGCGAAGCCTGACCCGTCACCTCATTGTTGTCATCGACGAGGTCGAAAATTTCTTCACCCCGCTGGGCTGGCTCACTGCTCAGCTCGTCGTAACTGCGGGTGAGTTCGACCCATTGCTCCAAGCTCAACTCTTCCGCCCGGGCCGTTTCGGTGCAGCCCACTTTGGCAGCCACCTCTGTCCACGATGGACTATCCGGCATCGCTTTCCGCAGCATCTTACGCCGTTGGGCAAAGCCTTTCCGAATCAGTTCATCGTAGAGCCTTTTGTCAAAAACCGGCAAAGGCACTGCCCGGCGACGACACATCATCACCGTGGAATCAATCAACGGCCGGGGATGAAAACACTCCGGCCCAATCGTTTTGATTGGTGCAGAGTCCCACTCGCTTTGCATGCGAAGAGTCAACACCCCGTAGGCCTTGGTCCGAGGTTTGGCCAGAATCCGATCAATGACCTCCTTCTGCAACATAATCACCGCCCGCTCGACAGGGGTCGGTCCTTTGAGAAAATTTCGCAGAATGGCACCACCCGCCGAGTAAGGCAGATTGCCTAACAGCTTGACCTCACCCTCGGCCCACAACGGCCGCAAATCAAAGCGCGCGCCATCTTCGCTGTAAACCTCCACCGACGGCTCATCAGCAAACTTACCGGTCAAAAACTCCGCGAGGCGCTGATCGTATTCCACTAAGATCAATTTGCGAACCTTGCCCACCAAGTGCTCGCTCAGGGCTCCTGTCCCTGGGCCTACCTCCACGATACAGTCGTCTGGTTGCGGGTCGAGTTGCTCTCCAATCCAACGGGCGACATTGGCATCGTGTAAAAAATTTTGACCTAATTTACGCGACGGTGTCACCCCCGTTTCCTCCAATGCCACCTTCAATTCCGGTAAAGTCATCTCAAAAAATCTTCGGTGTTAGAGCTGACCAGCAGGACGAATGTCGCGCACTAGCATCTGGCAACTAGTCACTCCTCGGAAACAATTGCGGTCGATTGTAAAGGCAACGTCCCAAGGCGGTTCCGGCAACTCCCGTTCCCCGCCCCCGAAGAACATGGCATCCTTTTCGGCCTGCCCCTGCCGCAGCCAAAGCTTGAGGTGATTGTTCTTCAAAATGCGCGGAGCTTCGGAAAGCCAGACATCCCGTGCCACGAAAACGGGCACTGGATTCCCCGATCCAAACGGCTGCAGACGCTCATACTGATGCAGAAAATCCAAATCCAAATCCCCCAACTCCAAAATACCATCGATGTGCAGCTTAGGCTCCAAATCCTCTGGCGCGGCTTCCTTGAGAACAAAGCGCGAAAAGGAATCCCGGAATGCGGCCAGTTGCTCCTCGTGCACGCTGATACCGGCCGCCATGTGATGCCCGCCTCCTGCAATCAAAAATTCTTCCCCGTTCCGGATCGCTTTTACCAATGAGATGCCTTCCACACTGCGACCGCTCCCTTTCCCGATCCCCTGTTCATCAATCGCGACCACAAAGGCGGGGCGATGATACTTGCGCATTAAGCGCGAAGCCACAATCCCCACCACCCCAGGATGCCAAGCGCGTGAACCCACCACAATGACGGGATCGTTTTCCACGTCGTGAACTTCCGCCACCTGAGCTTCGGCCTCAGCTAAAATTCTCAACTCGGTTTTTTGCCGCTGCTTGTTGTAATCATCCAGACGCTCAGCCAGTTGCTTAGCGTCTGCAGAAGAATTAGCCAACAGAGTGCTCAGGGCCTCGTCAGGTCGGTCCATGCGACCCGCAGCATTGATGCGCGGCCCAATGCGAAACCCGACGTCGCTACTACTTGCGTAGCCATTCAAACCCGTGACATCCATCAATGCCCGCAGACCTTGGTTCGAGGTATTGGGCAAGCGCTTGAGACCCTGCCAGACGAGAAGCCGATTCTCCCCCACGAGTGGCACAATATCCGAGATGGTGGCCACCGCTACCAAATCCAGAACATCGCGGAGGTCAAAATTTTCCAACGGTCGCGTCTTTAACAAACCATGGGCGAGCTTGAAAACAACCCCCGCGGCACAGAGGTAGCCATAGGGTGTCTCCTCGAACTTGGGATTGATGAGAGCGACACAGCCCGGCCGCCCAGCTTCTCCACGCTCATGGTGATCGACCACAATGACGTCGATTCCGCGCGCCCGCAGTTGCTCGATAGGACCATGGGATACCGTCCCGCAATCAACAGTAATAAAGAGATCTGGTTGTACGCCTTCGCAGAGACAGCGCTCAATCGCGGATTCGCTCAGGCCGTAACCTTCCGTGCTCCGGACCGGAACAAAATGCCGCACCCGGGCTCCGTAGGCCTGAAGCACGGTTTGCATAAGAGTAATGGAGGTGATGCCATCGACATCATAATCTCCGTAGACACAAATCTCCTGCTCTTGATCAACCGCCTCGAAGACCCGCGCCACGGCATCGGCCATCTCGGGTAATTCGAAAGGGTCACTCAGGTCCTGTAGCTTGGGCTCTAAAAAATTTCCTACACAAGTATCCTCGACAAAGCCCCGCTGGCCCAACAAGCGTTGCAAAACCTCGTGCAACCCTGCCACGGCTTCACAACAGGGAACCGCCTCGGGATTGTCCCGAAGAATCCAGCGCCGGGTCCTCGTCTTTGTTTCCGCCATCTTGTTTGGCCAAACTAGGCCGCAGTTCGCACCCACTCAAGGGAACTTCTCTCTTTCTTTAAACACGCCGCACCCGATTTCGAAAAACCGACTCGGGAGTTCCCCCTACGAGCCCAAATCCCTCACCCTAGCTCGCGATGAGCTTTTGCAAAATCTCCTCTTCTAACACCTCTGCGCCATGCATCACCTCCCCAATCAGACGACCGGGCATCCGTTGCTCGATGACGCCCCGGTTGGTCACCCCCGCTACATCCTGCTCTTCGATCACTTGGTTCAAGACCGCCGCCTGCAATCGACACCCCTTCGCCTCAATCGCATTCCGGGTAAGAAAGGTATGATTCAAGGCGCCAAGTCGATTCCCAACCACAAGCACCACGGGCCAGCCCAGCAGCTTCGCAAAATCAGAAAAATCAGCTTCTGCCGTCAGCGGCACCTCCCAACCGCCCACTCCTTCACAAACCACCACCTCGTGCTTCGCAGCCAAAGCCTGACCCTGACCAACCAATGAACCTAAATTAACAGCTCCCCCTTCTAATTCCGAAGCGGGAAAGGGTGCAATCGGGGTGCGAAACCAAACGGGATTCACCTCATCGATGGTCAATCTGCCGTCGCTGGCATCCTCAAGAGCGTAGGCATCCTCCCGCTCGCCACAGCACATCGGCTTCCATCCCACGGCATCGATCCCCTTCGCTCGCAGAGCCTTCACCAAGAGCCACGAGAACCAGGTCTTTCCGCAGCCGGTGTCGGTCCCGGTAATGATAATCCCCCCCTTCATTCCTCTGAAATTTTAATGCACCGTCGGCTTCTCTTTCTTGGGCTCAACTGGCTCGCCAGTCCCTTGTAAATCAGGATTGATGGCGGGGCCCAGAATGGTCGGCTCGTCTGGTAACTTCCCTTCTTGACGTTGATTCTCCAGTAGATCCTGAATCAGGAACCACACAATCACCGCCAAGAAAAGCGAGGCTACTTTAGCCGTCAGATTTTGAATCCGAACTGTCTTCTTTCTGCTCATTATTCAAGAAAATCGCTTCCAACCGTTCCCGAAACTCAACTTCATTTTTGAAGCGTTCCAGCTTGCCATCCACTGCGATAGAAATCGTCCCGGTCTCTTCGCTCACCACCACCGCCACCGCATCCGTCTCCTCTGTCAAACCAATGGCAGCGCGATGCCGCAGGCCCAGCGAACGGTCGCTCATATCCCGCTGGGTCACGGGAAAAACACAACCCGCTGCCACGATCCTCTCTTCGTCGAGAACCACTCCGCCATCGTGCAGAGCTGATTTTGGGAAAAACAAAGTCATCGCCAACTCAACCGAGAGCTCGCCTCCAATTTCCACGCCCGTTTGCTCCACTTCCTTCAACGAGATGGAACGCTCAAGTGCGAACAAGGCCCCGAATCTTTTCCGAGAGAGCTGCACTACCGAGTCCTCTAACAGGGTTAGAAATTTTCGCTGACCGGTATTGAAGGAAAAGAATCGGGTGCTTCCAATCCGAGCGAGGGCGCTCCGGATTTCGGGTTGGAAAATAATGAGAAGCGCGAAGGCGAGAACAAACACCGCTTGGCGCAGGATCCAGCTCAGAACTGGCAGGTCTAAGAATGTCGAAACCAAAATGAAGCCAATTAAAACCGTGGCCAAGCCAACGAGGATACGTGCTCCCCGTGTGGCCCGAAAGGCGCGGTAAAGTTGGTAAATCACCAACCACAAGACGAGGATCTCAACCCCGTCCCGCCAATGTTTCTGAAACAATTCCCAATACAAGACCGGAAAACTAGCACCATCTTGCCAGCACCAAAAGCCTTTCTCCTTCCAAGTCTCAACTTCAGTTTTTTCCGAAAAGGCTCTGGAGCAGCTCCCGCCAAGCCGACTCTTCTTTTTCGGGTGCAAAGTTCTCCTTCACCGCTTCCCCCGCTCGCACCAGCTCGCGATAGAAGGCGCCATCCTTTTCGGTCCGCTTGAGCAACTGCGACAACGCCATCACATCGCCAGGTGGGAAGTAGCCAGGAAAGTCCTCTCCGAGTAACCCGACGACACCGTCGATGGATGTTGCCAGAATGGGGGTGCCCAATGTCACAGCCTCGCCAATCACTCCCGGCCCACCCTCCGAGGTAGAGGAAAGAACCATGAGATCGCTTTCGGCTATGAGGGCCATGGTCTCGTGTTTCGACAGCTCACCCAGCCACTCGTAGCGCGGGTTCATTTGCCGTTCCATCGTTACTGCGGTCGTGTAGTCATCTTCCAAGATGGCTCCTGCCTGCACGACTCTTACCCGCGACTCCCCTTCCAAGATTCGGGAAGCAAGGGCAGTGAGCATGGGGTCTTTTTCCTTCCGAAGATGACCGACGACACACACCTGGAACCCTTCGTTCGAGCCTCGTTCCGACAGATCACCAGGAGGAAGAGCCACACTTTGCAGGATGACTTTTGCTTTCTCCCGCTCTTTCACTGGCAGGGACTCAAGAGCTTTCTTCTGAAGAACCACCAACCGATCCGCACACGAGATTGACTCTTGCCACTCTTCGCTCGCCCGTCGGTTCATGTCTGTCCCGGTGATGACCACGACTAACTTTCCTTCTGGATTTCCCTTTCGATAGCGCGCAATGGCAGCTGCGCTTTTGACGGCATTGAGAGCGATGAGCACCTCACCATCGAAGCTCTCCTCCGGCCCTACGATGATGGCTTCGGCACCTGCTTTCGAGAAAATCCTCATCAATCGCTGTGCAGTCCGAAGGTTTCCGGTCCCCACCCCTTTGTTGGGAGGCAAAGCGATTCCGATCGTCAGCCCTCTCTTCATCATCACTCTCCACAGGCGGGGCACACGCCATAAATTTCCAACTCGTGATAGAGCTGGGTGTAGCCACTCTTTTTGGCGACCTCTTTCTCCAACTCCTTGACCGGACAATCAACTTCCAAAATCTCTACCGAGCCGCAGTCCTTGCAAATGAGGTAATCGTGATGCCCACCCGGCATGGCCAGCGTAAAGTAGGCCGCGCGCTCATGCAGCCCCAGCCGACGCACCAATCCGTGCTCACCCAAGCGATTCAAAAGACGGAAAAGAGTGGTCCGATCACAAACTCCGGCTACTGAAGGCACTTTCTCCAGCTCGGTCAGGGGTAGTGGCGTGCCGGCTTCGGCGAGAGCTTCTACCACTGTCTCCAGTGCTTTGGTCCTACGCAGTCCACTTTCCTTAGCGCGCGCCAGAATAGTATCGGCACAAACAAAGTGGCCATGTTCACAGCGGTCCATGGCGCAAGATTGACTTGGATTGAAGGGGTTTCAATCCTCAAGGCCGCCGTATTTTGCGGGAATTTTTTCCTTTGAGTGCTACTCTTACTCTTGAGCGACGTTTAATTGTCGAGCCTTGCTATGAAACTAAAACCTCTGGAGCTGACTCTTGCAGCAGCTTTCCTCCTACTGGTGGCTTTAATCGGCTGGTTAACCGTTGCCGACCTCTCTCGCGAAACTGCCTCGAAAAAGGAATCTTCTCCAGCGTCCTCACCCGTCCTCACCACGCAATCTGCGGCGTCGAAAAATAGCGGAGCAACCCCAACCACGGCTCGCAAATCAAAAAAGTTGGACTCCCTTCTCGCCCGCCCGAAGGAAAGATTGGTCCAGTTTGACAACGAGGAAGACTATCGTCGCTTTTTGGATTCGATCGCTGATTCCAACCTCCAACTTCTCGGCTCCCTCGACACCCTGCGCGCGGCTTGGATTGGCTTTGATGATTTGACGGACTTTGACGGACTCCTCGATTCGGACGAACTGGGTTTCAACTATCTCGTCACCCTGCCCCTTCCTCCCGGCGATAGTTCGGTGCAAGCGGGGGCCGTGGGCTTTCGTGGCAATGCCCTCGAGTGGCTGGGCATCAAGGGTGACAATTCGCAGTGGGGCAAAGACGTCGTGGTGGCGGTGGTCGATACTGGCATTAGTTCTCACCCGGCTCTTCCTGACAATGTCCGCGCTATCGACTTGGTTGGTGACGGAGGGGACTCGGCCAAGCATGGTCATGGCACTGCGGTAGCCTCGATTATTGCCGGCACCAATGAGATCACTCCCGGGGTTTCGCCTGCGGTCTCGCTCCTTGATGTTCGGGTCGCGGACGTGAACGGTAACTCTAATTCCTTCACTCTAGCAGAAGGAATCGTCGCAGCCGTCGATGGTGGAGCGAAAGTGATCAACGTCTCCATGGGAAGCTATGGCAATAGCACCATCGTCGATAATGCCGTCGATTACGCTTACGAAAACGGAGCGGTCATCGTGGCCTCGTCTGGCAACGAAGGCTTTGACCAACCTGCCTTCCCGGCCGGCATCAACGAGGTCTATGCAGTGGGCGCAGTGGACCAAGCTGGCGAGCTCGTGAATTTTTCCAACACTGGCGAGAACCTCGACATCACGGCCCCAGGTCTCGAAGTTTTTGCCGCTTGGACCGACGACCGCTACATCGAGTTCTCTGGCACGTCGGCGAGTGCGCCCTATGTCACTGCGGCCATCGCTACTGCCATGAGCGAATTCAACCTCACTGCCACTCAAGCTGCCAACTATGTGCTAGGCCATACCAACGAAGCAGGTTTTCCCGGAGCTGATACCAACTACGGAGAAGGTCATCTCGACGTGGGCAATATTATCGAGTCCCAGACGCCTGGTATTTATGACATCGCCACCGTGTCCAATCTGGTGCAAACGGGCACGACCAATACCCTCCTCACCGTCGTCCAAAATCAGGGCACGGAATTTATCCCCTCAGCCCAAGTTACGGTTTCCACGCCCTTTGCCGAAGTTCCGCTCCAGGTGCCGGGGTTGGCACCTCGAGAAATCCACACCTTTGAAATCCCGACTGCTCTTCCTTCCGACGGCAGTGAATTTTTCGTGAGTTCGCAAAGCAGTCTGGGCCCACGTCTCCTTGATTCCGAACCTCAAAATGATATCAAGAGCACCTCTTTTGACTTGAGCGCTGAACCGTGAAACTACTCTTCCTCCTCCTTCTTGGCCTCTCCCCGCTTTCTGGCCAAGTGCTGAATCTCAAAGCGCCTCATTCTGCCTTCGACTTCGTTGACCAAAAAAATGGAGTCGGCAACTCCTGTGGCCCTGCCTCCTTGCTCAACGCCTTCGGTTCCGGGGACGAAAAGTGGAGAGCGGCCTACAGCAAATTGCCGGGCACCAGCGACCGGGCCCGTATCGCCAGCGTCATCAAATCATGGGGTCAAGTCCCTTCCGAAACGCTCCCGAACCGAAACCGTTGGCAGCGCAAGGGTGGGGTCAACTTTACGGACCTGGCCATCATGGCCGAAGAGATGCGCAAGCTGGAGTGGAGTCTTCCCAAAATTCGCTCAGAACTCTTTTTCGCCTCGCCTGGACCCGAAAGTCGGCGCCAATTGGCCACCGCCCATCAGCTCCTTCGCAAATCAATGCAGAAGGGGCTCCCCCCTATTATTTCGGTGCGTCGATTTGTTCTCCGCAACAATCAATGGCAAAGCGTCCACGGACACTTTGTGGTCCTGACTGCTCTTCCCGAAAAACTCCCCCGAGGAAGCAGCTCTTTTCCTGTCGAATTCGTGGACTCCACAGGAGCAAAGACCTATCGCGGGGCGATACGTGTTTCCGACACCCAGACGTCCCTGCCCTGTCTAGTGCTGGATTGCCCGAGTAGCTCCATTGGCAAGGCGCAGCTGAGGGCTGGCGAGCAAAGTGCCTTGGGGTTCTCGGGGACAATTGGCGCTTGGTAAGCAACTGCCAAACTCTCATTCTCTCTCTCAGCATGCGAGCTATTCTTCAGCGAGTCAGTCAGGCGCAGGTCATCAGCGAAGGCCAAACCTTAGCCCAACAAGGAGCTGGCTATCTCATCCTATTGGGCATCACCGATGACGATGACCACCAAGACATCGCTTGGCTCGCCCGCAAGATAATCGGTATGCGAGTCTTTGAAGACCAGGAGGGCAAGATGAATGATGCCATCACTGACGTGGAGGGAGAGATTACAGTGGTCTCCCAATTCACTCTCTTTGCTTCCACCAAGAAAGGCAATCGACCCTCATTCCTGAAGGCCGCCAAACCCGATCTTGCGGAGCCCCTCTATGAAGCATTCTGTAGCACGCTCTCCGAACTACTAGGCAAGCCCGTGGGTCGGGGAAAGTTTGGAGCCATGATGGAGGTCTCGCTCGTGAATAATGGTCCGGTGACCATCATCCTCGACTCGAAGGCACTCGAGTAGCTCACTACTTCTTAATGCGCACTGCGGTCCCGCAAAACATGCAGTGGAACCACTTGAATAAGAGAACATGGAGACCGGTACTGATAATAGGGCCAAGAAAGAGCAAATGGTGCGTCTTCACATGCTTGTGGGCTCCCGATTTAACAAATTCCTTCTGACCACAAACCCGACACCGAACCTGTCCCACAAAAATGAGGTGAAAAACTGCCACTGCGGGGAAGGCAAGAATCCACCAAACCAGACTGGTTTCTACCCGATCGAAGACGATCAAAACCATCAAGACGACCGCCGCCACGAGAGTCAACCGCACCAAGATGGCGAATATTGCAGCTAGAATGACTTTGGAAGGAGATGGATGAAGAATCCCTCGCACGAATCGTCGCGACTTGGGGCTCACTCCCCGATTGGTTGATTCCAGAGCTTTACGGTTGATGGAAGACTCTTTCTTCGGTTCCGGTTGCTGAAAAGCTGGTGTGCGCTGAGTAGACTCGCGCTGCGCTGGCTCTTGAGCATGGGGCAAAGACTCAGTCGCTACCTCTTCAACCTTGCCGTCGACAAGTTCGGGCGCGTCTTGAGATTCCGGCTCAGTGTCCCACGCCCCTTCCGCTCGTTTTGCGGCAGGAAGATCCTGCAGTTCAATACGTGCCTTGCGCAAGGTCTCGCGCCTAACAGGTATCGCTTGCGGTCGAGGATTTTCATTGTGGGGAGTGTTGGCCATGAAAGTTCAGTGAGATTTTCTACTCGGAAGCTAAGGCCGCATGCAATTCCCGCAATTGCTTTAATTTTTCTAACCAGGAACCGTGACGGTCCTTCTCGACTGCGACCACTTCCGGCTTTGCATTCTCCACGAACTTGGGGTTTTGCAGCTTCTTCAGGCTTTTCTCAACCTCTTTTTCGACCTTAGCGATTTCTTTCTCAAGACGCTTCTTTTCCGCATCAACATCAATCAATCCCTCAAGCGGAAGAACGAATTCCCCCGCATCGGTTACCGCGGTGGGAGTCCCTTTCGTCACCTCGAAGGTAGAATCAATTTCGATAGTCTCCGCGCCTACCAATACAGCGAGGACATCGGTCTCTTCCTCGAGCCAAGCGACAGCATTTTTGACCACGAAACGAACATCCTTTCGAGCCGCGAGGTGATACTCGGCCTTCAGATTCCGCAACCGTCCTCCAACCTGATAGATGATTTCGGCCCGCGAGGCTGTCTCAGGGACCTCCGCAAGAAGAAGCTCGGAAGGCAGCGTCCGGTTCATCAGGAATTCCCCTTCGGACAGATAGCCCATCCGCGAGGCGAGTTCTTCGGTAAGGTGAGGCATGAAGGGATGAAGGGACTGCAAGAATCGCAGCATCACTTGGTCAAAGACCGCTAAAGTAGTGGCTGTTCCGGGAGCGTCTCCGCGCAAGTCGGTCTTCACAGCCTCCAAGAATTTATCGCAAAATTCGCCCCAAAGAAAATCATAGAGCAGCGAACCCAAATCGTTGAATCGGTAACTGGCATACGACTGAGCGAGATTCTCGGCAAGCTGGTCAGCCTTCTGCAAAATATCGAGATGATAAGGACGCAGAACCGATGCCTCCGGAAGCTCTTGCGCCACCTCACCCCCGGCCATCAATCGAAGTCGGCAAGCATTGTAGAGCTTGTTTGCAAAGTTCCGGCCTTCTCCTACCTGGGCCTCATCAAATCTGACATCGGAGCCCACGGGAGCGGTTCGCAACAAACCAAAGCGAAGTCCGTCGGCGCCATACTTCTCCATCAGGTCCACCGGGTCAGGTGAGTTACCGAGAGACTTGCTCATCTTCCGTCCTTTGAGGTCGCGAATGATTGAAGTGAAGAAGACATTCTTGAAAGGTAGCTCTCCTTGGAAATGGAAACCAGCCATCACCATCCGGGCCACCCAAAAGAAAATGATGTCCGGCCCCGTCACTAAATCAGCAGTGGGATAGAATTTTTTCAATTCGGAGCTCTCCTCGCCCAACTTGGTCATCGTCGCAAAAGGCCAAAGCCAAGAACTAAACCAAGTATCTAAAACATCGTCATCGCGAATCCACTGACCCTCGGCCGGGGCCTCTTCGCCGACGTGAATCTGCCCCGACTCCATCTCGGCTAAAGTGAGGGACTCGGCCTCCTTAAGTTCACTCACTTGTTCGGCACGATACCAAACAGGAATGCGATGCCCCCACCAGAGTTGGCGCGAGATACACCAGTCTTGAATATTCTCTAACCAATGGGCGTAAGTTTTTGCCCATCGCTCAGGACGATAGGTAATTTCGCCATCTGCCACTGCCGCCCGAGCTTCTTCGACGGCGGGATACTTCAGAAACCACTGCATGGAAATTCGGGGCTCAATGGGAACGTCCGCCCGCTCCGAGTAACCGACGTTGTTTTCGTATTCTTCCACTTTGAGCAAGAGCCCTAACTCTTCCAACTTGGCGGCAGCCTTGCGACGAGCGACAAAGCGATCCAAGCCGTCGAATTCCGGCATTTCCGGCAAATTTACGGTGCCATCGGGATGCAGAACGTCGATGATTTCGAGGTCATTGCGCATTCCGATCTCAAAGTCGGCCTTGTCATGAGCGGGGGTGATTTTAAGCGCTCCCGTTCCAAACTCCGGGTCTACGTGCTCGTCCGCAATGACCGGAATCTCGGCCTCGGGAAAGGGACGGCGCACCTTGCGTCCGACATACTTCCCCCAGCGCTCGTCCTTAGGATTGACCGCGACCGCGACATCGCCCATCAGCGTCTCGGGGCGAGTTGTGGCAATCTCCAAAAATTCTCCCGGGGCATCCACCACTTCATACTTCATGTAGTAGAGCTTGGAGTTCTGAGGCTTCATGATGACCTCTTCGTCGGAAAGCGCGGTCAACGAGACCGGACACCAGTTGACCATGCGCTTGCCACGATAGATGAGCCCTTGCTTGAACAGCTCGCTGAAAACATGGCTTACCCATTGCGAGTAGTCTTCGTCCATGGTGAAGCGTTCGCGGCTCCAATCGCAAGAACACCCGAGGCGTTTCAGCTGGTTGATGATGATGCCGCCATGCTTTTCCTTCCACTGCCAGACCCGCTCCAAAAAGGCGTCGCGCCCCAAATCGCGGCGTGTGGTCTTTTCCTCCTCGCGGATTTGCTTCTCAACTTTGGTTTGGGTCGCAATTCCGGCGTGGTCGGTTCCCGGGAGCCAGAGAACCTCTTTGCCTTCTTGCCGCGCACGACGAGCCAAGACGTCTTGGATGGTATTATTCAAGACATGGCCCAAGTGCAGAATCCCGGTCACATTGGGTGGAGGAATGACAATCGCGTAGCCTTCTTTGTCAGACTCCGGATCAGCGGTGAAACATCCCGCATCCAACCACGCCTGATACCAGCGCTTTTCGACATCACTCGGCTCGTAGGCTTTGGGCAAATCTGAATCGGCAGACATCCCGTTGCAATGCCCCAAAGAAGCGAATTTGTAAATACCAGCGAGCGATCTCAGGGAAAACTCTTGGCTGCCGTCTATTCGGCTACAGGTAGAACCCACTCCGTGGCCAAAAGTTCGTCGAACAGGAACTCGTCATCGCGAAATCCCCGCGCATGGCTCACCTTAATGGTCGCGCGAAATTGCGTTTTGCGGTCCCCGATCAGGCGTCCGTAGTTGAGTTCCTTTCGTAAAATCTCATCCAGAGGATCGCCGGTCTTGCAATAGGCCCACACGAAATCCACCTCGTCAGGTGCCAAAATTTGATACCAAGAGAATAGCTTCTCATCGCTGCGAGCATCGAAGTGCGGCTCTTTCGCGACCCAGCAACGAAGCTGCACGGGGCCTTGCAACGATTCCTGCGTCAGCTTTGCGACGGGTATTTCGGAACGAGCCTCTGTTGCCTCGACGTCAAGCACGAGCTTCTCATCTTTTCGCACAAAGTAGGCTCTAAAATCCCGAAAATCCGAACGCACGCCCGTCATCGTCATGAAGCCCACTTCGGCTGAGGAGCCATAGGTTGAAAGCAGGTTAGAAGGTTGCCTAGTATCGAAGGCTGCCCATGTTCCCTTCTTGTGTAAATCAGCTAGTAAGCGAGCCTGCTTCTCGGTTCTCACCAACGGCGCGACATCCGCTACAGTCAGCTCTTCCTCGCTCAATTGTTCCAAGATCTCCACCCCGGTCGAAAAGGAGCTTCCCGAGTTTTCCACGAACCACTCTTCGGGCTCCATTTTCCCTCCACCGCATAGGCCATCAAAGTCGAGACCCGTCGCCCCCGAAACATTCAGAGTGCTGCTGGCCGACTTTTTGGACATAAGCATCAACCCCACCAAAACAACAGGAATGGCCAAACCCATAAGAGCCCAAAGCATCCAAGGACTTCCTTTGCGTCGTTTTTCCTTAGCGCCCCAAGAATCCTCGTCTCCCCCCTTGGCACCCCCATCTTGAGAAGCCGACTTGAGCTTATCAACTTGCTCGCGCACAGAGATTGGCCGCAGGTCCTCCTCTGATTGCATCTCCTTGAGAAGCTGCTGCCTTTTTAGGTAAAGAGTCTCCCGACGCGACTTCGCCTTTGATACTCGTCGTCCTTCCGGCAAGTTTTTCTGTTTATCGTCCTCACTCATTTTACGTTTCTTCCTCTGACTCCCGAGATTCGGAATCATCTCTCTCTCCGGCCTCGAAGTCCAGACTTCGCCAATGACTGGCCAAAACTTCCTGAATCACAAGGTTCTCTTCCCCGGTGACCGCATCAGTCTCCCACTCCAATCTCAAGAGAGCTCGCCGAAGGTCATCATCTTCTCGCTTCCACAGCTCAGAATACCCTTTGCTCTGGCCTGACTTATCGAGAAAGAGGTTAGAGATGGCAGTCGCAATCTGTCCATCACCTTCGAGCAAAATCGGTTCGCTCGCTTCCAAGTCTCTTCGACGTTCATCCTCATAGGATGGGAGGATTCTCACCTTCAACCAGGGCTCAAATTCAGCGTTTGCTCCTTCGGAAATCTTTTGGAGATAAACCCGAAACAGCCCACTCTTTTGGCGACTAAGGTTTTGCCGAAAGAGCGTCCAGTTCTCGCTATCGTAGCGAGCGAATTGCTCCCAATCAATTCTCCACTCATCACCGACCTTGATGAATACGCCTTCGAAAGAGCCGGACTGTCCCCCATCCCACACCACTTCCACAAAGCCCGGGGTCTCCTCGAAAGCGACGTTCCAAAACACCGGGTTTGGCTTGAGCCCAGTGACGGCCCTTCGGATGGAATTGCCCTTCAGGTGTCGAGACATTTTCCGCTCCACTTGGCTAGTATCCAACACCATTTCTGCCATTTCGCTTTGAGAACGAGCTACCAGAAAACGCCTGAAATTTTTGAAAATCCGGGGGTATTCGGTTCGGTAAAATTCTTTCTCTTCGCCAACCAATCGCTCTTCGATAGTCATGGCATCTTTGGGAGTATCGCCAAATTCCTGTTGTAGGCGAGAGACTACAAACAAAATGATTGCCACCGTCATCGACCAAAGAAGAAGCCATCCCAAGTAGACTTTGGGCGAGGGCTTACTTCGCTTCTTCAGCTTCCTCCGCCGCCGGGTTCCTCCTTCTTTTTGAAGTTCTTCCAATTCGGCATAATCCGCAGGCTGTTCGGGAATCTTCTCCACCGTTTTGAAAGCGCCGACGAGGTCTTTGTTTTTGGGGACCACGTTTCTTTGGATGACATCGGGACGAGCCTTAATTGCGCGCGGAGCCAACGTTCTTACAACTTCATCTGGAACCGGAAACTCTTTCTGACAGTCCTGGCACGTAGCACGACCCTCTCCGGTCGCTGCGGAAAGTCCACCGCAGTCCGGACAGAGAAAAATGCTCCGTGCCTGTTCGTTCATTCCTGCCAAGTCTCTCCCAGAGAAAAGGATGCTGCAAGCCTTGAGAGCACTTACTCGCCTCGCATTGCCCGCTCCACAATTTGTGCCGCGAGGGCCTCAGTTGCCTGATCGAGAGCTTCCACCGCCGCCTTCAGTTGAGCCCCGCTCTGTTCTTCGGAATCCAACTCACGACGCACTGCTTTCTCCGCTTCTTGCACAGTCGCGAGGTCTTCGGGCAACAAAACTTCACCCACCTCCACCAAGGCCGGACCGAGCGCTGATAGCAACTCCTCGGCCTTGAGTTTGGCCTCCACAAACACGCGTGCACTCATGTCTTCGAAGGCGTGATCAACACTCTCCGAGACCATCTCCTCAACTCGGGCATCGGCGACATCGACAGCCGCGCTCTCAATCGTGAGAACGGTGTCCTTCCCCGTGGCGGTATCCCTTGCCAAGACCTCGAGCAAGCCACTGGCATCCAGCGCAAACTGCACCCCCACCCGCGCTTGTCCCTTGGCCGCCGCCACGAAGGGCACCTCCACCTCTCCCAACTCCCAGTTGTCCTGCGCCAACTCGCGTTCGCCCTGCAAAATCCGAATTTTCATCGCGCTTTGGCCAGCAACCGCGTTGGTGAAGAGCTCTCCCGCCTTGCAAGGGATGGTGGTGTTGCGAGGGATAAGGACATTCATCAGCCCCCCCACAGTCTCAATCCCCAGACTGAGCGGGGTGACATCTAGCAGCACCACCTCCCGCACCGCGCCGCTGATGATACCCGCCTGAATGGCAGCTCCCAGTGCCACTGTCTCATCAGGATCGACCCCTTCCGCCGCTGCGCGCCCAAAGAGTTCTTCCACCCTCGACTTCACCAGCGGTACCCGGGTGCTTCCTCCCGCTAACACCACCGCCTCAATCTCCTCCGGCTGTAAATTGACATCCGCGAGAGCCCTTCGACAGCAAACGATCGTTTTTTTCAACAAAGGCTCGATGCCAGCCTCGAAGCTCTCACGGGTGATTTTCTTCTCAATGCCCTCCCCGTCTTTCCCTTGTAAAAATGGAACGCGAAAGATGGCTTCCTCGTTTTCACTGAGCAAGAACTTCACCCGCTCGGCCTCGTCGAGAACCCGGCCCCGATCACTCTCCGTCAACTCCTCCAAATTCACTCCGGCCGCAGCCAAAATCACTTCGTCAAAATCGTCTCCACCTAATCGAGTATCACCCGCAGTGGCCAGCACCTCGAAGTGACCCGCTCGCAACTCCAGAATCGAAACGTCGAAGGTGCCGCCGCCCAAGTCGTAGACAGCTACCCGTTTCTCCTCACCCAACTTATCTAGACCATAAGCCAAGGCCGCGGCCGTGGGTTCGCTGAGTAGGCGCACGACCTCCAAGCCTGCCAACTCGCCCGCTCGCTTGGTGGCTCCCCGCTGTGCTTCATTAAAGTAGGCCGGCACCGTGATCACTGCTTTCCGCACTTCTTTTTCCAACCGTGTTTCCGCGATTGCCTTGAGTTGCTTGAGGATTTCCGCGCTCACTTCCTCGGGTGAGCGATTGGCGGCGGTTGCCCCCGTTCCCATCAAGCGCTTCACACTGGTCACCACGCCACCCATTCCGCGACGGCGACGCGCTTGCACACCCACCTCGATTTCACCTTTTTTCCCAAACCAAACCGCACTCGGCGTCAGTCTGCTTCCCTCCTCATCAGCTAGCAGGATCGGAAAACCCGACTCTACCACCCCCACCGCCGAATTCGTGGTTCCCAAATCGATACCAACAATCAATTCCTCACTCATCATTCTTATAAAATCTCACGCTCACCTATGCACCTAACAGTCTCATTAACAAGGAAGCCAATTGTGCATCTCAACTTCACACCAAGCCCTCCCAAAGTCGACCATATCGCACCTGCAACTGCTGCTTCCATTTGCGAAGAAAACCGAGTTCTGCGCGCGCCGACAAAACACCTTCCGCCTGCCCTTCCACAAATTCCTTCTCCCATCTCGGAAACTCATCCACCACCCGCCTTTGCCATTGTTCCAGCTCCCCGGTCAACTCCTCCAAGCGCACCTTCCAAGCAAATCCGTCCTTTTGCCAAAGCGCCTTGCCCAAACCCGAACTCACTCCCTGTCCTTTCGCCAGCCAGTCATCCACGCCGGAGGTGACTTCATTCACGCGACCAAACATGGCCCCCACCTCATCGGACACCGCGCCAGAGTGCGCGACCGCTACCCCTTGAACCTGCAACCAGAGTTCCAAACGCCGGAAGTCATCCTTTAAAAAATCTCGCGCCTCGCGCAAGCGTTCGAACTCGCCCGCCTGCCCTCCTGCATCCGGATGCTGACCCTCGCTTGCCTTTCGAAAGGCCGCTTCAACCTCTTCACTTTCCAGAGCCAAACAAGTCGGCAGACCCAAAGCCTCCCAAGCATTCATGCCGCGAAACTTTCACCACAGGAGCAAGTCACCAGAGCATTCGGATTTTGCACCTTGAAGCCACCTTGCTGCAAGTCGTCGGAATAATCCAACTCGCTACCACTGACGAAGAGGGCGCTCTTAGGGTCGATGACGACTTTCACGCCATTGCTCTCCACTAATACATCTCGGTCGCGAGGACCATCCACCAAATCCATCTGGTACTGCAAGCCGCTGCATCCACCGCCCACCACGGCAATCTTCAAGGCTCCTTCCGCGCGGCCTTGCTTCTCTAACAAACCACGCAGATGCCCGGAGGCGCCATCGAGCACCTTCACCAGCTTTTCATTCCCAACCGTATACTTCACCGTTGCCACGCTCGAATACTACTCCATTCCCCGGTCCTCACAACCCCTTAGCGTTGCGCAATTCTGGCCATCCAAACAGTCCGAAAAGTGATTTGGGGAACTCTCCTATCGGAACAAAAGGACGGGGATGTGACAATCCCGCACCAACTCGGTGGTGGTGCTGCCAATGACCAGACGGCGGATTCGAGAATGCCCATAAGCACCCATGACAAGGAGGTCGACCTTCCGGGCTTCGACCTCGCGCTTGATGGTGTCCTCGGGGTCTCCCTGAAAAAGTTCGCTCTCTACCTCGAAGCCCGCGCCCTTGAGACCTGTGGCTGCATTCTCCAAGTCCCGAGCCACATCAGTGCCCGGCTTGCCGACCGCCACCAGATGGCACTTAAGCCCTTTTAGAAGAGGATTGGAAGCTGCGTAGTGAACCGCCTTCAAGGCACTGGACCCGCCATCGAAGGCGATCAAGAAAGATGCGATGGGCTTGAAGGCCCGGGAGGCGACCATCACGGGAATCTTGGCGCTGCGCACCACCCGTTCTAGGTTGCTGCCCAAGTGACCTTTGGCAAAGTCGGCATGCTCACCGCGCTTGCCCAAAACCACCACCTCGGCATCATCCTCGAATTCTTCCACGGTATCGACGAGGGAGCCGTGACGTTGCAAAGCCTCCACCTCGGTCACGCCGCGCTCCGTGAGCTGCTTTTTGGCATCCTCCAAGACGGCCTTTCCGCGCAAGCGAGCAACCCGAGCATGAGCTTCGTCCAGCTGGACGAGTTCCTCCATCAGTTCTGCCCCAGCATCGAAGCCGAGACTCCCCGTGAGGTCTCGTCCTCGAGTCGCTTCTTCTCGTTCGAGGACATGGAGAACCCGCACCGCCGAGTCCGACCGCTGCGCAACCCACGCCGCGTGATCATAAATACTGGGCGCATATTGAGAACCATCGGTGCAGGCTAAAATCGGTTTCATGAGAAAAGACTATCGTGTTTTTCAGAAAAAGGAAATCAATGACCACCCGGCTCTCCGGTAGCCCCTTCCTTATCATGCGTTCCCAGCTTACCGACGATGGTGGCGCTGGCCTCATTCATACCGAGAACCTCGACAGTGGCCCCTTCGCGGCGAAACTTGAAGACCACTTTATCCAAAGCTCCCACCGAAGTGAGGTCCCAGAAGTGGGCGTCGGAAACATCGATGACCACCTTGGAAAGCACCTCCTTGAAGTCGAAGAACTCCACAAAGTCGTCTGAAGACGCGAAGAATAACTGCCCCGAGACACGATAAGTCCGGCACTCCTCACTCTCATTCAATTCGCTTTTCACCGAAATCAATTGCGCCACTTTTCGCGCAAAGAAGATGGCAGCCAGCAAGACACCCACCCCGACGCCGATGGCCAAGTTGTGGGTGTAGAGCACGGTGCCAACGGTCGCCAACATCACGATGCTGGTTGTGGGTGGGTGAACGAGGAGATTCTTGAAGGAGCCCCAGTTGAAGGTTCCGATCGACACCATAATCATCACCGCCACCAAAGCAGGCATGGGGATCATCCCTACCAAATCCTTCAACGCGATGCACAAGATGATCAGAACGGCTCCGGCCAAAAAGGTCGAAAGGCGAGTGCGCCCTCCGGACTTCACATTGATGACCGACTGCCCGATCATGGCGCAACCTGCCATACCACCAAAGAAGCCAGTCACGAAGTTGGCGACACCCTGTCCACGCGCTTCCTTATTCTTATCGGAGGGAGTGTCGGTGAAGTCATCTACTATCTGGGCCGTCATGAGGGACTCCAGAAGACCAACCGCTACGAGTCCTAGACTTACGGGTAAAATCACCTTCAAGACTTCCAGAAAGGTCCACTGAGCGGCGAATTCCGGCAAGGCGAATACGGGCAAAGAGCTGGGCAGTTCCCCGAGGTGGGCCACGGTCCTGACTTCCAAATTGAAAAAATGGGCCACTGCAGTGAGCACAATGATGCAGACCAGCGGCGAGGGAACGGCCTTGGTCAATCGAGGCAGGAGGTAGATAATGGCGAGACCAGCAGCGACGAAAATCCAGGCCATCGGAGTCACGGGAGGGCCTTCATCGAGTAACTTGCCGTAACCAAGCTCTGGCAGTTGGGCCATGAAGATGACAATCGCAAGGGCATTGACGAAGCCCGTCATGACCGCCTTGGAGACAAAGCGCATCACGTTTGCAATGTTGAAGCAACCGAGGATAAATTGAATGATTCCCGTCAAAACAGTAGCGGCCAAAACGAGCTGAAGACCTTCCACGCGGCCGTATTCCTGAATCAGCGGCTTGAACAACAAAGCCATGGCCCCGGTGGCTGCGGAAATCATGGCGGGACGACCACCGATGAAGGAGATGATGACCGCGATAATGAACGAGGCATAAAGGCCGACCTTGGGGTCAACCCCTGCCAGGAGCGAGAAGGCAATGGCCTCGGGAATGAGTGCCAAGGCCACCACGAGACCAGCGAGGACGTCGGCCCTCACATTCGAAAACCACTCTTCTTTGATCGACTTCTTGTTCAAAACGCATTCCCCCGCTCTCGAACGGGGCTTGGGCCATGCCAAGGAAGCTCCCGAGATGCAATCTTAATCACTACGGAGCAGGGCATCGCCCTCTGCTCCGATGACGGGCCTGCAGGTCTGTTGCGCCCGCGATTTTTTACCAGAACAACAACTAATAAGGATCGAATTCGAGCGACTTGCGAAAGCAGAGGTCGAAAGCTGGAGGCGATTGCGGACAGCTACTTTCCCCCGCCCCAAGAATCGCGCAAAGCGACGGTGCGATTGAAGACCAGCTTCTCGCCAGGAAGGTGTTCCTCGCGGTCAGCCACGAAGTAGCCCACGCGCTCGAATTGGCAGCGTTCTCCCGGTTCCATACTCGCGACCGCAGCTTCTACCTGAACCCCGGAAACGATTTCGAGAGAATTAGGATTCAGGACGCTCTTGAAGCCGTCCTCTGCGGCATCGGGATTTTCCGCCGTGAAGAGACGGTCATACAAACGCACCTCGGCTTCGTGCGCATGAGCCGCGCTCACCCAATGAATAGCCGCTTTGCAAACCACGCCCTCGGGAGGATTTTGCCCAATGGTTCCCTCGAGATACTCGCAATGGACTTCGGTGACCTCACCCGCTTCATTCACAACGTGATCGACGTGCCGAATGATGTAGCCACCGCGTAAGCGAACCGCGCCTCCAGGCTTGAGGCGATGATACTTTTTGGGAGGCTCCAAAGCGAAGTCATCACGTTCGACCCAAAGCTCACGCGCAAGGGCCACGTCGCGTTCACCCGTTTGGGGGTCATTGGGATTGTTCGGCACCTTGACGGTCTCGCTACGGTCACTCTCGTAGTTCACAAGCACCACCTTGAGAGGATTCATTACCGCCATCCGTCGATTGACTTTTTCGTTAAGAATCTTTCGAGTTTCAAACTCTAACAACGCCACATCGGTTACTCCGACTTGCTTAGTAATTCCCGTCTCCTCGCAGACTGCTCGGATTGCGCTCGCGGGAATACCTCGCCTCCGGGCTCCGCTCAAGGTCGGCATCCGCGGGTCGTCCCAACCCGAAACCACGCCCTCATTTACGAGCTCCAGCAACTTGCGCTTACTCATCACGGTGTAGGTAAAGTTCAAGCGTGAGAATTCGATCTGACGGGGCTTGGCGGGCACCGGACAATTGTCCACCACCCAATCATAGAGCGGACGATGGTCCTCGAACTCGAGGGTGCAGAGCGAATGGGTGATGTGCTCCTTCGCGTCCTCCAGCGAGTGGGCAAAGTCATACATGGGGTAAATCTTCCAGGCGTCGCCCGTGTTGTGATGGGGCGCGTTCATCACCCGATACAGCACGGGATCGCGCATATTCATATTGGGAGCCGCCATATCGATCTTCGCTCGCAATACCGCCGCCCCATCCGCGAAATCACCGGCCCGCATTTTGGCAAAGAGGACGAGATTCTCGTCCACCGTTCGGTCGCGAAAAGGCGAATTCGTTCCTGGCTCGGTCACGGAGCCGCGATTGACTCGCATCTCCTCCAAAGACTGCTCGTCCACATAAGCCTTTCCTTCCTTGATGAGATGGACGGCACAATCATAGAAAAACTCGAAGTAATCGCTCGCGAAATAAAGGTGCTCGCCCCAGTCAAAGCCGAGCCAAGCGACGTCGCGCTTGATGCTCTCGACATACTCGCTCTCTTCCTTGGCAGGATTGGTATCATCAAAGCGCAAGTGGCACCGCGCTCCCGTCTCCGCATTCTCCTCCGCAATCCCAAAGCTCAGACAAATCGCCCGTGCATGACCCAGGTGCAAATAGCCATTCGGCTCCGGCGGAAAACGCGTGATCGTCGTCTCATGCTTCCCCGACGCCAAATCTTCCGCGATGATGTCTCTGATAAAATCCCGTTTCTTGCTCATGAACGCTGTCAGTGTATGCGCCCACCGCCCTCACTTTGTCCAAACCAATCTGCAACAACACTCAATCCCCCCGGGAGCGCGGAGCACCAGCTCCGCCAATCACAATGGATCGGGAGCGCGGAGCAC
>CAZGXV010000012.1:0-24424 GCA_964529725.1 uncultured Roseibacillus sp.
GTTTAACGTCGTGAGTCTTCTCGTTGTAGACGAAGTAACGATGAAGGTCTTCGCGGTAGGGAAGAATCTTCAACAACACCAAAGGCCCCACCTCCGCATAAAGAACCTCGGCATCATCGAGTGACTGGTCGGGATCGTTGACTGGCTCGGCGTAGATCCCTTCTCCGCTCTCGGTATTGTCCTCAATCTTGATGGTCAGGTCGCCCCCCACTGTTTCCACGAAGACGCGGTCGTTGATCGAGATGTGCGGATGCTCCCCCGCCCGCTGCATATCGCGGTGAGCCCGCTTCCACTCGAACTCCTGCTGCGGCGGATAGACGAACTCGTGGTCAAAGCGATTGCCCACGTATTCAAGATGACCGTCGCCGGGCCGCAACCATTTAAAAGTCTTGAAATCATCGACGCCCTTGCCGATGCGCATCTTCATGTAGAGATGCGGACCAATGACCATGAACTTGGCGAAGAAGGTCTCTTTATAGTATTTGTAGAGGTACTTGAAATCGTCCGAGAAGCTCGCATCGCTCAGCACCTCCTCGACGGGAAGGGCATGGAAAACATGTTCCACCGGATCGTATTCGTAAGCCGCAAAGACATCGGAAATTTCGGTGGTCTGCTTAAGACCGAACTGAATATTGTAGCCAAAAAGAAAACGATTCCCACCTACCGCGATCAGGTCGCGCGGCACACAATTGTGCTCGGTGGTGACTCGTTCGGTGGCCACCAAAGAAGTCTCCACCGCCCCGAAGATTTCCTTACGAGCCTCGTTGAGAATGCCCAGACGACGACGCAAGTCCTCCCCATGCTTCTCCAACCGAGCCCGAATGACCTCGTAGCTTCCTCCTTCTAACTGTTCCGTATCAGGCATTGAAAATTTCTAATTTTGGTGGGAAAACAGCTCCCAATTCACGGGCGAATTTTGCGAGCCGAAAGAAAGGCAGTCTTGGAGACAAGAGGTAGTAATACCCGTGCTCAGATTTCGCTTCGGTCGCAGCTTTTCAGCCCCAGAGAAACAGCCAGTCTGAAGATGGGTGACAGATTTACCCGCACGCAGACTTCGGGTCAGCCGCCACCTTTGAGTCCCGGAGGGATAGTAAGTCCGAAGGCAAGGGACAGCAAAACCCGCGCACAAGCTTCGACTTGAACGCAACCTACGAGTCCCGGAGGGACGGCAAGATGGTAGCCAGGGGTCAGCGAGGGACGAGCGCAGCCCCTGGATTCGCCCCTCCAACTTATCGTGCCCTGAAGGGGCGCAAGAGTCGCTATTTCTTCTTCCGGTCACCACAAATACCCTTCGTCGTATTCTACCAAAGCACGCTCCAGAAACACCCGATACTCGTCCTGAAAAGTCACCTTCCGATGATGCTCTTCCTGATTCAAAATATAATTTTTGACCTTTTCCAAATCGGGGGCGCTCACCGTGAATGCTCCGTAACCCTCTTGCCAAGCAAAGGAACTGTGATGGAGTTCTCCTTTGATCCAAGCCGATGATTCCGATTTCACCTCGCGCATGACATCGGAGAGACAACAAGTTGCCTTCAACCCCACCAGCAAGTGAACATGGTCCGCGATTCCTCCAATGGCATGAGGATGCCCCTGCATTCCTTTCACAATTCCGCCGAGATAAGCGAAGAGCTTTGGGCGAAAGTCCGCCTCGAGCCATGGTTCGCGATCCTTGGTTGAAAAAACCAGATGATAGTGAAGAGAGGTGTGAGTCGAAGGCATATCGTGAGCGGGTTTGGGGTTTGTTGGCTTGGGATGCGATTCTCGCGCTCCTCCAGAGCGCCTGATTTCGAAGGTTTGTAGATCCGGGGGTTGCACCCCCGGCTACCATCTTGCCGTCCCGCTGGGACTGAAGAATAGGGACGCCAACTGTTTCAAAGGTTGCTCCCATAGCCACCTTCACCACATTCCTATTGGACTGATGGGATGAAGACAGCCGAGCCTGAAAGAACCCTAAATCTGTTCGATTTATTCGCATTGGGAGCGATTCAAGAAATCAGTTTCAAAAACCTACCCCAGCTTATTCAACAACTCGCCAGCCTTGGCATCAGACAACCCGAAGCGTTCGGCCGCTCCCAGCATTCCAACCAATTTCGTCCGGTCTTCTCCTTTGGCATCGGTCACCAGCTTTCCTAACAGAGCAGACACCGAAAGATTCTTCAGGTCTTCGCTTTCGATTCCAAAGTCCTGAATCCATGTCGCCAACTGACCCTTGAAGTAATCCGGATCACCATTGAAGAAGGTCTCCTTCACATCGCCAATGACCCGGCTGTTGTCCACGATGCGATCCACGACCTTTCCTGTCGTAATGGAATTCGTAATGCGGTCGAAGAATTCGGTCTCGCCACCCACGATGTCGATGTTGGCACTCTTGAGAGCCTCGCCCACGACCTTGGCCTGCTCGGCCGCAATCTGACGCTGAACATCGATTTCGGCGAGCTCGACGTCCTTTTCTTTCTCGAGCTCCAACTTGAACTCCTCGTGCTCCTGACCCGCTTCTTCGAAGAGCTTCATGGCAGCCGCTTTCAGCTCGATGGCTTCGGCATCGGCCATCCCCTTGGCCTTGAGAACTTCGGCTTCGCCCAAACCAGTAGCAGCCGCTTCCTTGGCCACCGCTTCCGCCAACATCTTCTTGGCGAGCGATTCTTTCTCAGCGGCAGTCTGCTCTGCTTCGGCGGCGATGATGCGCTGTTCGGCATTCATCTCGGCGGCCTGGCGACCGGCTTCCGCTTCTTTCACCACCTCATAGGCATGTTCGTCGGCAGCCAACTGGGCGGCTTCCTTCTGCGCTTCCGCTTCCTTGATGCGGCCAATGAGCTGCTCCTGCGCCTGCGCCTCGGCCAAAGTGACCGTGACCTGCTTCTGACGATCGGCAGTCGCAAACTCTTCGGTATCCTTGATGCGCTGCTGCTCTTCAACCACTCCTTTTTCAACCGCCACCCGCTCGCGAATGACTTCCTGAATCTCTTTCTTCTGCACTTCCACCGCCTTCTCAGCTTCGATGGACTTCAGCTCGGTGACCCGCTTGCGCTCGATTTCCTCCAACATCCGCTCGCGCTCGACCCGCTCTAGCTCGACACCATCGGTGCGCTCCTTGTTGCGCAGAGCCACCAAAACCTGACGCTGCTTGTTCTCGTCCGCGATTTCGATTTCCTCTTCGGCCGCAATGCGCGCTTGCTCACTACGCTGGCGCTGCTCTTCACGCACCTTGGCGGTTTCTGCTTCCTCGCGCGCTTGCACGGTCTGGACTTCGCGCTGCTGCTTGGCCTCGGTCTCGGCCAGCTGACGCTCCAACTCGAGAATCGCTTCCCGTGCTTCCACGTCCTGCTGTTTGATCACACGCTGCTTGTCCCTCTCGATGTGGTTGGATAACTTGGCTTGTTCGGCAGTGAGATGGGTAATCTTTTTAATACCCTCGGCATCCAAAATATTATCCGGGTCGAGCATCTCCACGGGAGTCTGCTCCAAGAAGTCAATGGCCGCATCATCGAGTACGAAGCCATTCAAGTCCGTGCCAATCACCTTTAAGATTTCATCCCGGAAGGTATCACGGTCTTCATAGAGAGAAGTAAACTCAAAGCGCTTACCCACCGTCTTGAGAGCCTCCGAGAACTTGGCGTCAAAGAGAGTCCGAATCTCGGCTTCACTCGACGCCCGCTCGCAGCCCACGCTTTCCGCCACTCGCAAAACATCTTCGGCGGCATTGTTGACCCGCACAAAGAAAGCGACCTTGATGTCAGCTCGCATATTGTCCTTACAGATAAGTCCATTGCGTCCGGTGCGGTCAATTTCGATGCGCTTGAGGGAAATATCCATCATGTCGGCACGGTGCAAAATGGGCACAATATAACCGGCGTTGAAGTAGACCTTGGTGCCGCCCATTCCGGTTCGGATGAGCGCGGTTCCTTTCTCCACTTTGCGGTAGCAAGTGAGAACGACATAAATGGCAGCCAAAACAATAAAGGCGCCAAGACCCAGTATCACCGCAACCACGGCAAAGGGCAGATTATCGAAAATCGCCAAGAGCTGGTTGTCGAAGATACCGGCGAGAGTGAACTGCAGGGTATTCATAGTAGTTGTTTCTTAGATAGGGTTGTTGTTATTGAGAATTTTCAGTTTCAGATTGAGCGGGATGAACGAGATACTTGTCCCGCTCCTTATCGAAATCGATGACCAGAATACGGTCGCCCCGCTGAAGAGTTTCGCGGCCCTCTGGTAAAATGGCATTGAGCAAAGCGGGCGCTCCTTTGTCGCGGGGCACTTCCACTTGGCCAAAGTCGCTATCAAGGCTCCGGCTTTTCACCGTGCCCGAAAGCCCCACCAGAGGCTCCTGGTGCTCTTGGTCATTTTTAATAGCGCGCATGAAGGGCCGCAGCGGCTCGGTAATGGCCTTCACTAACAGGACGCTGATGATGAAATTGATAAAAAGAAATCCCAAGGCTAACAATCCACTCTCACCAGGATTCAGATAAAAATTGCCCAGGATTCCGATGCCCCACATTAGCAAAGTGAGCAGACTCAGAATCACCATCACGGGCACGTCTTGCGCATTCACAAAACGCAGGAGACTCCCAAAAAATCCATCCGCCGCTCCGTCCGAGCCATTCACATCGACATCCGCGTCCGCGTTCACCTCGGTATTCAAATCAATATCAAGAGTATCCAGATCAACAGTTCCCAAGAGGCTGAGCAACCAGAAGACCACCACGAAGCCCAAAAGAATAGTGAGCGGGAGGTTGTAGTAAATGATGGCTTGTTCCCAGAGTTCTTTCACAGCGAGGGCATCTCAGCGAAAAAGTCACATGATGACGATTATAATTCAGCAGAAGATTTCCAACTTACTCAAAAAGGAAGCTGAAAGCCTTATCTAGCTATCCAACCTGGGTATTTCATTGACCTCGCGCAATCGCTAGCTTGGCAAAGCTCAATGGCCGAGCCCTAGCGTCGGCATGTAACAGAGCATGTGTCCCATCAAGAGCCACCACACGAGACGACCCTCTCCACCAGCCATCGCGGCCGGCACCAAAAGAAAAAGGGCACCACCCAGAAGCATCAAGACGGCCATCACTTTCTCGGAAGAGAAAAACCGATCCGCTATCAATCCTAGGAACAAAGGCGCAATCAGAGCCGCAATAGGAGCGGTGCGATAAGAGTCGCCAATGATATCAGCCAAATCCGCTTTGATGAGAACCAAAAACAAGGTCACGAACCAAGAGCCCCAGATGAAAAACTGGAGAAACATCATCACTGACAACTTGAGGAAGCTACCCGGAGGACGAAGAGGTTTGGGTATCAGTGGTCTTATTCTATTTGAAGCCCATCCTCCATACGGAAAACTGGTCGGGAGGTGCTGTGGACAAGACGGGTTTCTAAAAACCGCATCAATCAGGTCGTCGCTCCCCGCTCAGTGCTCCCGTCCTTCCGAAAATTAACACCGAAATTGACTTTACCATGATGGAGCTATCGATCATCGCTCTCGAAACTGCGATCAACTCCGAGCCTCTTTCCTCTCCCTTTGATGCCAGTGGGTTAATTTTTTGAAGAATTTCGACATAAAGAGCCCCCACCCTCCCGTAGAGAAGAAAGCAAACTATGCCTCGCCTCCTGATTCCCTTCGTTTTCCCCCTGCTTTTTGCAGTTGGGGTGCTGAAGGCTGCTGATGAACAATCAGCTCCTGCCGCAGACTCCTCGGTTCTGCAAGCTCGTGCAGCGCTGCAAACGTTGACCACTTGGCAGATGGAAAACCCTTCCCCCACCAATCGCACTCTGCAAGTCGTCTATTGGACTCCCTCCGATCGTGAGCCAGCTGCAAATTACCACCAGCGGCTGACCGGAATTATGGAACACATCCAAGCCTTCTATCGCCAAGAAATGAAACGCCACGGCTTCGGCGAGCTCACCTTTCCGCTGGCCAAGGACGAACAAGGACTTCTCAAGATTCATCTCGTGCGCGGGCAAAAACCATTCGCAGATTACGATAGAAAGTCCGGAGGACGAATTCGCCAAGAGTGCCTGCCCACTTTGCAGAAGGCGGGGCTCAATGCCAACCACGAGACTCTCCTCATCTTCTGCAACCTCGCCACCTGGGATGCCACGCAGAACCATTTTTCTCACAAATCTCCCTACTATGCCGGAGGCTCCCACCGTGGCGGGAATGCTTGGCAGCTTGATTCGCCCGAGCTCTCGATTTCCAACCTCGCCGCCAAGCAACCTCTCATCACCGACGAGCAGTATGGCAAGGTTTCCCTTGGCAAGCACAACTCCCTTTTCATCGGCGGCATTGCGCACGAACTTGGTCACGCTCTCTCGCTGCCCCACAATCGGGAGGCCCCCGCGCTGCGGAAGAAGAATCATCGCGCGCTCATGGGTGACGGTAACCGAAGGTACGGAGACCAACTGCGCGGAGAAGGCCCCGGTGCGCACCTCGAGTTTGCGAGCGCCCTCAGGCTCGCTTCTCATCCTCTTTTTTCGGGTTCTCAAAAGGAAATTCAGGTCCACGCTCACACTCAATTCCAAGACCTCTCCGTCACACCCCGGGAAGGGTCTTTCCTCTTCTCGGGAAAGGTGACTTCCAACCTGCCGATCTACGGCCTCGTCGCCTATCTCGATCCTGAGGGCAAGGGTGACTATGATGCCCACACTGTCACCGCCGTGCCTGATTCCGACGGCCGCTTCGCCTTTGATTGCAGGCACTTGGTCGCGGGCAAAAGAGCTGAACTCCGCATCTTCTCCTGCCATGTCAACGGGGCCACTTGCCAGCGCTCCTACTCGTATGCCGTCAATCAAGAGGGGCAGCCAGAGGTCTCGGCCTTGCAAACTCACTTCGCGCTCGCGCCCCTCATCCAAGCTCTCAACGCTCGCGACCACTCCCGCCTGCAACCCGCCTTTGACCAACTCCACACCAAGCTTGGACCTGGTCCGCAGCTCAACGAGGTCAACCACCTTGCTAAGCGACTTGTGGCTGGAGCCACTGGCAAACAATTCACTGAACCCAAGGACATTCCTCCAAGCAGAAAACGGATTCCGCTCAGTGACCTCACCCCTGACGAGCAGAAAGTAGGTTGGGGTCAACCGGCCTACGACCACCTTCCCCATCCTGACCTGCTTCTCACCTCGGCTGGGCAGCTCCATCCCCACGGCATCTACGCTCATGCTCCGGCCCTCCACCGATACCAGTTGGACAAAGGTTGGACCAAACTCACAGGCACCTGCGGGTTGGCCGAGAATCGCCACGGAAGCTGCGTCTTCATAATCAAAATCGATGGCCGCGAAGCCTTTCGCTCTCCTGTCATTCGGAACGGTCAAAGCTATCCCTTCGCCATCGATATCAAGGGCGCTGACCGCGTCGAACTTGTGACCAATGACGCTGGCGACTGCACGGGCTCCGATTGGGCTCTCTGGCTCAGTCCCACGCTCCACCGTTAGGGGGCAAAACTGACTCGCTATTTCGCCCGAGAGACGCTATTCCCCTAAGGGTCAAAAGCTCTCTCCCATGAACGTTACTAAAGCAGTCATTACTTCGGCCAATCCCGCCGACAAGCACCTCCCCCTCCAAACTCTCATTGACTCTGCTGGCGAGACCCGCACTGCCCTCCAAATCCTTCTTGCCGAGGTCTTTACCGCAGGAGTGGATTCGGCCGCCATCATTATTCCACCCGGAGAGGCCGAGCGCTATCAACTGGCTGCCGGAACGCATGCGGACCGCCTCACTTTTATTGAGCAAGACGAGCCCAAAGGGTATGGCCATGCCGTCTCTTTGGCGCTCGACTTCATCAACGAGGATCCCTTTCTGTTACTCGTCGGCGACCACCTCTTCCGTTCCCTGGGCGAGAGCACCTGTGTTCAACAAATTATTGCTCTCGCCAAGACCGAAAACGCGACCATCTCCGGGGTCCATCCCACCCACGAGTCCCAGCTCCATCTCTACGGCACCGTTGCCGCCAGCCTTCAGGCCGGAAGCCAGGACACCTACGAGGTTTCTAGTATTAGCGAGAAACCCACCCCTACGCTAGCCGAACAAGAACTCATCGTCCCCGGCCTGCGCGCTGGTCATTATCTCTGCTTCTTCGGGATGCACATTCTCCCCGCCAAGGCTATTACCCATCTGCAGGAACAGCTGAAAGAGCTCTCTCCGGGGGAAACACTGGGGCTCACCAGCACCCTCAATCATCTAGCCGACAGCGGTGAATACCTCGCCCTCCGCATCGATGGACAACGGTTCAATCTCGGGGAGCGCTACGGTCTTCTGCGGGCCCAACTCGCCCTCTCCTTGGCTGGGCCTCACCGCGACGAAGTGATGACTACGATTATTGAACTCCTCGCCTAATCCTCACGGAAAAACAACTTCAGTCCTCAACTTCGACTGGCCGCTGGTCTCCAGCCTGTTTTGCTCGGAAAAACCTAATGTTCAAAAACCGAAACCCGGCCGACTCGAAAAACTAAAAACGAAAGACCTAAGGACGAAAAGAAGGCCCCTTCAAACCAAACCGAGGTCAGTCAATCCTGCCAAAAACAACCCGCAACCCTGTTTCCCTCCGTCCCTCTGCGCCTCTGCGGTTCAACTTCTTAAACATCTCTCCCATGCTCACCGACCTCATCACCAGCACTGATGCCGCCACCCGCGACACCGCCCTTACCGCCGCTTGCGCTTCCCTATCCCTTGAGCAACTTCTCACCGAAGCGGACGCCCTCGACCAGTTTCGCCGACAATCCGACAACCTTTACCACCGCGTCCGCGCCCTCTTCTTTCTCCACGCTCTTCACCGCTTTCACCTCCCCCCCAAGCTGACTGCGCTGCCGGTTGGCCAAATCCCCTTCGAAGGCCATCAACACCTTCTCGATCGGCGCTTCCAAGAGGCCATCGATACCTTTCTAACTACTCAAGAGACCCACGGTCCCGGCGACGCTATCTCCTCCGCACTCGCCAGCGCGTATCATCAGCTTGCTTTCCAAACCCTCGCTAACCAAGTGCGCAAATCCGTCCGTACCGTTCGCGGAAACCAGTGGATGTTCCGCATGGGCCATCCTGCCGACCACCCCCTGCGCTTCCGCCCCGAACTCCTTGCCTCGGACAGCCAAACGGCTCCCATTCTACTCGAACGCACTCCCGTGCGCATGGACCTCACCCACTCTGCTTGGTCCGATATTTTCTTCCTCGGGATGGACTTTCCCGAAGGGGCCAAAGTCATCAACGTTTCTGTCGACCTCGGAGTCCACGGCCGTGACCCCGAGACTTCTCCCCCGGTCGAGGCCTACCTCCGCGTCATCGACGAACCAGTCATCCGTCTCACCTCTGTCGACCTGAAGGCAACCGCCACTATCGACAGCCTTGGCGAGGTCTTTGACTTTGCAAAAGACTACCTTGGATTGCTCAAGGCTGCCGTCATCGCAGCAGGAATTGTTCCTCCTGGCATCGAGGGTTCGGGCCAAAAACTCTCCCACTTGTTAGAAAAACTTGTCGGTCGTGGGCGAGGTCTCGAGCTGGTCTCCTCCGTTAACAATATTCCCAAAGGTTCCAGACTCGCGGTCTCCACCAACCTACTTGCAGCCCTCATCGGTGTCCTGATGCGAGCGACGGGGCAGACCCAATCCCTCACCGGTCCGCTGCAAGAGAACGAGCGGCGGCTCATCCTCGCCCGGGCCATTCTCGGGGAGTGGATTGGCGGCTCTGGTGGCGGCTGGCAGGATTCCGGCGGAGTCTGGCCCGGCATCAAGCTGATCAGTGGCGAGCAGGCGGGCCCCAACGACCCCGAGGACGGCATTTCGCGCGGACGTCTTTTGCCCACCCATCACGTCTTCGACGAAAACGAGATTCCTGCTAGCGCTCGCCAGGCTTTGCAGGATTCACTCGTGCTTGTGCACGGCGGCATGGCACAAAATGTCGGGCCTATTTTGGAGATGGTGAGCGAAAAATACCTTCTTCGTTCGGACAAAGAATGGAAGGCCCGTCAGGAAGCACTCGCCCTCTTGGAGGAACTCATCGACTCTCTTAAAAAAGGCGACATCCAAGCCCTCGGAAGCGCCACCACCAAGAACTTTTACGGTCCCCTCCAGACCATCATCCCTTGGGCCACCAACCTCTTCACCGAGACTCTCATCGCGCGCACCTTTCAACACTTTGGCGATGATTTCTGGGGTTTCTGGATGCTCGGAGGCATGTCCGGCGGCGGCATGGGCTTCATCTTCGCGCCTCACCGCAAAGCAGAAGCGCAGGCCAAGCTCGCCGAAATTATGTTGGCTGAAAAACGGCGGCTCGAAAAAGCACTGCCCTTCGCGATGGACCCCGTGGTCTACGATTTTGCCATCAACCCCCACGGAACCACCGCACTCTTGCTAGAGGACGAGCAATCACTTCTCCCCCCTGACTACTATCAAATCCATGTTCCTAATCTTCTGAGCCAAGACCTAAATCACCTCAGTGATTTGCAACGAAAAGACCTCGCTACCTATCGCACCGCTTCGCAGCAGAATCCTCGCTTTGAGAACTCCATCCACCAACTCTTTGATAGTGTTCTGCCGCAGAATCAGAATGAAACGGCCGGAGGCCAAGACAGCCTAACTAGCCTTCTGAGCCAAAACGGATTCGACTCCAAGCTCCACAACTCCATCCGTGAAGACCTACTTGATGGACGACTTGGTCTTTCCCAAAACAGGCTCGCTTCCAGCACCGATATTCAGGACGTCGAACCCGAGGACATTCTCGACACCACCAAGTCCGCTGCTCCCGATGCCCGCGAAATTGGCGAGACTGCGCTACGCAACGGAGAAGTGGCAGTGGTCACTCTCGCTGCTGGTGCAGGTTCCCGTTGGACCGGGGGAGCAGGCACTTGTAAGGCCCTCAATCCCTTTGCTCCCCTCGCCGGGAACTTCCGCACCTTCCTGGAAGTCCACCTCGCCAAGTCCCGTCTCATTTCCCAAGCCGCCGAAGCTACCGTTCCCCACATCTTCACCACCTCCTTCCTCACCCACGAACCCACGCGTGCCTTTCTCGCTTCCGTCAAAAATTATCACTACCCAGGTGCCCTCCACCTCTCCCGTGGCCAATCGGTGGGCCTTCGCATGATTCCCACCGTGCGCGACCTTCGCTTTGCCTGGGAAGAAACCGCGCAGCAACGCCTCGACGAACAGCAGGAAAAAGTGCGCGAATCCGGTCGAAGTGCTCTCATTCATTGGGCGCGCGAAACAGGGCAAGCGGCTGACTACACGGACAACCTTCCGCTGCAATGCCTCCACCCGGTGGGACATTTCTTCGAGATTCCCAACCTCATTCTCAACGGCACCCTCAAGACCCTCTTGGAGGATCGTCCCCAGCTGCGCACCCTCCTTCTCCACAATATCGATACTCTTGGTGCCAATCTGGATCCCACCCTGCTTGGGCACCACCGCCAATCCAGCCAAGGCCTGACTTTCGAAGTCATCAACCGTCGCCTCGAAGACCGTGGCGGCGGACTCGCGCGCGTCAACGGCGTGCCTCGTCTCGTCGAAGGTCTTGCCATGCCCGACGACGAAGCGGAATTCAATCTCACCTACTACAACACCCTCACCACTTGGATCGATATCGACCAATTTCTCTCCCTCCTCGCCTTGACCCGCGAAGACATCTTGGCGAATCGGCAGGACCTCATCAAAGGCGCCCTCCGCCGACTAGCCCAGCGGCTCCCAACCTACATCACCCTCAAAGAGGTGAAGAAACGTTGGGGCCATGGTCAGGAAGACGTGTTCCCGGTTACCCAATTCGAGAAGCTTTGGGGCGACCTCACCACTTTGCCGGAAGCCAATGCTGGTTACTTCGCCGTCTCTCGCTTGCGAGGACAGCAGCTCAAGGATCCGGCGCAACTCGACGCCTGGCTTCGGGATGGTTCCGCCCAACATGTCGAGTCTCTCTGTCGTTGGTAAGCTCGGGACTTTCTTAAAAACCGAATGTTCAAAAACTCAAAAACCAAAGCCTCGTAGACAGGCGCGAGGATGCTTGAGAGCTTCAAGACGGAATCGAAAGCGAATAAGAAAGCCAGCCCATCCATGCTCGTCAAAATTCTGTCTAATTCTGTAAATACTGCCCAAAAACTCCCATGAAACACTTTCCCGAACTTCAACTCACTCCCGTCTCCGCCCGCGTCCTCGGCTGTCTGTTAGAAAAAGAAATCACTACCCCCGACCTCTACCCCCTCACCCTCAATAGCCTCGTCACCGCTTGCAACCAAGCCTCCTCCCGCCACCCCGTCACCAACTACACCGCCGACGAAGTCACCGAAGCGATCCGCCTCCTTTCGGAAGACTACCTCGTCACCAAAGTCCTTGGCGGTCGCGCACCCAAGTACGAACACGAGCTCTCGGACGTTCTCGACCTCACCGACCAAGAGCGCGCGATTCTCACCGTCCTCCTCCTGCGCGGCACCCAAACGACGGGCGAACTCAAACAGCGAACCGAGCGACTCTTCGCCTTCGACAGCCTTGACCAAATCGAAGAAATCCTCACCACCTTCATCGACTACCCCCACGGCCCCCTCGTCGAACGCATCCCCTCCGGCGCGGGCCGCCGCGTGGAAACTTTCCGCCACCTCCTCTCCGAAACTGAAGGCTCCCTCACTCCCGAAGACAACTCAACGGAAGCCACCGACTGGTGCCAGGAAATGGAAGAACGCATCGCCACTTTGGAAAATCGCGTTGCCGAACTCCAAGCCCTCAGCTCTTCCAAAGACCCGATTTAAAACACCGAAAACCTTCGCGTCTTTGCGTCTTTACGGTTCAAATCCTCTTGCTTGTCTGACTCTCTCCAACCCTTTCTCGCCGCTCAGTCCTGGCTTCATCGCTTTGATGATCACATCCTCGTGATGGGCAAGAAGCTGGCCAAGAAGCCACTGCTTCCCGACCTTGCGCTCGATGAAACTGAGGATGGCTCCACCCAGCTGACCGCCACTTGCGAAGGCCATCAGGTCGAGGTCAACCTTTGGCCCGAAGATGATGGCCGCTGGGACTTCGATACCGATTGCTCCTGCGACCATGCCCACAATTGCCCTCATGCCGCCGCTGCCCTTTTCCTAGCAGCCAAACCCAACACCTTCGCCCGCCTTTCAAGGAGCGTAGGCGTCTCGCCTGCGCAGCCCATTGCAAAAACCTCAGGCGAGACGCCTGAGTTCCTTGAACAAACCCTCCACAAACCCACCTTTCATCTCCATCTCGCCCCCGAGCCCGTGGCCTCCAAAGTCACCCGCCTCCTCCTGCAAGCTCTCCGGCAACAAGACCGCGACACCTGGCTCGTCGCCCGTCCTACCATCCAATACGGACCCCATGAAACACCTCTCTCCTCTCTTCCTCACGAAACTATCTTCCCCCGCGACAAAGCCCTCGAACGACGCGCACTTGAGCAATTGACCAAAATCGGTCTCACCTCCATCGCGGCTCAGCCTTCTTTCCGCTTCATGCTCGGTATGGCTGCCAAGGAACAGAAAGACGGCACCCTTCCCCACGAAGCCTCCGCCTTTTTCCCCGAACCCTATCACTCCACCCCCGACCTCTATTGGCCTTGGTTCCGCGCCACTGCCATCCCCAAGCTCGAAGCGGCTGGTTGGACGGTCACCGTAGACTCCGACTTTGGCCATCATCTCTACGAGGTTTCTAGTAGCGACCTCGATGCCCAACTCGACGAAATTCCCGGAGGCTGGTTCACCCTGAGCGTTGGCTTCGATGTAGATGGTGAGTCCCTCGACCTCCTCCCCATTCTCCTGAAGCTTCTGGAGGGAGACACCTTGGATCAACTTGCCACCAAGGCTCCCGATGCTCGTCACTTGGTGTATTTGCCCAACGGCTCCGCGCTCCACCTGCCAGTGGATCGCTTGCGGCAGGTTCTCAATCACCTCTCCGTCGTCCTCGATCCGGAGTTCCCTCTTCATCCTCTTGACGCCGCTGCCATCGCGGAAGAATTCGACATTAAGACCACGACTCCTGAACTCAGAAAGCTCCGCAAAAATCTTTCCGAGAAAAAGAAGACCTCGAGAAAAACTCCTCCCGAAGGCCTGCAAGCCGAACTCCGACCCTATCAACAAGTCGGCTACGAGTGGATGGCCACTCTCGCCGAAAACGACCTCCACGGCATCCTCGCTGACGACATGGGTCTCGGCAAAACCATTCAGACCCTCACCCTCCTCCTCCACTCCAAAGCGTCCGTGAACTGGACCTCCAGTTCAGTCAACCCCAAGCAAGGTGATCCAAACGGAACAGAAGACTGGACTGGAAGTCCAGTTCACCAACCTTCTCTCGTTATCGCCCCCACCTCCGTCGTTCCTAACTGGGCTGCCGAAGCCAAAAAGTTCGCGCCCAGCCTCCGCGTCCTCACTCTCTCGGGACCCAAGCGTGCGAAAGCTTACCCGGCTATTCCTCATGCCGATATCGTCATTACCTCCTTCGCCTTGTTACAGCGCGATATCGAAAAACTCAAAAAATACTCCTTCAAGTTCGCCATTCTCGACGAAGCCCAGCTCATCAAGAACCCACAGGCCAAGGTCAGTATCGCCGCCCGCCAACTCAAGGCCCAACACCGCCTTTGTCTCAGCGGCACTCCGGTTGAGAACAACCTTACCGAACTGTGGTCCTTGTTTCACTTCCTCATCCCCGGTTTCCTTGGCGACCTGAGTGTCTTTCGCACCCGCTACCAGAACCCCATCGAGAAAGAAGAGAACCTCGAACGCCGAGACGCTCTTCGAGCTCGCCTCGCTCCTTTGATTCTTCGCCGCACCAAGGACGAGGTCGCCAAAGACCTTCCACCAAAGACCATCCTCGTTCATCCCATCGAGCTCACAACTGTGCAAAAGGATCTCTATGAGTCCGTTCGCGTCACCATGGACAAGCGCGTGCGCGATGCCATCGCCGAACGTGGGATCGCCCAGTCGCAAATCACCATTCTCGATGCCCTCCTCAAGCTTCGCCAAATCTGCTGCCACCCGGACCTCGTCAGCAACACCGACTTCCTTCCCCCAGACCAAGTTCCCAAGCAACCCAAGTCCGCCAAACTGGACTACCTTATGGAGCTGTTAGAAATTCTCTTCGCCGAAAAACGCCGCGTCCTCCTTTTTTCGCAATTCACGACCATGCTCAGCCTTATCGAGGCCGAGCTGCAAAAGCGCCACGTCAAATACCTCAAGCTCACCGGCTCCTCGCAAGACCGTGGCGGACTTGTCGAACAATTTCAAAACAACGACATCCCCATCTTCCTCATCTCGCTCAAGGCCGGTGGCACGGGGCTCAACCTGACCGCCGCAGACACCGTGATTCACTACGATCCTTGGTGGAATCCTGCCGCCGAGGCGCAAGCCACTGACCGTGCCTACCGCATTGGCCAAACGAAACCCGTCTTTGTGCACAAACTTCTCTGTGCCAACACCGTCGAAGACCGCATCCATCGCCTGCAACAACAGAAAGCCCTCCTCGCCGACTCCATCCTCTCCGCCGCTAGCCAGGGCGTTCCCGATGCCGAGACTCTTACCCAGCTTCTTTCTCCGGTCGGTAGCTAGCAAAAGTCGCGATGACTCTCTCTTGAATAACGGGAAGACCTTTCTTCAAATCCCAAGCAGGCACCGGCTACTGGCGCATCAAAATGTCGCGGGGCTTCGCTCCATCGGCAGGGCCAATGATGCCGCGGCCTTCCATGATATCCATCATGCGCGCTGCTTTGGTGTAACCGAGGCGAAGACGTCGTTGCAGGAGAGACGTGCTCGCCTTGTTCTCTGTTAGAATCACCTCAATGCACCGAGTGATCACCTCTTCGTCCTCATCAGACACATCATCGTCGCCACTGGAGTCGGTGCCACCAGCGTCGATGGTCGCTTGGATGCTCTGCTCAAACTGCTGGTCGATTTGGTTAGAGCAGAATTGCACGATGTCTTCCACTTCTTCGTCAGAGACAAAGGCTCCCTGCGAGCGCTCCAGCTTGGCAGAACCCGGAGGCAGGAAGAGCATGTCGCCCTTGCCCACCAGCTTTTCGGCACCTTTGGAATCGAGGATGACGCGAGAGTCCAGAGCGGAGGAGACTTGGAAAGCAATTCGAGATGGGATGTTGGCCTTAATGATTCCAGTCACCACGTCCGCGCGCGGAGTCTGGGTGGCGATGATGAGGTGGATTCCTGCTGCACGGGCCTTCTGAGCAATACGTGCGATGGCTGACTCAACATCGGCCGGTGCGGTCTGCATGAGGTCCGCGAGCTCGTCCACGATGACGACGATGTAAGGAAAACGATCCGGAATCTCCTCCTCATCGACACGTTCTTCGTCGCTCTCGCCATCCATATCCATGGGACCTAGGTCGCCGTCTTCCAGCGCTCGTGCAATGGACTCCATGTGCTCGGGATCGACGAGGTCTTCTTCGGTCTGAATGTCCTGTGCGAGTTCGAGTTCCTCGGTCGCTTCTTCCACTTCGGGGCGTGGTCGATTGTTGAAGGAATCAAAGTTTCTCACCCCGAGTTTAGCAAAAATCTTATAGCGACGCTCCATCTCGTTGACGGTCCACTTGAGGGCCCCGATCACTTTGCGAGGATCGGTCACCACGGGCACTACGAGGTGCGGCAAATCGTTGTACATCTGCATCTCCACCACCTTGGGATCAACCATGATAAAGCGCAGCTCATCGGGCCCGAACTTGTAGAGAATGGATGCGATGATGGAGTTGATACAAACTGACTTACCGGAACCCGTAGCACCTGCGACCAGCAAGTGGGGCATGGCCGCCAAGTCACCAATGACCGCATTGCCATAAACGTCCTTACCCAGAGCGAGAGGAATCTTTTTCTTAGATGAACGGAACTCGGGGTCTTGCAACAGCTCGCGCAAGGCCACAGGCACTCGATCGTTGTTGGCAATTTCGATACCCACGGTGTCCTTACCAGGCACTGGAGCCAAAATGTTGATGCGTTCGGCACAGGTTGCCCGGGCCAAATCAGACTCAAGGGCAACAATCTTGGAAACACGAAGACCGAGAGAAGGGTAAATCTCGTAGCGGGTAATGGTCGGTCCCCGCGTGATGTCGCCGGCAGTCACTTCGACTCCAAAAGCCTTGAGCGTTTCGACGATGGTTTGCTGGGTGGCATAGAGCTCTTCATGATTGCTCTCTACCGGTGCGGCGGCATCGGCGTCATAGTCCAGCAGGTCAAAGCCTGGAAGCTCATAGTCATCGAAGCCATCGGTGGTGAGGGAAGCGTGCTCCTTCTTCTTGCGTTCGAAGGGACGAGCCAAATTCGCGTTGGGACCAATGCGCTGGGCACCATCGACAATCTTTGGTTCTGGGACTTGCGGCAAAGGCATGACGGTCTGGCCGTCCTCTTCCACTTCGACCTCCTCGTCCTCATATTCCCACTCCCCTTCCTCGTCCTCGTATTCCCACTCTTCCTCTTCGGCGGCTTCCGGTTCTGGTTCCGCTTTGGGCTTCGGCTTGGGTTTCGCCTTGGCTTTTTTAGCAGGAGCTTTGCGACTTGATGCGGTTCCGCGCCGGGTGCTGGTGCCTTGTCGCTTGGCTTCCCAAAGAGCCATGCCTTGAGCATAGGTCTCCTTGAAGAAGGATACGGGATGGAGGCCTAGGAATAGAATCAAACTGGTGAGATAGACAAACCCTAAGACAATCACTGAACCTAAATTCAACAATTTGTAGAACACTCCCAAGCCCAGATAATAGCCAATGATTCCACCCGCCTTGCCGGGGATGACATTCTGAGCCGCCCATTTGTCCCACCAGCCTAAGACCCCCGCTAGGCAAGCAGCACTGACCAAAAAAACCGAAAATCCAGTCCAAGTCTTCCATCCAAAGTCGCCCTCCAGCGTCAAACGACGGACTCCTAGCCAGGCAACAGCAAAGGGAATGAACCAAGCCGCCGCCCCAAAAAATTGGAACTGAAGACAGCCTAAAATTGCACCAATGGGCCCAACAAGATTCCGTGTTCCTTCCACCGGTTGCAGGGTTTCCACGGACCAACGCTTGAAAAACGGCAAGTTTGCCAAGTCGGTGTGACTGTAGGAAACCAAGGAAAGTAGGAGCAAAACGCCCAAGGCGATGAGACCGAATCCCCAAGCATTCCGCTTCACGCGGTCATCTGCGGGGGCCTTGCGTTTCGATTTATTTTTAGGGCGAGCCATAGGGCAGCTCCAAGACTCTCCTTATTTTTGCGGAAATTCAAGTTTGTTTAAATAAATGCGTGGCAGGCAAACTAGCTTTCGAACTCCAGCTCGTCGCCATCCCCCGCGCCATCGAAGTCCACCTCGCGCACCCGTTTTTTGTCGCGGAGAAGCTCGACCTGCTTGCGAAGAAGCTCGCGCACGTTCACGCCATCTTGAATGGCCTCCAAGACCACCTCGGGATGGGTGCGGTCCGAGGTGTCCGCCTTGATGACGGAAAGTCCGAAGAGGCGTAACCAAAAAGGACGCACGATGTTGGTGTCCTTGACTCGGTAAAGCTCTACTTCTCCGATTTCCTGATTGAGAACACCCTCAAACAAGCGCAAACGCTCGCTCGTCAGCTGATAGACCCGGCAACGAATGGTCAAATACTTCCAGCCCGACCACGCAATCGGCACCAATGCTAGAATGGCGAGCAGATGGAATCCGGAAAGGAACGCTCCCGCGCAGATCGCGGTCACCAGAAAGATGGTGAGGAGATGATTCCAAAAGTTTAAAAGTTGGGAGGGGTGTCCCTGCCAGATAATGTCTTCGTCTTTGTTTTCCACAGTCTTGGTTGTATACCCCATCTTATCTTCCGTCGATTCCAAGAGTGCGTCAGAATTGGAACGGCCCCTGCCTGCCACCCTCTTAAAAAAAAAAATCTCTCACAGGCATCCAAAAGCAAACAGACATCGTTTCTTTCCTTGAGGGCAGTCTCCAGACCACTTCGGCTCCTCCTAAGAAGATGGCTGTTGAATCACTGCCGAAAGAAAACCCACTAATGAAAACCCACCGATCGGGAGATGTCGTTCTCCCATTAGGCTTGTCTGTCCTGCGTCATCTCTCCGGTCGAAGGTTTTCCTCGTCTCCTCTCTTTCTAAACTTCTCTTCGTGCTCTAACCTCGCATTCCGCTCATGAGCACCAATTTAAGCCCCGAAGAACTTCTTGCTGCCATTGCGCAGGGTTCCACCGAGGCCTTCTCCCAACTGTATGATGAGTTTTCTAATGCCTTGCTCGGAATCACGCTTGGTATTCTCAAGAATCGGGCCGAAGCGGAAGAAACCCTGCAGGACATCTTCGTCACCATTTGGAAAAGCGCCGACAAGTATCGCCCCGAACTCGGTAAGGCCAGCACTTGGCTCATTAGCCTGACCCGCAACCGGTCCATCGATCGGCTTCGGAGCCGCCAACGTCGCGAGAAACTGGTAGAGACCGCACAGGACAACCAGACCTTCCCGGACTTCGAGACTCAGTCACCCGAAACCCCACTTATTGCTTCGGAACTAAGCGAGAGGGTGCGTGAAAGCCTGAAAACGCTACCTGATGACATGCGCACCGTGCTCGAACTTGCCTTCTTCCACAGCCTCACCCAAAACGAAATCTCTGAATACCTCGACCAGCCTCTGGGCACCGTTAAATCACGTATCAGGCGCGCCATGGAGCGGGTTCGCTCAAGCCTCTCCGATATTTCCGACTATCGCACTCATCGCTAACAACCATGAATTCCCAAGATTCCAACTTGAACTCTGCCACTGAGCAAGCTGCCGAGATGGCGGCCCTGCAAAGTCTGCAAGCCTTGGGCAGTGAAGAAGGAGACGCGCTCGCCAATTGTTACCAATGTCCTCTTGGCCAAGTCCTGCTTCACTCACAAGGCTTTGAGGAAAGCTCCGCCGCTATGACCGCCGCAACCTACGCACCCGTCGAACCTTCTCCGGACCTCAAGAGCAAAATCTTTGCCGCTATTGGCGAGGTCGAACCCGGGACAGAAACTAAACAAGACGAAGGATCCAAAGACGGTTACCACTTTATTGGCAACCAAGAAGGGGATTGGAAAGAGCTGCCCGGTGGCAAAGTGCGTCTCAAGACCCTTTCGGATGCTCCGGAAGCGAGTCATACCACAATTTTGATAGAGGCTGCCCCCGGCGCCGTTTTTCTACCGCACGCCCATGAGGGGATGGAAGAAATTCTCATGTTGAGCGGCGACCTCGACACCTTGGGACGCCGTCTTGGTCCTGGTGATTACCTTCGCCACGATCCCAACACTTTGCACGCCAAGGCGATTTCCGAGAACGGCTGCCGCGCCCTCCTCATTACCGCACGCGAGAATCACCCCCGCCGCCTCATCAGCGTCCTCCACGAGCTTAAGAATATCGTCAAAGGCCTCACGCAGAAGTGAGAGCCACTCCTTTTCTTGCGGACTGTAATTTTATGCAGTACAGATAGGAAATAGTTTATGAAGTTCCCTCTCTACGCACTGCTCTTTCTCGTTCTTCCTTCCGCCTTTGGCAAAACGGAACTCATCAGGACCCCCTCTGGATGGCAGATGCAAGTTGATGGCGAACCCTTTTACGTCAAAGGGTTCACTTGGTCCTATACCCCGGTGGGGATGAAGTATGACTACGACCTCTTCGCGGAAGAGGAGTCGGCTATCAAGGCGGCTCTCGAACGCGACCTCTCTCTCATTCGGGCGGCGGGAGGGAATACCCTTCGTCACATCCATCCTCCCAAGTGGATGGAATACATGCACGACACCTATGGAATGCACTTCATCGCGAATGACTATTGCGGTCGTTACGGGATGACCATCGACGGCAAATTCATCGCCCATACCGACTACTCCGACCCTCGAGTGCGTCAAATCATCAAAGACAACTGGCGCACCCTTGTGACCAAATACCGCGAGGCTCCCGGTCTGCTCGCCTATGCGCTTGGTAACGAGAACAACTATGGCTTGGAGTGGGTCTCGGCTGCAGTAGAGAATCTGCCGACAGGCGAACAACAAACCACGAAGGCTCGTTACCTCTACTCTCTTTTTAACGAAATCGCCCTCGAGGTGAAAAAGCTCGATCCCCATCATCCAGTCGGCATCGTTAATGGTGATCTCCAATACCTCGAGCTCATTGCCGAGCTGTGTCCCGATATCGACTTCCTTGGAGTAAACTCCTATCGTGGAGAAACCTTTTCCAACCTTTTCGAACGGGTGGAGGAGACACTCGATATCCCGGTTATTTTCATGGAGACCGGATGCGATGCCTATCATGCGGTGGCTCAAGCAGAGGAGCAGGTGTCGCAAGCCCGCATGGTGCATGACAACTGGATTGATATCTATCGCAACACGCTCACCAATGGCGGGAGCGGAAACTGTCTCGGCGGGCTTCACTTCCAATGGGCTGATGAGTGGTGGAAGCAGGGACAGGAGTATGACCTGAGCACTCACAATACAGCCGGGGGCTGGCACCATGGGGAATACCGCCATGATGCTGCCGCCGAAAAGAACATGAACGAAGAATGGTTCGGGGTCTGCGCCATCAGCCCCAAGTCCTTGCAAGGAGCGCATCTGATTCGTCCCCGAGCGGCCTACTTTACCCTCAAGAACCTTTGGCAGCACAACCCCTATTCCCTCACTTCCACAGCACTGGCCGACATTACTTTCGAGAAAGACGCCCTTACCGAACAAACTGAAGCATCTAACAAGAACTTCGAAAAGCAACTGTCCAAAGCAAAAATTCCCTACCTAGTTTCGCCCCAGGTCGAGCTCCCGGCCGTGGTCTATCGAGAAGGGGCCGCTGAGTTCCTCTGGCCTCCCTCGGGCGTAATGCCCGAAAAGAGTTTTCTGGAGGTCAATCCTAACTGCAAGGTGAATCCCCAAGCTGGCGAAACCTGCCTTGAACTGCGCTACACTTCGGGTGGCGACTGGTCTGGTCTTCAATTCCAACACCCTGCTGGTGATTGGGAAAACAACAGCCCTGGCGGCTATCACCTCGCCGGAGCCACTCAGCTGACTCTTTGGGCCCGAGGAGCAAAGGGTGGCGAAACGATCGCCCTGAGCCTCGGCGGCGGTCTGACCGGAAAGTATCCCAACACGACACAATCCGACTGGGGGAAGCATACTCTGACCAGCGAGTGGCAGCAATTCACCTTCGACCTAACAGGGAAGGACTTGCGCCGCATTAAAAATCCATTGACCGTAGTCTTATCCGGCACTGGGTTCCCTTACACCGTTTTTCTGGACAGCATTGCCTTTGAGTAGGCTACGAGAAAAATAGTATCTTGCTACAGAAGGATTCGAGCTTCCCTATGAGTTTGGCAAGATTCATGCTTCGGTGTGGAGGAACACAACTCAATCGACCACTTCTTGTTGATGAAATACGCACTCCTTTTTATTGTCGGGGCTCTCGCAGCTGGCTGGTCGCACGAAACTCATCTCATTGACCCTTTCATTGAGGAATTTGAGGTAAAGACAAGCGAGCATTTGCAAAGCCTATCAGGGGAAACCAAACCTCTTTAAGCTCGCTCAAGTGCTCGAAGGCCATTCGGCTTCTCCCTCCCTTGGTTAACGAAGTCTCCTGCTTCGGGCGCTCGAAGGACTAGGCTTCCTGCTCTATCACTCCTCTCTTTTCTCGTTTGCAGACCGGATTCGAGTGGATGCGAGAACTTTTCGCGCTTCCCCTGCGTCGATAGGGTCAAAGTTCGGACTCAGGCTGAGAGCCTTTGATATGAGCTTGCGACTGTCGTTTTCTCGTCCTTCGGCCTGCGCAATCATGCCCGCGTGAAAGTAGAGCTTTGGGTCGGGAGTCCCATGTCTCAGGGCCCGGGAGATAGAGCGTTGAGCTTGCTTGAAGTCACCTGCCTGATAGTGACACCAAGCTAGGGCATCGGCGGCGTAGATGTTGGGAAATGCTTTATAGGCTTCCTTTGCCTGACTGAGGGCAAGAGGAAGCTGAGTATCGTTTTCTGCAAGGAAAAGCGCCAGTTGGCTACTAGCATGGCTATGGCCCTCCCCGTGAGAATGGGACTCAGCACCATGATGATGGTTCGCGCTTCCGGTATGAAATTGAACGACTTTCTCAACTTGTTTCTCCGCTTGGACATCCTTCCCAGTCAGGCGATACAGCGTCGCCAAAGGGGCAAGTGCATCGTGGGTCAAAGTCACCGACACAGAGGCTTCGAAGCTTTCGATAGCCTCTTTGTATTTTCCTTCGTATTGAAAGACACGACCCATGGCAACGAGAACTCGGGGATTTTTCGGAGCCAAGCTCAAAGCTGCTTCCGCCTCCTGACGAGCAGACGGCAGCGAGCCAGTCTTTAAAAGCATCATCGCAAGTTCGGCTCGACACCACGCCTCGTTTTCGGGGTAAGGGCCGCCAGATTTGATAGCTTGCCGCATGAGGTGATGGGCCTGATTCGTATTGCCGGTCAACCAAAGTACATGCGCTGCGCGGCTGTAGGTAGAGAGGTCGGCCCGGACGTCGAGCGCATCCTGAAAGTGCTCAATGGCCTCGTCGTACTTTCCCATCTCGACAGCAACGTCACCCAAAAGAGCAAAAGCATCTTTTGCATTGGGATTTAGTTCCAAAGCTTGCTCCGCCCAGCGCACGCCTTGCTCGAAGTCATGATTGGAATTAGCCACCCAAGCAAGTCCGAGAACAGCTTCCACGTTCTTCGGCTCAAGCCCATATGCTTTTTTAAATGCTTTCTCAGCGAGGCGAAAGTCATGTGAGAGGGTGTTGCGCGCATTCTGCATCTCAGAGTTTCCGTAGGCTATCCACTGGCTAGCGGACGTGAACTTGGGCAACTCAGGATCAGCATGGTCAGCGTGATTTTCATGATGAGTGTGATCTTCATGAGCACGAAGGTGAGAATTGAGAAGCAGGCAGACGCTGAGAGCCTGAAGCGGTAAGATGAAATGGCGATTGATTATCATGATAACAAACTGGGCGGAGAAAACGAGGATCAGAGGAGAAGCTGAATTTTTGAGGAATGGGAAAAAGAAAGAGGCTTGCAGAAGGATCTAGGTAGATCTCTGCAAGCCTCTCATGATTTTTTTAAACCCACTCGCAAGATAGGAGACTCGCGAAGCCCTATTGCGCGGGAGGAGCTACCGGATTCTGTCGCTGATTAACAGTCGGTCCCGCATGGGGTGTTCCCAAGTAGGGGAAGACTGTGTTGTAGAGCTGATCGTTGCTGTCGCTGTTGTCACCTACGGTCGTAATCGTAGCGAAGGTAGGACCACTGGCGATAGCCGAGAGGGCAATGTCCAACACGTCGTCACCAATCCGCCGACCATTAGGCCAACCAAGGGCATCGCCGCCGATCAAGCTCAGGCGATTGAATCCAGCTTGACCAGGAAGAGGCACAGGGCCCGTCTCGGTATCAACGCGAATAACATCAGGAATCATGATCGCTACAAGGTCAGCGCGATTATCGATTTGGAGAGGCTCATTACCTGCCGCACCATCAGTATCGGTATCGTTTGGATTGGCGTCGCCGGGGTCCGATCCGTCGTCG
>CAZGXV010000012.1:24434-54947 GCA_964529725.1 uncultured Roseibacillus sp.
GAAGAGCACGAAATTAATGAGAAACGCCAAGTGGGAATTCTCAGCATAAGTCGCGAAGTTTGCAGCGTCGTTGATTGGCAGAGTCCGGTTGTAATTGTCTTTGTCCGCGTTGTGCACCAAGACCTCGTTGAAGAGAGGATTGGCCAAACGGTTAACCTGAATCCACGGGCCAAAGTTTTGGTTCGAGCGATTGTTGGCTCGCACCGTCACACGTTGGCGGCTCACGGAGGCGAAGACACCTACCCCTGTGTGAGGATTACCAAAAGCATCATTGTAGCTGCTCGTCTGAAGGCTATTGAGTGGAATCTGAAGAGCATAAGTCAGGACATTGAACCCTTGGAAGCCATCGACACCACCACCATCTTGCCCCAGTCCATCGCCACCGTCACCATCGTTGTCAATAATGCGCGGGTCGAGGAAATCAAAAATGCCCGGCGTATCGGCGTAAAAGCCATCCTCGCGTGTTCCTGCCCAAGCAACCAATCCACCTCCCAAATCGGAAATACCCTGGGCCGTAAGCGAATCAAGGCTGGCAAAATCAGTTGCACCCGAGACAGCCGAACCGTTGGCATCGTTGTAGCTTGGGGTCGTCCGCAGGCCCACGTTAGGTGGAGGCACGAGACCGCTGCCCACACTGGTATTATTTCTGAAGACGTTATAAGATTGGGTGAAGTTCTGCTGGGCGTCGTCGATTGTTTCGATAGCACCAGGGGCTGTGCCGAGACCATAGGAGAGAATGGTGTTCGGATTCTTTACGTTATCAACGTTAGAGAAATCGAAGTCATAGCGGTCAATCTCAGCTCCCGTGGAGGGGTTCGTGATGTGGATGGTATAACGAGCGTCGTCAGCGAAACGTTGATAGATGAGTCCGTCACCTGGGTCGGAAAAGGGGACGACGCTGACAAGAACATTGAGAACTTCGATGTTGGGGTTGTCGTATTTTGTTCCGACAAAGGCATAAACATCAGTCAGGTTGGCTTGCGGGTCCTGCTTGATGAGCGGGGCATCACTATGACTGGAAGCCTGCGCAGCAGTTGCCGACAGGAGGATTGCGACGCTGATAGCCCTTGGTTTTTTGGTTTTCATGATATGAATTTTTAATTTTTTGCTCAAAGAGATGATGGTCTGTTAGGAATGGCGGCGACGACGAAGAAACCCGGTGAAGGCGAAGGCTCCGAGTAGAACTGCAGACGACGGCTCGGGAATCACGGTAGTGGTGACAGCTCCTGAAACGGGTTGGAAAGTGGTGTTACTGAGAGCTTCGAAAGTTGTGAAGAAGGACGAAGGATCACCCGTCGTTTGAAGACTAAAACCGGAATAGGTCATGTTCCGCTCAAAGCCCGTGAAAGTCGTTGAAGAAAAATCGACAAAGCCATCGTTCGAGGCGTAGTTCGCTTGGAAATCGCCACTGGGAACGGTGAGCGATGGTCCCAGAATTGAGTCCCGGACGGGAGCATTCAGAGTAAATGTTCCAAAATCATCGTCTGGACAGTCATTGATAAAGGTGAAGTCGTAATTGAAAATGCCACCACTCATAGGGGTGACAAGGGCATTTACCGTAAGAGTGGCCGCCGGAGCCGAGGAGGCCAGCGCGATAGCCGCGAACCCAGCACAGAGCACCGGACGTTTAGATTGCAATTTCATGATTTGGTTTGTTAGTCGATCACCCCCAAGAGGTCCCGAACATGAGAGGCAACGGACGGCGAGCGCATCCGGACGCATTTCTTTGCGTTTATTTTGAGAAATTCGTCATTTCACCTGTGTTGCCTTGGGAGAAAGGCCAGAGAGCGGGTGCTTCTGATTGGATTGAAGCGCTCAAAATTGCGGGCAGCAGTGACGCAAGTCACAGTTGCTTCCACCTCCCGCTTCGTCCATACGCACTTGAGCCCTTGGCCTTCTCGGTGCTAAACAGGGACGCGCTTTCAATCCTGGATTCCGAGCGTTTACCCTCTGCGTTAATCGTCGTTCACGTCAATTGGTAAGCTACCCAACCCCGTCCCATCTTACGGCTACGAAAAGTTTAGTATTTCGACCCCAGCATCTCGAATCTTTGAGAGAATTTTCCCTGCAACCACTCTCAATCCATGACCGCTACCCGAGAGCAACCCTTTTCGGCTGCGCGAAAAACTGACGTCACTAGTCCCTCCGGAGGAGGTCCTTGAGCTCTCGTGCTGACCGACGGAATCTTCCTTTAACCGCCCGTCTTGGGTCCGCGAGGCTTTTTCGACTTAGGCGCATCGGCTGGTTTAGCACCACCCTTCTTGGCTTGCTTCTGCATGGCCTGTGCTTGTTCGGCTTTTTCGGCCATCTTTTCCATGAAGCTCTTTTTGCCAGGTTTACGCTTCTTCATCTCTACCTCAGGCTGACGATTCATTAACCAAGTTTGGCCAATAGAGAAGATGTTCTGAGCCGTCCAATAGAGAGCGAGCGCGGAGGCAAAGTTGTAACAGAAGAAGAAGAACATGAACGGCATCAGCATGAAGATGCGCCGCTGCATGGGGTCGCCAGTCTTAGGCGTCATCTGCATCTGGATGAACATGGTGGCCATCATGAGAATCGGCAGGAGGTTGACCGGGACCGGGTTCCCGAGAAATGGAAGACCGAAGGGCAACTCATAGACGGTATCCGGGAGAGCCAAATCCTTGACCCACATGAACTCTGCGCCCCGCAGCTCCACGGCCGAACGCAGCATAGAGTAGAAGCCAAAGAAGATGGGAATCTGCGCGAACATGGGGAGACATCCGCCGACCGGATTGATGTCGTATTCCTTATACATCTTCATGGTCTCGGTCTGGACCTTCTGCGGATCGTCAGGATATTTCTCCTTCAGCTCGGCCATCATGGGCTGCAGCTTGGACATGCGCTTCATGGTGCGGGTGGAAGCGTTGTGCAGCGGCCAAATGACGATGCGGATAGTAAAAGTCACGAGGATGATGGCGAAGCCCCAAGCCCACTCATTGGCAATTTTCGAAAAGACCCGGTCGTGGTAAAAGTTGAGCAACCAGTTCAGAGGGCGACTGATGATTGAGAAAAAGCCGTAGTGCATTAATTCGCCGCGACCCTTGCCGAGTTGGCGAACGATTTTGTTATCCTTGGGCCCCATGAAGACCTCGTAGCCAATCGAATCGGACTCGCCGGGGAGAAGCACCTCGTCGGGCAAGGACCAAGCCATGCTCACGAAACGCTTTTTGCCGCCGCCACCTGTTTGCTCTAAGTCCATCTCCGGGGCCTTGGCCCACACCGTGGCGTTGGCGGGATTCTTTTTACCCACCATGGTGGTGAAGAATTGGTTGGAGACTCCGGCATAGAGAACGTCTTCCTTAAGCTCCTCATAACGTGGGCGTGGGCCGCGGAAAAAGCCTTTCCCAAACCAGTTCGTGCCCTTGAACCGCAGCTTGCCATCATAGACAAAGAATCCGGTGCCCCGCAGGTCTTCACCTTTGAATAAAGGCCCAGCGGAACCGGCATGGATCCCGTAGCCCTTGAGAGCGATGTTGCCCTCCGCGTTGCTATTCTTTAATTTGACGGTGAGGTCGATGCGGTATTCGGCCGCTTCGTTGGTGATTTCGATGAGTGACCAAATCTTGGCAATGGTCAAACCGCTAGGTGTCCGAGCACCAAAAGTGACACTGGTCTCATCCTGTGCGATGACCTCATAGGTCAAGCCCAACGAGCCATCCACTCCCCCATCAACCAAAGCACCCACCACTGAGTCACCATAACGGTTCAGGCGCACCAGCTCTGGGTTCGCCAGTTTTTCCTCGCTTAACTTTTTGCGCTCGGACGAGATGACCACTGCCTTCTGGTCCTTGAACTCGGCATACTTGATACCGCCTCCCTTGTTGGACAAAACGAAGGCCACCTTGTCGGTCTCGAGGCGAATCTCCTCTTCGGGCGAATCTGAAGTGAGGGGCGCTTTTTCCTGACCCGATTGCTCGTCAGAGGAATTCTCGCTCTCGTCAGTCTCGCTGGGATTGTCACCCCTCGCAGCGGCCTCTTCCTTCTTTCTCTGCTCGGCCAACTCTTTTTTGGCGGCCTGCTTTTCGAGAAATTCCTTTCGCTCGACACCACTGTAATAGAGATGAGCTGCGAACAAAATTCCGCAGATCAGCAGCCCAAAAATTCCCTTCCGGTCCATAATGTTAGTCCTGTGTGCCGTCTTTTGGAGAAATCGACTCCTTGGTGGAGCCCCCCGGCGGCGGGACGGGGTCATAACCAAACCCACCCCATGGATGACAGCGCAAAATCCTTTTAATGCCGATCCAGGCCCCTTTTCCCGCTCCATGGGTGTCCAAAGCCTCTAAAAAGTAGGCTGAGCATGAAGGATCGTAGCGACAGGTCCCCCGTCCGCCGCTCGCCCAGTGCAGAACTGGACGAACAAAGAGACGATAACCGTGCACGAGGGATTTTAGGAGGAACTTCAGGATGAGGAAATCCTTAACGGGCGAGAAGCGGAGGTCACGCGGAAAGGAAAAGAACGGAGCAGGCGCGGGACAGCATCGTTACGCTTTGGTCACGCTTTGGGTTTCCTGCACGGCGAAAGCCTTCTTCCGGAGGCCTCTCCATTCCTCAAATTTCGCCTCGCACCTCGATTCTTTCTTCCCGCACCGATATGAATTCGGCAGCTCCTATACACAACCCGTTTTCATAGCGGTTGCGACTTGTCAAAATGCCGCATTTGTCCAAGGTTCGCGCTTCTCTCATGAACACAGAAGTTTTGCAAAAAGCCGCCGCCGAAGCACGCGGCCTCGCCATTGACGCCGTCCACGCCTGTTCTTCCGGTCACCTCGGCCTCCCCCTCGGTTGTGCCGAAATCGGCTCCGTTCTTTTTTCCGAGTCCCTCAACTTCAATCCCGCTGCACCGAAGTGGCTCAACCGCGACCGCTTCATCCTCTCCGCTGGTCACGGTTCCATGTTCATTTACAGCTGGCTCCACCTCTCCGGCTACGAAGTGCCTCTGCAAGCCCTCAAGGACTTCCGCAAGCTCCACAGCATCACCCCCGGTCACCCCGAGTATGATGAGACCCCAGGTGTCGAAGCCACCACTGGTCCTCTTGGTCAAGGGGTTGGCAACGCGGTTGGTTACGCCCTCTCTGGCAAGCGCGCGGCCGCCAAGTTCAATACCTCCGAGCACACCCTCTTCGACCACGACGTGATTGCCCTCGCGGGTGACGGTTGTCTCCAAGAAGGCGTGGCCCAAGAGGCGATTGCCTTCGCAGGTCACAACGAACTCGACAACCTGATCCTCATCTATGATTCCAATGACGTCACTCTCGACGCGATGGCGAAAGTGACCCAAGGCTGGGACGCGGAGGCCTACTTCAAGTCTCTCAACTGGAATGCTTCCACCATCGATGGTCACGACCACGCGGCCATCGCCGCTGCTTTGGAAGCGGCCAAGAACACCAAGAACGGCAAGCCCACCGTCATTATCGCCAAGACTGAAATCGGTCGCGGCATCCCGGAGGTTGCTGGCACCGCCAAGGGCCATGGCGAGGGCGGAGCTAACTTTGCCGAAAGCGCCCGCGCCGGACTTGGCCTCCCTGCCGAAACCTTCCATGTCTCCGACGAGGTGAAAGCTCACTTCGCGGCCAAAGCGGAAGAGAAGAAAGCGGCCTTCGACGCTTGGTCTGCGACTTACGATGCCTGGACCGCAGCGAACCCCGAGCTTGCCAAGGAGCTCCAAGACTGCGTTGGCGGAGTCATCCCCAGCGACCTTCTCGATACCATTCCCGCCTTTGGTGACGACTATGCGGACGCTACTCGCGGGGCAGGCGGCGTCGTCATTAACGAAGTTTCCAAGCTCGTCCCCAGCGTCATCACTGGTTCGGCTGACCTCTACGGTTCCACCAAGAACTACATCAAGGAAGCGGGTGACTACAGCGCGCAGACTCCTGAAGGTAAGAACATCTGGTTCGGCATTCGCGAGCACGCCATGGGCGCGATTTGCAACGGCATCGCCTACGACGGACTCTTCCGCAGCAGCGGCGCGACCTTCCTCGTCTTCGCCGACTACCTGCGCCCCTCCATTCGTCTCGCCGGCTTGGCCAAGTTGCCCGTCATCTACATCTTCACCCACGACTCTGTTGGCGTGGGCGAAGACGGACCCACCCACCAACCCGTCGAAACCGTCAGCGGCTTGCGTGTGATTCCCAATCTCGACGTCATCCGCCCCGGCGACCCCGAGGAAGTGGCCGGAGCTTGGGCTTCCGCTCTTCTTCGCACCGACGGACCGACCGCTCTCATTCTTTCCCGCCAAAAGGTGGTCACCCAGAAGCAGCTCGACGTCACTGCCCGTCGCGAAGGCACCCACCGTGGTGCCTACATCGCCAAGAAAGAAGAAGGCGCCCTCGAGGCCATCGTTATCGCCACTGGTTCCGAACTTCAGCACGCCATCAAGGCCGCCGACGGCAAAGCCGGTGTCCGTGTTGTCTCCATGCCCTCCATGGAACGCTTTGACCGCCAAGGTGCCGACTACCAAGAAGAAGTTTTGCCCAAGGCCTGCACCAAGCGCATCGCCATCGAGGCTGGCGTCTCCGGCCTCTGGCACAAGTATGTCGGCTGTGACGGTGAAATAATCGCCATCGACCGCTTCGGCATCTCCGCTCCCGGCGATACGGTCTTTGCGGAGCTCGGCATCACCGTTGAAGCGATTGAAAAGGCGCTCGCTTAAACAAATTTGCAACTCCTGACTTTCAATAAAAAGCGGTCCAGCTTGGGCCGCTTTTTTTGATCGAAATCGGATTCCGGTGCGTAACAGGGGTGACCTTTTTGAACGTTATCCGGTCAAAAGTGTCGAAATCGTTGCAAAGTTCGAGGCTTGAACTCAGTTCCGAAGTCTCTAAACCAACTGTCCCCCTTTCCATGAAACGCCCGTTCCTGATCCTCGCCGCCGTTTCCCTCGTCGCGCTGAGCTCTTGTAGCTCGGTCAAGCAAACCGTCGCCAAAGTTCAAGACGGCACCGTCAAATCGCTCCGCACAGCAAAAGAGAAAACCATTGGCCCCAGTCAACCCAAATTGCGCCTTACCAAAGCCGACCCTTCACGATTTTTGCCGGAAGGAACTTCCGCAGAGAAAGTGCGTATTAAGACTGCCTCCTCCAAGCCGACCCAAAAGCAGAAACCCCTTCTTGCGAAACACACCAAAGTAAGTTCCGGACCCCGTCCCACCAAATCCCGCTCGAAAACGCTGGCTCCCATCCCCGAACTCGAACTCCCTCCCTTGCCTGCCGCCTCCGAAGACGACAACAAGGACTTCCGCGGCATTCTCCCCTCCCTCGACGGCAGCGACGACGCCACCTTCATCGACGTCAATGGCGAGACCCCGGAGCTTCCGCCAATGGAACTGCCCGAAATCGAAGAGGAAAACGAGCCCGACCCCGAAGCCTCGCCTTAACCTTCCTTCCGCAAAACTGGCACTTTTGCCTTTCTCTTTCCGCGTTTTTCCCGCATTCCCACCGCATGCTCAAAGCCGGAATCGTCGGAATGCCCAACGTGGGAAAGTCCACCCTCTTCAACGCCCTCACTCGCACCCGCAAGGCCGAAGCCGCCAACTATCCCTTCTGCACCATCGACCCCAACGTGGGAGTGGTCACCGTTCCTGACGAACGCCTCGATGCCCTCTCCAAACTCTCCGGCTCCAAAGAACTGATTCCCACTGCCATCGAGTTCGTCGATATCGCGGGATTGGTGGAAGGAGCTTCCAAGGGAGAAGGCCTCGGCAACAAGTTCCTCGCCAATATCCGCGAAGTCGATGCCATCGTGCAAGTGGTGCGCTGCTTCGAGAATGACGACATCATCCACGAACTAGGCTCCGTGGACCCCACCCGCGATATCGAGATCATCAATTCCGAGCTTATCCTCGCCGACATCGCCTCGCTCGAAAAACGCAAAGAGTCCCGCGCCAAAAAAGCGCGCAGCAACGACAAAGAAGCTGCCGCCGAAGTCGCCCTTTGCGAAAAGCTCATCCCTCATCTCGACGAAGGCAAACCCGCCATCACCGCCGACCTCAGCGACGACGAACGCGACCTTCTCCGTCGCGAATTCGCCCTCCTCTCTGGCAAGCGCACCATCTTCGCCTGCAATGTCTCCGAAGACGAACTCGGCGACGCCACCGCTAATCCGCAGGGGCATCCTCTCGTAAAAAAAGTTCAGGACTACGCTGCCGAAGCCCACGGAGCGGAAGCCATCGTCATCTCCGCCCGCATCGAAGAAGAACTCATCGACCTGTCACCCGAAGAAGCCCAAGAATTCCTCACCGACATGAACGTCACCGACTCCGGGGTCTCTACCCTCATCAAAGGCGTCTATCATCTCCTTGGGTTACGCACCTACCTCACTACTGGTGAACAAGAAACCCGCGCTTGGACCATCGTGGCTGGCGACAAGGCCCCCGCTGCCGCGGGAGTCATTCACACCGATTTCGAACGCGGCTTCATCGCGGCAGAAGTGGTCCACTATGACGACCTCACTACTCTCGGATCCAAAGCCGCTGCTCGCGACGCTGGCAAGTATCGCATCGAGGGAAAAGAATATGAAGTGAAGGACGGCGACGTCATCGAGTTTCGCTTCAATGTCTGATTCCGGAAAGTCTTTCCAAAAAATCACGAACTAGCTGCAGGACGCTTGAAAAGTGTCCAGAATAGGTGGTCGGCTTCCCAACCTGAAACGCCTATTTTTCCGGCAGAAGATTATTCCATTCATGGGGATCAGTACGGTGATCGTAGAGCTCCCGGCTACCGTCGCGGTATTCGATGTGGCGAAAGTGCCTCGTTCTAACAGCCCGATTCCCGGCACCCTGATAGGTGACCGCTTGTCGTTCCGGTCCCTCTTCAGTCTCGGTCGAAAGCAAGGGCAACAACGAACGTCCCTCCAAATGTTCCGGAGCCTGGAGTGCTAGCATGTCGGTCACTGTCGGGTAAAGGTCCAGCAAGCTCACCGGTTCATCGCGCTTCACTCCCTTCGGTCCCTGTGGTGATCGGATAATCAACGGCACGTGGGTGGCATCCTCCCACAAGGTGAATTTTTCCCAATGCTCTTTCTCGCCCAAGTGATAGCCATGATCCGACATCAGTACGACAATGGTTTGGTCGCTATGCGGACTCTTAGCAAGCCCTCCTAACAGAATTCCTAACTGGTCGTCCATATAGGCCACTGAGGCCAGGTAGGCACGCACTGCCGCTTTCCACTTTCGCTCCTTGAGTAACCATTGATGCCAATCCCTACGCGCCAACCGCCTCCCGCCCTGAGGGACATCGTCCAAGTCATTCCGAACAACCTTAGGAAGCTGAACATCTTCCAAAGGAAAGGCCTTAAAATACTCTTCTGGAAGATACCAAGGAGTATGGGGACGATAGAGGCCCACTGCCATGAAGAAGGGCTTTTGCCGCTCCTTACCCAATTCCCGAAGCGCCCATTCCACTACTTGGGTATCAGCCATTTTTGCCTTTCCCTGGAGCTCGGCACCGAGCGGCGCCCAATCGAGCTGCCCGCGATAGAACTTCTCAGTCGTTGTTTCGACAGGCCATCGCGGAGGTCGTATCTCGGCTGGCATTTGGCGAATCCAAGAGGGAAAAGCCCTGACCCATGCCTCCGGCTGGGGATAACCATAAGTTGGATCGTCGAGCAGGGAATGATCGTGGAACTGAAAGGTGTGGGCGTGAAAAATCTTTCCGCCACGGAGGGTCTCATAACCAGCCTTGCGCAAGAGCACTGGCAAAGAGTCCTTGTCTCGCAAGAACTCACTCGCCCGCCAGTGATCGCCATTTGAGAAGACTCCGCTGCTCGCAGGAGACACTCCAAACATCAGACTTGTCCGCGAAGGATTGCATCCCGGGGCCGAACAATAGGCATGACGAAAAAGAACTCCTTCCTGGGCCAACCCATCCAAATGAGGAGTTCTCGCCTGAGGGTGACCACCCAGACAACCGACCCAATCATTGAGATCGTCTACCATGATCCAAAGAATGTTGGGACGCGACCCAGATTCTTCAGCTCCAAAAACGGGAAGACCCCACGACAGAAAAGAAATAAGAAAAGCGAGGAGGCGCATCACAAAAGCCTACGACATCTCCCGAGAAAAAACGAAGAAATACCAGCGATGGGAATCGAACCCATACTTCCGAGGAAACGCGATTTTGAATCGCGCGCGTCTACCAATTCCGCCACGCTGGCTTTTCGTGTGGGCGCGGAGAATAGTCCTACCCCAGTCGTTCTGACAAGACTCTTTTCCATCCCGCATCAAAGTCATTCCGACGGCTCACAACCAACGCTTTTCTCCCTCTTTTCAATCGGCAGAACGTGAACCCGATAACGCGGAACGGTCACTTTTGCTTCCGCTTGCTATATTTTCAACTTTACTAAGAAAACTGCTTCTGCTATTTACTGGCGAATGGGGAAAACACAAAACGCATCAGATTCAGGAATCGGCGGTTCACTGCGCAATTCGCTCTCGAAACTCACCGGAAAAGTCAGTCTCAAGGCATCCTCTTCTGAAGAGTTGCCGAAAAAAGCTCCGAAGAAGCCTGCATCGAGACCACAGCCTTCCACCCCCAAACCAATGAGCGCTCCCTCGCAAGCGAAAACCTCATCCGCGCGACCTGCTGCGGCAGCCCAAAGCCAACCGAAGGCGCCCCAACCAAAGGCGCAAGCTCCAGCCGCGCAAGCCTCGGCTCCACAGACACGACCTTCTGCTTCTTCCCCTGCGCCTACTCCCAGTGCAAGCCCAGAACCCGCAGCTGCGGCTGGCACGAGCGTCAACAAGTTGGCCCAGGATGTCGCCATTGAAGGAACTCTCCGCTTCACTGATCGCCTGGTTTTCAATGGAAAGATCAAAGGAAAAGTCACCTCGGACGGTTCGCTCGCCATCCAGCAGGAGGCCCTCGTCGAGGCCGATGTTTCGGTGAAGTCACTTCTCGTCGAAGGCAAAGTGGTGGGCAATATTTTGGCCACCGATTCGGTGCGACTTGGAGCAACCGCAGTCGTCATCGGCGACATTGCGACTGCTCATCTCACCGTCGAACCCCAAGCCAGCTTCAAGGGCCAAGCCAAAATCGGCAAACCGACTTCCGCCGTCGCGGCAGCAGCTACTCCCGCGAATCCTCCCGCCCAGAAAGCGGCTCCAGCGGCAGCTATCAATAGCAAGATTAGCGGTAAGATGCCGGCTCCGGCGACAGCCAATTCGTCCCCGCCAGCGGAAACGAAGAAGGCAGTTTAAGCTCCTACTTCCCGCCCGAGACCACCCCAATGTGCTTGACGATGGCATCCGCCATCTGGGTATCTCCCTTGGCGCGTAGCCACTTTTCGTAGGCCTTCAGCACGAGAACGTCGTTCGCGTAGTCGGTCATTGCCATCTTAAAGAGTGTTGCGGCCTCCTTGTGTTCACTTCGCTTGGCCACGTGCAGTGCCTTTTGGACCGGAGGAAGAGAGAGACTCACCGGGGGAAGAACTCCCTTGGGAGGCTCACGCTCATCAATCGCTGACTGGAGCCAAAAGTCCGCTAGGCTAGAGCCTTTCCCTCCTGACTGAACCTCGACGAGAGTAGCCTTTGCCAGCATCCACTCCACCTTGAGAGCGTTGCGAGTCCGTTCCCAGCTCTGGCGACTACTTCCTCGCGAAACGACTGATCTCACTTCTTCTAGGAGGCCGTCACTGGCCGCCAGTGCATCTAGATATTGGGCGGCCGATTCGAAGACTTTCTTATCAATCGCATTCCGGCAGGCCAAGGCATGACGCCAGGCTTCCCAAGCCATCACGGCAGGAGTCTCCAACGCCAACTTCTGTCCCTCGTCCTTTGCTGGCAACGAATTCAGGCCTCGTTGAAAATCTCCTTCTTGACCACGAGCCAAACAAAGCCGCGAAGCTAATGTTTTCCCTTCCCACAGAACCAAAGTCGCACCCGGTGAATAGAGCCGCTCGGAAGACAAATTCAAGGTGCCTAATTCTTTGCCAATCGCCAATGCGGCGTCGAAATCTCCTAAACTTTTCAGCAAGCTGGCCAGTGAGAGCTGAGCTCGAATGAAGTTGGGACAATCATGGAAGGTGATTCCGTCAGACTTCATCTTTTTCTCATAGAAGGAAATCGCCTTCTCAAATTCCTTCCGAGCCAGGAGCAAATTTCCCGCCCGCTTTTCGAAGTGCCCCAAGAGCTCACAATAGGGAGGAAATTCCGGTGCCAAGGAAGCCAACCGTCGCACCCGAGGGAGAACCCGCTCTCGTAATGTTCCCGTGGCGTCCGGATGCTCTGTCTGCAAGGCTACCCAGAAGGAAAGCGCCATTTGGCTCTCGTTATTGTTCTTGAGAATTTCTTCCACCTCTTCCAAGGCCGCTCGCTGACCCGGCCCTGGCCCCAACAGGTCATCATAACCGTCGCGCTTGAGAAAGGCGGCCAATAATTGCAGTTGGAGGTTGTTCGGAAAGTCCTCGGCTACGGTCTCGAAAACCTCTGGAGCTCGCTCGGGTTGATCAGAAAAGACGAAGGCCAGCGCCTCCGCTTGTCCCCGTTCGGACGCGGTTCCTTTTCCTTGGCCCACCAGTTCCAACATCCGATTGACCGCTGCCAAACGCTGCTCCACCACTTCGGAATTGGGGTTGGCCAACGACAAGGCAATACCCCAGTAGGCCATCAGACAATCGGGGTCCATCTTGACGGCCTCCGCGAAATGACGATAGGCCTCGAAGTCCCAACCGGCATGAATCAAGGCCATCCCCTGCGAGACATGTTCCTGCACTTCCTTCGAACTTGCGCTCACTGCCGGGTCCCAAGAGACAAGCTCGGGATACCATTGCGGAGGTTTCAAACCCGCAATCACGGGATGAATCACAGAATCAACTTTGAACTCCTCGACAGCAGACTCATTCTGAGCTGTGAGAGAAGCCCAGCCTAGGGTAAACAGCAGGCAGAACAGGCGCATGCCAAACTCTCAAACCCTCTTCTCCATCGAGCAAGGTCTTTCTGAGTTCTTCCGCTACTAGAAAGGTCGAATCTTAAACCTGAGGCCCCAAACCTGCCAAAGAGCGGGTCTGAATAATCAATTGAAGTAGCTCCTTGGTCGCGGAATTTGCTTCCGGATGTTCGAGGAGCGTTTGCTTAGCTAAAGACTCTACCCACTCAAAGCTCAAGCTCCCCTTATAAGGCGAATCCCGCAGACAGAGGGCATAGGCCGCGACGGTAGCTGCCGTCCGAAAAGAGTTTGAGCTATCCAGCCAACGGTTGGGAATGGCTGGCACTTCCAACGTTCGGTAGACAGGGGCACCCACTTCACCAGTGACCTTCAAGGCCACTTGCCCCAAAGGCACTTCATCGAAGGGCACTTCTCCGGGACGGATTTCATAGAAAACATAAGTCGAATTCCCCGCCGCTAGAGGGTGGGAGGCATCGGCACCGGCAATGACCTGACCGTCTGGTTGCGCGAATCCTAAGAGACGGTATTCAGCCACTCGCTTCTCATCAATCTTGAGCTGCACCGATACCTTTTCAGTCTCTGCCGACCCCGGTTGACGTTGGAGCAATAGCCCCAAGAGCAAACAGTCCTCATTCCAAGGACAAGGAACGAGCTCACTGGTCAAGGCCACTCCGCCCACCTGCGCTTCGGCCGATTCGCGGTAATCGGGATAGTTCACGAGTTCCTCAAGACGCACGGCATCACGTGGAGGGAGCTCGCCCCGCTCTCGCAGGAATCGCTCGACCCATGCAAAGCTGGTCCGCCCTGCCATAACAGGCACGGTGGTGCTAGGTCGGTCACTGGTGGAGAGATAGTCGTTCTCTTGCAGAGGGATAAAGGAAGCCGCTTCCGGCAAATTGTGACGTCGCGCTGTCCGTTCCGCAGAGGCAAAAAATCGCTGTGGGTCGTTCAAGACCCGTTGGGTGAATTCCTCCCGCGCCCGGGTAGCCTTCGAAGCTTCAATATCAACAGGCGTCTCTCCATTGGTATCGGCAGCTACTAGGGGAGTCGTCTTTTCGCCCCAGCTCGCCAATGTGGCCGGACTCAGGACAACATCCAGCTGAAGTTGCTCCGGCTCGGACACAAGAGCTTTGGAGCTGGTGACAGGGGTCTTAGCGAGAATCACAAGACCTGCCACCACCGCTGCTGCTGCCGCCGCCGCTATGCCAACGCCACGGAACCAATCATTCCGACGCCTTGCGGAACGCATCGCCATCACCTCTTGGCTCTGACCGACGCGCTTGATGACCGCGCGCTGAACGGGGTGCAGAGAAAGGCCTTCTCGCTCATAGGCCTCACAAAGCAATCTACCTAGAGCCTGAGTCTTGGCCATCTCAGCAGTCAGACTAGGATCAGCTTGGGCACGCTCAGCGATGATTTTCCCCTCTTTGGGCGAGAGCTCGTCCAAGACATAGGCCGTGTATCGGGGGTCATCTGGTTGCAGTTCTTTCATACTAAATATCTTCTAACAAATCATCAGGGAGCAGTGAACGCATCCGCTTAAGGCCGGTATGAATCAGGAAACCAACGTTCCCGCTACTTAAACCGGTCACTTCGCTAATTTCCTTGTAACTCATCCCTTGCTGAAATTTCAGGCGAATCACTTCGCGTTGATTGGCGGAAAGTTTGTCGAGGCAGTTCGTCACCTGTCGTACCCGTTCCTCTAGGTCGGTCATTGCCCGTGGCGAAAGCCCTTCGGCCTCCCATTTGGAAAAGCCTTCTTCGTCGGTAACGATGGCCCGGCCTTCTTTCCGTAGCACATCCAATGCCCGATTCCGGCAAACCGTGTAGAGCCAGGTCTTGAGCCCTTTGCGAACCTTCTCGATGTCTTGCTTGTAGAGCCTGATGAAGGTGTCCTGAACGACATCGCGAGCACGTTCATGATCGCGCACGATCCCGGTGGCATAACCCACCAACGGTGCCTCGTATTTGGCCAAGGCATCGGCAACGAATTCATCTCTCGCGAGCGCGGTCATCTCTTCTTTCGACAGGCCCATTCAGGTCAAGTTACCAAAGAAACGGCCCAATGCAGAGTTTTCTTGGGGTGGGATTGAAAATAAATGACCCCGTCACCCTCCGATCCCGCATCCTCAAGAGAATCCCCGGTTAGGAATTCACGCAAATTTCGCGCAAATGCCGCCCCCTTTCAAAAGTCGAGGACGGGCCACCAGGCCCGCCCTCTGTTCTCTTTCGATGCCTCCCCGTCAGGGGAAAAACGTCTAGAAACGTGTGCCGTCCACGAGCCCACACACAAAAAAGCTCGCTCGAGGCAACCTGTCTCTTGCTTCAATCAACCGAAGTTGCTTTCCGCTATTTTTAAGATTCCTCAGGAAACAGCAGCACGCAAATGACAATTCATTGAATTGGTAACTACATAGACACTACTCACTGATGAAAAGTCACCTTCACGGAAAATTTTTCCCAACCCTCGCTTTTTCAATCAAAAAGGAAGAGGGCCACCCAACTTAACCTGAAAAAGGCTTGTTATGAGTTACGAATGCTCTGGCCGCTTGGATGCCAAAAGCCCCAACATTCTTCCGGTTTTCCCCTTCTCGACCCGGTAGCTGTAGTAGCGTTCGACTTCAGCCCCCGTGCAAATCCCGGAATCCAGAAACTGCCCTACTCCCGCCTCCTGGGCCTGCTCCGCGAGGAGTTTCGCAATATCGACCTCATAAAGAGGAGGACGGATACAGGGCCCGAGCACCACTAACAAATCCTCGGCTTGGGTGCCGTAGTGGGTGCCCATTGCGGTTACCGCCTTGAGCAGAATGCCAGCCTCGGTCCCTTTCCGGCCCGAATGCAAAAGCGAGACCGCTCCTGTTCGCTGGTCGGCCAGCCAGAGCAGACCACAGTCCGCAACGTAGATTCCCAAAAGGCTTTCGGGGTCGTGACTCATCAGTCCATCGACACCCGCAACCATTTCGGGTGAAACGCCTTCTCCGCCCACGGCTGCGATTTGGTCGCCATGGACTTGTTCGGCTCTCCACAACTGCTCCCAACGATAACCAGGCAGACCTTCCACGGCCTTGCGGTGATGGGGTGCTAGCATTTGGAGCCCCTCCTCCTTGTCGTAGCTACCAGCCACCCCTTCGATACGAGGAACGAAGGCAACCGGGAAGCCCGCCTCTTGCAGGGGCTTCAGAAAGGAATCACTAGAATGAAAAAGTTCCACTACGCGCGAAGCATAGTGGAACTTTGGTGAACTTGCGAGGACTAGGGCGTGTCCCAATTGGATATCCCTAGCCCACCAGATTGTCTCCAAAAACGGTGGGGATCAGGAAGCAGCGAATCGAGTCGCTGCCGAACCGGGTAGGAACTAGGCTTGTCCCATTGCCCGGCGGGCAAAATCGATGGTCTCCGCTTCGTCCTCGTCGGCTTCATCCATGATGGAGGCGAGGTCGGTAGCGATTTCCTTGCGCATGTGTGCCACGAGCTCGGTTCCCTTCTGCGTGATGCGGACCATGATCTTACGACGGTCCTCGGCAGCGTGAACGCGCTCGACGTAGCCAATCTTCTCGAGACGGTCTACCAAGCCTGTAGCAGCGGCTGTGGAGTGGCCCATCTTCTTGGCAATATCAGACATGGTGAGGAACTCCTCACTGGAAAGGTATGTCAAAAGGAAAAACTGAGGAAACGAAATGTGCCCCCGGTTGAGCTCATTCGAGAGGTTGAGGATACAAGAACGTTGCGTGAACAACACGAAATCGGCCAAGCGGTCTGCTTCCGCCTGCACCGCGCCTTTGCGGCTGGTAGTACTGGTTTTCATTACTGGATTGGTTATGTTTTTGGAACAACATGGTTACTCAGCAGCTGAGTGAAGAAAAACTGCCCGAAAAATCAAAGGAAGTGAAGTAAAATCTTAAATTTTTATAAAAAATAATGGTAAGGCTCATTATCGACTCCCCTGAGATGCTGTAGATTCAAGGTTTTCCAGCTCTGGTAAGGAATCCATTTTTTTAACGTTCGACTGTGCCATTTCTGATTTTTTTGTGACCACTCCGCTATTTTGTGTGTCATCGGGTAGTTTTGAGAGCACTACGACGTCTCCTTCGCGTGGCTGGATGGCCCCTTTTTCGAAGTCGGCAGTGTAAAATCGTCCCATTTTTTCGGGGCTTAACTTCAAGTCGGCCGCTCGTTTTCCATCCAAGCTGCGCGAACTTAGCAATCCATCGGTCAAGAGTTGGCCTGGTCCGTAGCGCTTGAAGAGCACGAAGCCTTGCTCGGGATGCACGCTGGTAATTTCGCCCACCACCCTCGTGGAGCGTGTTTTGGGCTTCTCTTCTTCTTTCTCCTCAAACAGGCCGCAGCCCGTGAGGGAAAAACAAGTGAGGGGCAGCATGAGCAAAAGTCGCATCCCGACACCCTAACCACGATGCGGTCCGTCTGCAACTCGCCTGACAAACCTTGAGCCCACATGCGCGAGCCTTCCCGATCTCGCCTCATTTCTCCTCACCCCAAACACCTCTCATTGGCCGGGGGGCCGTGGCCAAGCGACGTGGATGTGGGTGCTATGAGCCGGATCTCCCGGCCCCAAGGTCTCGGTGGCTCCCATGGCCTCGCACTTACGAATGAAATCCCGCCAATAAGGGGAGCCTCTTCGAATAGGCACGCCATTGATGCGATTGATATCGAAGGCCACTCCCAGATAATGGCGCGAACGTGAGCTGTGAGAGCTCCCCGCTATGGAGGTAACGTGGAACCGATAACCCTGCTTAGCCATGACGTTGAGAGCTTGCAGCATCTCCGCGCTTAGCTGGGTGTAGCCGCCGGGCGCCCGGCCATAGGAGCTTCGGGCGGCGGGCAGACCCGCTGCCGTCTGGCGTATATTATCCAAAGCAGTGGCATTGTCCCGTCGGCCGCTGACGTGGTAGTTGGCAAACTCAGCGTTGGGATTTTCTAACAGAGAAATTGCCATCCGCTCTCGGGAGCTCTTGAAGGGAGAAGACTTGAGACCGCTTTTGGTCCCCGATGAACAACCCACCACTACCGCGACAACCATCCCGACAAAGAGCGGTAAAATAAGCGACCAATTCCGTTTCATAGTTCTTTCTTAGCGGGTTGACGGGGTCTCGACAAACCTACACCCGGTCATCTCTGTTATCGACTCAATCGATGAATAGTTAAGAATAGTCGATTTCATAAATCCTCGAATCGCTGACAAGTTCCTTCTCGATGAACACAAACCTCATTTTGGAAGTCGGGCTCGTTGTGCTACAAACAGTGGGCGTTATTCTTGCGGTCGATTTTGCCTCCGGCTTTATCCATTGGTTGGAAGACTCGTACGGAAACAAGAAGTGGCCCCTGCTTGGCAAATGGATCATCGAACCCAACATCCGCCACCACCACGAGCCGCGTTACTTTACCAAGTCCAACTTCTGGAAACGAAATCTGGCCACCGGCATCATCTCTGGAGGTTTGCTTCTCTTCATCTCGCTCATGGGTTGGTTCCACTGGACCTGGGTTCTTGCTGCCGTCATCGGATCCATCACGAACGAAATTCACTGCTGGGCCCATCGCTCCCCGCGCGAGAACGGCAAGGTGATCACTTTTCTCCAAAAAGCAAAAATCCTGCAAAGCCCGCGCGGCCATGCCACCCATCACACCGACCCCAAAGACCGCAGCTACTGTACCGTCACGGACTGGCTCAACCCCCTGCTGGATGGCGTCGACTTTTTTGCCCGCATCGAACGCTTTGTCCTCAAGGCCACTGGCATCAAGCGCCGAGTCGATGAGTCTGTCCGCCCGCCCAAGCCGAAGCAAAAGAGTTGCTGCGGAGACTGTCAGAACTGCCCTCTCTGCCGACTCAAGAAGGTGGCCTCCTTTGGGACTCAGACCAAAAACTAAGACATCGCAATTGACAGCCAAGAGACCCTCCGCAAGTCCAGCTGCATTAGCCCAAACAAAACACCCTACCTAAAAAGAAATCGAGCAGACTAAAAGGTGAACCCTCACATGGTCACACAGGGCGACCAAGCTAGGGACCTAGTTTCTCTCTTTAGCCCATTCTTGGACCAAGATTTGGACCAAGATGGATAGGATAGATGGGATTTTTTGAAGCCGCTGAAGACGACCTGCAATCGAAAGAGTGAGGAGCAGGTTTCTTTTCCGGAAAGTGACAGCCCATTCATGTGAGCGAAAAAGCCATCCTTTGGCATCATCAGGTAATCAGGTCTTCCTCATTGCCGAGTCAGCTGAAGACGACTTCGCCGGACCTCAAATGAAGGGCTCGCAAAAAGTTCATTCTTTGGCAAGAGTTGGCTCTTCTTCCGCTCTTATGCCAACTGAACCCATCATTACTACAGCGACCGTCACCGAAGAAAGGGACGAGCGCACTGTCTACCTTTCTCTCAAGAATGGGAAAATCACATTAGGCCATTTGGCTAAGGCCGGGCTCCCTCTGCGTCCCCAACTCAAGCGCGGGGCGGAAGTGCAAGTTGAGATGACCTCCTTTGATTTTGAGAAGGCCCGCATTGTTGCGGTCTTGAAAGAGGCCTAGACCACGAACAGAAGAAGGAGCCCAAAGAATCGCGTAGAACCCTTTTGCGAGAACGACCTCGATTTGGCTTTGTGACCCTCGCGCTCTTCCTCTTCTTCGTGGTTCCAAAAGAAACTTGCTAGGAAAGTTTCCACATCCCGCTTGAAACCTACGCCTGATTCGCGGACCGTCCTCCACGCATGAATTTCATCCTCGGAACAGCCGGACACATTGACCACGGGAAGTCTTCTCTCGTGCAAGCTTTGACCGGCGTGAACCCCGACCGCTTGCCCGAGGAGAAAAAGCGCGGTGTCACCATCGAGCTTGGCTTCGCCCATCTCTCTCTCACCGGACCGGAGGGCCAGGACTTGCAAGTCGGCGTCGTCGATGTTCCGGGTCATGCCGATTTCGTGAACAACATGGTCGCGGGGGTCGGCGCTCTCGACCTCGCCCTGATCGTAGTGGCCGCCGACGACGGCTGGATGCCGCAATCGGAGGAGCACCTCCACATTCTCTCCTACCTCGGTATGAAGCGCGCCATCGTGGCTATGACCAAGGTCGATATCGCGGAAGATCCAGAATTCTCGCTGGAGTTCGTGCGCGACTCGCTCGCAGGTAGCCCTTTCGAAGAGAGCCCCATTCTCCCCGTCTCCTCACATACTGGCGAAGGCCTCGACGAGCTTCGGGCCGCCATCGCGCAAGCCCTCGCCGAGACCCCGGCTCCCGAAGACCTTGCCGTTCCTTGCCTTCCGGTCGACCGCGCCTTCTCGGTCAAAGGTATGGGCACCATCGTCACCGGCACCCTCTCGCGCGGCTCCTTAGCGACCGGGGATAAAGTCCTGCTGCAACCACAAGGCCTCACCGCCCATGTGCGCGCCATCCAGAACCACAGTCAGAGCATCGAGAGCGCCCGCCCCGGGATGCGCACCGCAGTCAACATTCCTGAAGTGGCTCTCGACTCCCGCAAAGAACGGGGGGTGAAACGGGGCCAAGTGATCACCCTTCCCGAAGCTGGCACTTCCTCAACTACTATCGACGTCGTACTCACCCGGCTCACTCGCTCCATCCCCGGCCAGCTCGGCAGTGAGCGTCCGATGAAGAACAATCAGAAAATCCGTCTCCACTACGGCTCTGGACGCGTCAATGGCCGGGTCCGCCTTTTGGCTGGCGAGCTCCTACCCGGCCAGACTGGCATTGCCCAGCTTCGCCTCGATGAGCCTCTCTTTGCCTTCGCCAATGACCGGATTGTGATTCGTGATTGGTCGGGAGAAGCCACTCTTGCGGGAGCGCGGGTCCTCGACGCTCATGGCTCGCGCCGACAGCTTGGTAAAGACGAGCACCAGAATCAGCTGCGAGCCCTTTCGCAAAAGGAAAGCCCGGAGGCCCTCCTCACTTACCTCATCCACAAGCATCGTTTTTTGCCCGAGAAGCCAACTCCGCAAGAATTCCCTTACTCCAACCGTTCCTTCAAAAACGCTCTCAAAGACCTCACCTCCCGCAAGGAGATCGCCCGCCTGGCGCAGGGACACATCGATGCTCACTGGTGGCACGACATTCTAGAACGAGCCTCGCAAGCCGTTGCCGACTACCATGAGACCAACCCCGATCTCCCGGGCATCCAGTTGCAGAACCTCCGCAATGACTTCGCGCGCGAGTTCGCCCATCACGATCTCTTTGCCAACCTGATCACAGCCCTTCGCGACCGAGATATCCAGGCCGAGGGAGAATACCTGAAGGCCCTTTCCCACCAAACCGATATCCCTCCCGAGCTTAAGAAGGAAGCGGAGACCATCCTCAAGACCCTCTCCGACGAACAGCTCAATGCGCCTAATAGAAAAGACCTCGCGCCCACTCCAGCCTCCCAACGCGCGCTCGCCTTTCTCGTTCGGGTAGGCCAAGTCGTTTCCCTTGATGAAAAGACCGTCATCGACAGTGATTCCTTCGACGCCGCTGCCGACCAAATCCAAGCCCATCTCGCCGAGCATACCTCGGCCACCGCTTCCGACCTGCGCCAACTTCTCGGCACTTCCCGCCGGGTCGCCATGCCGTTACTGGAGCGGCTCGACAGCGATGGGCTGACCCGGCGCGATGGCGACCTCCGCTTTCTGGCATGAGATGGGCTGGCACCCACAGCCGCGCTCTCGCCACTTCACTTATGCAAAGCAGTCAACACCCCGTGCAGCATCTTGACCTCGTCTTCGCTGAGTTGGCTGCGCGTTAAAATCGCACGCAGCGCCCTGACAGTATGAGGTCGTTGCTCGGGAGCGGGAAAAAATTCTGACTCTTCAAGAGCTTGCTCCAAGCGCCTGAGAAATCCTTCGGTGTCCTCACGCTTTGCCAAACTGGCCGATTCGTTCTTCGAGGGCGCTGCTATCAAACTGCTCTGGCGCCACTCCCACCCGAAGAGCAAAACCGCTTGCGCCAAGTTCAAGGACGGGAACTTGGGATTGGTCGGAAAATGAATCAGTCGGTCTGCGCGGGAGAGGGTCTCGTTGTCTAAGCCCGAGGCCTCGGGACCAAAAAGCACCGCTGTTTTGGGAGGCGGAGATACTGCGACCATGTCCGTCACCGCTTCCGCTAAATCAAGCCCGGGAACTCTCAGGTTCCGCTGACGAGCAGTGGCTGCAAAGACGCGCTCGCAATCGGCCAAGGCCTCGTCGATGGATTCGAAGACTTTGGCTTTTTCCAAAACAGAATCGGCATCGGCCGCCGTCGCGCGAGCACTTTCGCTGGGCCAACCATCTCGCGGCCGCACCAGTCGCATCTCATCCAACCCACAATTCAACATTGCGCGCGCGCACATCCCGATGTTCTCCCCCAGTTGAGTCTCAACCAGAACGACAACAGGCAGCTCAGTAGTGGCAGACATGGTCATCAAAGTTTGAGCCCAGCACGCGCCAAGCTCGTCAACTTTCTAGAGGGGCCCGTTGACCTTTCCACTCAAGCCCCAGACTTCGCGCTTCCCTGCCAAGGCGACCAAAGAGACTTCCTTCTCATCACCGGGCTCGAAGCGCACTGCCGTTCCTGCCATAATATTGAGACGGAAGCCGCGAGCAGCTTTCCGGTCGAAGGAGAGGCTGGCATTGACTTCGAAGAAATGAAAATGACTGCCAACCTGAATCGGACGGTCGCCAGTGTTTGCCACTAAGAGCGTCTTTACCTCCAAACCTTTGTTAGCAAGATGAGGGCTGTCTTTCTTCACAATCAATTCTCCAGGAATCATAGTCGTATTACTGAATGGGATTGTGCACAGTCACCAGCTTGGTGCCATCCGGAAAAGTCGCTTCTACTTGCACCTCATGAATCATCTCCGCCACGCCTTCCATGACCTCGTCGCGCTTAAGAATACGGGTGCCCTCGTCCATGAGCTCGGCTACAGTCTTGCCGTCACGCGCTCCTTCGAAGACCTCGTAGGTGATGATGGCGACGGCCTCGGGGTAATTTAACTTCAGTCCACGAGCTTGTCGGCGGCGCGCCAGATCGGCGGCCACCACCACCATCAGTTTTTCACGTTCGCGGGGAGTCAAGTGCATGAGCGAGAGACTGACGCCAGCATCCTGAATGCCAAACAAAGAATGACCTTCCCTCGAACCTCGGGACTCTAGGCGATCCAGCTAGGAACCTGTTGCTCGCTCCAGCCAATTCCTAGACAGAGATGAGGAGGATAAATTGTTTTTTTGACAGAAGACCCAGCGCCGCAACCCTTTGGATATCGAAACTATTTTGGGTCAGTTTTTCCATTGCCAACCCGGGCGATTCTTTGTCACTTGATAGAGAGAAGAAGGGAGGGTCTTCACTTTCCTGATTCGAGAAAATCCATTTCCGCAGGCAATCTTCCGGCGTCATCATTTGGTCGTGATGGCGTCGGGAGATTCCATTTTCTCAAAAGAGAGCCCCCTTTCCGCCTTCCGCCCCCCCACGCGAACTTACACTAGGTCTCCGATAGAACCGAAACCAGGTTCAAAGAGGCGGCGATACATACGGGCGGCAGAACCATCGGTCATTCCTGCTAGCAAATCGCAAACCAGTCGCGCCCGGGCAGCCTCATCAGGAGCGCTCGCGATCTGCTCCTCATCAAGGGCCCGCAAAATCTGAAATCCCTGCCCATCGATTTTTTCGCCACGCACATAGCGCGCTTCTAACAACTCCCAGAGCTTACGCAAAATGTAGCTGCCCTTGTGCTCGAGTTGCTTGAGCTCGGGAGAGAGAAAGACCACCTCGAAGGCCAGCTTCTTGTACAAGGCGCTTTCGGCGCGCACCTCGTCGGTAGTGGCTACTCCGAAGCGATAGCGGTTCGACTCCGCGCTCATAAAGTTGGTCCGCTCCACCAGGCTGGCGGCCTTGATGTAGGTACCAATCCGTGCTCCCGCGAAGGAGTCCACTCGACCGCGCCGCATCGCTCGTTTGAGGTCGCCCAAGGGAGTTCCTTCTCCCCAGTTGAAGTCGTTGCGTTCCGCCCAAGCCTCCAACTTTTCTACCGTTAGAAAACCTGCCCGAGAAGCATCGGCGAGGTCGTTGAGCGAATAGGCGGTATCATCAGCCCAATCCATGACTTCGCACTCGACGGACTTGAACCCGTTTCTTTCCTCACCGACCGTGAGTTCGATGGGGAAGTCGCGACCTCCCATTACGAAGTCGAGGTAACGGGATTGCTGATCATAAACAAAGTGATGCTCGGGCCGCGTCTGCCCCTTGCTCATCTCGCTCCAGAGCGACTTGTATTTGAGAACTCCATCTAGAAAGGCGCGCGACGGATCCATCCCTTGGCGCTTTTCGCTAAAAATCCGCTCGGTCAGCATCCGCAGCGTTTGGGCATTGCCTTCGAAGCCGCCATGATTGCGCATGAAATGATTCAGGGAGCGCTCCCCAGCATGACCGAAAGGAGGATGCCCCAAGTCATGCGACAAACAAACGGCCTCCACCAAATCTCCATCGATGAAGAACCCTTCGCCCAAAGCCGAACTCGACTTCGTCAACCAATCGCAGATGCCCCGACCAATCTGGGCCACTTCGAGGGAGTGGGTCAGGCGGGTGCGGTAGAAGTCATACTCCCCGCTCCAAAACACCTGGGTTTTGCTTTGCAAAGAACGGAAGGCCGGGGTGTGCAAAACCCGATCCCGATCAATTTGAAAGGTACTGCGGTAGTCTTCTCCCGGAGACCTGCCAGAGAGGCGCTCCCGGTCAAAGGCGCGATAGAACTCGTTCTTCAAGGCCACTAACTTGACGCCCCGAGACCGATCTGAAAACCCCCGATTCCGTCGAAATCAAAAGCTCAGCCACCGAAATTCGGAACTTTCCGGATTGGACAAGCAGGCCCCAGGCGCGAACACTGCCGCACCCGTTCATGAAGCTCGCGCTCACCATTGGAGATCCAGCCGGAATCGGCCCCGAACTTGCCCTGCAGGTGCTTCATAAGCCCCTGCCCGGCACGACGCCCATTTTGGTCGGAAGTGCCAGTTTGCTTGCGCAAGTCGCTCGCGAGACTGGGCTGCCTTTCAAGGCTCCGGTTGTCACCCGTGAGGAACTGCAAGCCTCCCCACCGATCGGGCCCGCCCTCCTCGATCTGCCCGTCGATGGGCTTGAAGACCTCGTGGTCGGTCAGCCCACTGCTCTCTCCGGACAGTCGGCCTACCACTGGTTTACCGAAGCCATCGACCTGACCCTTGCCGGAAAGTTTGATGCCATTGTCACCTGTCCTCTCTCCAAAGAGGCGCTCCATCTTGGCGGGCATTTTTACGACGGGCATACCGAAATCCTGACCGAACGCTGTGGTGCCGACCAACATGCCATGATGCTGAGCGCTCCAGAAATCACCGCCAGCTTAGTGACGACCCATCTCGCTCTCTCCGAGGTCGCCGCCTCCCTCACGGTGGCCCGCATCTGCGAGGTCACCCGCCTGACTGCTGCCGCTTTGCCGCTGTGGCGGGAGGAGGACAGCCCGTCCCGTCCCCCTCTCCTCGCTCTTCTTGGTCTCAATCCCCATGCTGGCGAAAATGGGCTTTTTGGCGACGAAGAAGCCCGCCTCATCGAACCTGCCATCGAGATTCTCCGAGCGGAAGGCATCGACCTCGTAGGTCCCCTTTCTGCCGACACCGCCTTCATCCCTGCCGTCCGCCAAAATATCGACGGCTACGTTGCGATGTATCATGACCAAGGGCTCATCCCACTCAAGACGCTCGCCTTTGATGAGGCGGTCAACATCACCCTCGGCCTGCCGATTATTCGGACCTCCGTTGACCACGGAACTGCCTACGACCTCGCCCGCCAGGGAACCGCCCAAGTGACCTCCCTCTACGCGGCTTGTGATGCAGCGCTGCGACTTGCGAGGAAGAAGCAGTGAAAAGTGCCTTTTCCGAGCAAAATTCGCTCCAAAGAAATTTGTCCTCGTCAAAAAACACCCTGTTGTCACCTAAACATGTGGTAAGATTGCAGATAGACAGCCGACAAAAGCCCTGTAATTTCCTCCCGTGAAACATCTTCTCACCGCTACCTTCCTCCTTTCAACCCCGATCCTTTTTGCACAACAAGGCAATCGCGAGGGCCACGAGAATATGGATGCCGTAGTGCCAGCGGACATCATCCCGCCCGCTCCCGTTCTCACCGTCGAAGAGGCGCTCAAGACCTTCACCATCGCGGATGGATATGTCATCGAGCCTGTCGCGGCCGAACCTTTGGTAGAGAAGCCCGTGGCCCTGACTTTCGATGCTAACGGGAACATGTGGGTAGTCGAGATGCGCGGCTATATGCCCGACCTCGATGGCAACGAGGAGGACAAGCCACAAGGGCGCATCTCGGTCCTACAAGATACTGATAACGACGGTCAGGTCGATCAGCGCACTGTCTTTTGGGACAACATCCTTCTCCCCCGCAGCATCGCACTGGTCGATGGCGGAGCGCTCATCGCCGACCACACCCGTCTCTTCTTCGTTCCCCGTAACGGCATTGAGCGCACAGGTGAGCCTGTCGTTGTTGATGCGGAATACGCGCCTTCCGGTAACGTCGAGCACCGTCCCAACGGCATGATGCGCCACCTCAACAACTGGCACTACAATGCCAAGTCCGACGCCCGCTATCGTTGGGAAAATGGCGAAATCACCAAGGACAGCACCCAGTTCCGTGGCCAATGGGGCATCACCATGGATGACTTCGGTCGTATCTATCACAATAACAATTCCACCATGCTTCGCGGTGATCGTCTTTTGCCCGATGTCCTCGACTCCTTCTCAGTGGCCAAGTTCAAGCCCGATGTTTCCACCCCGGTGAGCTCCAATCGCGTCTTTCCTATTCGCGTCACGCCAGGGGTCAATCGGGCTTATATTTCAAAAGCCAATGGCTATGAGTCGGACACCTTGGACCCCAAGACCCACAAGCTCATCAATACCACCGCCGCCGCCGGGCCCGCTATTTATCGCGGTGATAATTTCCCCGAAAGTCACCGTGGCCTCGCCTTCACCACCGAGTCGGTCGTGCAGTTAGTCAAGGCCACTCGTCTGAGCGCCGACGGCAATCATCTCACTGGGGAGCACCTGTTCTCCGACCGGGAATTCTTGGCTTCTACCGATGAACGTTTTCGCCCCGTCAATGCTTATACCGCACCAGACGGCTGCCTCTACATCGTGGATTACTATCACGGTATCATTCAGCACAAGACCTACATGACGTCTTACCTGCGGGCTCAATATGCGTCCCGTGGTCTCGAAGGGCCTTCCTACGAGTTGGGGCGTATTTATCGTATCCGTCATGCCGCCACCCCGCGTGGCCCCCAGCCCCGCTTAGCTGATGCCACTTCGGAAGAACTCCTCAAGACCTTGGCTCACCCCAATGGCTGGTGGCGCGACACCGCCCAGCGTCTTCTCATTGAGCGCAATGAGCCCGAAACCGTCGCAGCACTCCAGAACGGCCTCGCCCAGCATCCCGACGAAACCGCCCGTATCCACATGCTTTGGACCTTGGAAGGTATTGGCCAAATCCATGCCGACAAGCTTTCCGCTCTGTTGACAAAAGAGACCTCCAGCAACCTCCAAATCCACGCCCTTGCGGTTGCGCTTGCGCTCCCCATCGCCGACCGCACCCAACTCGCCGAAGCGGCCTCTCAACTTGTTGATGAGAACCTAGCCACCACGCCCTACGCGCTGCGCCTCCTCAGTTCCCTTCCCGCCAAATACCATGACCTCCTTGCCGGTGCCCTCCAAAAAGCAGACCAAGCTGAATTCGCGGTTGAGGCGGCGACGACTGGACTCCTCAAAAGCAACACCGCCGAGTTCCCCAAGACTCAAACCAAGCTGGATCGCTACTTGGCCGATTTCCGAAAAAACGCCAAAAAGATTCCCGCCGAGAAGAGGCTTGCGGGTGAGCACCTTGCCTCCTTCAAGCGAGGCCGTGAGCTCTATCTCGGCAAAGCAGCTTGTGTCGGTTGCCACAGTCCCGACGGACTCGGCCTGCCAAATCTGGGACCACCCCTCGATGAGTCCGAGTGGGTGACCGAGAGCTCTGAACGCTTAGCCAAAATTCTCCTACACGGACTCGCCGGACCCATCACTGTCAACGGCAAGAAGTATGAGCCCCTTGCCGCGATGCCCGGCCTGGCGATGAATCCTTCTATCACCGACGAAGACATTGCCGACATCATGACCTACATCCGCGCCGAGTGGTCTAATACCGCCCCTCTTGTTTTGGAAGAAACAGTGAGCGAGATTCGAGCCGATACCAAGGATCGCAACGGTCGCGTCTACACTGCCAAGGACTTCGAGTAGGGCAAAAAAAAGACGCTTGGGCCGTTCTGTGAAAGCTCGCTCTGAAAGCTCGTTATGCGAGATTGATGCAAGGTTGGTGCAAGCTTGCGAACCTTGCCCCAATCGACAGCAATAGCCCATCTCTACGGATAGCCCATCTTTACGACCGGCCTGCCCATCACCCGCATTGGAACTAACGGCTCCGAAGCCACCCAGCATCTCCTCACTCTGGTGTCTGGCGTCTGGTCTCAAGAAGAACACAAAAAAAGGCTGCATCGAATGCAGCCTTTTCAAAATCGAGTAGCAATCCCAGTGAGGACTATTTGTTGGCAGCAAGCTCCTTGGCCACTTTGGCTGGGTACTTCAGTTTATCGCGAACAGCCTTGGGGCCCATCTGGTTAACAACTGCTTCGTCCATCCCCAAGGCAATCAAGCGCTTGCGGTGGTCAGCTTGACGTTTTCTTCTCGCGGAATTCGACTTGGTGGGACGACTTCTGTTCAGGTTGCGTTGGAGGGTAGTGGCCATGATCTTACTTTTTTCCCAGCTATCTGGTAACAAATGGTCCTTTTGACTAGCTAGAAGAATCTCCAGAACGGCGTTCTCATAAGTTCAATAACGGCTCCGGTCAACCGGAATCCAGACTTAAGTCCAGCCCTTCTCCACTGGGAGCGCTGGTCTATGACCGGCCCCACTGCCCGAACAAACCCTACCAAGCCCCCTATCCTCTCTCCTAGCAAGGCGCACAATCGAGCAACAATATCCCCCAATCAATCTCTCTCTGCAATCTCTCTTCGCTTAGCGCCTGCAGCCTACCGCCTACCGCCAAAAGAATCCGCATCACTTATCCCACTCAAAAGCACCCACTCAAAAGCAGTTTTTCTCACTTTGCAACCAACTCAACCGCCCTCACAGATTCCTCTTAGACCACCGCGCTTTCGAAGTGGGCCTCAAGCTCCCGTTGAGCAATTCAGCGAGACACGCAATCTGCCAAACCTTCCCGAGAAGAGAGAAAATTATCTCACCTCGTCCTTGAGTTCTTGAAACAATCGAATCGTACCTCGAGCGATTTGCGAGCATTCTCCCGGTATTCCAACGAGAGTTTTGCTTCTGGTTGATGGAAGTTCGTGAACTGCATGGACTTGAAGTTTCGGTTCTGAGATGCCGCCGACTGGTAAATAGTCTTATAATAGGCGAGATACTTTTTCATCAGAGTGTGGTCACGAAGAACATTTCTTCTACCCGCTAAATTCTGATTCATCGCAATGAGTCCTTTCACGGCGCTCGACGAGCTATTAGCCTGCAGGACTTCCATCGCGTCCAAGCCGCCCTCCATCTTGGTATTGAGCCGAAGTCCGTTCTGATAGGGTTCTAATTGCGCTAAGGCGAAGAGAAGTTTGGTGGTCTTGTCAAATTTCTCAATCACCGCCATTTCCCTCCCAAAGGCAGCAAGAGAAGTGGTGTTCCAACGCAGCGGGCGATCCAAGCGAGCGGCAAAGCGGCGCACCTTCCCGTAACGAGTATCGGCTGCCCAAATATCCTTACGAGCGGCAATCAAATGGGTCGCAATGCCCACCACCACGCCCGACTTGGCATCGATGATAGGTCCTCCACTGTTGCCCTGAATAATTGAGGCTGACACTTCATAGCTTTTGTTTCCTACGCCATTGACCTCCCCAGAGGAAACTGTGGCCACCCCGCCTCCGCCACTATTTCCAAAAGCATAGATGGGATGATCCATGCCCACCTTCGGTTGACTCATATCCCATCGCTTCATCGCGGTTTTCACCCGATCGCGAATAACGATTCGAGCGACATCAACATCCGTTGCGATTTGCACAGACGAGAAATTTCTCAACTGTTGCCCAGAGGGAAGAGTGCACTTGATCGCCGTATTTCCGCTGAGAACATGAGCTGCAGTGTAGATGTAAAGCCCTTTGGGCGACTGAACCAAGAAACCTGTCCCCGAACTATTTTTCCCCTCAATCAGAACAACGGACTGCATGAGCTCATTCTTATCTTCTTGGCTCAATTCGTCAGCGTTGCAGGTGGATAGAGAACTGAATACGAGACTCAACCCGACTATCGAACGCTGGAGGATGGATAATAAGTAACTCATCACGACGAAGGTTTGTAGAGGATTTCAGAAACTGGTTCCAGTCATATTATGCAGTGATTTTGTTAGAAAAATTGAGCAATGATTTTCCGGAGGCTTACCGAAAACGCTCAGCCTGTTTCGAACAGCTCGAACGAACTATCGCCGTTGTGATGAGACAAAAATGCTGAGAGTTTGCGAAAGGAAGGATGGCAGAGGAGGCGAAGAGAGCGAGATGGCGCTCCATGCTCAAAGTCAGTTCCGAAAGAAGAG
>CAZGXV010000013.1:0-27525 GCA_964529725.1 uncultured Roseibacillus sp.
CCTTACCAATGTTGTAAGGGGGAGATGTAATGACAAGAGAGATGGTTTTGTCAGGGATGCTACTAAGAAAATTAAGGCAGTCTTCGTTCGACAGAACGATTTGGCTTTCAGTGGAAAACCGTTTTGAGAACTGACTTTTTACTACGGGCATGGGGTGACTCTATTTTTGATGAGATTAGGTAGATAGGCGGAGGGAGGAAGACGCGCACTCTTTGGTTGGCAGATCGGGCAGTGGGGCCGGTCGCAGACCAGCGGTCCCAGTGGGGCGGAGCTGGTGCTCCGCGGTCCTAGAGGTCGTCGTCGTCGGCTCCGGCGAGGGCGCTTGCCTTCTGGTATTCGGTAACCTTTCCTTCGAAGAAGTTTTGTTCCTTTTTAAGGTCCATGGACTCGGAGAGCCAGGGGAAGGGGTTTTCGACGTTGCCGACGAGGGGTTCGAGGCGGCAGTTGACGAGGCGACGGTCGGAGATGTAGTCGATGTATTGCTCGAATTCTTCGCAGCTGAGTCCGACGGCGCTGACGGGGAGGCAGTCGCGGATGAATTCTTTTTCGAGGCGGACGCCTTCCTTCATGGTGTTGCGGAGATCCTCTTGGAACTCGGGGGTCCAGATGTCGGGGTTCTCGGTGACGAGGGTGTTGAGGAGGTTGCGGAAGACTTCGATGTGGTTGGATTCGTCGCGCAGGGTGTAGCGGAACATTTGGCCGATGCCGGGGAATTTGTTCTGGCGGTAGAGGCTGAGAATCATGCCGAAGAGGCCGTAGAATTGGGTGCCTTCCATGACTTGGCCGAACATGAAGATGTTTTTGGCGAGGGCTTGCTTGTTGTCGAGGTTGGTGAGGTCGACGTCGCGGCGGAGGGCGCGGCTGTTAGATACCACGAAGTTGTTCTTGGCCTTGATGGTGGGGATGTCCTCGAACATGGCTTCGCATTCGTGTGGGTTGATGCCGAGGGAGGAGATCATGTAGACGAGGGAGTCGGCGTGGATGTTTTCCTCGTGGGCGTGGCGGCCGAGGACGAGCTTGAGCTCGGGGGCGGTGACAAGTTCGCGGACGACGTGGAGAATGTTGTCGCCGACGATGCCTTCAGCGGCGGAGAAGTAGCCGATACCCATCTTGATGATCCAGCGCTCGACGTCGGAGATGTCGTTGCCCTGCCACTGCTGGATGTCGGTCTGCATCTGGATGTCCTCGGGCTCCCAGTGGTTGTTCTTCATCGTCTTGTAGAGGTCGTAGGCCCACTGGTATTTGAGGGGGAGGATGTTGAAGAACATGGTGTCGCGACCATTGATGACGGCTTTGGCGTCGATGGCGGCCTGGGCTTTGTCTTGGTCGAGGGTGAAGGAGCGGTTTCCGACGGTGTAAGTGGTGGTATTGGCGGACATTTTGGCTGGCAGTCTTTTTGTGAGTTGTGAAGGGGTATTTTGAACTGGTAGAAACGGCTTCTGAAGTCGCGGAAGGGCGTTCTCCGAAGCCTGAACACGATACCGAAAATCAGAGTTCTTGGTCAACGCGATTTTGCCTATGTAGTAGTCCACAAATTATTCACATACCACATGTTGTGGTTTTGGCTTTTTTTGAAGAGGGCTTGTTTTTGTCTTGAAAGGGAGCAAGAGCTTGAAGGCGGGGACTTTTTAAGAACGTTCTAACAGAAGGTTATCAATGCTGCTGGTGCGCAAAATACTTTGCGGAACTCGAGGCCTCAAAATGCTCCCCAATACTTTTAAAAATTATCTGGGAAGGGCCCGAGCAGGAGCCTGGGAAGAGGAGGCGAGAGGCTGAAAGTGGGATAGCACGGAGGGCTAAATTTTATTTGTTAACTTTCCTTAATTAAGCTTTACAACGAGAATGAAATCCTCCAACGCTTGAATTTACTTGAGAGAGAGTTTTCGGTCTAACAGATGAAGATTGAGGGGAGTTGGGGAGGTTATGACAGAAGGGCGGTGGCTTTTTGAGGGGTTTTGGAGTCGTTTCGAAAGACTAGAGTCCAGAGTCCAGAGTCCAGAGTCCCGCGTCCAGAGGCTAGAGTTTAGGCGTTGAAGGGGGAGAGGGCTTGAGGACAGGTAGTACGTCTGGGCCGTTCGGACCGCTCGTTTGGGCTGTTTGTTTGGCCGTTCGGACGGTTCGGACCGTTCGGTTGGCTGTTCGGACGGTTTGTTTGGCCGTCTGGACTGTTCGGTTGGGTTTGGGAGCTTAGTTTGGGAGGGGAGTTGGCGGTGGTGGGATAGCTTCTTTTTGGGGCGCAGAGTTGCTTGGCGGAGCTGGTGCTCCGCGCTCCCGGGAGGTGGGAATTAGCTTGGGAGGGGGCGGAGGGTTTCGGTGTCGGCGTCGTAGTCAATGCCGTCGAGGCCGAAGCCGAAGAGCTTGAGAAATTCTTCTTGGTAGCCTGCAAAGTCGGTGTGAGTGGCGAGTTTCTCGGTGGAGATCTGATTCCAGACTTCGGCGACTGCCGCTTGCACGTCTTCTTGCATCTCCCAATCGTCGATGCGGATGCGGCCTTTTTCGTCGAGTTGGGGGCCGTTGGGCGCACAGTAATGGCCGGCGAAGAGACGTTGAATTTGCTCGATAGTGCCTTCGTGATTGCCCTTTTCCTTCATCACTTTGTAGAGAATGGAGATGTAAAGAGGCACCACAGGGATGGCGGAGCTGGCTTGGGTGACGAGAGCTTTGTTGACGGAGACGAGGGCGGTCTTTTCGCCGAACTGCTCGTTCATGGCTGCAGCGGTTTGTTCGAGATGTTCCTTGGCGCGGCCGATGGTGCCGTCAGTGTAGACGGCCCAAGTGATTTTGGGTCCGATGTAGGAGTAGGCCACGGTGCGGAAGTTGTCCGTGAGAACGCCAGCTTCCTGCAGGGCGTCGATCCACAGTTTCCAGTCTTCGCCGCCCATCACTTTGACGGTGTCGGCGATTTCTTGTTCGGTGGCGGACTCGATGGAGACTTCTTCTACGAGGCCTTTGTCGGTGTTGAGAGTGTGCTGGGTGTAGGTGTCGCCGGTGGGCTTGAGGACGGAGCGGTAAGTCTCACCATCGGTGGGGTCGGTGCGGCGGGGGGAGGCGAGAGAGTAGACGACCATGTCGACTTGGCCGAGGTCTTCTTTGATGGCGGTAATGACCTGCTCCTTCATCTCGTTGGAAAAGGCGTCGCCATTAAAGCTGCGGGCATAAAGGCCCTCCGCTTTGGCTTTTTCCTCGAAAGCGACGCTATTATACCAGCCGGGGGAACCGGGCTTGCGGTCGGTTCCCTCTTTTTCAAAGAAAACACCCATGGTGGCGGCGCCACCTCCGAAGGCTGGGACGATGCGGGAGGCCAGTCCATAGCCAGTAGAAGACCCAATCACGAGGACCTTCTTGGGGGCGTCGTTGAGAGCGGGCTGGCTTTTGACGTAGTCGATCTGCTCTTGCACGTGAGCCGCGCATCCGTCGGGGTGGGAGGTGGTGCAAATGAATCCGCGAATCTTTGGTTTGAGGACTGGCATAAGGCCGGGACTCTGAAGGGTTGGTCGCTTTTTTGCAAGTGTCGGAAGGAGGAGGTCGGAAGGAAGAGCGATTTGTCAGCCCTTTCACCCTTCAGTCAGACCGGATAGCCTTGGGAGGCGAGAAAGCCCTGGGCTAAATCACGCGGTCATTGCCTCCGTCGATGGGGATTTGGGCCCCGGTGGTCGCGCCAAATACTGGACCAGCTACCGTGCTGACGAGGGCGGCGACATCGGTGGACTTGATTTCGGTTTTGAGGAGGTTCTTGGTTTTGTACTCCTGCACCGTCATGCCGTAGCGGTCGGCTGACTTTTGGAGGGCTTCCTCGGTCCAGATTTCGGTATCGAACACCGCGTCGGGATGGAGGGTGTTGACCCGAATCCCGTCGGAGGCAAGTTCGAGGGCGGCAACGCGAGCCAGTTGAGTGACCCCAGCCTTTGTGACCGAGTAGGCCGCGGCACCGGGCCCGGGTGCGGAAAAATTGCGCGAACCGATGATGATGATGGAGGGCTGCTTCGTGCTTTTCTTGAGGTGGGGGATGGAAAAGCGCAGGAAGCGTTGGGTAGCGGTGAGATTGATTTTGAGGTGAAGGTCCCAGCTTTCACCTAAGGTCTCGATGTATTCCCCTGCTTTGAAGATGCCAGCATTGGCGACAATGATATCCAAGCTGCCATGTTCGGCAACAACGGCATCAATCGCAGATTGGAGAGCGGCATCGTTGGTGATGTCGCAAACCACTCCGGAAAGCCCCGGTTGGCTCAGGTTCTCGACTACGGCAGGATTAATGTCGAGTCCCACTACGGTGGCTCCATCGGCGTGTAGTTTTTCCGCAGTGGCGCGGCCGATGCCGCCGCATGCTCCGGTGACGATGGCGATTTTATGAGCGTGGATTTGTTCGGACATGATGATGGAAGTTTTTCGACAGGATTTACAGGATTGTTTTGAGATGGAATTGGCCCAATTTTGCAGCGTTCATTTTGATTTTAGCCATTGGGTCTTTTTGAGAACTTGTCGGGGACGGGAGCTTTCCTAAGTTTTTAGTCTTTCGTGTTTAGGTCTTTCGCTTTTCGTTCTTAAACGGAGCGGTGGCTACGCTTGGGCAGCGGCGATAGCGGCTTGCATTTCGGTAATGTTAGTGGCGGGAGCGACTCCGTCAAAAACCGCGCTCCCAGTCGCAATCAGGTCGGAGCCCATTCGGGAGACTTCGCCGACGTTGTCCTTCTTGATGGCGCCATCAATCGTGATGAAAAGCTCGCGCTTCCATTTGCGGAGTTGGGCGATTTTAGCCGGAATGCTCTCGAAGAAGGTTTCTTTGCCGGTATCGGGCCCAATTGCCAAAAGGATGACGAAGTCGATTTGGTCAAGGTGCGGCTGGATGGACTCGAGGGCCGTATTGGGATTTATCGAAACTCCGCGTAAAATATGTTCACCACCTTGTTCGATGAGGGTCAGGCAGGCAGCGATGTCGGCGGTGTATTCAATTGAGAAGGAGATGGCGCCCGCTCCAGCTGCGCAATAGGCCGTGATGACCTCCTCGGGCTTATCGACGAGGAGGTGAACATCCTTGATGAGGTCGGTTTCGAGTTCGGCGACAAAGTTCGGGCCGACGGTTGCTTTGGGCCAGATAATGCCGTCCATGATGTCGATGTGCAGCATCGGGATTCCGCCTGCAACCAGGGTCTCAATAGCGGCGGGCTGGTCCTCGGTGGTGAGGGTGCCGATAGTGAGCTGTGGAGTGCCGGTGCGGAGATTGGAGATGATTTGGGAACGGGACATGGGGCTATTGGGAAGAGTCTCTTTCGGACAGGATGAACAGGATTTTACAGGATTGAGTTTTCAGCTGTTCGAGTGGGCGTTGGTGAGTTTGAAGAAGTTTTGGTTTTTGAGTTTTCGAATATTAGGTTTTTCGCAATGTTCGAAAACTCACGAACCAACAGGGTTAAGTTCAGTGAGAAAAAACTCCCCTCGGAAAGTCGGGAGGGACCGTCCGAGGGGAGGAAAGGCAAAGAACTAGGCGTTCTTTTCAGTGTTGAAAAGGTCGAGAGCTTCGGCGGGTTTGAGGTCGTTGTGAACAACGCCTTGCACCGCCTTCATCATTGCGAGAGGAGCTTCGGATTGGAAGACGTTGCGGCCCATATCGACACCAGAGGCACCGCATTGGATGGCGTTGTAGCAGAGCTCGAGAGCTTCCAGCTCAGGGAGCTTTTTGCCACCGGCGATCACGACGGGGACGGGGCAACCGGCCACCACTTTTTCGAAGCCTTCGGTGTAGTAAGTCTTGACGATAGAAGCGCCATTTTCTGCGCACACACGGGAGGCAAGTCCGAAGTAGCGGGCGTCGCGCGCCATGTCCTTGCCAACTGCGGTAACGCCCATCACTGGGATGGAGTAGGTGTTGCCGATGTCGACCAGTTGGCTGAAGTTGGCAATGGTGGAAGCCTCGGTATCCTTGTCGCCAATCGCGAGCATGGCCGCCATTGCGGAAGCGTTCATGGAGATGGCTTCTTCCTCAGAGATGAGGACGTTGTGATTCATCTCAGTGAGGATGGTGGTGCCCGTATCAGTCCGGAGACAAATCGGCTTCTGGTTGCTGGCAGGGATGCAGCTGCGAATCATGCCGCGCGTGCCCATGAGGCAGTCAGCATGGTCAGCTAAGGAAGCGATGAGGAGGTCGATGCGCTCAAGGCCGGAAGTAGGCCCCATGAGGAATCCGTGGTCGAAGGCCAGCATGACGGTGCGACCGGATTTCTGATTAAAAATGCGCGACATGCGATTCTTGGTGCCCCAGTCCGCGCCATCCATTCCCGTGAGGTAAAAGTTCTTGGAGGTTGCGGGGGAGTTGAGGCCGAAGTTGTCGCCGTCTCTGATGTCGTCTAGGTCTGCCATGATGTTCGTTTGTTAGTGATTGATTGGGATGAGTTAGTTCTCGATGAGATTGATAAGAGTTGAGACCGCGTGTTCTACAAAGGCGGGGTCTTGGGCATTGTTCTCGAGCGCTTCAACTTGGAGGTGCTTAGGGAGTTCCTTTTGCAAAGAGTGCCAATAGGCTTCGTCGAGTTCCGGAGCATAGAGCTCGCCGCCCTCCGCCGAGTAGCTGCTCACTCCCTTGAGCGGCATGAGGAATACGGTCTTCTCTTTGGAGTGAGTCAGGCGCTCACCGATGACTTTGGATACGCGAGCTTGTTCGTCGGCCTTGAGTCGAGGGACAAAGACGTAGGGAGAGTGCCAGGTGATGAGGTGGTCTTCGTAACCCGGGGGAACCTTGCTCGGCTCCTTGACGAGTATGCCCAGGTGCTCCGAGCCACCGGGAACGATGACTTGGGGAAGTCCCAATTGTCCCGCGACTTTCAGGCGGTCGGGTCCGCCCGCTCGCAGGACGCCAAAGGTGCCATCCGCGATTTCCCCCAATGCGTAATCAAAGACGGCAGTGATGATGCCTTCCTTCATCATCTGCTCCATGGCGTCACCACCAGCACCAATGGCGTGGAAGGTGATGACCTCATAACCTGCTTTTTCGAAGAGTTCGATCGCATACATCGCTCCCCTAGTGAGCACGCCCAGATTGGACATTCCGATCACTCCTTTGGCCGTCGATTGCGTGATGCACTGTTGGGATTGGGCCATGCCCCAAGCGGCAGCTGCTGCGTTGGAGAGAATTTTTCGAGAGAAAACGTTGAGGCCGAGGATGTCGCTCACCGCGAACATCATCGTGATGTCCTTGATTCCCACGAAGGGGGAGGTGTCACCAGCGGCAGCGGTGGAGAGCATCACCTTCGGGAACCCGTAGGGAAGGGCCTGCAGAATGGGTCCGCAGGTGGAGGTGCCTTGCGTGCCACCTAGGCTGACCGCGCCATGTATTTTTCCTTCTTTCTCCAGTGCTTGGAGAATCTTGGTTGCCCCCGCCACAATGAAGGGGTTGGCCTGCTCACGACTGGGGTTTTCGAGAAGTGTTTCCAAGTTGCCTCCGCCTGCTGCGATGACATCCGCCTTCTGATAGTCGCCTTGAATTTTCGACTCGCCAATGAGGCCGAGGTCGATGACAAGGGCTTTTCCACCGAGGGACTCAATCTCGCTCCGCATGAAGTCAGCTTCCGCAGCCTTAGTATCGAGAGTGGCGAGAATGGCGATGGTTTGCATTCAGATGAGAAAAGCAGACGACAGCGAAGGCGTCATGAACAATTTTGGGTCTTTCATGAATAAAATCGTCAAAGAGGTGGGCACGCGCTTCGTCTTCGAACCAAGTTTTCCAAGGGGCAAGGAGCGGGGGTAAAGCAGGTCTAGATGCGGAAGCGAGCCCGATAGGAAGACGGCGGCTCGCGCATAATGCGTGAGAATTCGCGAGAAAAATGGCTTTGATCGGAGAACCCGCAGTGGTGACTGATTTCTGCAAAGCTCTGGGTGGTGCGCACGATCAAGTGGCAGGCTTCCTGCACCCGCAAATGGCGCAGGTATTCTTTAGGCGTCATGTTGAAGCAGGCTTTGAACTTTCGCAAAAAGCTACTCAGCGAAAGGTGGGCGGCGTTCGCCAATGCGCTGATGGCAATGTTTTCGCGGTAGTGCTTGTGAAGCAGTTTGAGGGCAGGGCCTAGCTCTTCGTTCTTGCTCAGCGAAGTAGTGCCTTGGTCGAAAGGTCTCGTGATTCCGATAATGCCACAAATTTCGCCCTTTTGATTGATGAGGGGCTTCTTGGTCGTGGTGGACCAATCTACGAAGCCGTTGCCGCGCGGCACGAGTTCCACTCGATTGACGATGGATTTACCAGTCTCAAGGATGCGGAGATCGTCCTCGCGAATGTGCTCCAAGATGTGAGCTGGAATGTAATCGTCATCCTTTTTTCCAATAATCTCGTCGCGGTCCAGCGCATCGAAAATCTCGCAGAGGCGCTGATTGTAGGCGACATATTTTAAGTCGCGATCCTTGACGAAATAGATGAACCCCGGCAGGTCATCAAAGATGGAGACAAGGTGGTTACCGACTTGGTGAGTTCGGAAAAACCGATCGTCTTGCATCGCCGGATTGCATCAAAGAATATCAATGAAGGGGAGAGTTTTCTCAGGTGAGTGTGAAGCTCCCCGGCGAACCTCTGCAAAACGAACGATGAGTGAAAAGGGGAACACGAGGGCGCCAGAGAACAATCAGGTGGACGTCTTTCCTTCCAAATCGTTGAGCGCGGTCGCAAAGTCAGGGAAGCGGAAGCGATAGCCTTCCTTGAGAAGTCTCTCGGGTTCGACGCGCCTACTCTTGAGGATGAGTTCGGTCTCGGTGCGGAGAAAAAGAGCGCCCAATTCGAGCATGAGACGGGTAGCGGGGAGTCCGCAGCACATGCCCACTGCTCGACGGAGTTGGCTCATCATTGTGCGGTTCGGGAGAGGGTGGGGACTCGCAAGATTGTAGATGCCGTTCGCCGTTTCATTATCAATGAGCCAAGCAATGCTTTCGCAGAAATCGGCTTCGTGAAGCCAAGAAACGAATTGGCGCCCATGTCCCATCGTGCCACCCAGCCCCCGTCTAGCCAAGCGAGCAAGAGTTTCGTAAACCCCGCCCGGTTCGTTGCCAAAGACCATAGCGGTGCGCAGGATGATGGCTCGGGTGCGAGTGAGATCGTTTTGCTGATAGGCTTGCTCGAAGGCGCTTTCCCAAGCATGGGCTACTTGCAGGGAGAAGGCATCCTTGGCTTCCGGGCTCGCACCATAGAGACCATCGGATTCCGTGTTCGCAGCATCGAAACGATGGCGATAGATGGTAGCGGTGCTGGAGTTCAACCAAACCGAAGGAGGGTTCTCGCAGGCCGCGATGGCTTGGCCAAGAATGAGGGTAGAGTCTTTGCGCGAGGCCATAATCTCCTCACGGTTTTTCACGTTGTAGCGGCAGTTGACGGAGCGACCAGCGAGATTGACGACGACTTTGGCTCCTTCGAGTTGTTCTGTCCACGGACCGAGGGTTTGGCCATCCCAAACGACGACTTGCGCTCCGACAATCGCCTGCGGATTGCGACTCAGGATAACGACATGCCAGCCCTTGCTCGAAAACCACTTTGCCAAAGTGCGACCGAGGAAACCACTGCCTCCAGGGAGAATGATGGTAGGTTGATTCATGACGACGGCAGTGAACTCAAAGTTATCTTGGGAGTCAATGTTAATGTTTCAGTAAATACTGAAAATTATGAACGAGAGCGTTCAGCTTCTAATTTGATGGCATCCAAGCGTGTGTTCTGCGCGGTTGCGAGCGCACGCTGGAGAAAGAGTTTGCTCATCAATCGACCCGCAAAGCCGAAGGGGGCCTCGAAGGAAAACGTGTCGGTAAGCAAGCAGCCGTCCCTGGTGCGCTCGAGTTGATAGTGATGGGAAAAATGGGTGAAGAGTCCGCGAGTCATAGTGTCACGAAACTCATAGGGCGGGCGAAAGTCATGGGCCCGCATTGTGAGCTTGAATCGCAGGTGATAGAAAACCGCCGAGTAGACTGTCACGCTGCCCTCCTCGGACAGCCCGGTTCGTTGACCATCCTCGGCACGCGAACGAAGGGCCTGAGCCGCTTGCAGGTGGAAGTCAATGGAGCGGCAAAGGTCGAACACTCTTTCGGTAGATGCCGCGATTTCGCGGTGGTAGACTTTTTTGATCATCTTTTCTGAGTTCGTTACCTTGGTTGGAAAAGGCAATCACTTGAGCATGATTTCGAGATGATGGGCGGTGAGTTCGCCCATTGTTTTGCAATGGGAGAGGTCTTCTCCGGGATAGTATTTGTCGAGCTCCTTGCGCAAGGCTTGCACGTTTTCTTCGGGAGAGAGGGTGTCCTTTTTCATCACGGTCAGGAGAGAACTGAGACGGATCCGTTCTACTTTGGCACGCCGGGCCATCTGTGCGCGTTCCTCCTCGACGTATTGCGCGATAGTCTTTCGGTTGAGGGCGCGGAAGGCGAGGCGGGTGATGGCCTTGTTAGAGTCGAAGTGATAAGAGAGGTAGGTCTTGCTGCGTCCCTCGTAGCATTGTTGGTCGAAGTCGATGGGACGGACCCGGTATTGGATTTCCTCGAAGTCAGGGGTGATATCAACGACATAGTTGACTGACCTCATGTCGCCTAACAAGCGGATGAAGCAACGTTCGTTGAATTTGGTGAACTCCTTTGCGATACGAATTTTATTGAGGTCCTTGCGGTCCAGGTAGTCGCGCAGGAAGACGTCGCCCGGCACTCCGGCAATGTGCTCTTCGATGAGGGTGTTGCCATTGACCAAGTAGTTCAGTCGATTGGGAGAAAGGAGGTGCTCGAGCTCGAGTCCGTAGATGCGAGAGGCATCAGCAGTCTTGACGTAGTAATAGTCCGAGTTGCCATTGAAGAGATTTTTAATACAGATCCGGAAGGGCCGGGAATTGCCGAAGGACCCGAAGTCGATGCGATCAACGGTAAGGTGTTCGGCAAGAGAGAGGTCGCCACCAATCTTAAGAGTGGCATAGATTCCGGTCAGCTTGGGCACAAGAGCAGCCATCACCTCGGGGGGATACATCACCGTCATCCAGAGCGTCTCTTCGCCGAGCGGATTGACGTAACCCACCGAACCGGTAAAGCGGTGGAGCTCGTCATAGACGAGTGGAATGTCGGATTGGCGGCCGAAGTGATAGAGATACTGCCGCAGCGAGGTGGAGATGGGATAGAGGGTTTTGCGGCGCGAGATCATATCTCGAGAGCTTCACGACTTTGCGGTGGGTGGGAAGGAAAAAACCCGATGTTCAGCTCGTTCTCAGCCAAAGTTCCATCTCTTTAGCCAAGCAAGCGATTCCGCGTGTCGGGCAAAAGACCTCGCCTAAAGAACAATCTCGGTCCCGATTCCTTTCGAAGTGAAAATCTCTAACAAAAGAGAGTGAGGGAGGCGGCCATCAATGAAGTGAACTTTCTGCGTACCCGCTTGCAGGGCATCGAGAGCGGAGGTCACTTTGGGGATCATCCCGCCGGAGATTGTGCCGTCGGCAAGGTAGGCGTTGGCTTCGCTTTGATTGAGGGAGGGGATGAGAGTCTCCGGTTGGGAAGGATCGCGCATGAGCCCAGGCACATCCGAGAGGTAGACCAGCTTCGCGGGTTGGAGGGATTTTGCTAAAGCCGCGGCGGCTAGGTCGGCATTGATATTGAGAGAGGCCCCGGTCTCGATTTCGCGACCGAGGGGGGAAATCACGGGCACGATTCCGCTGGAGGTGGCGTAGAGAATTTCCTCTGTAAGGCAGCTTTCCACCTCGCCCACGAAGCCGATGTCTTGACCGTCGGGTTTCATGCGGCTCGCCTGAAAGACATGAGTTCCGGGGATGGCCGTGGCGCGACCGCCATGGCCGTTGAGAAGTTCGACAAGCTGGGGGCTCAAGGTGTGGGTGAGGGTCTGCTCGACGAGGGTGATGGCCTTTTTGCAGGTCACGCGAAAGCCGCTGACCCACTCGGGCTCGAGTCCGGACTCTGCCATTGCGGCTGAGATCGCCTTGCCGCCTCCATGAACCAAGACTGGGTTGATGCCCGCGACTTCTAAGAAAAGAATGTCGCGCATGAAGTCGGACACGAGGTCGGGATCCTCCATCACCGAGCCGCCGATTTTAATGAGAAAAGTTTTTCCTCGAAACCGCTGCAAGTAGGGCAGGGCCTTGATGAGAACGGAGGCTTTAGCTTGTGGGTCGGTCACGGCTTTGAAGAAAGCAAAGGCAGCGCGTCAGGCGAGACATTTCTCCGGGAAAGAGCGGACTTGTTTTGATTCGATCAAGGCTTCTCATTAGCAGGCTGACCTCGTAATTTCGTGACAAGTGATTGGTATTCTTGATTCCGGAGTAGGAGGGCTATCTGTGCTTCGCGAGGTGCGTGCTTTGTTGCCGCAGGAAGAATTGATCTACGTGGGGGACTCGGCCTATTGCCCCTATGGTGCCAAGCCCGGGGAGGTGCTGCGCGAGCGGGTGGGTGGCATTGTGGAGTTTCTTTTGCGGGAGGGAGCGGAGGTCATCGTGCTGGCCTGCAACTCGGCTTCCATTCAAGCGGTAGAGTGGTGTCGCGAGAAGTGGCCGGAGGTCGCCTTTGTGGCTATGGAGCCCGGGGTCAAGCCTGCGGCAACGGCCTCTCGCAGTCGCGTGATCGGGGTCTTGGCAACGGAGGCCAGTTTGACGGGGGAGATGTTTCAGAGGTTGGTGGAGAAGCATGGCGAAGGATGCCAAGTCTTGACTCAGGCCTGTCCACGTTTTGTGGAGTTGGTGGAGGAAGGGATTTTGGCTGGGCCGGAAGTCGATGAGGCGATTTGGGAATATGGTGGCCCTCTTGTCATGGGAGGCGCGGATGCTCTTGTTCTCGGATGTACCCACTATCCTTTTTTAAAAACCGAGATTGGGCGGTTGTTTCCGGAGGTGACTCTCATCGATACCGGAGCAGCGGTGGCAAGGCAGGTCAAAGAGGTCTTGGGTCCTCGTCTTGGGAGGGAGGGGAACAGAGTGCGCTTTTTGACCAGTGGGGCTCCGGAAGTGATGCATGCTCTCTTGCCAACTCTGCTGCCGCAGGTCGCGGGGACGGTCGCGGGGCTCAAGTTGGGAGTGGCCTCTTGAATCATTTTTCCATTCGGATTTGAAATTGGGGCGGATTGGGCTTTGTTGGGGGAATGATGGAACGGCGCGATTTCTTGAAGACGGGGCTCTTAGCAAGCGGATTTCTAGGTCTTCAACGAGCGTTAGGTGCTTCCGGAGTGGAGTCGGGTCGATTTTGCCAAGGCTATGGTCCTTTGGTGAAGGATGCCGCAGGGATGATGGACCTGCCCGAGGGCTTTCGCTACCGCGTCATCTCGCGACGGGGAACCAAGATGAGTGATGGATTGTTGGTTCCGGGACAACCTGATGGCATGGCTGCTTTTGCGGGAAAAGAGGGCCGCGTGATTCTGGTGCGGAATCACGAACTCGGTCTCGGCTCCTCTGCTTGGGGAGCGATTCCGAATGCGAAAAATTATCCTGAAGAAGTCGCCTGTTACGATGAGGGTGCGAAAGACGAGGCGGTGATGCCCGGGGGAACCACGAACCTCGTCTACAATCCGGCCACGGGATTAGTTGAGGAAGAGTACTTAAGCCTAGTGGGAACCGACCGGAACTGCGCGGGCGGGCCCACTCCTTGGGGCTCGTGGATCACTTGCGAAGAGCCAGCCTTCCTCACCGAAGGTCGGGGCCCGAAGCATGGCTGGTGTTTTGAGGTCAAGGCGGATGGCGCAAAAGGGGAAGCAAAAGGAGAAGCGCCCGTTCCGCTGAAAGGCTTGGGACGCTTTCGACACGAGGCGGTTGCGGTTGATCCGGAGACCGGGATCGTGTTTCTAACTGAGGATCGGCACGAAGGCCTCTTCTACCGCTTTGTGCCAGAGGTGAAGGGAGACTTGCAGGCAGGAGGACAGCTTCAAGCTCTGGCCTTCAAAGGACAGCCGCAGAGCGACTCGCGAAACTGGACTGAGCGCTCCCTGCCAGAACGAGAGAAAGTCGAGATTGAGTGGATCAATGTCGAAGACGCCGAGTCTCCCCAAGATGACCTCAGGATACGCGGTGCCCAAGCAGGCGGAACCATTTTCGCACGGGGCGAAGGCTGCTGGTGGGGCGACGGGGAAGTCTGGTTCTGTTGCACCAACGGCGGGCCCCAACAGCGCGGGCAGCTCTTCCGCTTGCGGCCAAATGGCGACGGCGGGCAGTTGGAACTTTTCTTGGAACCAAGCGAGTCCGACCTTTTGACAAACGGGGATAACCTCACTGTCGCCAAGAATGGCGATATCATCATTGCCGAAGACCGGGCTGACAACGCCTGCTCACTGCATGGGGTGACGGCCGGGGGCAAGCTCTACACCTTGGCCACCAACCGTCTCAATTCCTCGGAATTGGCCGGGGTTTGCTTTTCTCCCGACGGAGAGACCATGTTTGTAAATATCCAGAACCCCGGGCTAACGCTGGCCATTACCGGCGACTGGTCGACCCGAAAATCCTAGAGCAGGGAGAGCTCGCCCGCAGGTTACTTCATCAAGTAATAGACTGCGGTCGCCACAATAACCGTTCCCAAGCAGGCAATGATCACGTGGAAGTCGCGGCTCTGCCAATAGGAGTAGTGTTTTTTGCGACCCTTGGGCGGGACTTTGCCAGGTTTTTCAGGCTGCTTGCCCTCGCGCTGGTGCTTGGGGACCGACTGCTCATGCCATGAGCGAAAATGGGTGGGCGGGCTGGATTCGGCAGTGCCGTGGATTAACCTACGGCGGACTATCATATCTTGTTTGGACGGCTTGGCGGAGTTCATTGTTGTTGGGGTGCGGCTTGTAGTGAAGTGACCCGTGATCAGCGAACGTGATTCGAGTCAGTGCAGAACGTGAACAGCGCAGGCAGTTCCAATACCAAGTCCGGTAAAAACTTTGTGAAAGTAGGGCTTTTGTCTGCTTGACGATTCCGCAGAAGGTGTGCAGCCTGCGCCTCCTTTCACCGTAAGCATGGCAGCAAAAATTTATACAGACAAAGACGCGAACATCTCTTCCATTAAGCGCAAGAAGCTCGCCGTCATCGGTTTCGGATCCCAAGGGCACGCCCACGCTCTCAACCTCAAGGATAGCGGATGCGAGGTCATTATTGGCCTCTACCCCAAGTCCAAGTCCCGTGATGTTGCCAAGAAGCTTGGCTTCGAAGTCATGGATACAGGTGATGCCGTAGCAGCCGCAGACGTGATCATGATCGCGGTCCCTGATACTGTGATTCCCGCCGTCTATGAAAAGGACATCGAGCCCAATCTCTCCAAAGGCAAGTGCCTCCTCTTTTCCCACGGCTTCGCCGTACACTTCGAGACCATCAAGGCTCCCGAGAACGTCGACGTCATCATGGTCGCTCCCAAGGGCCCTGGCCACACCGTCCGCAGCCAGTTTGTGGAGAAAAAGGGTGTTCCCACCCTCATCGCTATCCACAACGACTTCACCGGTAAGGCTCACAAAATCGCTTTGGGTTGGGCCAAAGGCATCGGCGGCACTCGCGCCGGAGTCTTCGAAACTAATTTCCGCGAAGAAACCGTCACCGACCTCTTTGGTGAGCAGGTGGTTCTCTGTGGTGGAGCGAGCGCTCTCGTGAAGGCTGGCTTCGAGACTTTGGTCGAAGCTGGTTATCAGCCCGAGATGGCCTACTTCGAGTGTCTGCATGAGCTCAAGCTCATCGTTGACCTGATGGTAGAGAGCGGAATCGCTGGTATGCGCTTCTCAATTTCCGAAACGGCGGAATACGGTGACGTCACCGTGGGGCCCAAGATTATTGACGCTTCCGTCAAAAAGCGGATGGCGAAGCAACTCAAGGAGATTGAGAAAGGAAATTTTGCAAAAGAATGGACAGAAGAGTATAATAACAAGTGTAAGAACTTTAATGCCATTCGCCGCGAAGAAGCAAAACACCCGATTGAAAAGGTCGGGACCAAGCTTCGTGGCATGATGAGCTGGTTGGGCGCCAAAAAGGTCGGTAAAGGCCAAAGCCAAGCCAGCTACGTTTCAGGTTCAAAATAGACAACAACGTTTTATAGAGTTTGGGAAGTCCGGTGGGGACCGGCTCCCAATATCAAAGCCGCGCGGTGGGGGCCGCGCGGCTTTACTTTTTTCGTCACGAATGGTGACTTTTGCCGAAAACTGACTCCAAACCAGTCGTATGGGGAGGATTGCCTTGAGCTGGACAAGGATTTGTCCAAACTCAGCGGCAGGCTAAAAAACCACGAGACTAAATCTATATGACAGCAGACCAAATGTCCGAAAAGGACCGTAAACTTATTTTCTGGGCAAGTTTTCTCTCTCTGATGGCGGCGGGTGTTGGATTTTCCTACCGGGTCATGGTTTTGGGAGATTGGGGGAAAGAATTCGGTCTCAATGGGCAGGAAATTGGTCGCATCTTTGGCGCCTCGCTTTGGCCAATTGCCGTCACCATGATTCTGTTCAGTCTCGTGGTGGATAAAATTGGGCACAAAATTTCGATGTATGGAGCATTCATCTTGCAGGCTCTTTCTGCGATTTTGACCTTCACCGCCAAGGATCCTAATGGCCTCTACATCGCGGCTATGGCCGCTGGTCTAGGGCATGGTATTGTTGAAGCGGTGATCAATCCGGTGTGCTCGACGATGTATCCCAAGGACCGGACTAAAATGCTGAACATTCTTCATGCAGCTTGGCCCGCCGGGCTCGTTTTTGGAGGGATTCTAATGCTGACTCCCGGTTTGAGTTCCTTGAGCTGGCAGGTCAAAGGGCTTTGGATTTTACTGCCGGTAATTGCCTATGGCGTGATGTTTCTGCGCACAACCTTCCCCATTGATGAGCGGGTTCAGAACAAAGTGCCTTATCGCGATATGCTGAAAGAAGTTGGTTTTCTGGGAGCCTTTCTGGCGTCCTTTCTTCTTTGCTACGAGATTTGGTCTAAGCTCTCTGGCAGCACAGACAATCTCATTTGGATCAGTCTTGTTGTCGGTGTTTTGGTGGGAGCCGGGTTTGGAATTTATACCAAATCGATTGGTAAGGTTCTCTACTTCATCCTGTGCCTGATTATGATTCCTTTGGCGACGACTGAGCTCGGAACGGATGCTTGGATTAAAGAACTCATGACTCCGACCATGGGCGAATTGGCTGGATGGGCCCTCGTTCTCTCCGCCTTCATTATGATGGTTTTGCGCTTCCAAGCCGGTATTCTAACCAAGCGTTTCTCTCCTCCCGTCATCCTCATTATCAGCTCCTTCTTCTCGCTTTGTGGGCTCATGGTTCTGTCCGTTTCGGGCGGACCGGTCGTATTCTTGGCATTTGTACTCTATGCCATCGGACAAACGTTTTATTGGCCTACCGTCTTGGGTTTTGCCGCCGAGCAGTATCCTCGGGGAGGAGCCCTTACCCTGAATACGGTTTCTGCAATTGGACTTCTCTCTGTCGGAATCATTGGCACGCCCATTATCGGATCCTTCAACGACAATCATACCAAGAACGAAGTAAAGGCTCTTTCGCCCGAGGTTTACGAGGCCTCAAAAACTGAAGCGTCCTTCTTTGGAGCCAGTTATGAAAGTGTGGATCGGGCCAAAGCAGAAGAGCTGGTAGCTGCCAAGGGCCTCGAAGAAGGCTATGAAGCGGCTTTGAATAAGGCCACCCGGAAGTCCCTTCGAACAACCGCTTTGGTCTTTCCTGGCATCATGCTGATATCATTCATCCTGATCGCGTTGTGGTTCAAGTCCCGTGGTGGGTATAAGCCCGTGGAATTAAGTGCTTCCGGACCTTCCCACTAGCCCTTCGGCGAGTGTGCTCATTTTCCCCACAAAGCCCGCTCTTCGGAGTGGGCTTTTTTGATTGTAGGATCGACTTTTCCACCTCCCAGCACAGCTTCTCTTTTTTCTGAGATAGACGCCGACGTGAGGGTGTCGAGCCCTCTCTTGCTCAGGTCTGCTCCAGCCTGCCTCTTCCCCGTTAAAAGGTCTTTGCTTTCGAATTGTAGCTACACGGACTTCCCTCGCGTTTCCGATATCGCACATTCAGAATTTTGAGAATGAAATGGACTTCTTTTTTTCTGGCTGCCGAACGGAGTTCGCTTCATGAATCGTGGTGATGAAGATATTTTTCTATATCTCCCTTGCTTTTTCATTTCTGACGGTATTGCCAGCTGAGGAAAATAGAGAAACAGCTGAGAAGCTGCAAAAGCATCTGAAAGAGCTGAGAGCAGTAATGGAGGAATTGGATGAAGCGGAAACGCGAAAAGCAAATCAGATTGTGGATTATCTAACACCCCAGCTTGAGCAGTTTGAGGGAGGAAGTTCAGAGGGTATTCTGAATTGGCTGGGTCAAGTCAGTGGCCAAGGCAATTTCCCACCGGTATTGTTAGGCAAGATAAAGGCTCTCGAACAAGATTTGCGGCAGATACAAAAAGCAAGAGAGGAAGAACGGATCGCGGAACTGACTCTCTTTCTTGAGAAGCTATCGAAGAGCCTACAGGAAGCCACACAACCAGAGCATCTTGATCGTTGTCTCGTGGAACTTCATCAGTTAACCGGGAATCAATCATACGGTTCTCGGCAGACGAATCCTGAATTGGCAGTATTGGCCCGTAAGGTTTCGGAGAGCCGAAGTGTTATTTCGGAATGGCAGAATTATTTAATGGCGGAGGCGGCAGGGGATATCAAGGCTTGTAGGCGGTCACTTGAAAACATTTCACGTTCTCTCACTCAAAATCCTATTCTTCCAAGGTCATATGTCTTGAGGCTTCTCAACCCACAGGCCGCATTGCAAGAGCAGCCGAAGGAGCCTCAAGAAGACGATTTGGCAGAAAGAGACCAAGTTTTGATTTCTTTTGAAGAGATTGTTCAAAGATTTTCTCGTGATGGTGAAGTTGAGCAGGCTCTGCAATCCCTCAGAAACCTTCCAATCGCGCAATTAGATGATCAGGAGGTGAAGAGCTTCCAAGCAGGAGTGCTGATTGCGGAGGAACTTAAGAGACTGTCAACAAAGGAGACTCTCGGGGAATTGATGAAATCCCTAAAAAGGCTAGATTCTCTGCAGTCAAGGAGAGGGAGGTCATCATTTTGGACTGTGCGAAACCAGGTGTTATGTCTTTGGCTCAATGAAAATTATAAGGATTTGGGTTATTTCGCAGACTGGAAAAAGGAGTCGGCCTTGCAGGTCTTTGAGGGTTGGATGGAGCAAGCAATTGAAGAACGAGATTGGAAAATGGTTGTTCGGATGTTCCCCGACTTCCAATCTTTGCATCAAAATTCAAATGACTACTATTTGTACAATCGCATCCAAGATCTCGATGCCATTCGTGGAATAATGAGAGGTGAAGAGGCCGAGCGGAATCAGCAATGGGCTCAAGCGATAAGGGAATACCAAAAATCGATCGAGAAAGCCACTTATAGCAAGCTAGTGATTGCACCTTTTGAAGCTCTGAGAAGGCTAAAAAATGCTCATCCCGAAGAGTTTGCCTTGGCGATTGAAGAGGTCCAAACGGAGACTAGACTGGAAATGGAGGCTCGAGTGCTAAGCCTGAGACAGCAATTAGGAGCATTCCCTGATGCAAGACGGTCTGGGCCAATTCGTAAGGAAGTGAAAGAATTCCTACAAGCTCAGGTGCAGCAGGAGTTTGCCAAGTATTTAAACGCTCAGCACCTTTTAAAAGAGGGAAGCTCAACGAATGAAGACAAGGAGAAGGGCGAGACTGATTTCTCTCAGGGAAAAGATTGAGTCGTCTCGAAGAAGTTTTGTTGAGTAGGCTATCCCGTAAGAAGTCGCTGTAGAAATGGTCCCGTAGATGCCCCTAATGGTCCGAGCTGCTTGAGAGCATTTTCCTTGCTATGAGCTTTTGTTTTTTGATTGGAGGATGGACATCTCCGCCTTCCGGCACAGCCTTGCTGAAGAATGAAAACGAACGTTCAACGCCATTCCCTCCACGGAGTTTCCGAAGCTGCTGACCAGGTAGCGGACGAAGAGCCGCTTCAGATCACTGTAGACGGATTTCCCGTGGCTGTCGTGATGCGGACCCCAGGACAGGACTTGGATCTCGTGCACGGCTTTCTCCTCACCGAGGGCTTCTTGACCACTCTCTCACACGTGTCGCGAGTCGATCTCGATCACAAGGAAAACCACGCTCTCGTTTTTTTGGCCGAAGGGGTCGAATTTGATCGCGCGCGATTGAGCCGCAATCTTTTCAGCGCTTCATCCTGTGGAATTTGCGGGAAGGCCAGCATTGATTCCATCCGTCAGCAGCACGAGGCCATTCCTGCGGGTTTCCGAATCTCGAAGGAGATATTGCTCACGTTTCCCGACCAGTTGCGTGCGGCCCAAGCAGCCTTCGAGCAAACGGGAGGCATCCATGCTGCCGCGCTATTTAACGCCGAGGGGCAATTGCTCGTGCTGCGCGAAGATGTCGGCCGGCACAATGCCATCGACAAGGTGATCGGATGGGCAGGTGTCCGTGAGGAGGATTGCTCAGAACTCGTGTTGCAGGTCTCGGGGCGGGTCTCGTTCGAGGTCATGCAAAAGGCCTTGGCTGCAGCGATCCCGGTAGTTTCTGCCATCTCCGCCCCTTCGTCCCTAGCGGTCGAGTTTGCTCAGGACAGCAATCAAACGCTCGTCGGTTTCTTGAGGCCGCCCAACTTCAATATCTATCATGGAGCGGAACGCATCGAGGCCAGATAGAAGCAGGCCTCAGTTGTTCGAGATCCAGATACCGAACTCCGACACCTGCTGAAGAAAGAAGCTGTTTCCAGCAATCTCAACCTCATTGATGGCAAGGCGGTGGAATCGCTCGATGGGGTTGCGGCCTCCGGTGAGCTCACCACCCTTGTGGGAATCGAAGTAGAGGCGTAAGCGCAGAAGCTCGGGTAAAGTGTCTCCCTCCAGCTCAAGTTCTCCCGTCATGGGACCAGTCTGGTAATAACGCACCGAGCTCAAGACATGGTTCCCGGCCAAATCTCCCCCGACACCTTGGAGTTGTCCGGCTTTGCCCGTCGCATCCAAGAAAATGTTGAAGACGTTGAGAACCTGCGGATTGTCTCCGTCGACGACCCGACCCTTGAAGCTCAAGCTGGCATTGGGAAGCTCGTCGCGGAAGAGGGAAGCGGGCCATTGCGGATGGTCCACAACCATGGGAGTGGTCCGGAAAAAGGAATCAGGATGAGCGTCCCGTATGCGGCTTCGTTCCCCAGTCCCGGTATTGAGAATACTAGGTCGTTCGATATTGAGCCCGTAACGCGCGTCCGCTCCTACTGGTTCTCCTGCCGTTGCGAAAAACGACCAAGAGGAGAAATCGTCGGAGCGTTCGAGGAACCGGAGCTCTCCGGGCGTTCCTCCGGAGAAAATGTGCACCTCGTCGTCTATAGACTCGGCGCAAGGGACACTGCGCTCAGTGAGCATCTCGGGGCGGGGGAGGCGAATCTCGGCCAGCCCCGGATTCGTGAATTCGAAGGCATCAAAAGTGTTGCTCGCATTCTCGAATCTAATGCCACGGAACTCGGCAGGTTCGCCGCCCATAATGAGGTCGATGAGAGGACGGCTCCCTGGCACCGTACCGCCGCTTTGCTTAAAGTAAGTACCGTTCACCACGTAGCCGATATGAGTATGGCGCCCATCGAAGTCAGGATTTCCCGCAAAGCCAGTAATGAGGACTTCTCCTCCAGCCGTATTGGGACTCTGGGTCCCGATATTGGCAAAAGCCACGGCATAGCGCTGACTATTGCCCACATTGCCGTTGAGGTCCGCGAAACGTAATCCCCATAGGCTATCGTTGCTAAAGCTGGCCGCATTGACGTCCACAATTTCGTTTTGGAAAATCAAACCGTTGCTCTGATTGGGCACGGCCTTATCGCGCCCCAGCGACAAATAGGGATGATCGCCTCCGACGAAAATCATATCATCGTCGCCATAAAAGGGCTCGGTGGTGAGGGTTGGGGCCAGAGCCACGTTCTCACGCAACACATACCGATTAGCACTGCTCGAATAGTTCAGGCTGTAACCTGCATTGTCCGAGACCCACTGCACTCCCTCTCGGGTAAAAGTGGCAACCACCTGCTCGTTGGAGTTTCGAGACAAGGTTGCCCCCGTAATCTGGAAAGTGGGGGTGAAAATCGGGGTCATCGTGAAAACAGGATCCCCGTCGAGGGCCGCGCCACCCGCCTGAGAAGGACTATAGGAACCTCCCGGATTGTTCAGCGAGCTGCTACTATTGCGAAAGTAGTTATCGGTGGCATCGAAGTGCGGCAGCTCGGCCTTGATATCGATCATGAAGCTCTGGACTGACTGGTTGCTATTGTAGCGCAGGGTAATTGCAGGGTTATCAGAATTCCAATCGTCGCCTGTTCGGGTAAAGGTAGCGAGAACCGAACCTCCTGGTCGCGATAGAAAAGCGACAGAAGGGCTATTGCCCGGCGCATTGGTCGAGATAGTATAAGCGGTAAAGGACGGTGTCGTCGGCGCTCCTGCTTCGGTAGAAGGAATATACTGACCGGAGGGATTGAGGGTGAAGGTCCGGAGGCGATTGCGGTAGGAACTCTCGTTTGGTTCGCCCAGCAGCATGAAGGCTGCCACGCTACGAGGGGCGTGTTCGTCGTCGAGGAGGAGGACAAATTCCCGCAGGTTATTGTTCGAGAGTTGGGTCAGCTCCACCGTCACGATGGCATAAACTTGGGCTCTTGCTTGGGGGAGGGAGCAAAGCAAAGCCAGCAGGCAAAGAAGAGTCTTCATGTCCGAGAGATTCAGGTTTTGCCATTGTTAGGGATGAAAGGAAAGTAAAGTTCCTCTCAATCTCCGTGCTTGCACTCCCGCCGGGGCCGTAGTTGCTTGGAGGCCAATGAGCGATGATACATCGGCCCCGGGATGGGCTCTCTTCGACCTCGACCAAACCCTCGTTCCTTGGGATTTACAGCTCTCCTTCTGCAATTTTGTCCTTCAGCGCGAGGGTTGGCGGCGCTGGCTTTTGGTGCCCTTCTTTCTTCTTTTGCCCGTCAACAAGCTCTTAGGTTCGGAAGTCATGAAACGAGTTTTCATGGGGTTTGCTTGGGGAATGGAGCGGGAAAAGCTTCTCCAGTGGGGGCGCGACTTTGCCGAAAAAGCCTACGCAGAGCTTCCTTATCCCGAGGTCGTGGCAGAGGTCGAGCGCCACCGCAAGGAGGGACGGACTCTCGTGCTGGTCTCCGCCAGCCCCGAGCTCTACGTCTCTCATATTGGGCGGGCCTTGGGTTTTGATCATGTTTTTGGAACAGTGGTGGAGGTGGGCGAGCGACTACAGTGGTTTCCTCCTTTCCCACTCGGCAACAACAAGAGCTCGAACAAGGTCGTGCGCTTGCGCGACGAGTTGGGGTTGGCGGGGGTCTTACCCAATAGTGAAGGCTACTCCGACAGCAAAGCTGATCTGCCCATGCTCGAGATGTGCGAAAAGGTAGTCGCAATTCACCCCGAAGGAACCTTTGCGGAAAAAGCGAAAGAAAACGGCTGGCGAGTGCTCACCCCGGAGAAGCCCTGGAAAGATCGTAAACAGTTCGCTTGGGACTGTCTGCGCATGATGCTCGGAGTTTACCGGAGCCCCGAGTAGAGAGTTGCACTCACCCTCCTATGGGAGAAGCGAAGGTGTTTTTACTCTACGTGAGGTCTCTAAAAACCTAGGAAGGCAATTTTTCCCTTTCGGGGTCTTGCAAGCGGTGCTAACGATCTGCCAGCGCATGAAGCGAAATCAACGAGAAGCCATTACCGGGTGTGGGTCCACATCCAGCATCAAGTCGAAGACCGACCGTCTGACCGGAGCTCCTTGCTCATAGTGTCGACGGTTTTTTTGCGCTCTCTTCCTAACGCTCCACCTTTTTTTAAAACAAACAATGAAAAGACTACTAAAAGCCGCTGCCCTCGGAACTCTTGCCGTGATGGCCAGCTGTAAACCTAAGGGTGACGAACAAGCCAATGAATCCAGCGGCGACCTTACGGGCGGAACCCTCGTCATCACCGCCATTTCTGACGAGAAGGCTTCCAATCAGGAAGCCCGCTTCGCTGCTTTGCAGAAGTATCTCCAAGACGAGTTGGAGGTCACGACCGAGTTCTCCCTTTCTAGTAGTTACGAGGACTCTGTGACCCGCTTTAAGAATGGGGAAGTCCACCTCGTTTGGTATGGTGGTCTGACAGGTGTGCAAGCTCGCAAGGCTGTGCCCGGAGCGCGCGCGATTGCCCAAGGCGATGTTGATCCGAACTACAAGTCCTACTTCATCGCCAACTCGTCTACGGGCTTAACCAAGTCCGACGAGTTTCCAGCCGATGCTATCAAGGACCTCACCTTCACCTTTGGCAGCAAGAGCTCCACTTCGGGACGTCTCATGCCCACTCACTTCATCATCGAGAACACAGGCAAGGCTCCCGAGGACTTCTTCTCCCAGCCCGTTCAATTCTCCGGTGCGCATGATGCCACTGGCAAAGCGGTCGAGAGCGGTTCCGTGCAAGTCGGAGCCATCAACTACAAAACTTACGACAGCATGGTCAAAGAGGGCAAGCTCGACCCCGAGAAAGCTCCCATCATCTGGATCACACCTGATTATGCAGATTATAACCTGACGGTGCACCCTGCCTTGGAAGAGATGTATGGCGAAGGCTTCATCGACAAGCTGCAGAAAGTTCTCGTCGATTGCGAAGACAAGGACGTGCTTGCAGCCTTCAATCGCGACGACTTGATTCCTGCTAAAAACGAGGACTTCGCTGGGATTGAGGAAGTGGCCAAAAAGGTCGGCCTCATGCGCTAGCTCCCTCGCCGTGGAGCAAGCCATCGGTTTGCTCACGCGATTGACTCTCAGGAGGGCGGGCATCAGGTCCGCCTTCTTTTGTTTCTATGTTCCAGCTCCAGTCAGTTAGTCTTCACTACGGCGGGGTCGTGGCCCTCGATAGCCTCGACCTCGAGCTGTCGGCGGGCGAACAGGTCTGCCTCATTGGCCCCAGTGGTGCGGGCAAATCGAGTCTCTTGGGTTTGCTCAACGGCCGCACTTCGGCATCTCAAGGCGAGGTGCTTGTGGAAGGGACTTCCTTCTCCAAATTATCGCGAAAGGTTCTTCGCGCGGTCCGCTCCCGCATTGCGTGGGTACCACAGGACTTAGGCTTAGTTTCGAGTCTGAGAGTCCATCAAAATGTAGCCTGTGGGCGGGTGGCGGAGAAGGGATTCTGGGGTTTGCTCCGCAGTTTTCTCTGGATGTCGGCGCAAGAGAAGCGCGAGATTCACGAGCTTCTCAAGCGGGTGGGCATCGAGGAGAAAATTTTTGTCCGAGTCGACCATCTCTCTGGTGGGCAGCAACAACGGGTCGCTCTCGCGCGTGCTCTTTACCAAAAACCCCAAGCGATTTTAGCGGACGAGCCCGTGAGCGCTGTCGATCCAGAACGAGCGCGCGATTTAGTTGCGCTTCTCACCTCCTTGGCGAAGGAGGAAGGGATCACTCTGATTATGAGTCTCCATGATGTCGCCTTGGCACGCCAATTTTTTGACCGCGTGGTCGGATTACGAGAAGGGCGTGTGGTCTTCGATGGTCGGGCCGATGAAGCGGGGGTGAAGAATCTCTATCGGCTCGAAAAGTCTTTGCCTGAGATGCCATGAGACGCCGCTGGTTTTTGTTAGGCGGACTGGTCCTGTTCTTTCTTGGGCTGCGGGTGCTCGATGTTGGACTCGGTGAACTCATTCCTTCCGAAGGAGGGCGTCAGTTGGCGGGAGAGTTTTTTGCGGCCGCCTTCCAACCTGCCCTCGACTATGAAGACGTGTCCATTCGGGAAGTCGGAGAACCGTTTTTTTCCAAAGTGGGCAAGGCAGCTTGGCTCACGGTGAAGTATGCGGTCGTGGCCATGAGTTTGGCGCTCGTGCTGGGTGTCGCGGGCGGAATCCTCGGCTCGCGCTCTTGGTGGAATCGTCCCTCGCGAGCACTGGAGGCTCTCCGTCTTTTCATTCGCTTGTTGGCGACCGCCCTGCGCTCGGTCCATGAACTCATCTGGGCCATTCTCTTTCTAGCAGCAGTGGGCACCTCTCCCGTAGCGGCGATGTTGGCGATGGCGCTGCCTTACGGCGGGACCTTAGCCAAAGTTTTTTCCGAGTTGTTGGACGAGGCCAATCAGAGTCCAGCTAAGGTCATGCAATCTGCAGGCGGTAGCGGGATGGCTTCCTTTTTGGGGACGGCGGTGGGGGCGATGCCCGACCTCTTGACCTACGCCATGTATCGTCTTGAATGTGCGGTGCGTTCTTCGGCGGTGCTCGGATTCGTGGGAGTGCCTACCCTGGGATACGAAATCAAGGTCTCCTTCGAGGACGGGCACTACCGCGAAATCTGGACCTTTGTCTTTGCATTGCTAGTCATCGTCTTGTTCTTCGAGTGGTGGGGAGGGCGCATTCGTAAGATGCTAGTGACGGGTGTTCCTTCACGCACCAAGCTGGAGGCGGGCGCCTCGGTGGCGAGGCTCTGGCAGCAACGGGGAACTTCTCTATTTTTGAGGGTATCGGGTGCGCTCATCGTCGCGCTGGTATCGGCGGGGTGGCTCTTGGAGGACCGCTGGGGTGCCGGATTATCAGCGGCGCAAAGATGGGAAAATCTGCAACGCTTTGGCAAAGAACTGGTGCCTTACCCAGTGCAGGAGTCTGGAGATTGGAGCAAGGTTTGGGGATGGCTAGGGCAGCTGATGAGGGAGGAGGGCTGGGAGGCTATCTGGCGCACCTTTCACCTCGGAACAGCAGCAGTCTTATTGGCCGGAGCTGTCGCCTTGATGGGTTTGGTGTGGAGTTCCCGCAGTCTCGCCACAATCGAACCGAGAGGGATTCCTGTGGCTGGCGGTCGGGTTCGTCGTTTGTTCGGACAAGCCCTTCGCCTGTTGGCGGTGCTGGCACGTTCGGCCCCCGAATACCTGTTGGCTTTTCTCCTTTTACAAATCTTTGGGCCCACAATGTGGGCGCTTATCTTTGCACTCGCAATTCACAACAGCGGAATTCTCTCTCGTCTTGGAGGAGAGGTCGTGGATAACAACGATAGCGGAGCCGCCGAAATGATGCTCTCCAGCGGGGCTAGTCGGGAAGCCTGCTTTTTAGGTGCACTTTTGCCGGAGGGATTCAACCGCATGGTCCTGTTCCTTTTTTATCGTTGGGAGACCTGCATCCGAGAAGCGACAATTTTGGGAATGCTGGGAGTGGGTTCCCTCGGTTTTCTGATTTCGGAAGCCCGGGTGAGTTTCTATTATGATGAGCTTTTACTTTGGGTTGTTTTAGGTGCTTCCCTTGTTTTTGTAGGTGACTTGGCTTCAGATTTTGTGAGAGCGAAGCTAAGGGCGGGAGGGCAAGCCGTTCCGGCAGGGCCTGCTTGTGGATTGCCTACCGTAAATCAATAGCTTTGGAGTGCGGCGAGAATCGCCGCTTTCGAGTAGCAAGCAGGCTGTCGGATTGGTGAGGACAGACCGAAGCGTTTGTCTTGCTAAAAGTGAGAGAGCACTCGAAGTGGCGTGAGGAGGTCGAAACTTGCAAACGCTTCTTGCTCTTCAGCTTCTGAACTTGGGATGGTTGTCTGTATATTGGAGAGAGCTTTCGAGCAGCAAACAGGCTGTCGGATTGGTGAGGACAGACC
>CAZGXV010000013.1:27625-45298 GCA_964529725.1 uncultured Roseibacillus sp.
TATTGGAGAGAGCTTTCGAGCAGCAAACAGGCTGTCGGATTGGTGAGGACAGACCGAAGCGTTTGTCTTGTTAAAAGTGAGAGAACACTCGAAGTGGGGTGGGGAGGTCGAAGCTTGCAAACGCTCCTTGCTCTTCAGCTTCTGAACTCGAGATGGCTGTCTGTTTATTGGAGAGAGCTTTCTTTGAATTCGAAAGCGGCGATTCTCGCCGCACTCCAAAGTTACAAAAAAAGAGAGGGTCCGAAGACCCTCTCTTACCAGTCAATACCACTATGAAAGAAGTGCCTTGAGAGCGTCCTTGCTGCTCACGCCAGTTTGGCGTTTTACCTCTTGGCCGTCTTTGACCACGAGGAAGGTCGGAATGGATTGCACCCCATATTTTTGCGCAAGGTCGGGACTTTCGTCTATGTTGACTTTGGCGATGGTGGCTTCGCCGCCAAGCTCGTCCGCTAGCTGGTCGAGCACGGGGTTCATCTGTTTGCAGGGTCCACACCATTCCGCCCAAAAATCGAGAAGCACGGGGCCTGTCGTTTGAGAGAGTTCAAATTCGAAGTTATCAGCATTCAGCTTTTTGATTTCGTTCGTTTCAGTTGTCATCGTTTTGTATCCTTTGGATAATGATGAGAGTGGGGGAAGGGAGGTTTATTCCCCGCAAAGAGAAATTTGTTCGCCAACCGAAACGGGCTGAAGGTCTGCCATCCTGTTGCTCTAACAAGGGCTAGAGATGAGACTGAATCTGGCGCTTAAAGGCAGCCCACTTCGCTCCGTATTTGTTACCGTCTAACAGGGGCTTGGGGCAGGCTTTGAAGCCCAAGTTTTTTCCGTCGGAATAACGAATGCGTTCCCAGTGGTTGTGACCCACTACCCGACTGATGGGGATGTTGTGCTGTTTCATGAGCTGGGCCACCAGCTTGGCGGTGCGGGCCTTTGTCGCAGTGAAGGAGCCGTCGCGGTTCTCGCACATTTCAATCCCGATGGAATACTTATTACCAGAGCCCTCGTAGTCAGCATGTTGGCCTTGCTCATTGGTGGGAAGGCTCTGATAGACTTCTCGGGAGTCGACGCTGAAGTGCCATGTGAGATAACCCAAAGAGTTGTTCTTGGACTTGAGGCCACCTCGTCTCAGAATTTTGGCATGGGTGCGCGCACCTGCTCCTGCTCCGTAGCTCTGGGTGGTGTGAACCGTGATGTAGCGGGGCGACATCGGCCGCATCTTGTGACGTCCGTATTGCCCGGCAGGAATCATGAGCGCGACATTGACGCCTTGAGGGGGGGAATGATCATGGCGACTCAAGCTGCTGCCGCCGCCTCCCGAGCTTTGAGGCGCACAGGTGGTGAGGAGCAGGGGAAGAGTGAGGGCGAGAAGCTTTTTCATAATGGTCATTCGATATTCTGAACCTGCTCGCGAATTTTTTCGAGTTCTGTTTTTGCGCTCACGATGTGGTGGGCGATTTCGGAGTTGTTGGCCTTGGACCCGATGGTGTTGAACTCGCGATTGAGCTCTTGGCAAAGAAAATCGAGGGGACGACCAACGGGTTCGGTAGCAGCGAGGAGTTCGGTGAATTTTTGGAAATGGGCCGCGAGGCGGGTCAGTTCTTCGGAGATGTCGCAACGGTCGCAAAAGAGGGCAATCTCCTTCAGCACACGCTCATCGGAGGGGTCGATATCGAGGCCAGCTTCTTTCAAACGTTGGTTCAAGAGCTCGCGTTGGCGGACTGGAACGTGAGGTGCGATGGCGGTGACTTGCGCGGTCAGATGCTGGAGTGTCGCAAGTCGTTCGGTCAGGTCTGTTTTGAGAGCCTCACCTTCCTCACCTCGCGCAAGAGTGAGGGCCTCGAGAGCTTTGGAAAGGGCTGGCTCGAGAGCGGGGAGAACTTGTGTTAAGTCGTAGCCTTTCTCGATCAGGAATTGGTCGGCTTGGCGCAAAAAATCCTGAGTGGTGAGTTCAAAGCTTTGCCCTAAGTCGAGCGCGAGTTGGTCAAAGGCAAGCTTTAAGGCCTGTGCCTTTGAGGTGTCGATGGTGAGCGTGGAGGCACTGGCATCGAGAGCAGTGAGCTTGACAGCGAGGTTGACGCGGCCACGCGAGAAGCGAGCGAGGGCTTGCTTGCGGAGGACGGGTTCAACTTCTGCCAAGCCACGCGGAAGACTGATAGAAACTTCGGCTTGCTTGCGGTTAACTGAAGACGCTTCCACCTCGGCATGAAAGGCGGTGGTTGTTTCTTCACCTCGGCCAAAGCCGGTCATCGATTGCATGGGACAGACTTAGGCGGGGGAACCTGAATTGGCAATTCCCGATGCTGATCGATCCTAGCCACTACTGGCCCAATGCAGCGTGCTGGGCTTTTGAGCGATAGCGATAGCGTTTCGCGAACTACGAACTGCGAACTACGAACTACGAACTGCAGTCTGCGGTGTGGAAGCCGCCCAAACGGACTGCCGCATGGACGCGGCAGCTACCTTTGGGACGGGTGGTCGGCTTAGTCTTCCTCGGAGAGGTAGCGTTCGGCCTCAATGGCGGCTTTGCAGCCTTCGCCAGCGGCGGTGATAGCCTGGCGGTAATAGTCATCCATGACATCGCCTGCCGAGAAGAGGCCGGGGGTCTTGGTAGCGGTGCGCTCGCCTTGGGTCTGGATGTATCCCGCGTCGTTGCGGTCAACGAGGTCACCGATGAACTGGCTGTTAGGAACGTGACCAATAGCGATGAAGGCACCACGCACATCGAGCTCGCTTTCTTCCTCGGTCTTGAGGTTTTTGATTTTGACTCCTGCCAACTTGTTATTTTCTCCTGGGATGTAGCCGGTGAGGGCGCTGTCCCAGACAGGCTCAATCTTGTCGTGGTTGAGCACGCGCTCTGCCATGATTTTGGAGGCGCGCAATTCGTCGCGGCGATGTACGAGATAGACTTTGCTGGCGAAACGGGTGAGGAAATGTGCTTCCTCGGCAGCGGAATCTCCGCCACCTACTACAACGACCGGCATATCGCGGTAGAAGGCTCCGTCGCAAGTGGCACAGGTGGTGACTCCGGCCTTGCCATAGAGCTCTTGCTCGCCCTCAAGCCCCAGCAAACGAGGAGAGGCTCCGGTTGCGACAATGACGGTCTTGGCTTCGATGACTTCATCACTGCCTTTGATTTTGACTTCGAAATGGCCAGCTTCGGTTTTCACGACGGATTCCGCGACCTTGTATTCGGTTTTGGCCCCGAACTTTTCAGCCTGCTGCTGCATTTTGTTCATGAGCTCGTAGCCGTCCACTCCGTCGGGGAAGCCGGGGAAGTTTTCGACCTCCGAGGTGGTGGTGAGAAGTCCGCCAGGCTGCTCGCCGGCGAGGACCCGTGGTTCGAGGTTAGCACGGCTGGTGTAAAGTGCGGCAGTCCATCCGGCTGAGCCGGTTCCGATGATGAGAACGTTTTCCATAGATACTTTGTCTGAGGTGTGGGGACCGACTTTATGCCCAAAAACTTGCAGGCCAAGCGGGAAACGCTTCACTATTTTCTCAAATACGATGCCGCGAGAAAATTTTTGGGAATAGAAGCGGCCCGCCAAGCGTCGTCCTTGCAAGCCCTTGTCGGGCTCGTTAAAAAATGAAAACACTAACATTAGCTGTGGTCGCAGGGGCTTTTACCCTGCCACTGGGCGCAGCAACAAAGGGAGACGTGGCAGGCGACATCGCCTTGAATGGAATGACAAAAAAAGGTTGGGAGATCCAAGCTCCTGGCGCTGGCTGAGGAGGAGGTAAAAAATCCGGCGGTCGCCGTGATGAGGATGAGAAAGACGAGAAAGACAAGAAGCGTTTGCTCTAGTAGAGATTTTTCAGCAACTGCACTTGGATGGTGGCTTGCGAGCGCCATTCAAGTGTCTTTTTAAGAGATCCTTTCGATGAGACCTCAATCAAGGTCACGAAAGAATCTCGAATCAAGACTTTCGCTCTGCAAGCAAACAGGTGAAATTCCCTTCAGTGAATCGATTGGATACGACTTTTGGGAAATTGCGGGATGAGGGGAAAAAGGCTTTTGTGGCCTACGTGGCGGGAGGTGATCCGGATTTTGCTCGCTCGCTGGAGATTATGCGGGAATTGGCGAAGGCGGGGGCGGATGTGATTGAGCTGGGGTTGCCGTTTTCTGATCCTTTGGCGGACGGAATCGTCAATCAAATGGCAGCAGATCGGTCGTTGAAGGCTGGTGGTTCCACGAGGGGTTGTCTCGACCTCATTCGCGAATTTCGAAAGACAGACGAGACGCCGATAGTGCTCTTCACTTATTTAAATCCGGTCTTCACCTACGGATACGAGCAATTTCATACTGATGCTGCAGCGGCTGGAGCGGATGGAATCTTGCTCCTCGATCTTCCTCCGGATGAGGCTGCCCGTAATGCGGATTTGGCTGGCGAAGTCGGCCTGCAACACATTCGCTTAATTGCGCCTACCACCCCTGATGAGCGAGTGAAGCTCTTGGCAGAGAGTTCGCAGGGCTTCATCTACGCCCTTTCTCGCACGGGCGTCACGGGTGCACATGGAGCTCCTTCGGAGGGCATTGGTGAGGTCGTCTCTCGCATCAAGCAACACACCGAAACTCCGGTTTGTGTCGGCTTCGGCATCAATACACCCGAACAGGCTGCACTGGTGGCCAGTGTCTCTGATGGCGTGGTGGTCGGCTCCGCGATTGTGAAAATCGTTGAGAACAATGCCGACGACCCAAAGGTAGCCGAAAAGGTCGGCACCTTCGTCAAAGAACTAGTAGATGCAATTCGTTAGCATTCTTTTGGAGTGCGGTGAGAATCACCGCTTTGGTCTCAACCTTGAGATAAAGTTTGGGTGGAAGGTGAGTTGCCGGAGTGGCTGTTCCTTTTTTGAAAGGAAGAGAGATGAGGTAAGCCCGCTTATTCCTCTCCCTGCTCATGGTGAGTGTTCCTTCTTAAGAAGGGGGAAGATAAGGAAAGATGGCTGAGACAACTTGGAGTGCGGTGAGAATCACCGCTTTGGTCTCAACCTTGAGATAAAGTTTGGGTGGAAGGTGAGTTGCCGGAGTGGCTGTTCCTTTTTTGAAAGGAAGAGAGATGAGGTAAGCCCGCTTCCTCTACTCCCCTTTAGAGTAAGCGTTCCTTTTCAATAGGGTTTGAGATGGGCAAGATGCTTAAGGCAACATGGGTCACGACTTTAGGGGGGATTTCAGTCGAAATGGAAGCGAGTTGGGGTGAGACGCTCTCAGGTGGAAGTCCAAAGCGGCAATCCTTGCCGCACTCCAAATGGAAATGGAGGTTAGTGGAGGTTAGCTTTGGGGTTTGGCATTTCGGCCTTCGTCGATGAGATGCCAGAAGTGCTTGGAATCTGCGAGAGCTTCGTCCTCGGACGAGAGCTTGGAGCGATAGAGAAAGTCAGTGAGGGTGCCTTTGTGGAGGACGCGGTGGACGATCACTTTATTTTCGGCCACTTCGAAGTAGAACCGCCAGTCGTCGGAGCGGAAGCGGTAGAGAGTTTTGTCATCGCGCTCAATTTTACCGAACTTTTCGCCATCAAGGTTTTCCAAGTCCTCGTGGGTGACTTGAAACTCATCGAAGATTTGAAGCTGGGCTAGGGTGTCGAGCTGAGAAATCTCGGCTGCGGAGATTTCGTTGAAGACGATTTGAAGCATACCGGAGACGTTGCGTGACAAGCGGCAAGACTTCAAGGCGCAAGAGGGTGTCACTTGGGTCTGATGCGAGTGATTGAGTTTTGGCTCGAAAGCTTCTAGGGTTTTCGCATGGCGACACCACATATTGAAGCGGCAGAGGGAGCGTTTGCGGAAACTATCTTGCTCCCGGGTGATCCGTTGCGAGCCAAGTTCATTGCCGACACTTTTCTCGACGAGGTGGCGCAGGTGAACGGGGTGCGGAATATGCTGGGTTTTACGGGGACTTACGAAGGAAAAAAGGTTTCGGTCATGGGTACGGGGATGGGTATTCCCTCTCTGTCCATCTATGCCAAGGAGCTGATCACGGACTACGGGGTGAAGAATTTGATTCGGGTGGGGAGTTGTGGCGCGGTGAGCAAAGAGGTGAAAGTGAGGGATATTTTGGTCGGCACCGGGGCTTGCACCGATAGCGGGGTCAATCGCGCGCGTTTCGGGGGGTATGATTTTGCGGCGGTCTCGGATTGGGGGCTGACGCGAGCGGCGGTGGAGTCGGCTGAGCGGCAGCAGATTCCGGTTACCGTCGGGAGTTTGTTTTCAGCGGATCTGTTCTACACCCCACAGCCGGAAATGTTTGACCGCATGGAGGCGATGGGGGTGTTGGCAGTGGAGATGGAAGCCGCTGGGCTCTTTGGAGTTTGCGCGGAGTTCGGAGCTAAGGGGTTGGCGGTTTGCACCGTCAGCGATCATATCCGGACGGGGGAAAGTCTCTCCAGTGACGAACGGGAAAAGGGCTTCGCGGATATGATGAAAGTGGTGCTGGGTTCTTTGTAAAGAGACCCGCCAATCCTTAAAAGCGGGGCCGCTTTGTCAGGTGGTCCTTGCAGGCAGTGGCGCACGCGGTAAACGACTAGCGAGTGCTCTGCTACCACTTTCTTAGTAGCCCCGCCAAGCGGTAAAGCTGAGGGCAAGCACGAGGATGCCGTAGGCCAGTCCTCCGGCAGCGAGACCTTTCCAGCGGCTATCGGTTTTGGTGGCCCAAGTGACGGCGTCGCGAAAGGTGTATGGCATGCCAATCCAAAACATTCCTTTGGTCAGGAGAATGTAAGCGAAAAGAGAGAGGACCAACCGTGAGCCGGGCTCTTTGAGAAAAGCTGATTCCAAGATAGGGGCCGCCACCATCAGAGCGACGACGCCAAGGCCGCGCACGAAGAGGAATTCGCGCACCTGCATAATGAGGCCGACACAAACGACGGGGACTGCAATTTGGAGATACTTTTTGAGGAAATTAAACTCTCCTAAGTCCATCGAGAGGTTTCCGAGCCACGAAAAGGTGCCACGCATATCAGGCGCAACGAGGAGCCAAAACCAGATGAGCCCAAGAGCCATGGTATAGATTCCAGCGTTGTAGTTACGTGGAAGCTTTTTGAGGAAGCCTTTGACGGGCTCCGGCTTGGCCAACATCAGGGCGTGAGCGACGACGAGGTAAATTCCGACCACGATTCCTACCGAGCTCAGCGAGAGAGACTCGTAGGGATGCATTGCTTCCTTCATCACAGTGGGAGGTTAGTTACGGGAGCAGCGGCTTTTTGGCAACCCTGCAGAAGGTTTTCCTGTGAATTGAACCCTGCGATGAACAATCTGGTATCAAAAAAAGATTCCCGACCCCCACATGCAAAGGGGGACGGGAATTTGGGGGGGAGTGAGAAGCCAGACAGAGGCTTCTCCGAGGAAAATGAATCGGCGTTTAACCTTCGCCTTCGATGTCAGGCTTCCCTTCGGGAGAACCGATGAACTTGTAAGCAACAGCACCGAGGACCCCGCCAATGATGGGGGCAATCCAGAAGAGCCAAAGTTGAGTCAAGGCGGCTCCGCCAGCAAAGATGGCTACGCCCGTACTACGCGCCGGGTTCACCGAAGTATTGGTGACAGGAATACTGATGAGGTGAATGAGGGTAAGCCCAAGACCGATGGCGATGGGGGCAAAACCCTTAGGCGCGCGACCGTCGGTGGCCCCGAGAATAATGATGAGGAAAAAGGCCGTCATCACCACTTCGGTGACGAAGCCCGCCATCATGCTAAATTCTTGGGGAGATTGTTCGCCGAAACCGTTCGAAGCAAATCCGCCCACATCCTCGAATCCCGCTTTGCCACTTGCAATGACGTAGAGCACGCCGCCAGCGAGGACACCGCCGACAACCTGGGCGATGATGTAGGGACCGAGCTCTTTGGCCGGGAAACGTCCGCCCGCCCAGAGACCGAGGGAAACGGCGGGGTTGAGATGGCAACCGGAGATGTGTCCAATGGCGTAAGCCATGGTGAGGACGGTGAGGCCGAAAGCGAAGGAGACTCCAACCCAGCCAATGCCGACATCAGGGACTCCCGCCGCAAGAACGGCACTTCCACAACCTCCGAGCACGAGCCAGAAGGTTCCGAATAGTTCTGCGCAGTATTTTTTCATAAGCGAATAAGTAGAGCAGGCGAAAGGGGGAAAAGGCCACAAAAGATTGTGGGTAAGTGATTCGAGAGCTCAAATGGATAAAATGGAGGGAGATTCAGATTCAATTTGTAAACCGGACCTATGAAATGACATTGTTAATACGAGAGTAGCCCATTCTATGACCCCTCGCATCCTCCTCCTTCTTTTTCTCCTCATAGTTCCGGTGCGGGCAGAGGTGATTTTGCAATACTTCGGTACCAGCTGGCAGGAAATCGAGAAACGCGTTCCAGAGCTGGCGGAAGCGGGCTACACTGCGCTTTGGCTGCCACCACCTTTCAAGGCAGGAGGCGGAGGTTTCTCGGTCGGTTTCGATACTCTCGACCGCTTCGACCTGGGCGACAAGGATCAGTCGGGAACGTTGCCCACTCGCTATGGCACCAAGGCGGACCTCGAGCGTCTTATGAAGACGGCTCATCGTTTTGGCTTCCGGGTTTATTTCGACAATGTCATGGCCCATACCGCCGGGCCGCTTGATCCGATCTTACCAGGAACGCTTTTGCCGGGAGTGCCGGGATTCGTGCCGGAGGATCTCCACTTGGGATGGAATGGGTCCAATTGGCAAAAATTTGCGGATTATCCCGATTACCAAAACGAGACCGAGGTTCTTTTACGCAATCCATTTGCGTGGGACATCGCTCAGGAAGGTCCGGAGAATGAGTCCTTCGACAATGACGGTCTGCAGGAGTATTCTCGTTTTCCCAAGTGGGTGGGGACTCGCCACCCGGGACGGACGGATTATTATCAGGATACCGACCTCACCGTAGCCACCAATGGCGAGGGTAATCCTGTGCACCCCTTTGCAAACCAAGAGACCTTTGATGATGTTGGCCTTGATGGCAGCGCGGGCACGAACGACACCGGTGAGGGCAACGGGATTTTCGATTTTACGGACTCGAACTCCAATGGACAGCACGATGCTGACGAGGCCAGCGAACCTTTCAGCGATACGGGAGTTGATGGCAGTAATCCCAATCGGCGAACCACGACTTGGGGCTATGGCGATGGTATTTATAACATGGGCAATCCCGTGCCTGAGGATGTCAACCAAATGCTTTTTCGGGCTTTGCGTTGGTTCGTGCAAGAGATGAAACCAGATGGCTTTCGGCTCGATGCCGTGAAGCATGTTCCTTCTTACTTCTTTGGACAACAGTCTGGACCTAACAAGGATTTCTCAAACGCAGGATACAATGGCTCCATCCAAGAGCACTTCAATATCACGAGGGGCTATTCCGACTGGAATAATCATCGCGACACCGTTTTTAACCAATTACAGGCTCGCGATGATGCCTTGCTCTATGGCGAACATCTCGGGGCCCCGCCTGCTACCAACGGCTACCTTGATGCCGGAATGCGGGTAGCTTCGGATGGGATGCTTAACCAGGTCGCGAATCGGATTGGAAGCGATTTGACGGGGCTGGACGGGCCAGGCTTTGGGCATGAGTTTAACAATCCTTCCCAGTCGATGAGCTACGTCATGAGCCATGACAATACCTTTCTCTTTGGGGGCGACAGACCGGCCGCGCTGCCTTATATGATTTTGAAGGAGGGTATCCCTATCGTTTACACCGATGGCTACAACGAGTCGAACGCGCCCGACTTTTTCCCAAAGCCATCTGATGTCAATTTCCTCGGACAATTTTCCGACCAAAGTGTGACCGGCCCTTTGTCCATTCATAGCGATTTGGCGCGAGGGGGGCAGCGGGGGAGGTGGAGCGATCAGGATTTTCTCGCTTTTGAACGTTTTGATAATACGGAGCAAGGTCCAGCGGCTAGTTCATGGAGTGATGCCACTTTGCTAGTGATGATGGCTCGCAATTACATTGGCGGTGGTCATGGTCGCGGTGACTTGGTGACTGGCTTTCCAGCCGGGGCTGCGCTTCGGAATCAGTCTCCTTATGGCGGTGACTTTGCGGCCATTGTGCAGCCTGACGGCAAAATCCGTGACTCAGGAGGTAATGTGATTTTAGTTCCCTCGGGTGGCTATTTCGCTTTCGGATGGCGGCGCCCTGATTTGCCGGCGGTTTGGAACGATGGTCCCGAGGGTGAGCGTCAGCCGATTGAGATTTATCAAGGAGGAAACCGGGCCCCTACCATAACCGTGACCCGACGTGATGGGCGCGACGGTGACCCTGATTTCAACCCGAAGGGCCTTTCTGGGCAAACGCTAGGCGACTTCAGTTACGAAGTGCAAATTCCGCGGGTGACGGGTTCATCACCGCTCACCTTCATCGCGCGTTCCGATGGCTCGGCTGATAATATTTTCATGAAGCTCAATGGCGGCGTTGATTTGAACTCGCAGATGGGTTTTGGGCCAATGGAGGGAGCCAAGCGCGATTTTCCTCCCGGCCTGAACAACGATCTACGAGATGATCAGGGTGACGGCGATGCTGGTAATGATAGCATTCGTCAAGCGGCTACCGATACCTATCTGGGTTACGAACAAATGCGCTTTGTCGGACGCTGGAACGAGCGTTTCGCCGCCACCGATATCTCGCGGAATGTGGCAGGAAGCTTGGGTGCCGAGACCTGGACCGTGACCTTGGGTGCGGCGGGAGTGACTCGTAATGATGGCAATGGCCCGAACTCTGGCCACGAAACTGCCAGTTGGCTTTATCACGAACCAGCGGCTGATAATCAATTGGGTTCTGGCGATTTGCAATTCACTCCTGCTCCAGAAAACGCGGGCGGACAGCCGATTACGATTTGGGTAAAGGTCGGCTACGAAGGCGAAATTGATCGCGCGCATCTTTATTATACAATTGATGGTTCAGCTCCTGAGGGTTCGGGGGGGTTAGGCAAAGGGCAGACCGAAGTGATCGAGATAACCGACGCTGCAGCAGGAAGCATTGATGGCGAGTCGATGCAGACGCGTTGGTGGTCAGCGGAGATTCCGGCCCTCCCCACCGGGACAGTTCTCACCTACAAGATTGGCGGCCATCGCAATGCAGTGGGGCCACGGTTCCCGTTCTCCGAAAACGACCACACCGATAGCGAGCGTATGGAGACGGTGTTCGAGGTTGCGGGTTTCGACCCGACCACGGTGAGCTATCATCCCCACAACGACTATGGCGAGATGGCCACGGGGCTAGATGAAGGTTATCACATCCTTCGCACGCGCCCATTCGTGGGCCGCAATGATGGTGCTTCTATCTTCCGGACCCATGCCCAGACCTTCTACTATGACTCTCGTAGACCCACTGGCGATATTGCTTTTCCTAATGAGAACGATCAGATTGGAGGAAGCAGCTATGAGGTGGTGGTCTTGACTGATGCTTCGGTGAGCGAAGTCCGTTTCAATATCAGTGACGACGATTCCGGCAACGATGGTCCGGGAAATGGCCCGGAGAACGACACTTGGGCACCAGCGGAGTTGCAAGGGGCAACTGCCTTTCTGCGTGATAGCGGGTCTGCTAAGGAGTGGCGTTTCGAGTATCTGGCGATTCCAGGCGCTGGTGATGCCGATATCCGAGTCCGTTTGATGGAGGATTCTTCATCACAGGATATGACTTTGAGCGATGAAGAAGGTTGGTTCACGACCTTGACCCGAACCGTAGTGACCGGGGTGGGCCGAACTTGGAGCATCACCGAGCCAAACAACAACGATATTGTCGATGCGGGGACCAAATTGCGCATCGCGGTTGCCAAGGACCTGGTGGGGGCCCTGAGTGATGTGGAATTCCTGAGCGAGGTTCGGGTGCTCATCGCCAGCACGACTTCGGGAAGCTCGCGCGGTGCAGTGATCCAGCCCTTGTCCTCCTATACTCTGATTCGGGATATCAATGCCACCGAGCATGCCGTGGAGTTTACCTTCGAGAATCTCTATACCGGTGATCCTGATTTTCTTCATCACGTGCGTGTCCTCCACAGCCGTTCGGGACAGATCCTGACTGATATTGTAAGGGTGAGAATGGAGCCGGGCGCGTTGGCGGATTCCGATGGCGACGGCTTACCTGATCTATGGGAGAGCGAGAACGGACTCCAGCCGAGTAATCCATTTGGTGGCCATGGGGCGGACGGTGACTACGACTTTGACGGACTGACCAACGAGGAGGAATACATCTTTGGGTTGAGTCCCATCTTACCCGATGCGGAGTTGGCTCCCCGCATCTCGCTCGTGCCGGATGGAGTGGACTGGGATGTCAATTTCCCCGGGATTCCCGGCCGCCTGCACACCCTCTACTGGTCTGAGAATCTAACGGACTGGAGCCCGCTCGTCAGCGACTTGGAGACGGCCGAAGACATCTTCTTCAGCATTGGCGACGAGGACGGTGCTTCGCGCCGCTTTTACCGAGCGGAATATCGAATGAAGTTTTAGATTCACTCGTTCAGGAGAAGTGCTCTGGAGAGCAGTCACTTAGAATGAGGGCAACGCTTTTGCAAAGAACGAGAAGTAAGAGCTGCCGTGTAGGCATTAATTTTCTCGTCACTGCTAGCTACTTTTGCGAGGGATGGGACATGCGCAGAGTTTTGATGATCCTTCTCGGTCTTTTTCCCTTCATCGCTATCGGCGAGAGTGGTCCTTCGCGCGAGCTCTGGTGGCAGACGCAGGCAGGCGAGAATCTATCTGAGATAGAAAAATTTCGAGTAGCCAGCTTTGAGAAATATTCCTTCGCAGGCAAAGAGGTCTTCGACTCGCTGGTTTTGAGAGGAATGCCAGCGCAAGATATGAGGACTCTCTCGGCAGAATTCCTACTGGATAACTTGCACTATGCGATGAAGGCTCGGAAGGAGTTTCCGTGGAGTGATGATGTCTCTTGGTCGCTTTTTCTAACAGACGTAATCCCGTATGCCATCCTTGATGAAAAGCGAGAAGCTTGGCGCCCGAAATTCTACCAGATTTGTAGAGAGCTGGTTAAAGATTGTCAGACGGCCAGTGAGGCAGCCCAAGTGCTCAACCGGGACCTCTTCAATCAACTTAACGTTCACTACCACACCGGGCGTAAGAAGCCAAATCAAAGCCCGTCCGAGTCGGTAGCTTCTGGGAAAGCGACCTGCGCCGGTTTGAGCATCATCTTGGCCTATGGATGTCGGGCGGTTGGTATCCCGGCGCGTCTCGTAGGGACTCCTTTATGGTCTGACAAGAGTGGCAACCACACTTGGGTAGAGGTTTGGGATGGGGAGTGGAAGTTTCTGGGAGCTGACGAGTATGATGATAAAGGCCTCAATCGGGCTTGGTTCGTGGAGCGGGCTGCTCAAGCGAAAGCGGAGCATTGGCAGCACGCAATTTGGGCGACTTCTTGGGCGAAGGTAGATGGGCATTTCCCCATGGTTTGGGATTTGAAAAACCATTCCATAGGGGCCAAGAATGTGACCTCTCGCTATGCGCAAAAAGACGTTGCACGAGGAGAACAGAAGAATACTCGCTTGCCGGTGAGAGTGTTCAAAGGAAAAGGCGGTCCTCGCGTGGTGGCCCAAGTTTCGCTTCTCGATGCCGAAGGAGAAAGCAAGTCGACTATCCTGACGAAGGCCGGCACCCATGATCTGAACGATGTTACTTCTCTTCTATTAGAAGGCGAGGGGCCTTGGAAGTTGAGAGTCGAGTTTGAAGGAAACGCGAAAATGCTCTATTTAAAAGAGCGTCCCGAAGGAATCTTCGACGTGGTGTTGCATGAAGAGCCGCAGGCTGATCCTGATGTTGAGAAGCTGCGCGAGCAGTGGGAAAACGAGGACAGAGAAGAACGAGAGAAGGAGCTGGTCGCAAAGGTGATCCGCGTGGCGGGTAAGGAAATGAGGTATTTGGAGAAAAGGTTCGGCGAGGCTCCCAAAGAGGGTCATTCTCTTTGGATCTCACTGCATGGCGGCGGAGGGGCACCACCGCAGGTCAACGACCAGCAATGGAAGAATCAGATTCGGCTCTATCGACCAGCGGAGGGTTACTATGTCGCTCCTCGAGCGCCCACCGATACTTGGAACCTCTGGCATCAAAAGCACATTGACGCTCTGCTTGATCGCTTACTGACGAACTACGTGGCTTGTCGGGGGGTAGATCCTAATCGGGTCTATCTTTTAGGTTACTCTGCCGGGGGGGATGGAGTTTATCAGTTAGCTCCTCGGATGGCGGATCGCTTCGCGGCAGCGGCGATGATGGCGGGGCATCCTAATGAGACAAAACCGGATGGATTACGGAATCTTCCTTTCGAGATTTTTATGGGAAGCGAGGATGGAGCATACGATCGCAACAAGATTGCTGCCAAATGGGGCGATTGGTTAGCCGAAAAAAAGAATGAAGATCCTGATGGTTACCCACACCGGGTCACTATCTATCCTGGTCTCGGACACTGGATGGATGGGCGGGATGCAGAAGCTCTTCCTCGCATGAGCGTGAAGAAGCGTGTGGAATGGCCCTCCAAGATTGTTTGGCTCCAAGACGATGTCACTCATCGACGCTTCTACTGGCTAGGGATACAGGAACCGAAAGCAGGGCAACGCCTAGTAGCGGAGGTCATCGGTCAGAAAATTTCGGTGCAAGGCAAAGAGGTCCGAGGATTGCAGTTTTGGCTAAGTGACGAGCTTCTTGATTTGGATAAAGAGATAGTGGTCGAAGTGAACGATGAGGAGGTTTTTCGCGGACAGGTGCAGCGAAGCACTGAGGTGGCGGCGGTGTCTCTTCGACAGCGATGTGGCATGGTAGCCACTGCCTTGTTAGAGCTATAGCCTGTGGTCAGGCACTTCTCTTGAAGAGCGGTATCGGTTTCGCTGTGTGGCTGATGAGCAGCAGGGCTTCTTAGGGGCGGAAAATGATAGCTTCCACCCACGAGGAGGTAGCAGGCGACCAACCCGAGACCGTTTCCGCATTTTCGACCCGAGCTTGGCCATAGAGCTCAATGAGCTCTTTCGTATTGTCGTCCGCGAGGGGAATCTTTTTTTGCAAAGAAAGCAGGGGCCACGTGGATTCATCATCAATACGCCAACGACGTTTGATTGCGATAGTGAGGGCATCAGTATCGGGCGTCAGGTCATCACTGCTGCGAAAGTCCCAAATGCCTCGTTTCTCTTTGCTACTAAAATCATCGTAGTACCAAACGAGAGAAGGCTCCTTGTAACCGGATGCAGCCAAAGTTCCGGATGGAATACCGGTTGCTTCCCTGAGTCGGAGAGTGAGGTGGGCATTGCGACCGATGGCAGTCGCCAAAGTGAAGAAGAGAATGAAGGCCGCGAAGGAAGAAGCCATCGCGAGGCGGGCTATTTTTTCACGCCGCATGGCAGCCGCTCCAATAATTGCCAAAGAAAGCATGACCCCTCCCAGTAGGGTAATCATGAAGGCGAGGTCGAGAGCTTCCTCGCCTCGAGTCGCTTGCGAAAGACCCACGCCAACCAAGACAAGACCAAGAACGACTGGAAGCCCGAGAGCGAGATTGCGGACGATGCGACCGAATCTGGCCAGCTCGATGCGTTGGCGAAACGTGAGCGCCAAGAGAAGAAAGAATGCCGGGTATCCGGGGAGAATGTAATGAGGCAGCTGGGTGGCGTAGAAGGAGAAGACCAGCAGAGGTGCGACGAACCAACCGAGAAGAAAGCGGGTGTCGAGAGTAGGATGACGAAGAGTCTTCTTCAGAGTGGCGGGGAGCTGGGGGCTCCAGGGCAGAAGAAAGGGAATGATGATGAGAAAGTAATAGAGGCCAGGAAGAAAGAAGCGGTCATTCATGGCACCAGTCCCGCGCTCCACCACATGCTTGCCGATACCAATCCCGAAATAGGCCCCTTTGGTATCGAGGAGAGCGGGAATCCCCCACAGGGCGACAAGAAGGAGCGAGGGAACAAGGGTGATCAGAATGGCCTTCTGCGCCTTCCAAAGCGTAAGCCTTTGGCCGATGAGTTCTTGTTGTTCATCACCAGAGGACTTGCGAGTTCGCCACCAGATCATGCCAAAAGTGACGAGAAGGGCGACTTGAGGGATGGCATAGGCTAAGGGGCCTTTGGCCAAAAAACCAAGGGTAAACCAAAGGGTGAGAAGCAGGTAATGAACGATGGTCTTTCCTTGGCCATGCATCAATTTGTGCAGCGTGGCCATGGTTAGCACGATGAAGAGAATGAGCGGCATGTCCGCCACCGCGAGCCGGGAATGGATGAGGACTTGTAAGGCCGTGAGCCATCCCGCACCCGCGAGAAAGGCCATCTTGCGGTCGAGCCCTAGTCGCCTCGCGAAGAGAAAAAGAAGGATGGAAATGATAAGGGACGACTGCACCGAGTGCATGCGGGCACCGAGCTCATTGATGCCAAAAATCTGGAAGTTGGCGCGCATCCACCAGTAGGTGAGGGGCGGTTTGTCGAAGCGGTATTCGTCGTTAAAGTAGGGAACGGCCCACTCACCACGGTCCATCATCTCAACAGTGGCGTGGGAAAAACGGGGCTCATCACGATCCACGAGCGGCAGCGACCAGATGCCAGGGATGAGGGCTACGATGGCGATGATCGTGAGGCCCCAGGGAGAGAGTAGTCGGTCGATGAAGGTGCGTTTTTCCAAGGTGACGGGTGGAAGTTTGGAGGGGAATGGCGAGGTGGAACAGGATTTTGAATGACCGTGGGGGCGAGCTAAAGCTCGCGCTCCGTTTTCGGCCCCTCTGGTCCCTTGCTTTCGGCCGGGCCGTTCTTGAGATCGAGAATGAGGTTATAAAGCCCCACAAAGGAAGGGAAAAGGTTGGCGAGGACACCAACGGAGTCCGTTTTTCCAAAAGTGAAGTAACTCAACAGCGAGATGGAGCCAAGGACAGACATAATCCAGAAGATACGCGGCATCTTGACCTGCTTGGCCTTTTTGGAGGCCAAGAGCTGCGGGAACCAGCGACCAGCGAACATCGCAACCCCGAAGTAGCCAATGATTTTCCAAGGGTAGAGAGCGACGGGCTTGCCGAAGAATTCTCCTTGGAAAAAGACTTGGTGCATGAAGCCGGTTCCATCAGGCAGATCGGCAGTGGCTTGGGCGAGAAGGTCGAACATTCTCAGGAGGAAAGCGGATTTTAGCCCTCATGAACATCGACATGCCTGTCTGTATCAGAAGGGGCAGAGAGAAACATTCAGCGTCAAAAATCGAAGTTGAGCGTGGTCAGTATTTTTGACGGGCTCGGTGCGCAGTCGCGAGAAGCCTGACCTCAAGGAGGAACACCGTGATAGCGGCGATTGTGCCAAGCGCAGAGAGGGCTGATGGTTCGCTCTTCAACAAGTTGCTCAAGCTTGTGCGCGCTTGAGTCACCAGAACGAGCGTTATTTATCTGGTCGAGGAGAATACTAGTGTCAAAAAAAGACGCACTCTTCTCCGTATTCTTCGTTTAAATAGAGAGGATCATTGCCCTGCTAAAATGGCGATTTGTTTAATTCTGACTCCTTCAAGAGCGCGAGGATGGCTGATTTTTCGGGCTGGCTTGCGAGCCAGTTTCGAAAGGAAATGACTTTTTCAAAGGCCTCCTCGCCAATGCGCTCACGAAGAAGATGGTTAAGCTTTTCCTCCTTTTCCGCGTCGCGAACCCTCTTCTGCCAAGGAAGGGTGAAGATGAGATGAAGTTCGTCGTGAAAGTTGTGTTTTTTCAGAGCCTCCCATTCTCCCTCGTCGAACCAGATTCCGCCAGTAGGTGAG
>CAZGXV010000013.1:45398-54196 GCA_964529725.1 uncultured Roseibacillus sp.
AGCATAAAAAGGGTCGAGCTCGGCTCTGCTTTAACGAGTAGTATCCTTTGCTTCTTCCACTGCGAAGGGCACCTTTCGCTTCACGAGCCAGCTCACCCCGATGAGATCGTGAATTCCTCGCAGGGCCCGATCCCAGTTGGTGTACTTCGATTCACCGGCCAGTCGATGGCGATGATTGACGGGAATTTCGCTGAAATCATGTTCGGCCTGCAGAAGAAGGGCTGGGATGTAACGGTGCATGCCGTTGAAGGGCACGAGGGCATCGATGCACTCGCGCTTCATTGCTTTGAGGGAACAACCAGTGTCGCGCACGCCATCGTGGAGAAAGGCGCGTCGAATAGAGTTCGCAAATTTGGAAGCATACCGTCGCGAGGCGGTGTCTTGTCGATTGGCTCGATAGCCGCAGACAAAATCCTTCCCCGACTTCTCTAGCTCGGCGATGAGCTTGGGGATTTCGGCGGGGTCGTTCTGACCGTCGCCATCCATTAGAGCCACCAAGGGTTGGGTTGATTTACGAAGTCCGGCATACATTGCCGCCGATTGGCCTTTGTTGACAGGGAGCTGCAGCGCCCGGATTTTGGGGACAAAGCTTTGCATGATCTCCCAAGTCTTGTCGGCAGAGCCATCATTAATAGCGATAATTTCGGCCCCGGGATTTGTTTCGATAATCTCGTCGAGGACGTCTTTGGCAGTTTCTTCCTCGTTATAAAAAGGGACGATGATGGAGTAGGACAAGGCGATAGCGCGGGTTGGTTGGCCTCAAGGCTAGAGCTGGAAGTCCCTTGGGGCTAGGGTTTTCCTTGTCCAAAAGGGGGTCGATTTGATTCCAGATAACAGGAAAAAAGAGTTCCAGTAACAAGCAATCTTTTTCTTGCGACAGAGAGGAACGGTGCCACCTTGCGCAGAATATGAAAACCCCTCTCATCTCTTTGGTTTCCCTAGGGCTCTTGGTTTCAAGCGGTTGTGCGGAGACCAAAACGGCAGAAAAAGCGCCGCAAGCCGAAAGCTATGTCAACGAGGCCAGCCTGCCCAAAGGTTGGCCAATGCCAGGTCCTTACAACCAAGTGACAGAAAAGGAGTATCCTGTCTATCGCGTGGCGGTGGCCGAAAGCGGCGGACAGATGCGCTCATTCTGGACCCTCTTTCAGCACATTCAGTCCAAGAACATTCCTATGACCGCTCCAGTGGAAATGAAGATGGACGAGAAAGAAGGGGAAATGGAAATGACCTCGATGGGCTTTCTCTATCAAGACACCTCGGTGGGCGAGTTGGGAGCTGATGGCGACAAAGTGGAAGTCACTGACGTGCCAGCGATGACGGTGTTCTCCTATGCTTGGATGGGTGCCGATAACAAGGAGGCCATCGCCAAGGCCCGCGCCCAAGTGGATGCCAGGCTCGCGGAAGAAGAAAAATCAGCCGAAAGCTATCGTCTCCTCGGTTACAATGGCCCCAGCGTCCCGAAGGCGAAGCGAACCTACGAATTACAGGCCGTTCTGGAAGCCAAGTAGCATCCTACTCCTCGGAGACCACAACCTTGGTGTTAGCGAAATCGTCGCCGAGACGCAGCCCTGTCTTGGGATCGTTTTCTCGGGTGTAGAGGATAATGACCTCAACGATGGGCAAGATGGGGATGGCAAAAGGAATATTTCGGATGATGCTGGCTTGCCAATTGTTGGTGAGGGGCTCGCCATCGCTGGTCACCGCGCGCAAGCTCATTGCTTTTTTGCCCAGGCTTTGTCCTTTGAGAAAAGGGAGGGCATCGCGCGTGAGCATGTATCCAATTTGAAGAGCCCATGCGACTTTGCCTAAGAAGTCAGGGAGAATCATGGCCGCGAGAAAGTAGATCCCTAGGCTAATGGCATAGTCGATGATGCCGCCGATGATGCGCTTATGAAGAATGGACTCAGCGACCGGAGCCACTTCTTCCTCCTCTGTTAGTTCTTCCGCTTTTTGAGCACGTGGTTCCATCGCACCCGTTTCGACCGCCGAAACCGGAGGAGCTGAATCGCGTCGAGTAAGGTTAGGAGCGGGAATCGAAGGCTTTGGGATGTTGGGTTTCGGGATGTCCGGCTTTGGCGTTTCGTCGCTCATAGGCGAGAGAAGAGCGGAACAGAGGTGGTCCGTCGAACTTTTTTCACGAGTGAGAGTTGTTTGTTTGGAGAATATCCCTGCGATGTAAATGCCATGCATTCTCGAGGTTCTAACAACGACCTTTTGGTTCCCAAATTTTTTGGAGAAGACTCCGGTTCGAGGCCGCTGGCTAGGGGAGCCACTTGGACTTGCGGAGAACGGGTTTCTCTTCGGGGACGACAGTGGTATTCGCCCAATCATCTCCTAGGCGTCTTCCCCGGTTGCACTCGTCTTCGCGCACGTAAAGAATCGCAAATTCGAGAGGGGCAGCAAACCAAGAGAGATTGCGCATAAGCCCGGTCCTGTAATTGCCGGAGAGAGAGCGGCGGTTCCGATTAAGAACCCGCAACTTCATGAGCTTTTTGCCAATGCTTTGACCGTTGAGAATGCCAAGGGAGTCTTTGGTGAGAAGGTAAAGAGCGCCCAGCACAAATGGGATGATGCGCGGCGGCTCGGGAAAGAGCAGAAGCCCAAGAACAAAGAAGGAGCATGCAACCGAGACGTCAATCAGTGCCGCGAAAGCGCGAGAGCGGAAGAGAGAAGGCGGGGAGCTGAGCGAAGGCTCTGGAAGAGATTCGAAAGATTGTTCGGACCGTTCAGATTGGGGGGAGGAAAGAGAATCGACCATTTCGCTCGCCACCGGAAAAGCAAGCTCTTCGGCAGGAGTAACGGCTGCAGGAGGCGACTGCTTGATAGCGTTGCAGGTTGAGTCGTTGGAGCCTACCTCCTGAGTAGGTGATTCGAATTGTTCGGGAAGAGCCTTTGATGTGGCAGCGGATGGCTGGCTCTCGGAGAGAGTATGGATTCTCGGTTCCTGCGGGGGAGTCTGGGAGGAGGTTTCTGGCTGCGGGATTTCTGGAGGGAGAGAGGAGATGGCAGCTACTAGGTTTGGTGGCGGTAGTTCCTTTGGAAAGGTAGTCTCGAGAAGAGGCGGCAGGGCCGGGCAAGGCGAGGGAGCTTCTTCCGCTTTAGTGACCTCAACCGACCAACCTTTCCTCAGCCTTTGCGCGACCTCTTCGCTGACTTCGACTTCGATTTCTCCCAGCGGCTCTCCTGCTGGTGTGGAAGGCGCAGGACTAATCGTCTCGACGTATTTCTCTTTCTTACCGATTTTTTTTCCTTTGATTCCCAAGGTAGGCACCGAGATGGTCGCCACCGCCGAGAAGCGGTTACGATTCAAGCTGGGACCCACCTGTGCCGAACCTGACTCAGGGCTCTCTTGGAGCTTCTTGTCCGGTCAAGCGTCGAGGCGTTCGGCAGCTTTCTGACCCGCTGTCTTGGCTTCCTGTTTGTTCTCTTCGCTGGTGAGGCGCATGCCGACTGGCTTAGAGACTCCGAACTCCTCCATGGTGACGCCATACATGATGTCGGCGCGGTTCATGGTGCGCTTCGAGTGCGTCACGATGATAAACTGGCTTTGGTCGATGAAGGCATCGAGCACGTTGAGAAAACGTCCGATGTTGGATTCGTCCAGAGGAGCATCGAGCTCGTCCAGCACGCAGAAGGGGCTGGGCTTGACCTTATAGATAGAGAACAGAAGGCCCACCGCGGTCATGGAACGTTCGCCACCGGATAGGAGGCTGATGCTTTGCAGCTTCTTGCCAGGAGGTTTGGCGATGACTTCGATGCCGGACTCGAGAGGGTCATCCTCATTGAGGAGAACGAGGTCAGCTTTTCCTTTTTCGCCAAAGAGGAGCTTGAACATTTCTTTGAAATTTTTGCGAATGGTCGCAAAGGTTTCCGAAAAGCGCTTGGTGGTCTCGTCATTGATTTTGGCAATCACTTCGAGGAGCTCGGTCTTCGAGTTCACGAGATCGTCGTGTTGGGAGACCACGAAATTGTGGCGTTCTTCCAGCTCTTCGAATTCTTCGATGGCATCGACATTGACTGGACCCATGGAGTCGAGCTTACGCTTCAGCTCGGTGACGAGGGCTTCTACGAGTTTCCAATCGGGGCCAGCTACTTCAAGATTTGGAACTTCTTCGTTTTCTGGTTCTTCGTTTTGTTCGGAAAATTCAACCGGTGGGGTCTCAAGGGAATCGGGCAGTTCAATGCCTTTTGCCTTCGCCTTTTGCTCGTTGATGCAGGTCAGGAGAGCATGGGCATCAGGGCGGAAGTGCTCCAACTCCAATTGATGGCGCTCCATGACCGCTTCCTCAAGATTCTCGAGTTTGAGCCGGACCTTGGTGTGGGCTACCTCTTCGCGACCACGGCGTTCGCTCGCTTGATGGATACGCTGGCGGATGCGGGAAAGCTCTTCCTCCTTCTCTCCGATCGCGGTGCGGAGTTGGAGGCGACGTTCATCGAATCCAGTGAGCTGTTTCTCCAGTTCAGCGGCGGCATCTTGGTTCTCCAGCATCTCCATTTCCAGACTACTGTCGTCGTCGGCGTCGTTGCCGATGCGGTTTTGAAAGTCCACGATTTCCGCCTCGCGTTTGACCATGAGGTTGCTCAGCTCATCAATGCGGCTTTGCATGGGGCGCTGCTGGTCCTGTTCGGATTGGTGGGCCCGGCGCTCGACCGCGAGTTCAGTTTGGAGCTCATTGAGCCTTTCGCTTTGTTCCTGCAAGCGCACCTCGAGACCATCGGATTCGTTCTGAAGGTCAGCGAGGTCATTCTCGAAGGTTCCGACTTGGCCTTGCGCTGCCACGAGTTCGGCTTCGCGATTGGCTCGGGACTCGGTGGCGTTCTGCACCCGGTTGCCGGTGTTTTCCCGCTCGGATTGGAGACGCTCAAGTTTGCCTTCGAGATTCTTGATTTCGCGTTCGGCGAGAGAGGTTTGGCCCTGAGCTTGTGACACCTCGAGGCGTACTTCATTCAAGCGTCCTTTGCATTGTTCGGCCTCTTCGCGGGCGGCATAGGACTGGGCATCGAGGTCCTCGACCTTGTCGCGCTCGTCGGCGAGGTCCTTCTCGAGCTGGTTCACCTCTTGGGCAAGAGCATCGACTTCGTTTTGGCGTTTCAGAACGGAATCGCCATCACCCACGGATTGGCCGCCGCGTAGAATCCCATTGGGGAAAAAGACCTCGCCCGCGCTCGTGACAATGGTGACGTCACCGAAGGATTTGCGCAATTCGGCAGCAATTTTGCGGTCGGGAACGATGAGCGTTTTCTCCAAGAGAGTAGATACGAGATCGGTGACGGCTTCGTCCGCTTTCACGGCATCGACGGCCCAGGAAAGAGCACCTTTCGGGAGAGCTTCGATCTGATGGGCCTTGTCGAGTCCGGCAAAGTCTTTTGGCAGGAGCGCGACTTGTCCGAGCTTCTTATTGACGAGGCGCTCGATGATTTCCTCGGCAAAGTCACTGTCCTTGACGAGGACAGCCTGCAGGGTATCGCCAAGAACGGCCTCAATGGCAGGCGCGTACTCGTCCGTCACTTTCAGGCGACTGGCTAGCACTCCATCCACTCCCGTGCGGAAGAGGTCCGGGTCGTCGAGCCCTTTGAGAACCTCTTTAGTACCCTTAAGGAGACCCTCACCGTTTTCGAGAACCTGCTTCAGGACGTCGAGGCGGGATTGCTTGCCGGTGAAGGCGCGATGAAGCTCGTCGGAGGCCTTCTTGGTGGCATCGAGGTCGCCGCGGGTGTGCTGGTAGGCGCGTTCTGCAGTTTCTTGGGCTTGGGTAAGATCGGAAAGCCGGGTCTCGAGATCCTTGAGAGATTTTGCGGCTTCATCTTGCCTTTCTTTCGCCTGCGCAAGTTCCTTGGAAAGGCGTTGCTCTTCTTCCTCGAGTTGTTTGGCTCGTTCTCGGCTGGCCTCTGCTTGGGCGAGGTCGGACTCGATTTTAGCCTGGATGGTAGCTACTAGAGTTCTCGTTGTTTCCGCTTTCCGCCTTGTGTCGCGCAGTTGCGCGTTGAGGGTGTCGCGGGCATCACGGGCGGCGGTGACGGTTCCCTGTTGCTCGGCCACTGCCTTTTCGCTAGTTGCGATCCGTTGCTGACGCTCCTCGCTCTGTGTTTTTGATTCTGCGAAGTCGAATTGCTGTTGGTTGAGTCGCTCTTTGGTCTCTTCGATTTCAGCCCGGTGCTGTTCGATGCGCTTGGTGAGTTCGTTGCGTCGCTCTTCGTTGAAGCCCATACGGGATTGAGCTGAGTCAGCTGCAGAGCGGTGCTCGGATATCTTTTGGCGAAGGTCGGAGAGTTCGCTCTCAAGTTCCTGCGAGGAGTTGCGCGCTTCAGTGACTGCGGTCTCAAAGGCAGGAAGTTCCAGCTCTAGGCAATCCACTTCGTTCTCGAGTGACTTGAGATTGGTTTCGAGTTCGGACTCGCTGGCTTTGAATTCGGTCCAGTTTTTGTGGGAAAGATGGGTGTCGAGAATTTGGACGGAGGAAGAGAGCTCCTTGAAGCGGCGAGCCTTGGAAACCTGACGCTTGAGCGAGTTCATGCGCCGCTCTTGCTCGGCAATGACGTCGCCAGTGCGCAGCAGGTTGGCCTCGGTGTATTCCAGTTTGCGCAGCGCATCCTTTTTGTCCTTTTTGAATTTGGTGATGCCAGCTGCTTCCTCAAAGACGGCCCGGCGCTCTTCGGGCTTCGAGGAAAGAATCTGGTCGATTTGACCCTGCGCCATGATGGAGTAGGCGGAGCGACCAATCCCGGTGTCCATGAATAGCTCGTGCACGTCGCGTAGGCGGCAAGCCTTGTCGTTGATGCGATACTCGGATTTGCCATCGCGAAAAACGCGGCGGGTGATGGCGACTTCGTTGAATTCTGTTTTCAACGCGACCTCGCAATCAGCCATGGTCATAATCACCTCAGCCATGTTGTGTGGTTTACGTCGGTCCGTGCCGTTGAAGATGACGTCGGCCATCTCGCCACCGCGAAGAGCCTTGGCAGAGGTTTCACCGAGAACCCAGCGGATGGCGTCCACGACATTGGACTTCCCGCAGCCATTGGGGCCAACGATACCGGTCACGCCAGTGTCGAATTCGAAGTGGGTCTTGTCAGCGAAAGACTTGAAGCCCTGGATATCGAGAGATTTGAGATACATAGGAGATTTCTCGCCATCATGAGAAATCTGACCTCGAATCGCAAGCAAACGGCCTGTGATGTCCACATTTAGTGGTCTTTTTTAGAATTTATACCAGATATTGATACGGCACCCTTAGGGGTTGTGAATAACTCGGAGGGTTTCTTTCGAAGAAAGGTCTTCGAGTTGGGCACGGCCTCAGTCGTGATAACCGACTTCACAGACCACGCGATGACCTGTGAGCACTCTGGCAGCTTGCTTGGGAAGGGGAGTTCCTCCTTTGGCTTTTTTCGCGGCTAAAGTCGCTCTAGGAACTCGACTTCTTAGCGGCTTTTTTGGCGGACTTGCGAGGGGGGAATTCGAAGCCGATTTTGCCGTTGCTGCTATCGAGGGTGAGGTGGGCAGAGAAGGGGCGCTTGGTGCGCTTGGAGATGAACCCGGGGATGAGACCGGTCTTTCCTTCGGCAAGAAGCTTCATCACTTCTTCCTTAGGTAGTTCCTTTTGTAAGATGGTCTTGCCGAGGCGAAAACCGTCCGGGCTTTCGGAGGGTTTGAACTCGGGGACGTGGTAGGCCTTCTCGGTCTCGTAAACTTTCACTTCCGCATTCTCTCCCGAGATGGTGACAGTGCCGGCGAGCATGTCGTCGGTGAGGTCTTCAGCGGACTCGGGCTCGTCGCTGTCGAAGACGAAGCCAGTTTTCCATTTGCCGAGTTTGCCTGTCTTGGAAACTTGTTGCTCAATTTTGAGAGCGGCGGAGAAGGGTTTGTTGAAGCGGGACATGAAGCCGTCCTGCTCTTCGAGAAATTTGGTGGTGAAAAGGGTCTTGGCGTCCTCGGGTTTGAGTTCTTTGCCGGCAATGTATTTGCTGATGCGGAATCCGCAGTCGGGGGTGCGACACTCGTAGGTGGCGTCGGTGGTTTTGAGGCCTTCGGTACCACAATTAGGGCAGGTGCAGTCGAGGTCGGGGAAGACGCGATTGACCATCATGTCCATGTGCTTCTTAGCACGGCCGACGAGGTCTTCGGTGAAGTCAGTGATTTCCTTCATGAAGACGGGGCGCTCGAGTTTGCCTTGCTCCATCTGGCGGAGCTTGGCTTCCCAATCACCTGTCATCGAGGGGGAGATGAGGGGCTTGACCTGCATCTCCTCTAACAGCTCGATGAGGCGAAGGCCTTTGCCGGAGGCGTAAAGTTCGCGCGCTTCGCGGGCGACGTACTTCTGGCGGATGAGGCCTTCAATGATGTTGGCGCGGGTGGCGGGAGTGCCGAGGCCGCGCTCGGACATCGCTTCGCGAAGTTCGTCGTTGTCTAACAGTTTGCCCGCTCCCTCCATGGCGGAGAGGAGGGTGGCTTCGTTGTAGCGAGCAGGAGGGTTGGTTTGTTTGTCCTCGCGGGTGATGTCGGAGAGTTTAGCTTGTTCGTCTTGTTCGACAGGGACGAGTTCGTCTTTGCCGGCCGCGACTCCAAGGGAGCGTCCGTAGACAGCGAGCCAACCGAGTTCGACGAGGACTTTTCCGTCGGTGCGGAAGGTGTCTTTGTGCCCGGGGGTCTCGATGGTGGTGAGGCGTTTGGTAACCTCGAATACTGCGTGGGGATAGAAAACGGCGAGAAAGCGCTTGGTGACGAGGTCGTAGAGCTTGCCTTCTTCCTCAGAGAGCTTGACCACTCGTCCGGTGGGGATGATGGCGAAGTGATCGGAGAC
>CAZGXV010000014.1:0-8828 GCA_964529725.1 uncultured Roseibacillus sp.
ACTCAGTCGGGCTCTTTTTTTGCCCACAAATTCACAAGAGTCCACAACGGAGCGGTGTAGATTGCCGTCCCTTCCGGCGACCGAAGGCTGAATCAAGTCGCCAAGAAAAGCCTCACAACGGGAAAGTCACCCAAACAACCAAACTACGATTGCCTCAGCGAGAAGTCCCTACTGCAAACCATCCCCACCTCCAACCGTTCGGTCTGCAGGCCATCAATTGTTTCTAAAAGACTCTTTCTGGAGCCAAAAAAAACCCGAAGTCTGAGACTTCGGGTTTTCCAAAAATAATAACCTCGTAGCGGTCTAACCAACTTCTGCCACAGTTTGCAGAATACGAGCTGCGATCGCGTAAGGGTCGCCTTGTGAGTTCGGGCGACGGTCCTCGAGGTAGCCCTTCCAATCGTTTTTCGCGAAGCTGTGAGGCACGCGGATGGAAGCTCCACGGTCGGCGATTCCCCAAGAGAACTTGTCGATGGACTGAGTCTCGTGAAGGCCGGTGAGGCGTTGATCGTTGTCGGGTCCGTAGACTGCGATGTGCTCTTCGAGATTTTTCTCGAATCCAGCCATCAGCTTTTCGAAGTATTCTTTACCACCTTCATCACGGAGTTTGTCGGTGGAGAAGTTGGCGTGCATACCGGAGCCATTCCAGTCACCCTTAATCGGCTTACAGTGGAACTCAACATCGACTTCGTAGGCTTCGCAAAGACGGAGGAGAAGGTAGCGAGCCATCCAGATTTGGTCGGCAGCACGGCGGGAGCCTTTACCGAAGATTTGGAATTCCCACTGACCGGAAGCAACCTCAGCGTTGACGCCTTCGTGGTTGATTCCTGCGTGGAGACAAAGGTCGAGATGCTCTTCGACAATGAGACGACCGATTGCACCGACCGCCTTGTAACCGACGCCACAATAGTAAGGTCCTTGAGGCTCAGGATATCCGTCCTTGGGGAACCCGAGGGGGCGTCCATCCTTAATCAGGAAGTATTCTTGTTCAAATCCGAACCATGCACCTGGGTCATCAATGATACCGGCACGGGTGTTGGTGGGGTGGGGATTACCGTCGGGAAGCATGACTTCGCACATCACGAGGAAGCTGTCTTCGCGAGTCCCGTCAGGATAGAGAGCAACAGGCTTGAGGATGCAGTCAGAATCTCCGCCGTCAGCCTGTCCGGTCGAGGAACCGTCGAAGCCCCATTCTGGGATGTCTTCAAGAGTGGGTTCCGAAGAATACTCTTTCATCTGGAACTTGCTGCGAAGGCCTTGAACGGGGGTAGAGCCGTCTAGCCAAACGTATTCGAGTTTGTATTTTGCCATTTTTAAGTGTGGTTCTTTAGAGAGTCCCGCGTGTTGCTTGGGATTCCGGGCGAAAAAAGCATGAATCATGCCAATCGCGCACGGGGAATAGACAAACGGGTGGGCCTGATCTCGTCAACGCTATAGTCCCCCTAAGTGCCTCTTTTTCTTCACTTTTGACCTCTTAAATTGGTTTCTGAATCATGAATCTAAAGGGGCGACGACAGTGACTCTTTCCCTAGGAACCGAAGGGGTGTTTTGAGACTGATTTTGTTCCGGAACTCTTTCTCTCAGGTCATGGACTGACTGCTGGTCTCCAGCGTCCTAGGAGAGACTTTTCACGACGCTCCAATCTTCTGGTAAAGGGTCTCAAAGAGTTCGTCGATACTTAGCGTTCCCAACGTCTTTAACTCTGGATGAGGGAGAGATCGGCAACGATAAGGGTGGTGTCGTCCAGACCGCTGGCTTGAAAAGACTTTTCCAGCACGTTATCGCACAAGGTTCGGGTATCGGTTGGTGACTGCAGGGCACCCACGAAGTGTTTCTCCCACAAACCGTCGCTTACGCCATCGGAGCAAAGAAGAAGCCGGGCTGGGAGGGCCAGCGGAAGGGTCTCAATTTGAGGGGTGATCTTGGGGTGGCTTGCGCCCATGACGTCGTAGAGGCTCGAGCGTCGGGGGTGGCTGCGGTAGGCGATCTCGGTAATTTTTCCCTGTTTCCAGGCTTTCCAGGCAAAGTTGTGGTCAGTGGTGAGTGCCCGGGGAGGTTCGCCGGTTGCGGGTTCGGCCAAGTAGATGCGCGAATCACCGATGTGGGCAAAATGGATTTTTCCGGGAGCCAGATAGACGAGCGAAAGGGTGGCACCCATCCCTTTCAGTGCAGCAAGGTCGCGGGCCGCAACTTCATTGAGGCCCTCGTGGGCTTCCACCATGAGTTTGTGCAGGCTTTTCGCCATTCTCTCATCATCTTGCGCGGTTTCGTAGAGGACAGAAGCGTGTTTGCGGATCCACGCGATTACGAGCCGTGAAGCCAGCTCACCAGCAGCATTTCCGCCCATGCCATCAGAGACTGCAAGCACAAGGTGCTCCGGGTCGAGGAGGGTTTCGCCTTCCGCCTCGGCTGTAGTCACTCCATCAGCATTGATGCGGAGCGCGAGCCAGAAGTCGTCGTTGGCTTTGTGTGTTTTTCCCTGTCGGGAGGCTGCGGCCCAGGTCGCACGAATGACATCGGACTCTGCTTTCCCGTTCTGTCGTCCTGCCTCTAGAACAGTGGCCAGCTCGAAGTCGATGAGATTGAAGCGACCCTGCTGAGCATTGTAAGTCACATTGCGTGGCTCAGGATCATCGTGACGGACCCCATATTCGCACTCCAGTTCTGCAAAGAGGGCGTTCGATTTGGTTTTCGAAATTCCATTGGCCGGGGCACCACAATTGGTCGAGACAAAGTAGTTTTCCTCAGGGTGCTCCTCCAAAACTTGGGGCACATTCGGGCAACCCCGTTCTTCAAGAGTTTTGAGCACGTAGACTTCGTTGGCATAGCGCTCCGCAGCTCCAGTGCCCCGAAACCATTTGTGAACCCGACCCATGAAGTCGAGTTTGACCTTGGACCGGATACCGTCTTTCAGTTCGCGCATGGCGTGATTTCAGCCGAGAACGAGCGCCGACTCACGACTATTTTTCGTTCTCAAGAAAGGTGCTGAGAACGGCAAGCGAAAGCTGGTCGGCCGTTGCGGTCCGCATCAAAAAGGCCGCCATGTAGGCTCCCGCCTCTGTGAACAAGAGTGGGGGTTTAGTGCGACTGTTCGCCTGCTTCTTCGTGAGATGTTTGTTCTCGATGAGGAGCGCGACGTCTTTCTTTTTCGCATCGGTGATAAATGTTTTCGGAAAGCGGCTCCTGTTCTTAGTCACCATTTGCAAAAGGCTGGAGGTGGTGGTCCCGAGCATTTTGGCCAAGGCTGCATCGAGAATGAAATCCTGTCCGCGCAGAGAAACGACCTTCTCCTCCAGTTTCTTCAGTTCTTTATTCTTGCTCATGTCAAAGTGAGTTCCAAGTGGTCCTTCTCTGGAATGAGCACGCGATGGGCCAGAATGGCGGAAGGCTTAATTCAAAAGACCGACGGTGCGCCGAATCCTGCGAACCGATTCTTCCTGACCTAAAATTGCGAGAATCGCGCCTAGGTCCGGTCCGCCTCCTTTTCCCGAGAGCGCGATGCGCAGAGGAAACATGAGTTGTCCGGGTTTCGCCCCATTTTCCTTTGCGGTTGCCGCTATGGTGTCCTTGGCTGCAGACCAATCAGAAAGGGTTTCGAAGGCCGTCGCAAGGGCACCGAGGAGTGCGGCCGCTTGCTCGTTTTTCCCCACTTTCGCAAGCTGTTCGGGGTCGATCGGGTAATCGGGATTGGAGTAAAAAGCGATGGCTTCGGGCACCTCGGTCAGGAGAGATACTTTTTCCTGAACCGAGGTCGCGATGGTTGCGAAATTATCGGGAAGGGGGTGACAGTAGTCGGCCGCCACACTGGTAAACTCTTCGGGTGAAAGTGCGAGCAGGTGCTGTTGGTTGAGCCAAGTGCACTTCTGCGCATCGTACTTCGCTGGCGCCCGATTGACAGATTCGAGACTGAATTTTTCAATCAACTCTTTTGGCGAAAAAACCTCGGAATCATCCTTGGGTGACCAGCCGAGAAGGGCGAGGAAGTTGACAGTGGCAGGGGAGAGAAATCCCTTGGTGGCATAGTCCGAGACTGCTGCGCCTTCATCGCGCTTGGACATCTTGGAGCCGTCGGCGTTTAGGATGAGGGGGATGTGAGCATACTGGGGTGGTGCGACACCAAGGGCCTCAAAAAGTTGCAGGTGCTTGGGGGTGTTCATGAGGTGATCTTCGCCTCGTATGACGTGGCTGATCTCCATCTCTAAATCGTCCACCACGTTGACAAAGTGAAAAACAAAGGAACCATCCGAACGTCGAATCACCATGTCGGGGGTGTTGGACTCGTCGGTGTAATCAATGGTGACCTCACCAGCTACGAGGTCGTTCATGACGATGGGTTTACGCTCGAAGCGAAAGCGCCAGGCCCCGTCGTCTTCGTAGAGTCGTCCCGCTGCCTGCAGAGTATCGAAATGCTTCTGATAAATGGCTGTTCGCTCGGACTGGTTGTAAGGTCCATGGTCGCCGCCCTTGCCTTCACCCTCGTCCCAATCGAGCCCAAGCCAGCTCATCCCATCAAAGATGGCCTGGCGAGCTTCTTCGGTATTGCGAGCTTGGTCAGTGTCCTCGACTCGCAGCACAAAGGATCCACCATGCTTGCGGGCAAAGAGCCAATTGAATAAGGCGGTGCGCGCGCCACCAACATGCAGATAGCCAGTGGGCGAAGGGGCAAAGCGAGTGCGAACGGACATGGGCGGGTGGTAGCGCGTAGGGCGGCAGGGGGCAAGTCTGGAGCGCGGTCTTTCCAAGCCGCTATCTTTCGCTGAAGAGGGAAGGTCTTCCTTTTTGCCCTTGCGGTTACCTTAGCCCAGTTCTCGAGCTTGCGGCGAGAGTTGATCAGCACGACGTGGTCCAACTGTCAGGCGAGAATAGCGTTTCTGGAGGAGCTGTGATGGTGAGTTCTTCTTTGGAAATAGGGTGGGCAAAGGTGAGGCTTCGGCATTGAAGCAGCATTCGAGTGCCGATTCCTAGCTGATGGCGAAGGGCCTCGCAAGTTTCGAGGCCAGCGTAGAGGTAGTCGCCCACAATGGGGAGGCCTGCGTGGAGAAGGTGCTTTCGTATCTGATGATAGCGACCTGTTAGGGGGCGAGCTTCGAGAAGGGTGAGATTCTCCGGGTAATTTTCCAAAACTTCGAATTCGGTAGCGGCGTTCTTGAATGGGAGGTCGGAGCTTTTCTGTACCTCTTGCGAACAAGTCCATGCTTCTAAAGAAGGACGACCTGCAACTACGGCGTGATAGCTCTTTTGGATCTGTTTACGCTCAAAGGCCCGGTTGAGAGCGCGGGCTGCGGTCTTGTTCTTGGCAAATAGAAGGACTCCGCAAGTGGGTCGATCCAGTCGGTGGGTGGGAAAGATTTTCAAGCCCGTGTGGTTGCGGACCAGCTTCATTGCCACCACGTCTTCTGGTTGAGGGTTGTCAGCGGCATGAACGAGGTGGCCCGCTTCCTTGTTGATCGCAATCACCCACTCGTCCTCGTAGAGGACTTCCAATTGTGAATCACTCACGGCGAGAGGGCGGACGCGGCCTCCATAATAAGACGCTCGGTGGTCGACCAGTCGATACATTGGTCGGTGATGGATTGCCCCCGGGTCAACTGTTCGAGGGGTTGTGGGAAGGGTTGATTGCCAGCTACCAGATGCGACTCTAACATGGCTCCAGTGATTGCTTTGTTCCCGGCGACACGTTGCGCGATAATGTTCTCAAAAACGGCCGGCATTTGCTCGTGATTCTTGCCGCAGTTGGCGTGCGAGGCATCGACCATTACCGTTTCGGGGAGCTGGGACTCGCGGAGAGCCTCGCAGGTGCGTGCGATACTAGCTTCGTCGTAGTTGGGGCCATTGTCTCCGCCCCGGAGAATGAGGTGACAGTGGGGATTTCCTTTCGTGGTCACTGCCGAGGCGATTCCTTGGCCTGAGACTCCTAGAAAAGTCTGTCGTTGAGTCGCGGCCTTGATGGCGTTGGTGGCAGCTTTGAGAGAACCGGAGGTGGCATTCTTAAAACCAAGAGGCATGGAGAGCCCGGAGGCCATCTGGCGGTGCGTCTGCGATTCCGAGGTGCGGGCACCAATTGCCGACCAACTGATGAGGTCGGCAATGAACTGTGGCGTGATGGGGTCAAGCAGTTCAGTGGCGGTGGGAAGACCGAGGGAAAGCACTTCGCGCAAGAAGGTGCGGGCAGCAGTGAGGCCTTTAATGATGTCATCACTCCCATTGAGGTCAGGGTCCATGATGAGCCCCTTCCATCCTACGGTAGTGCGGGGCTTTTCAAAGTAGACCCTCATCACGATCAGGATTTGGTCGCGCACCTCCTCCGACAACTGGGCCAGCTTCTCAGCATACTCGCGACAAGCTTCGGGATCGTGGATAGAGCAGGGACCGACGATGAGAAGAAAGCGGTCGTCTCTCCCGTAAATGATGTCGCTAATTTCTCGTCGCGAGGAAGTAATGAGCTCGGTCTCGCTAGGTGAAGCGGCGATTTCCGACTGGAGGAAGGCGGGAGACGGGAGCGGATTGTTGGCGACGACGTGGAGATCGGTTGGCGAGGTCATGACTGCTAGAAGCGGGGCGCGAGAGTGATGCGGGCTGGATCGTAGTGGTCGCGCGGAGAGAAAAGCCAGCCCGGGTCTTTATCCAAAAGCTCATAGCCGGTCAGGACGAATTCGGGGAGGAATTGATTGGAATTGATTTCGTAGGCCTTCTCGCCGCTGAAGTAGCCTTTGATGCGGTACTCGTAATTATTGTCGAAGCCATAGCGCTTTTCGGGAGGGCCAATCTCCGAGTAACGGTCGGGTTGCCGCCCTTGTTTCTCATTGAACATCACCAACTTGGCTTTCGACCAGTCTTGTCCAGGTTTGCGGATAAAGCCCCAAAAGCGGGTTTTGCGGACGTGATAGCGACGGCCATAAAAGAAATCGCCTCGGGGTTCGGTCGCGATTTGCAGCTTTCGCTCATCAATGGTGGGCCCACCCATGTTGGGACGACCGCCTCCGGTATAACCACCGCTACTGGTAACGCCGCCGCAACTGGCGAAAAGAAAAAGGGAGAGGGCCGAGAGGCCGAGCCACAGGTGCTTCATGCCCAAAGACTGCGCGCAAATAGTCGTTGCTGGCAAGGAGGGAACGGAAGAACTTCGGCAGTGGCTCCGCTCTGCTTTCCACCTCGCAAAAAAGCTGCCGAGGTCGGACTTTGACCTTTCTCGCCTTTTCCGATACCCAAGGGCTGATGAAGATTTCAATATTGGCCGTCTGGCTCCTCTGTTGTTTCAACCTGATGGCAGGGGGCAAGAAGGATGAGAGGCTGGTGGTGCAGTTCAATTTGCAGGGGGCGGAAACCGATGGCCCCAAAATGTCTGTGCCGCAGGAAGTGGCTGGAACGCGGGTTTGGTTCCGCCTTTCGCCCGAGGTCTCCACCCGTGATATTGAGTCTTTCCGACCGTTTCCTGCGGACGACGGTTACTCCTATGGCGTGATGCTTAAGCTCAACCGCACGGGCGCGCAACGGCTAGCGGCGATGACGAACGCGAACCAAGGCAAGCTCCTGATGGCGCGGGTCAATGGGCGACCGTTGGACGTAGTCAGCATCGACCAGACCATCAATGACGGTGTGTTGGTCATTTGGCAGGGCATCACCACGCGCGAGATTTCGATGGCGGACCAAATGATGCCTCGCATTGGGCAATCGGCGACGGAGTGGAAAAAGCAGCGCAAAAAATGAGGAAAGTTTTCGCGTTCATTCTTGGGTTTTTGTTCTGTTCGTTTTCGCTGTTCGGCCAGAGGTTGTCGCTCCAGCTTCCGACTGCCAATGACGCTTTGTTCAGAGGTGACCTTGCTGGCTTTTACATGCCGACCAACCTCACCAGCAGGCCTCCGGAATCAGGTTCGTGGGGCTTCGTGCGCAATGCCCGTGAGTTTCCCGGCAAGGGGCGGGTCTACACTCGTTTTCACGAAGGTCTCGATATTCGTCCAGTGGCTCGCGATGCCCGAGGAATACCCACCGACCCAGTGAAGGCGATTGCGGCAGGACGAGTGGTCTACGTTAACCCTTCCGCAACTCGCTCTAACTACGGGAAGTATGTGGTCGTTCAACACGACTTTGGCTACGGCCCCATTTGCTCTCTCTACGCTCATCTCGCGACCACGGCTGTTGAGGTTGGTCAGCGTGTCTCGGCTAATTCTATACTCGGAATTTTGGGTTCCACGGGCCGGGGGCTCAATAATTCCCGCGCCCATCTCCATCTGGAACTCAATATTGTTCTTTCCGAGCGTTACAACGAGTTCATCAATGCCGCCAATCCACATGGCAACTACAACGGGCTCAATCTCTCGGGGATTGATTTGGCGGATATCTATCTCAAGTTACGCCAAAACCCGAATCTCAATTTAAGCAAGCACATCCATGCCCTGCCGCAGCACTACCGTATCACCACTCCCCGAAAGACTTCCGGACCGCTTCCCATCGTGCGTCGTTACCGATGGATGGGGTTTGGAAATCATGACAAGCCCAGCAAATCTTGGGAGATGGCCTTCACTCGCTCCGGGTTCCTAATTGGGGTCGCACCCAGCAATCGGGAAGTGGACAAACCAACGGTCACTTACGTGCGCTCCACCCGCATTGACCATCGACACTACACAATCGGAAGGTTGACAGGGACGGGATCTACTGCGACGCTCACCGCATCGGGAGAGCGATATATTGCTCTTGTCACCGACGAGTTTCCCAGCCGAAACTAGTGGTAACTAGCAGCAACTAGTGTCATCTGCGCGGTGAGGAATTCGGACCAAAGACTCGAACCGAAGACCGCGGAACTAAGATTAATGAGCGAGCACCCCCAGCAA
>CAZGXV010000014.1:8928-53213 GCA_964529725.1 uncultured Roseibacillus sp.
AAGACTCGAACCGAAGACCGCGGAACTAAGATTAATGAGCGAGCACCCCCAGCAAGCCGCTCTTTCCGACCTTTCCTCTTCTTTTGACGTCTTGTCGCACCCACTGCCCGCGCTCAGCTGACCGAGGTTGCCAAAAGGTAACAAGGGGCTGAGCGACGAAAGAACTAGTAAGAAAAATTTTTTAAGTGAACGAAAAACAAATGAGAAAGAGCATCCTAGAGTTGCTCGGCAAGTCAGGGGCACGGCCTTTGACCAAAAGTGAAATGGCCCGCGAGTTGGGTCTGGCCCCGAAGGAGCGGGCCGAATTCCGCCGTATCCTCTCCGCTATGGTCGAGGACGGTAGTTTGAAGCCTGGTAAAAAAGCACGCATCGAAGTCGCTAAAGACGAAAACGAGGGTGGCAAAGGGCTCATCACCGGACGAATCCGGATTTTTCCCAAAGGCCACGGCACCGTTTATCCGGACCTCAATGAGTCGGCTAACGAAAAAAGCGGCTTCGACCTTGATGTCGTCAAAAGAATATACATCCCGAACAATCGCACCGGAGTGGCGATGGATGGAGACACCGTCGAGGTGAAGGTCGTGCTCAAGCGCGGTCGCGATGGAGAGGTGGATCCTCATGGAACGATCGAGCGGATTGTGAAGCGGACTGACCGCCTCGTGGTGGGGGTCTACTTCAATCGCAAAGGCTTCGCCTACATCCAGCCGGATTCCGAAGCTCTCCCGCAGACTCTCGAAGTCGAACAGGGCTCTGAAGCCAAAGACGGACAGAAAGTGGCAGTTGAACTCATCGAGTGGCGCAAGGGAGAAGACCCTCGCGGTCGCGTGAAGGAAATCATCGGCTGGCCCGATAGTCCGGGGGTGGATATCATGAGTGTGGTCCACAAATACGGATTACAGACTCACTTCCCAGATGAGGTCGTCGCGGAGGCGGAACGAGTTGCGGTGGAGGTTCCCGAAAGCGAAAAGGAGCGCCGCGAAGACTGGACCGATCGCTTGGTGATCACCATCGACCCCTTCGATGCCAAGGACCATGACGACGCCATTTGGGTCGAGCGCAAGGAGGATGGCGGTTGGACCTTGGCGGTTCACATCGCGGACGTCTCTCACTATGTGAAGCCGGGAACCTTTCTCGATAAAGAAGCGCTGAAGCGAGGGAACTCCACTTACCTCGTCGACCGGGTCCTGCCCATGCTTCCCGAGAATTTAAGTAATGGCATTTGTTCGCTTCGGCCCGACGAAGTGCGATTGACCAAGTGTGCGGTGATGGATTTTGATGCCAAGGGACTGATGAAGAAAAGTGTCTTTGTCGATGCTTACATCAACAGCCAAGCCAAGCTCTCCTACGAAAATGCCCAAGAGGTCCTCGATGGGGGCAGTGTCCCTCCGCGCTTCAAAGGCAAGCTTAAGAAGGATTTGGAAACGATGATTCCCGAGGCTTGGAAGTTAGCCAGCGTGCTCCGCAAACGACGCTTTAAGCGAGGAGCTCTCGATATGGAGATGGACGAAATCAAAGTCCTCGTCGATGAGGAAAGCAAGGAGGCTACTGGCTACAAGAAGGTTGAGCATTGCGAGAGTCATCAATTAATCGAGGAGTGTATGTTGGCTGCTAACGAAGCAGTGGCCAAGATTTTGCGGGACCGACAGAAGCCTGCCCTCTATCGAATACATGACGATCCCGATCCGGAAAAATTGATGGAATTTGCTGAGATGGCGCGTGCTCACGGTTATCAGGTAGGAGACCTCACCAACCGAGCCCATATCCAGAGTTTGATTGACCAAGCGATTGGCTCTCCTGAGGAACACAATATCAAGTTGGGGCTTCTTCGGAGTCTGCGCCGCGCTGAATACTCAGCGGAACCACTGGGGCACTACGGTCTTGCGAAAGCTGATTATGCTCATTTTACCAGTCCCATCCGGCGCTATGCAGACTTGGTGGTTCACCGGGCTTTGCAAAGTTTACTCAAAAACCGTCCCGAAAACCCTGACCGCACGATGAGACAGAAGGAGTGTGTCGAAGCGGCGATTCACATCTCCGAGACCGAGCGCAATTCTAGTTTCGCAGAGCAGGAAACCAAGACTCTTAAGCTCTTGGAATGGTTGGAGATGACCCGCACCTCGGAAGACCCACCAGTCTTTACCGGAGTGGTGACTGAGGTTAGGTCGATGGGATTGTTTGTCGAAGCCACCGATATCATGCAGAAAGGTTTGGTTAAGTTCGATGACCTTCCCGGGCGGGGTTGGCGCTTCAATAGCGGTGGCCCCTCATTCGATAATCGCGAGAAGCGGGTGCAAGGCGGGGTTCCGGTTCGCTTGCAGGTTAAAAAGGTCGATTTCATCGAACAGCGAGTCGACTTTTCAATAGTGGAGATTGCCAGTCTTCCCCACGAAGAGGGAGCCAAGTCGAAGAAGAAATCTGCCAGAAAGTCTTCGCAACGGGAAAGTGGACGAGGGAGCCGAGGACGTGGAAACACCGATTCCAAAAACTCTCGTGATGGTGCCAAGAAAAAGGCCTCCAAGAAGTCGGGTAAAAAGAAGAGCGCCCGTAAATCGACCCGAGGGAGAAAGAAGTAGAGCCCGGTCGGGGCAAGAGGTCAGAATGAGGATCGAGAATTCTTTGGGGAATCGGTGGCCGCTGATGACGTCTTTGCTGACCTCTGACTGTTCTGAAGGTGCAAAATCACGAAGCCTGATTTGAGCCCAGCGACCCGTCTCCGAGGCTTGGCGTGAAGAGGGGTGGCTCGCAGTCGTCGAAAACTGAGGCATTCAGGTGGCAAGATAGAACGGTCTTCGCGATTGTCAGAAGGGCCTTAAAGTCTTTGACTACCGCACCTTCATGTTTTTCCTCGGCATCGATTCCAATGTTCATCGCACCGTTGTGGCGGCTTTGGACTTGGAGTTAGCCTCGGTAGTTGCGGAGGGGTATTCGGATCACCAGCTGTTGTCGGGATTGCCCGCAGGCTCGCGCGAGCAGGATCCGGCGGGTTGGATCTCGGCTCTGGATTCGGCGGTGCGCCAGTGTTTGGCACGCTTAGGACCGGGTCGGGATCGGGTCGCAGGTATCGGGGTTAGTGCCCAAAGTCACGGTTTGGTTGCCCTCGATCACGAGAACCGGATCCTGAGGCCAGCTAAATTGGCGGGAGACCTGTCCATGATTGAGGAGAGCGAGGAGATCAGTCGCGCTTTCGGCGGCCCTCCTGGGATGATTGAGCTGACGGGCAATGTTGTCTCGCCTGACGGAGCACCAGCCTTTCTCCACTGGCTCAAAAAGAGGGAACGCCACCATTTCGAACAACTCGCCACTGTTTTGGCGCCTCATGATTTCCTAAACTATTGGCTGACGGGCGTCAAACGGATGGAGTTCGGCGATGCCTCCGTTTCGGGGCTCATGGATGTGCGTCAGCGTGAGTGGTCGCAGCCGATTTTGGATTTGATTGATGCCCGGCTCGCGGACTGTTTGCCGCCGCTTTGTTCTTCGCGTGGTTCGCAGGGGCCTTTACGAGCCGACCTTGCGGCATCTTGGGGACTTTCGGGAGAAATTCTCGTGAGTGCCGGAGGAGGAACGGCGATGATGGAAGCGATTGGGGCCGGCAATGTTTCTTCGGGAGGAGTGACTGTTCGTCTCGGGTATGAAGGCCGGGTCTCGGGGGTGAGTTCCGAGCCCATTGCCGATCCCCGAGGCGAGGTCGATTGCTTCTGTGATAGCACCGATCAATGGATGCCGACGGTAGCGACGCTTGGCGCCACCGACCCCTTGGAAATGGTCAGTAGTACCTTCGGTTGGGGTTCCAAGAAGCTCGAGCAAGCCGTGGAAGTGGCTCCCTGCGGCGCGGAGGGACTGGTTTTTCTTCCATTGGCAGAGACGGGTGCGAATGGCGTGCCTGCTCGTTTTCTCCATGGCATGACGCGCGAGAACTATAGCCAAATCAATCTTGCTCGTTCGGCAGCGGAGGGCGTGGCGTTGGAATTCGGGCACAGCCTGGAGCGCATCGTGGAGCTGGGCTTCGAGCCCAAGCATGTCCATGTCGCGGGAGATTGGTCCCGAAGCCAGGTATGGCGCCAGTTGGTCTCTAACGTCTTTGGATTGCCAGTAGCAGCGGTCAAGGGCGGCGACGGGGCCGCTTTGGGGGCTGCCTTACAATCTGCGGTGACCTTTTTCGCAGAAAGCGGGGAGGACCTCAGTTATCAGGAAATTGCAGCCTATGCTGCGGAGCCTGCGGAAGGCAGCCGTTGCGAGCCCCAGCGCGAGGAATATGAACGCTATCGGGAGGTGCTTTCGCGCCGTCAATTTTTAAGCGAAAGCTTGCGAGGTTCGGCTTTGACGTAGAGAAAAACAGGCAATGGGAAAGAAGAACGAGGTAAAAGGTAATTGGAAATCGGTCGCGACAGGGAGTGCGGCAGGATGGTTCGCGGTCTCCTTGACCAAGACCCTGCGCATGAAAACCAAGTATGAGTGCAATGGTCCCTCGACCAAGGGGCCCTGTATCTTTGCTCTCTATCACAACCGGATGATTGGCGCGGCGGGAGCAGCTGCTCCTTGGTTGGCTCTTCGTCCCGGAGTGGTCCTCACCAGTGCCAGTCGAGATGGTGCTACCTTGGCGGCAGCGATGGAGTGTTTTGGGTTAGGTGCAGTGCGCGGTTCGTCTTCGCGTCGGGGTGGAGCCGCTCTGGTGACCCTCAAAAAAGAAATTGAAGCAGGTCGTCACGTCTGCATCACGCCCGATGGACCCAAGGGGCCTCGCTATGTGGTCCAGCCCGGAATCGTCAAGCTCGCCTCTTTGACCGGGGTGCCGATTATTCCCTTTTTGGTCAATTATGAGAGCTACTGGGCTCTCAAATCTTGGGACAAGTTTCAGATTCCAAAGCCATTTAGTCGGGTGGAGGTCACTTTTGGAGAAGAAATCAGCATTCCAGCTAAGTTAGGGCGGGAAGAATTCGAAATGGAGCGGAAAAGGGTGGAAGAAGTGATGCGGGACAGCTTGAATCCGGGCGACCGATGAAAGTGATCGATGGCAAAGCGGTATCCGCTAAAGTTCTGGAAGAGTGTCGTGCCGAAGTGGAGGTGTTGAAGGGTGACGGAGTCACTCCGGGCTTGGCTGTGGTCTTGGTGGGGGAAGACCCAGCTTCGCAGGTTTATGTGGGTTCCAAGGTTCGCACTTGTGGCGAAATTGGGGTTTACTCACGCAAGATTGTTCTTCCCAAAGAGACCTCCGAGGAAGACTTACTTCGAGTCGTGGAAGAGCTCAACGCGGATGGGGCGATTCACGGCATTTTGGTGCAATCTCCGCTACCGTCACATATCGACGAGGCCAAGGTGGTGCTGGCCATCGATCCTGCCAAAGATGTCGATGGCTTCCATCCCGAGAATGTGGCCAAGCTGACCTTGGAGGACCCCTCTGGATTCGTGGCCTGTACTCCGGCCGGTTGTATGAGACTCCTCAAAGAATACGAGATTGAGACGGCGGGAAAAGAAGTCGTGGTCGTGGGCCGCAGTATGATTGTCGGAAAACCGATGGCTCTGTTATTGGTGGCGAAGGGAGCGGATGCCACCGTCACCATCGCTCACTCGCGGACAAAGGATTTGGCTGCGGTCTGCCGGAGAGCCGATATTTTAGTCGCGGCAGTGGGACGCCCGGAGATGGTCACGAAAGACTTTGTGAAGCCGGGCGCAGTCGTGCTCGACGTGGGAGTGAACCGTGTGGAGGACGCTACCAAAAAGCGCGGCTATCGTCTCACAGGTGATGTTGCTTACGAGGAAGTCGCCGAGCTGTGCGAAGCGATCACTCCGGTTCCCGGTGGGGTCGGACCAATGACGATTGCAATGTTGATGAAGAATACATTGCAGGCCGCTCGGCAGCTGGGCTCAGTCCAATGACCTGATGAGCTAATGGCTTGGTCGGGTGCGTCTCTGCTTTTACGAAGGACGGCTTTTACGAAGGACAGACTTGAGGGGCTTTTCAGTTCTCAGGTGCCTCTTTTTCCGATTGGCTGATGAGCTATGAAAGCGGTGCGGGAAATTGATTCGTTAAACAGTCTGTTGCGGCAGAAGGGACAGTTGCGTGATGCGGTGGTGCAGGGCTTGGATTTATCGAGAGCGGGAGTTCCTTGGTCGGAGGTCGATTGTGAAGGCGCGGTTTTCCTCGGGTGTGATTTTCCCAAGGGGGTTGAGGTAGAGGATCTGATTTTTAAGGGCGCAACCGTCTTCCCGTCCTTCCCGCAGTTGCCGTTCGACCCTTACCGACCGCGGCTTTACTCACGTGAGGAGTTGATGGAGGGCTGGACTCCGGAGCAGGACCTCAGTCTCGATCTTCGCATCTATGAGCGTTTCGCGGAGCGGGGGCGAAAGCATCCTCACATCTTGGAAGCGCTTGCAATGCGGTTGCACGATCATGCCGTTGACGATGCTTTGGCTGATTTGCTGGAAGGCAGGGTCGAGAAGGATGGAGTCAAAAAGGTAGTGGGAATTATGGGCGGGCATTCCATGGGGCGCAATGAAGACGACTTCAAGCGAGTGGCTCGGGTGGCCTGGGCTTTGGCTAAAGAGGGCTATTTTGTCGCTACCGGAGGGGGGCCAGGGGTGATGGAGGCAGGCAACTTGGGAGCCTATCTGGTGGGGGAGGAGAAGGAGGCCTTGGAATGGGCTCTTGCTCATCTTGAGCAGGCACCTGGCTACCGCGACGCGGGATATGCCCAGTTGGCACTGGATATCATCGAGCGTTTTCCAACAGGAGTGTCGTCATTGGCGGTGCCCACTTGGTTCTATGGACACGAGCCTACCAATTGGTTCGCCCAACATGTAGCCAAGTATTTTTCTAACAGTCTCAGGGAGGATGGACTGCTAGCAATTGCCACCCACGGAGTGATCTATGCGCGGGGAAGCGCAGGAACGACCCAAGAGGTCTTCATGGACGCCTGCCAGAATCATTACCAGACCTTCGAGGTAGTGAGCCCGATGGTCTTTCTGGGAAGTGATTGGTTCGGAGAGCAAACGGGAATCTTTGAAACGGTCCAACGACAGGCAGGGGAGAAGCCTTATGGAAAGTATTTGGCCCTAGTTGACGGCGTCGAGGAGTGCGTGTCCTTTGTGAGCGAACATCCGCCAGCACGCTTTTGAGCAGTTTCGCTAAAATGAAAGTTGCCCTCACTCCTGCGGGAGGTGATGAAAGGGCATGATCGCATTTAAAGAGTGGCAGGTGGTTTGCAAAGCACTGGGCGCAGGGAGGCAGTCCGTGATTTTGCGCAAGGGTGGTATTCACGAAGGGAGAGAGGGGTTTGCTTGGAAGCATGAACGCTTTGCGCTCTTTCCAACCCGCTTTCACACCCAAGGTGAAGGAGTGAAACCTGCCGATTGGGAAAAATTTGGAGAGGCGGGTCTAAATGAATGGCAGGAAGGTGACGTGGTTCCGATCGAGTGGGAATGCGAAGTCACCAGTGCGATAACGCTAGACAATTGGGAAGATGTCGCCGCTCTCAATGAGCAGCATATCTGGACCGAAGAGGTGGTGCGGGAGCGCTTCGATTGGGAGATGAAGGGGATGAAAGGGCAGAGTCTTCACGCAGCTTTCGTGACGATTAAAAAAACTTCGGAAAACTTAAATATTGTCTACCGGAAAAAGCGTCATGGTGGCTGCCGAAGCTGGTTGGAACTCAATTTTTAGCTCGAATTGTAAACTTTGGTCAGTTCCTCACGTCTCTGAACTCCTTTATTTTAAAGGATTGATGGGAAAGTGAGCTAAAATGTTAATAAATGTAAAAAATAATTGAACGTTCAAAGTTTTCATGTCATAAACGAGTTGTTGCCGGGATTGCTACCCCGAATTCAAACCACTTGTTCCTATGAAGACTCAATACCCAATGCTCCTATTACTCGGAGCTCTCGCCTTCGCTCCGATGGCCTCCGCATCCGATACTCCGACAGGAAATATTGATGCCGATTCAGACCTCGTTGTTGCGGGGACCTTTCCAAGACTGGATTGGAATATTACGTATCCTGAGGATATCACGACCTTTATCACCATCACTCCTCCCGGATTGATTGTCCCTAAGTCTGATTTGACGATGCAGGTTCGCTGCCTCGCCGCCGACGTCCAAGAACGTCGCGAGTATTGGAACGGCTGGCGCTGGGTAGTGAGCTACCGTCACATCCGTGTCTCTGGATATGGACGTCGCAACTCGAATGGTTGGCGTCTTCTCTTCAACAACACCCAGCCCTACGTGAATCCATCCGCGATTGTTTGGCAGGAAGAGTTGGAAGAGGACGATACCGTCAAGTTTGCTGCCAAAGCCAACTATTCGGGTGGTAATTGGTATTACTCCGGAGAGAGCGACCCCAATGTCGTGCTTTTGAAAAATGGCGACTACCCGCCAAGCTATGCAACTTGGGATACTCAATCTACTTTGGGCACGCACATCGCCCCTTATCTCGACGATAGCGGAGCCGTCTCTATTGGCCCTCGCGACGTCATCGTGGCCTTTGAGCTCACTCACTCCATGGCACCCGGCAGCGGGGGCGGAGGGGACATGCAGGACATGATCTTCCTCCTGACCTTCCAAACCGAGGAAGCTGAATAATCAAAGAGAACGCCAAAAACGAACTATGAAGTTTCTTCAATTGAGGACAAGAGCGGGAGCGTTCAGTCTCATGCTGGTAACTCTTGGGACTGCAGCTGCCGACACCAGCGGTCGTCTGACCCGCGAGGAACTCATTGCCAAACGGGATGCTGCCCAGCAACGGGCCTTGCGCTTACAGCCGAAGGAAAAGGCGGAATCGCAAGCGCATCCTTCGCAGTCGAGTATTCTGGACCGTTCCTTGATTTTATCGAGTGGGAGAAACTGGACCTTCGTGCCCAAGGGAGCTCTTCTCTGCGTGCCAGATAAATTCCAGGACCGCGTGAATCTCCAAGAAGCCAAAGGGAAATACGTTCCGTTTGCATCCTTCGTGACGAAGAATCGCGGCTGGCTTTCCACCTACAGTGTCACTTTAGAACAGGCACGTGGAAATGATGCCATCACTGATGAAGTGCGCGAAAGTTTGATCGAAAGCGGGCGCGTCGTGATTTCAGTTTGCAAGGGAGGTCCCATCTCAACTCGGCCTCCGAAAATTTCAGAAGCGACCGCTCAAAACTAACCCAAGCCCCTAATAGAAATTATGAATAAGAAGACTCAATCACTTCTCGGCTTCTCTCTCCTCACCTCGGGCATCTTGTCTGCGCAAAGTGGATTTACCAATGTCATCGAAATGGTCGAAATGGGAGGAAGTGATGATGCTCCCTTGCTCTGGAACATGCCCGGTAATATTGGCGCGGAAGGAGCCAACGTGTTGGTAGGCGAGCCCGTGCCAGAAGCTGGAGCTATCTTCATCCTGTCCACCATTCAGGCTTCTCCTTTTCAAGATTGGTTCCTTGACCAGTCTGCGGTGGGGGCTTTTTTGCCGAAGGCTGAAATCGAGATTTTCACCCATGATGATACCTCTGCCATCCCAAGTACCCGCGCTGATCAGCCGATCCGGGTGCAAGTGGAAGTGTCCGGTCTCTGGGATTCCTCTAGCTCCTCTTTTCTTCCCGAAGACGTTCCCTTGGCAGCGGAAGAAGTGAGGCTTCAGTTATTCTCACAAAGCTACGGTAGTGGTGAGACCTTCATCCCCGGTGGCGAGATTACTAATCCCGCGCACTCGGAACTCGTGTTAGAGGGCAACGGCACTTTTCCTCAGACCCCGGGTGATTTGACTTTTTTTACTAGTTTGAATCCCGGAGCTCCCGACAAGGCTCGTGGAGAGGAGCACTTCGTGGTGCGCTCGCCGAATGGTGGCGGCGTTGACGGGAGTGCTTTGGATCAAGCTCGTGTGAAAGTTTGGCCCGTCTGGTCAGGGGGCGTGCAAGGGCTGTCCGATCCCAAGTTGATTCCCTACGAATACAGTCAGGCTGTTCCTTCCATCATTGCCCGTTTGGATGGCGAGTTGCCTGCTGATGAAGGGTTTGTCCTCGGTGAGGATGAGGTGGGTTACGAGAAAGAGCCGCCTGAAGTCACCTTCACCTGGAATGACCTCTACCCCACATCGACAGTGGCTGTCATCGTCAATGATGCCGATATCCCTTACCCTTGGGGTGGGCGTTTGGTCGGGGGCACCACCAAGCAGTTCAACGAAGATGGTTCCCACGACCACGTTTGGACGGTCGAAAGTTGGGACGGTATTTTCGGCGGACAAGGTCGTTATGCGATTTGGATGGTGACGCACACTCCCGGCATCGGTTGGGAAGTGGGCGGCAATTACTCCTCCGGAGGTTTCCAACCTGGTGGATGGTTGATTCCTATTCAACGTGACCGAATCTCGGTGCGGGCTTCGATTCAAAGTTTGAAGTAAGTCCAGCGTTGTCTCGCGACAGAAATAACTTCATAAGCAAGGCGTGATTCGGCGCCTTGCTTTTTCTGATCTCAGCGAAATTGATTCACCTCTTTCGTTGGCTCTCGGTGTGTTTGATGGTCTCCACTTGGGACATCAAGCAGTGATGGAAAAAGCGGTTGCGCGTGCCCAAGCAAGTGGGGGACTGGCAGGAGTGCTCACCTTCGAGCCGCACCCCATTCAGGTTCTGGCGCCCGAGCGAGCCCCGCGCAGATTGCTGGCTAGCCTGACCCACAAGATTCGTCTGTTAGAAGAGTTGGGCATGGATTTGATTGTGGTCGTCGACTTTGACCGCGAGTTCGCCGAGCAGAAGCCCGAAGTCTTTTTGCAGCAGTTGTCGCAGGCGCCCCAATTGCATGCACTCGCCATGGGGACTGACTGGCGTTTTGGAAAAGACCGACAGGGAACGGTGGAGAGATTGCAGGAGTTTGGAGAGCAAGAGGATGTGTTGGTTGATGCCGTGGAAGCGGTCATGATCGCGGGTGAGCGTATCAGTAGCACGCGCATTCGACAGGCTTTGCGAGATGGTAACCTAGCAGCGGTCGAAGAGATGTTGGGGCGACCTTACTCAGTGATGGGGACCGTCCGGGAGGGCAAAAAGTTGGGCCGCGAGCTCGGCTTTCCCACTGCCAACGTCGTTCCAACCGTGGAGCAGCTTCCTCCTAATGGGGTCTGGGCAGTGGAAGCCCGCTGGGAGGATGAGTGGTGCCCCGCAGTGGCAAACCTCGGACACCGTCCGACCTTGGGCAACCACGGCGACCGATTGTTGGAGGTGCACATCTTAGACTGGGCTGGCGACCTTTATGGAAAAGAAGTCGAATTTAGGTTCAAGGATTTGTTAAGAGAAGAGCGGAAATTTGAGGGTTTGGATGCCCTCACTGCTCAGATAAAGCAGGACGTCGCAAGGGCCCGACAAGAATTTCTAAAATGAAATGGCTCTGGCAGCAATTGGGTCGTCTGCCTCTGGCGAGTGCCTTATTGAAAGAAAGGGCCGTCCTGCTGAGCTTGCTCGGATTTGCCTTTGTTTACTTACTGCTTTCCCTTTTTGAAGTTCAGGTCTGGCGTTGCCTCTGGGAAGCTTTGACGGGCTGGCGCTGTCCCGGATGCGGTCTCACCCGAGGTTGCAAGGCCTTTTTGCGAGGAGACCTAGGGGAAGGGCTTTCGTCGAACTGGTTCACCCCGCTTGTGATGCTGGGCTTGATAGTTTGTCCGGTCTATTTGGCCCTGCCTCGCGATCTCAGTGAGAAGTGGCGGAAAAAGCTGGAGACATTCGAAAAGCGGTTTCGAGTCGCCTTCTTGCTGATTCTCCTCCTCATTGCGCAGACGATTGCCCGGCTCGGCGGTTGGACCTAGCGCCTCCGAAAAGCTTCTGTGAGGCTAGCCTTCGACACTGGGAACAAGCTGTTCTTCCACGGTGTCGGCAGCTTCCGCAGCAGGACTTGGCGCGCTGCTGGCCTCCCTTCTTTCGAGCTTCAAATCTTGGGAGACGATGAGGAAAAAAGCACCTGAACCCACGAAGGCAATGAGGAGAAAGATTGCGAGGGTGAAGTTCATGAATGTTCTCATGGCGAAACTTTAGAATGAGGCAGCGGTTGAGGGCAAGAATGGACTCGCGATGCGACTACTTAGCGGATTTGACTTCGCCGCCCAACGCTTGAATCAGGTTGACGGTCGCCAATTGACGCGCGAGTTCCGTCTGGGTCAAAAGTCGCTCTTGTTCGAGAGTCTGGCGCTCGGTTTCGGTGACTTCGAAAAGAGAATCCAATCCTCCTTCATAGCGAACTCGCACAAGGCGGGCAGTGCGGGCGGAAGCCTCAGTCGCTTTCGTCTGTGCAGCTAGAGTTTGGTCCAAGCTTCGGGTGCCGAGAAGCGCGTTTTCAGTGTCACGAATAGCAACGAGGAGGGTCTGGCGGTAATTTGCCAGGGCCTCGCGGAAGAGTGCTTCGGCACGAGCCTTATCGGATTTGATACGCCCCCCTTGGAGAATAGGGGTGAAAAGCCCGGCCCCAGCCGAGTAGAAGGCAGACTTAGGATTGAAGAGGTCGGAAGCTTCCAAGGCGCGCGAACCTCCAATTCCTGTCAGAGTCAAGCGGGGTAGGTAGGTGGCAATGGCAAGTCCCACACCCTCATTGCTCGCGGCCAGCCGACGCTCGGCGGCAACGACGTCAGGTCTCCGACGCAGAAGGTCGGAAGGCACGCCGCCGGGTATTTTGGGTATTTTGGCTTGTGAATCACGGGGCGGGATCTGAAATGTAGAAGCTGCTTTGCCTGTAAGCGCCGCCAGGGCGTTTTCAAGCTCTCCTCGGCGCTGGACAACTCGCGAGAGTTCAGCACTAGCAGTCTGGAATTCGGTTTCGGCCCGGGCAACATCGAGGCCGCTTGCGGTCCCAGCAGTCTTTCGCGATTTGGTGAGGTCAAGACGCTGTTGGCGCAGGTCTCTTGTTTGCTCAAGGAGAGCGATTTCGCGATCCAGCGAACGCAAGGTCAGGTAGTTGCGCGCCACTTCTCCGTTCAGCGAAAGCAGGGCCGCTTTGTAATCGGATTCAGCCGCAGAGAGATTGGCTTCCGCCTGCGCGACACCGCGGCGGATTCTTCCCCAGAGGTCGACCTCATAGGCGAGCGTGAGCGAGGCGTCGTATTGCCGGAAGGCACCTCCCATTTCAGGAATGCGTGTGTTGCGACTATCGAGGCGTTGATTTCCCATCAGGTCGGCGACCAACGAAGGGGATTGGTCAGCGCGCGAAAGACCGAGCAGTGCTCGCGATTGGTCGATGCGGGCGAGCGCTACCGCCAGGTCCTGATTGTTTCGCTCCGCTTCTTTGAGAAGACGGTTCAGCCCTGAGTCGCCAAAAAGCCGATAAGGATTGCCAACAACAGGAGGTGCAGGCCAGTTCGCATTCTTAAAAGCGTTGGGAAGGTTGTCGCTAGGTTTTTGATAATGGGGACCAACGTTGGTGCACGAAGCCACCAGTAAGCAGAATCCAGAGACCAAGGTAAAACGGGATGCGCGGTGCATGGTGGAAGAGTGAGACGTTGGATGTTCGACCCACGTCAGAACCATAGTTGACTCAATTGTGGAGTAAAGTTTTTGACGATTTCGTTACCGCGCTTTCAGAGGAGGCGTAACGGTCATTCTTTTGTAGCGAACTGCAGCGCATTTGAGTGTAAAAGCGATTCATGATCTTTCCCCTCAGTGATGACGATCGCCATTTGATTGGCCCAGGCAAAGTGACCGTGACCCTCATCGTTCTGAACGTTCTTCTTTTTGGTTGGCAGTATTTGCATCCGGATTTCACCTTGGGCTGGAGTGTGATTCCCAAGGAAATGGTGAGCGGGGTTGATTTGGTAAATGACCAAGTTGTGAAGGGCCCGGGAGGTGAGATGGTGAGGGTTCCGCAAGCTCCTGGCCCGGCCTTCATCTATTTCACCGTGATTTCAGCGATGTTCATGCACGGCGGCCTCGCCCATATCGGAGGTAATATGCTCTACCTTTGGATATTTGGAGACAATGTGGAGCATCGCTTTGGGCCGATGAAATTTCTCGTATTCTATCTCTTCAGTGGCCTGGCTGCGACAGTTGCTCAAATCATGATGGGGCCGGAAAGCGTGATACCTAATTTAGGTGCATCGGGTGCGATTTCAGGAGTGATGGGAGCTTACTTGGTTCTCTTTCCCAAAAACCGTGTCAATGCAGTCTTCCTCTTCCGTATGATTTCGGTTCCAGCTATCGTGGTGTTAGGGATGTGGATAGCGATGCAACTGTTCAGCGGTTACGGCACCTTGGGGCAGAATTCGCAGACTGGTGGGGTAGCCTATGCGGCTCATATTGGTGGGTTTGTCGCTGGGGTAGTGGCTGGCCTAGTAGCAAAGCTTCTGATGAAGAGAGAGCCTGAAAGTCGTGAGTATAGCGTCTACACTTTGAAGGGTTAGAGGTCTGTTTTTCAACGTCTCATGCGGAGTTCTCAAACTCAGTCAGGATGTTCACCTGTGAAAGTAGGGCCGTAAGCGAGTTGACGTCGGGTCGTTGAAAAAGCACTTTTCGCAAAAGCCCGAATGAGTGCTCCGGCGACTACTCGGGAAGAGTCGGGAGGAGGGAGAGAAGCATCTGGTAGCGTTCGAGATGAAAGCCACGTCCTTCTTTGTTCATTTTCTCGATTTCGTCGGCGAGACAAAAGGCGAGCATGTATTTAGCTTCGGCCTCTTCGATATCGTCTTCCTCTAACAAAGTCGCAAGAGCTTGGCTGACAAAAGGGGTGTCAGGCGACTTCAGTTGCTCCTCAATGGCGGGGAGTAGGGCAATGATTTCCGGATCGTCCATCTCGTTTTTTTAGCTGGGTTACGACTCCTTGTCAGGCGGTTTGGTTTTTTTGTCGAAAATGACCTCTTGAGCAAAGTTCTTCTTTGGCCTGCTTTTAGGATTCTCACTCGCTTACTTGTTCACCTGGTTGTCAGGTGAGCCATCGAGCCAAGCCTCTAGATTTGTGAAAAGTCCATCTAACAGGCGTTGGCGGGCTTCTTGGGCCGTCCACGCTGTGTGGGGTGTAATCAAGAGGTTTTTGGCGCGTAGGTCGGGAGCGAGGAGAGGGTTGTCCTGACGAGGAGGCTCGACGGAGAGGACGTCGAGACCGGCACCGGCGATGCGGTCGTTGCGCAGAGCTTCGGCAAGGGCGGGTTCGTCGATGAGGGCCCCTCGTCCAGTGTTGATGAGGAGGGCCGACGGCTTCATGAGGGCAAGGGTGTCTGCGTTGATGAGGTGTTCAGTATCGGCGTTGAGCGGACAGTGCAGTGAGAGAATGTCAGAAGTCGCGAAAAAGTCCTCTTTCGGGACTCGGTTTCGAGAAGAAGAGGAGGCTCCCTCGCGGGCAAGGGCCTGCACGTTCATACCAAAGACTTCGGCAATGCGGGCCACCGCGCTGCCCGTTTCTCCCAGTCCGACAATGCCGAGAGTTTTGTTGGCGAGTTCGCTTACGGGGTGGTCCAAGTGCGTGAAAATCGGAGACTGGGGCCAGCTTTGGATTTCCGCAGCATAGCGATTAACGTGGGTAACGAGATTAAGAATGAGGGCAAAGGCGTGCTGAGCGACAGCGGAGGTGGAATAACCAGCTACGTTGCAGACGGGGATATGACGCTTCGAAGCCGCATCAAGATCGACATGATTAAAGCCAGTGGCAGCGATCAGAATGAGTTTCAACTCCGGAAGCTGAGCCAATGTCTCTTCATTGAGAGGAACCTTATTGGTCACCACCACCTCGGCGCCAGAAGCGTGGTCTAGAATTTGAAGCGGGGTGGTGTTGTCATGAAAGCTCAGCTCGCCATGCTTTTCGAAAGGAGAAAAATCGAGGTCGTCACGCTGCAGGGTGGAGGCATCGAGAAAGGTGATTTGCATGAGATGAGTATAGCGAAGGTCGGAGAGTTGGCGAGGGAGAGTCTGTCTGTTTTCAGTTTCGTGCTCCCACCCGACCGAACTAGCTTGAGCGTCCTGCCCGGAGAGTGCCTGCCGAAAGTTTTCTGAGCGCCTTCGCCCTGCTGAAGGACTAGCGTGAGAGCGACTCTGATTCGGGAGGTTGCCAAGGTTGAAACTCTCTTGGGAAGGGGGCTTCGAAGAGGATGTCTTCTGTCGTGGTGGGATGGATAAAGCCGAGGTTGCGAGCATGAAGCATCAGGCGGCCAGTATGGGGGAGAGATTGACTAGATTTCCCGTAAATAGGGTCGCAGAGGATCGGAGCTCCCACGTGCTTGAGGTGGACGCGAATCTGGTGGGTACGGCCCGTGTGGAGGGTGCACTTGACGAGGCAGGTGCCGTCGCCTTGTCGGGAGATAACTTCGTAGTCGGTGATAGCAGATTTGCCTGAGCCAGGGTCGACGACCGCCATTTGCTGTCGATTGACGGGGTGGCGGCCAATATTTGTGAAGACCGTGTCTTCTTCCTTAGCGGGAGGTCGAGCAGTGACCGCGTAGTAAACTTTGGTAGTGGTTTCGCGTTCGGCGAATTGGGTAAGCAAGGACTTCATGGCGCGGTCAGTCTTGGCGACCACGATGCAGCCGGAGGTGTCCTTGTCGAGGCGGTGCACGATACCGGGGCGTTCCACTCCGTTGATACCAGCGAGTTGTTCGCCACAATGGTGGAGAAGAGCGTTCACGAGAGTGCCGTCCGGGTTGCCAGCGGCAGGATGGACGACCATGCCGTGGGCCTTGTTCAGAACGATAAGGTCCTCATCCTCGTGAAGGATATCGAGGGGGATATCTTGAGGAACGAGCTCGAGAGCGACAGGTTCGGGGATGGTGACGCTCACGAGGTCACCGGGATTAAGCGCTTGCTTGGGTTTGGCCGGCTTGTTGTTGACGAGAATGTGACCTTCTTTCACCAAGGTCTGCAAACGGGACCGTGAATGTTCTTTTAGGCGCGAAGCCAAAAAAGCATCGAGGCGTGGGTGCGGGCTGTCAATTTCGAGGGTCATTCGCTGCCTGAGTTTTTATCACGAAGACCTCGAAGGACACGAAGAATCTGGCACGTCCCACCGCACTCGCAGCCTTGAGTTGCCCTAAACTTCGCTCAGGATTTTTCCGATTGGGAAGCGCGATTTGGGAAGTTGGGCGTATTTGTCTTCGGGGGAGCGATAGCCAATCGCACAGCAAACACTGGCGGTGAGATTACGGGAAGGCAGGTCAAGAATCTCATTGTATTCAGCCGGGACGAATCCTTCGATAGGGCAAGTATCAATTTCCAACAAAGCCGCAGTGTCCATGAGACGTTGCAAGGCAAGATAAGTTTGGCGTTGGCTCCATTCGATACGGTGGACCATGGGAAGCTTGGTAATGAAGTCGACAACAACATCCTGATAGCCCTGCAGAGACTCCGTGGTGACGTCTCTCTGTTCGGCGGTCGAAGCGATGAACTCTTCCACGAAGGCGACATCGATATCAGTGCGAGTGCAGCAGACTAGGTAATGCGAACAGTCGATGATTTGCTGTTGGCCCCAAGTGTGAGGGAGCAATTTCTCGCGCAGGTCCGAGGATTTAATGGAAAAAAAATGCCATGGCTGAAGGCCAAAGGAAGAGGGGCTCAGGCGGAGGGCTTCTTGCAAGGTCTCCCAGTTCTCAGGCGAAACTTTGCGCTCAGGATCGAAGGCTTTGGTCGCATAGCGCCAGTTGTAGGTGTTGATGATTTGTTCGGAGGTCAGAGGCATGATTTATTGAATGGTTAGTTGTCGATTTGTAGCGGGAGCGAGAGTGACGGAAAGTCAGTGAGGGTGAAGCCGAAAAGAAAGCCATACTCATTTTCATCGGCGTTGTCTCTGGTGAAAACCCCCATATTAAAGACCCACGAGTCGAGATTGCGATGGAGGGAATATTGCTGGAACTCGAGGGTGTTGTCGGCAAATTCCCACCTTTGCGTGGCCCCGAGGCCCCATTCTTCATTGAAGCGGTGATAGCCTTTAAGTTCGAGCCGGTTGGAGTCGCTGAGGATAGGGTGATCTTGGAGAAATCGATGGCGAACGGTGAACTCGGTGTTCTCATTGGGCATGAACGAGAGGCCCGTGGCAATCTCGGTGAAATTGGATTCCGAAAAGAGGGGGACCTGAGTCTCCACCGTCAGGTCCAACCAAGGAAGAGGTGACCAATGGAGGTCGGTGTAAAGATTGGAGACGCTTCGGTCGAACTCGGGGTCGTTGCCGAAGACATCGATGTAGGTGTCGACGGAGAGCCACTGGTGGGAGGAGCCGTCCCGCTTGGTGAGGATGCGGTTGCGAGTGCCGAGGCGAAGGATTTGCCAATCGGCGAACTCGTCAATGGCAGCGAAGCGTCCGGGAGTGAGCGCGCGAGGACGGGTGGAAGCTGTCAGGCGGTCGATGGGACGGAAGGTGTCATCAAGTCCATCGGTCGTCAGAGAAGTCGCAGTCGCGTAGGGCTGGAAGACGTGCAGAGCTGAATTCAATCCCCATTTTTCCGAAATCCAGTCAGGATAGCGTTTGGTGAATTTGAGGGAAGCATCGATGGAGGCGTGGAGGTAGCTGCGGCTAAGGGAATCCAACGGCCCTTGCACTGCTTGATAACTCGTATGACCGCCACCAATACGGGGGGTGAGGTGAAGGCCGGACTCAAGCTTCAGCGGGAGAGAAAGCTCGTGGTAGGTGTGAAAGCGAGCAAACCCGGTGTCAGATAAGAGGCTCTGAATTTGGCTACGACGGTCGGCCGTGGTGAGCGGGTTGGCGGCTTCGTCGCGGAGGCTCTCTTCGGTAAAGTCAGCAAGGGTTTCCCGATAAAGACCAGCGAGATTTTGGCTTTCGTGAAGGATGGGAGTCCCAAAGAGAGGGCGGCGGATTTGGTCAAAAGCGATTTCAGGAAGTCGTTGGTCCGAGCGATAGAAATCGTTGATTCGAAAGCGGGTCCAAGCCGTCAGGAGGTGGTTGTCGTCCCAGCTTTGGGAAAGAGAGAGTGTGTTGTCAGGTTGGAAGTCGGAGGTGAAATCGGAGGTGCGAAAGTCTTCGAGAAAAAACTGATCGGAGAGCAGGGTGGTATCAATGTCGGCGTGGCCGATGGCCCCCGGGAGCCAATTGGCTTCAGCGCGCTGGCGCACCTGCAGCCGGTAGCGATGGTTCTGATCAAAGCCAGTGCGAGGTTCGGCGGACCGTCTTTCGGTCGGGTCGAAGTCGTAGATGTGGTAGCCAGAGACCCAGCCAAGGTTGGGATTGTTTTTTTGCGAATAGGCATCGAGGTCGAGCCCGATTCCAAGACCTCTACGGCTGTAGATATCTCCGTGCCAAGTGGCCTCGTGGGTAGGGTCCGAGCGGAGCCCTGTTAGAGGGTCGCGTAGACCTCCGATATCGTGGCGATATTGATTGAGAAGGTAGGGTCCCCAGTTCGACCGGATGCCTGGAGTGGGTCGGTAGTTGAACTGGCCGTCGTATTTTTGGGTCAGCCCGGGCAGCCACAGCACCGGGCGGCCTCCCGCATAGAGCTTGAGGTTGCGGAAGCGGACACGATCTCCGGGGATGACGGTCACTTCTTCGCCCCGAAGCCAAAAATTGGGATTGGCGGCATCGTGAGTAGTGACCGCGGCGTTACTACCTTTGTAGTAGTTTTCGCCCTCACGTTCCACCACGTTGAAGCTGCCCGCTTCCAGTAAAATAGGCGCAAACGAGGTGCGGAGATTATTAGTAGAGAGGCTACGAGTCTGGTAGTAGTATGTGACTCGGCTGCCTCGGTGGAGGGCGGAGCCTTGATAGGCCGACACGTTGCCATCAAAGACAAAGCTCTCGTTGCTTTCGTCAATGGTGGCGCGGTCTGCGAAAATCTCAATGCCGTTCGATGAGCGAAGGCGGACCTTTTCGGAGAAGGTGATGGCAGATTCGCTTTCTTCCGAAAAATCAAGGCGGGCCTTACTCGCGCTAAGAGTGTCGCCCCGATTGGTGCGGACGCGAATATTTCCCCGGGCATCGAGCTCAAGAGAGTCGCCGGCCAAGAGTTTCGCTAAATCGAGTTCGTCAGCTCGAAAAGTGAAGCCGTCGGGCAGAGTTGCTTCGGGAGTGAGGAGCCCAGCCATCGGTGACGGTTCCTCTTCTCTTTGAAGAGGGGTGGGCCTAGTTTGGGCCGCTGCATCGGTAGGGTTTTGCGCGAGGGATGAAGCCGTCGTCGCCAAAAGGCAAAGTTGGCTTAAAAATCTCGTCCCACGCATGGGCGAAGTGTTGTGAGGAAGTTGTATGTCTGTAAAGGCAGAGTTTCCGCTTGTTGGACATTAAACAGGTTCTTAGTTTTCGAATCTTAATAATGAGGGGGTCATTAATATTAGCTACTACACTTGTCGGCGCTTCTTTTTGCAAAGCAGCGATCTCATTCACTCTCAATTTCACGGCCGCCGCGGATGCGAATTACACGGCCGCTGAAAGGCAATCATTCTTCGATGGGGCCGATTTTTGGAGCAACATTATCACTGGTTATCGCGATGGCACTTCTAGAAATGTCACTCTTGAGATCGATGCTTTTTCTCAAGCGGCTTCCGGTGGTGGTGTGGACTTAGGGTTTGCCGGACCTACTAATTTGGCCTTCTCCGGAATCGTTGCGGATGCTGGCACCAGCAACGATCGTTTCATCCTGATGACGAGCGGGATAGCCTCTTTCAATACTCACCCCGATGCCGGGCCGCTCAGTCCCTTGACCGTCCGGCACGAGATTGGCCACATTCTAGGAATTGGAACCCTCTGGGAGGATAATGAGGTCTATAATGACGGGATTGCAGACAACTCAAATAGAACTCTCGCTGGGGGCACGCCTGGTCAATATGTAGGTGCAGCAGCCTTAGCCGCTTACCAGACGGAGTATGATCCGGGAGCTGCCTTTATTCCTGTCGAACGCGATGGTGGGGAAGGAACTGCTGACGGTCACTGGAACGAGGTGCTGGACCACTTTAGCTCTATCGACGAAAATGCCCCCGGGTTCGACAGTGACCCGGGTGATGGCATGGCCGCGCCCACCGTTCTCTTCGGTGACAATGCAGGTGAATCTTTGGATGATGAGTTGATGACAGGCGTCCTGAGTGGCAGTGCTTACCTGAGTAACACTTCAATTATGTCCCTCTACGACATCGGTTTCACCGTCGTCCCCGAGCCTTCTTCACTGGCTCTGCTGGGCCTAGGCGTTGCTTTCGGTTTGAGACGTCGTCGATAGTGCGCTACTCTGCGCCGTGAAAGTTGGAATTATTGGCGCGAGTGGCCTGGTAGGTGGAGCGATTTGTTCAGCTTTAGAAAAAGCCGGGCATTCTTGGATAGGCTTCAGCCGCTCCCCAAGAGGGCGTGAGGGGGAATGGCGCGCTCTCGAAGATGGTTTTGCTGGTCTCGATGCGGTGGTCAATGTCGCGGGGGATTCCATCGACAAGCGGTGGACCGACGAGAATAAGAAAAAATTCTATCAAAGCCGGGTGGGAGTGACTGACCAAGTCGTCGCGCAGCTAGCTCGATTGGCACCCTCGGAAAGGCCTCGAGTATTCGTGAATGCGTCCGCAGTAGGATATTATGGCGATCAAGGAGGCCGAGTCTTGGACGAGAGCTCTCCTGCTGGGACCGGATATCTGGCGGAGCTTTGCGAGCAGTGGGAAGAGGCTGCTTGGAAAGCGGAGGAACTCGAGGTGCGAGTTGTGTGTGGCCGCATTGGTGTCGTATTGGGGTCCGAGGCATCCGCGTGGCAACGGATGAAGTTGATTTTTTCGTTGGGGGCAGGAGGCAGATTGGGCTCGGGAGAACAGTATTGGCCCCTCGTGCACTTGGAGGATGTGGCGGGAGGAGTTCTCCATGCGCTGGAAAAAGACACGATATCAGGGCCGATGAACTTGGTCAGTGAGTGCACCGTCACCAACGCGGAGTTTACCAAGATTCTAGGTTCGGTTCTCCGCCGTCCCACCATTCTTCCTGCGCCTGCGTTTGCTCTCAAGCTCGTCCTCGGCGGCTTCGCGGAGGCACTTCTGGCGAGCTATCGAGCGCAGCCGGGTGTTCTCAAGAAAACTGGTTATCAGTTTCGCTATCCCGACTTGCGCGGTCTTCTAGAGTCTTTGAAATGAGAAAATGGCTGGAAGGGGACTTGGCACGATGGTTCTCTGCCCTAGTTTCACTCCCAGTGGCTGACGACTGGATAGAACTAGAGGGACTCTCCGTGGAGGTGAGCGAGGTGCTCTACGTGCCTACGCTGGAAGCTCCCGAAGAGAAGCCTCATCCTTTCGTTTATTTCGTCAACATCATCAATGATTCCAGCGAGCAGGTAACTTTGCATGGTCGCAAGTGGATTGTACGCGAGCACGATGGGGAACTCACCGTGCTCGAGGGCGATGGCATCGTGGGGCAGCGTCCGGTCATTCCTCCTCAGGACCGCTATTCCTATAATAGCTATCATGTCGTGGCCGGGAGCGGCACTGCCTGGGGCGCCTTCTATGGCGTGACCGATGCCGGAGTTCGGATCCGGGTCAAAATTCCAGAGTTCGGGATGGCGATACCAGGTTGGGTCTAAAAGCTATTGTCCTTCTTCTAACAAAGCCTCGGCAAGTTGAGCCACCGTCGAGAGGTCGAGGATGAAGGTTTGAGGATCGCCTTCCACTTGCCCATAGTAGAAGGGGTTACGCCCATTTTGGCCAGCTCCTGCCAAGCGCAGGGTCTGGGTGATGATGGGCGCATCTTCTTCGTCGGGTCTCTGGAAGAGGGCAGTGAGAGTGAAGACTGGATTGCGCAAGGCGTTGATGGCGGGGGTGTGGTCTGGTCCCAGCCAGCGGTCAACGGAGAGGCTCTCGAGAGTTTCCAGATAGCGGTTGGCGCGGTTCTCATTGAGCAGAGCGGTGACATCCTCGCTGCCACGCCGTGCGGACCAGCTTTGCGTGAGGTCACTGTAGTCGAGGGTCAGGGCCGCCGCGCCCGCGCGTTCGATCAGTAGCAAATTGAGGTCCACAATATTGAAGGTCCAGATCCGGCCGTCGCGCCACAGATACGGTCGGGCTGCGATGCGATAGTAAGTAGCGGAATCGATTTCCATCACCGTGCTGGATTCATTGCGTCGAAAGTAGAAGTGAGGAACGCCGTCGCTGCTGATTTTCTCCCCGAAACGAATGACTTCTTCTGTGCCATTGAAGAGTTTGAGCGAAAGGGTGAGCGCCGGAAAATCTAACCCATAGCGGGCCAGGTCCTCTACCGAGTCAGAGAGGGTCGCTATCGCTTTTTCCTCAGTGAGGATTTTTTTTACGGTGAAAAAGGTCAGCTCATTAGCCTTGCTCGTCTCTCCTTGATAAGTGCGCTGGGCACGCCATTCACCGGAAATGGGGCTCTTGCTAATTTTTACTTCAAGCGAGCCATCGAGCTCAGGGCTTTCGATGCGTAGCTGTTCGAGTTGGCGCAAATCGAGACCGGAAAGGCTCGCACCCCTGAGTCGTTCGATCGTGAGAGGAAGCTCATCGATGCCAGGTAAGTTGCCGACGGTGGAGCGGGGGATCTCAAACTCAATGTCTTTGCGCCAGTCGTCAAGTCGCCCCAGATAGGTGCTGGTGTCGGTCTGGTTCGGCTCGGAGAGAGAGAGAGTAATGGGCGTTTCCCGCAGCGTGCCATCGAGGGCAAAGAAGCGAAGGGCGAGTTGCAGGGCGGATTCCCCAGCTGGCGGGGCCGGTTTGTTGGCAGCGGTGCGAGCCGTCAGTTTGTAGAGTCCACCCACCAGTTCGGCGACTGCTTTCGAGTCGGCATCGAGCTTGAAGGGCTTTTCAATGCGCCAATTAGCAGCGGGGCTTTCACGACCCAAGACGAGATTACCGTTCGGACGTCTTATCGTCACCTCAGCCAAAAGTTCCGGTGGGAAAAAGAAGGGACGCAAATCTCGTTGGGGCCCGAAACCATTGGCGAGAATATCTTCCAAGTACGGTGACGAACAAAGGTAGATGTAGTCACTGTCGCGCGGGTGCAGGTAGATCGACGGCCAATCTTGCGAATGACTATAAGCATCCTCGGCAGGGATGTGCCGATGCCAGGCGCCCTTCTTTCCAACCGAGAAATCGGCGACGCTTTCCGCTGAGGAGTCTTTTAGATTGAGGTGGGCTCGCGCGGGCGCGAGGCCCATCGCCGAGAGGTTGTCCTTGGTGGCTGGAAAGCTCTCCAGAATGGTGAGGTTAGACGCGAATGCGAGCAGGGCTTCCAGCACTCGGTAGTCGGCGCGGTCGGGGCTGGTTTTTGTTTTAAGAAGCCATTGTCCGCGAGCCTCCTCGTAATTGCGGGGACGGCCATCGGAGTCGATGGTCATGCCCGTAATCTCGCGGGCCTCGAATTCGAAGAGTCGCGATTGGACGGGCTTGGCAGGTTCGCCAAAAAGCGCGGACAGATTCTTTTGTGTGAAATGCAAAAACGCCATCGCCCCGCAGGTCAGTGCCAGCAGAGCCAGGACGATGGAAAAGACTTTGGACCGCATCGAGTGGAAGGTTGCTCCGAAGCGAGACGTGGAGCAATCGGTTTTTGTAAAAGCTGAGTGTTAATCAGAAAGCTGAATCACGAGGGTGCGGTTCGCGACCGAGATGTCTTCGATCCCGGCTAAAGAACCACCGCCAGGTGAAATCACGTCACCCAAGAGATTTTGTCCCTTGAGATTGCCGAGCCACTCATTGGGAAGGGAGATTCCCCAAATGGTGAGGTCCTCCAAAATGAGAGCAGGTGTTCCAGCCTCATTTTTAATCACGAAGCGGGCTTTCCCTTTGAGCTTTTTACCCGCCATGATCGGGAAGTCGTCCGGAATGTCAGCACTGATGCGGGCGTGGACGGCATCTTGGGCCAGTTCCAATTTGAGCTGGTCTCCGAGGGCGGTATTCTCGTGGATGAGGCCATTGAGCTCCCGTTCCGTGAGAATAATTTCTTTTTCGCCGGGGACATACTCGGGGTCTTCCTGCACCTGCTCGACTGCGGCCAGCTTTTGCTCCAGCTTGGTCTTTTCCGGCGGGGTCAGGATGGTGGCCTGGATGGGTCGATTGACCCACCAGAGAGCGGCCCCAGCGAGAGCTACGCCTAGGCCTAGAATGGCCAAGATAATCAAAGGAGCGCGCCACCGACGGGCACGAGGAAGGGTGTTTGGGGAATTTGTCATTCGCTTTTCTAGTTTTGTTCACACTAGAGCGGAAGCCTGAAGCAAAATATTCGTGGAAATGATGAGAAAAGAAGCCCTCTTTTGTAATCACTGATTGTCAGTAACTGGGAAAATGCCGAAAATTCTTTGTTGCGGATTTGACAGCGGGGGCTCCTTTTTAGTTAACTTGCGGAAGCATTTATTGTCGAAGGCTGAAAAAGCCAAAACTATCACACACCAAAATATGAGCGACGAGGCACCAAAACCACCAAAGCCGATGACCAAAACTTCGGCTGTTCCATTGAGAAAAGAAACCGTTCGGGTCACCTTGAAGGCCGATGACGCGCCTGCACCAGCTGCGCCCAAAGCTCCTTCGGCTCCCTCGGCCCCAGCCGCCCCGGCAGCCCCGGCTGCACCAGTTGCTCCCTCTGCGCCTGCCGCTCCCAAGCCCCCAACCGCTTCTGCACCGGGTGCACCTGCTCCTCCCAAGGCCGCCGCGCCCGGACCTCCCAAGCCCTCCGGCTCAGCTCCCGCGCCCGCTCCTACTGTTGCTTTAAAGACTGCCGGTGGAGCCGCTCCAGGCAGCGCCCCTGCTCCTGCTCCAACCGTTCCTTTGAAGGTAGGCGGAGCCGCTCCGGCCTCCGCTCCTCTGAAAACCCAGCCCCTCACCACGCCCGGGGCGACCGCTCAACTTCCTAAGGCGACCGTGCCCCTCGGTGGCACTCAGCAACTGGGTCAGCCCACCGGCTTGCAAACCACTCCCGGCGCAATCGGTGGATTCGATGACGATGATGAGGTTGAAGAAAATGCCACCCTGACTTCCGTGTTGGCGATTCTTTGCCTCGTGGCAGCTCTCTCAGCCTTTGCTTTCCAATACCTGACTGCCAAGACTTACGTTGAGGTAGAGGCTCCCGAGCCTCGCGAATGGGCCCAGTATTTCGAACTCTAATTTTTTTTCAAATGCCTGTAGCAATCATTACGACTCTCCTCGCCCTCGCGGCCGCCGCTCTTGCCTTTTTGGCATCGAGCGCGGGCTAATAGACGAGTAGAAAAAGCTTTTTCACGAGACAAGGGCGGCGCTTGACGCCGCCTTTTTGCTGTCCATAGTTCTCGTATGGCAATTCAATTTACGAATGATAATTTCCAAGCTGAAGTCCTCGAGTCAGACGTACCCGTGTTGGTTGATTTCTGGGCAGAGTGGTGTGGCCCCTGCAAAAGTGTCGCTCCCTTGGTGGATGCAGTAGCTGGTGAAGTTGAGGGCGTGGCCAAGGTTGGCAAAGTGAACATCGACGAGGCTGGTGAACTCGCTCAAAAATACGGGGTGCAGTCGATTCCCACTTTCCTGTTCTTCAAGGATGGCGAGGTGAAGGATACCATCGTCGGTGCCCGCATCACACAAGACAGCTTGCGCGAACAGCTCGAAGCCTTGGCTTAGAAAATCAGATTTTTACTCCTCTCACAAAAGGCAGCTCGAGGAGCTGCCTTTTTTGTGCGCTTCGGAGTGTCCATACCCAAAGCCTGCGCGGGTTGGTTGATTTTGAAAACGCGGGAAAAAAACAGCGAAGGGATCGACTTTTTACCCACTACTAGAGTTCTAGTTCAACCACGGGTTCTCAGGACAAAGCGCCAGGAGTTGGTGAAAGGGGGATAGGCGATTGAGAGTGTCTTTCCAGAGTTTGAGATCGTGCGAAAGCCCTAGGAACTCTTCGTGGGCAGGGGCCGGGACCCAAGAGTTTCGCTCGAGTTCTTCCTCAAGTTGTCCCGCAGACCAGCCGGAATAGCCAGTGAAGGCGCGCACGAGAACACCCGGCTTCTTACTGCGTTCGATGGCATCTTCCGCCGAGATACGGATGGAGTAGCGAAGCTCGTTTTCGGGTGACATCCAGAAGGCGGCAAAAGTGAGATGCTCGCTTGCGACTGGACCGCCAACGTGCACCGGAAGTCGTGCCAGAGTCTGGAAGCTCTCGTCCGTGAGGTAGTCTCCCACTCGCTTTCCTGAGGGTTGATTGAGGATGAGGCCAAAGGCTCCCTCGGAAGAATGCTGAGCGAGAAGAATCACCGCCTTATGAAATATTCCGTCTCGCAATGAGGGGTCTGCGACGAGGAGGTCGCCTTGTCTCAGTGATTGCGAAGGAACGTTATGGTGAAACACCCCACTATCATTCATAAAGAAAGTGACGGGTCAAGATACTGAAAGCCGAAAGCAGTTAGGATATCTTAAGGGTTTCCTTAAGAGGGCAAAAGAACGAGGGGGAGGGATGCGCAGGCTGAGCGTTTTCGTTCTCGGTTTTTTGATGAAGCTGCTTAGGGTGCGCGCGTGTCAGAGCGGTTGATACAATGGCGGATTTCGCTCGTCTTCTTTTTACTGGCAGCAATGCCCGGGTGTTGGATGCCGGTGTTGTCCATTGTGCTGGAGGCCAAGGGTTGGGCACACCTTACAGATTGGGCGTTCGTGGTGCCATCTCTAGGTGCCATCGTGTCGCCGCTTTTTTTGGGGGCCTTGGCTGACCAAAGAATGAATGCCGAGCGTGTCTTGGCTGGGGTGATGCTAGCCAATGCCATCTGCACCGCGTGCGCGTTCTGGGCTTTGGGCTCGGGCGATTCCCAGGGCTGGTTTCTCTTCTTTCTCATCGCCAAGTCGTTGCTGGGCGCTCCGTCTTGGTCCCTGTTGATGGCAATTACGCTCACTCATCTCAAGGAACCGGAGCGACAATTCGGAGGGGTGCGGGTTTGGGGCACGGTGGGCTGGATGATGGCGGGCTGGGGCATCAGTTGGTTTGCCCTCGACCAGTCCCCGTTGACCGGTGTGGTCGCTTCTGTTTTGGGAGTCCTCGCCGCTATTTGTGCGCTGACTCTCCCGGCGACCCCGCCGGCCGGGATTCCCAGCAAATCGCTGGCTGACAGTCTCGGGTTATCGGCCTTCAAGATTCTAAAGGATCGAGACACTGGGATTTACTTTCTGACCGCAGTGTTATTCTCCATTCCGCTGGCCGCCTACTATCCTTATAGTTCCAAATTTCTGGAAGCAATGGGAGTGGAGAAGGTGGCGGCGGTGATGTCGATGGGACAGATTTCCGAGATTGGAGCGATGTTGTTGCTGGGCTGGTTTTTTCGGAGATGGAAGTTGAAGTGGATTTTCCTCGTGGCCTTGGGAGCAGGGCTCTTGCGTTACCTCTTCTATCTCATACCAAGTGGGAGCGACGAGTCATCGACCGGGCTTTGGCTCTGGGTGGCCGTTGGCATCTTCATGCATGGCATCTGTTGGACGCTCTTTTTTGAGTGTGGCCGCTTGTTTGTGGACCGGAGGGTGGCAACGACCATGCGAGGCCAAGCGCAGGCTTTGTTCACGGTCTGGACTGGGGGCATCGCAACCATCGTAGGCGTCTTTTTCTCGGGTTGGCTCTACCGCTGGTGTGTCGAAGGGCAGGGTCCTGGATGGTTGGGGTTTTGGTCGATTCTGAGCGGTCTCTGTTTGCTCTCGCTGGTTGTTTTTGCCTTCGGATACCGGGGTCAGTCGGCGCGGGTTGAGGCTGGCAGTTGAATGGTGAAGGTGGTGTCCTGGCCCGGGGTCGAAGTGGCGTGGATGGTTCCGTCATGGGCCTCAACCGCCCGCTTAGCGATGGAGAGTCCGAGCCCAGTTCCCTTGATGGTGTCTTGGCTATGGTGTTTTTCAACCCGGTAGAAGCGCTTGAAGACGAAGGGCAGGTCCGAGGTAGGAATGCCGACGCCATCATCGGTGACCCAGAGCGAGACTGTCTTGTCGGGTTCAACTTGACCGCCAATTTCAACCGTGAGCGCCTTTGAGGGATTCTGTTTGAGGGCGTTTTCGATGAGGTTGAAGAAGACCTGCGTCCAATAGAAGCGGTCTCCGATGAGAGTCAGACTCTCGTCGGGGATTGCGAGTTTGATGGTCGTGTTTTGCTCTCGAATGATGGCTTCGAGTCGGTCGATGACATCTTGCACGCAATCGAGAAAGCGGAAGGGGAGGAGATTGAGGGTCGCTGCTTCGCCGGATTCGAGACGGGAAATCACGAGCATGTCTTCCACGATGTGGGCGATGCGTTCGCCATGCTTCTGCATCACTTGCAGAGAGCGTTGTATGAATTGTTTATCCTCAATTTCGCCCTCAACGAGATTTTCCAAATAGCCGTTGATAATCGACAAGGGGGTGCGCAGTTCGTGGGAGGCATTGGCGACAAAGTCTTTGCGCACCTGTTCGGTCTGGTGCTCGGTGGTGACGTCCCGGATGATGATTCGGGTAATCGTTTTGCTCGCATTGCGATCAAGGGGAGCGGCGTCGATGAGCCAAGCGGTCTCGCCTCGTTTCTCGGCCATCCCACCAGGGGCGGCCTGCTTGGGTAGGACGATACGCTCTACTGCTTGTCGCTTGATTTTGAGCGATTTTTCCATCGCCCGGGTGATGCGGTCATCGAGAAAGACTTCCTTGATATTACGGCCTTTGACAAGACGTCCTGCTACTAGTTCGGTAGTAGGTTCATTCGCGAAAAGAATGAGGCCGTCCCTATCCACGAGGAGAAAGGCGTCGGTGAGGGCGTCTAGCAGGCGATCTTGCTCTTTGCGAAGTCTCTTTTTCTGGTGCCCGAGTGACTCGTCGAGCTTCTTTCGCGCCGCTTCGTTCTCCTTGCGTTGACGCAACCAAAGGAAGGCGAAGGCAACCGCAGCGAGAGCGGCAAGGATGGCGGGCAGAGAGGACATCTAATCGATGCGGAGACGGTAGCCAATCCCGCGCACGGTTTCCACAAGATTGGCGTGAAGGCCCAATTTGGTGCGAAGCCGTTTCATGTGGGTGTCGAGGGTGCGGCTGTGGACTTCATCAGAGTAACCCCAGACATTGCGCAGGACCTCGTTGCGGTCTTGGGTGCTGTCAGGGCGCTCTACAAAGTAGAGAAGCAGTTTGAACTCGGTCGAGGTCAGGTCGATCTCTTCCTTTTCGAGATAAAATTTCATGCTGTTCTTATCGAGGCGAAAGGGACCGGCCGAGACTTCGACAGTTCCGGGCAGGGACTCGGTGCGTCGCATGATGGCATTGACCCTTAGGACGAGTTCTTTTGGGGAAAAGGGTTTGGTCAGGTAATCGTCTGCCCCGGCTTCGAGCCCCTTAATGCGATCCTCGGTTTGGGCCCGGGCGGTGAGCATCAGGACCGGGGTGTGCGAGGTGCGGCTGTCGCGGCGCAGCTCCTTGAAGACCGAATAACCATCTTTGCCCGGAAGCATGAGGTCGAGAATCACGAGGTCGGGACGTTCATGCAGCGCAAAATCCTGGCCCGCGAGACCGTCGTTGGCCACCAATACTTCGTAGCCAGCGCGTTGCAAATTATAGGCAATGAGGTCCGCGACATCACGCTCATCTTCCACCACCAGAACTCTTCCAGAATTTTCGGGCACGAGGCGGTATAGGCAGAAAAAAGCGTCGGGCGGGAGTCTTAAGATGCTTGTTGCAGGTGACAAAGTTGTCACAGAAGAACTCGTAGCGAATCAGGGCGGGCGAAGGGGTTCTCGTTGGCAGGTCAAGAATGGCTCGTTGGGGCGTTGACGGGTGGGTGGGGGACTGGTTAAGACATCTTAAAGAATGGCTGGTTACACCGAAGACGACATCAAGAGCTTGGATTGGCGCGAACACATTCGGTTGCGCCCCGGGATGTATATTGGCAAATTGGGGGATGGCTCGTCCCAGGATGATGGCATTTACATCCTTCTCAAAGAAGTCATCGACAACGCCATCGACGAGTATGTGATGGGGCATGGCAAAGAAATCCACATCGAGATTGATGAGGGTGGTCGTGTCGAAGTGCGGGACTACGGTCGAGGCATCCCGTTGGGGAAGCTCTATGATTGCGCGGCGCAAATCAACACCGGGGCTAAATACGATTCCGAAGCCTTTAAGAAGTCGGTGGGGTTGAACGGAGTTGGCATCAAGGCAGTCAACGCGCTCAGTAGCTTTTTCGAGATTCAGGCCTGGCGGGACGGAAAGACGAAAGCGATCGAGTTTTCGAAAGGGGAGGTCATCGAGGAGATGAAGCGGCCCAAGGCAGACAAGGGTCAAGCCGGGACGCGACTAGCGTTCGAGGTGGATAACGCCATCTTCCCGAAGCGAGTGAAATGGCGTGACGCATACGTGGAGCGGATGTGCCGCTATTACTCTTTTTTGAACCCTGGGCTTTGCCTCGTTTTTAATGGTAAAAAATACAAGTCAAAGCATGGCCTCCTTGATTTGTTGAAGGAGGAGATGGACGAGGAACCTCTCTATGAGCCCATCGTCCTGAAGGGCCCAGATATTGATGTCGTCTTTTCGCACACGCCGGGAAGCAGCGAAGAATACTACTCTTTCGTCAATGGTCAGCACACCACCCAAGGCGGAACCCACTTGGCTGCCTTTCGCGAGGCCTTGGTGAAAACCGTCCGTGAGTTTTATAAAAAGCAATGGGACCCCGCCGACATTCGGTCCGGTATCGAAGCTGCCATCAGCGTGCGGGTTGAGGAACCCGTGTTCGAAAGCCAAACCAAGACCAAGTTGGGAAGCACTCACATGGCTCCCGAAGGGGAAACGGTGCGGACCTTTATCGGGAATTTTCTCAAGGAGGAATTGGATAATTACCTCCACAAGCATGGTGCAGTAGCGGAGGAATTGCAGAAAAGGATTTTGCAATCAGAGCGCGAGCGCAAGGAGTTGAAGGGTGTCAAAAAGTTGGCGCGTGACCGGGCCAAACAAGCCAAATTACATAATAAAAAATTGCGGGACTGCAAAGCCCACTTCGATACCAAGCATAAGCGCCGTGAGGAGACGACCATCTTTATCACCGAGGGAGACAGTGCCAGTGGGTCCATTACTAAGTGCCGCGACGTCGAAACCCAAGCGGTCTTTTCCCTCCGGGGAAAGCCTCTCAATACCTTTGGGCTAAGTCGCAAGATAGTTTACGAAAACGAGGAGTTTGCGCTCTTACAAGCCGCGCTCAATATCGAGGATGGACTGGACAACTTGCGCTACAATAAAGTGGTCATCGCTACTGATGCCGATGTGGATGGGATGCACATTCGTCTCCTCTTGCTCACCTTTATCCTGCAATTTTTTCCAGAACTGATTCGCGAAGGACATTTGTCAATTTTGGAGACTCCACTCTTCCGAGTTCGGAACAAGAAAAAGACTCACTACTGTTACGACGATCAGGAGAAAGAGGCCGCCTTGGCGGAGCTAGGCAAGACGGCAGAGGTGACCCGCTTCAAAGGTTTGGGAGAGATTTCGCCCGATGAATTCGGCTTCATGATCGGACCCGAGATGCGCTTGGATCCGGTGCTCATGGAAGAGGGTAAGAGCTTGAAGGAGATGCTCACCTTTTACATGGGGAAAAATACTCCTGATCGTCAGGGCTTCATTATCGAAAATTTGCGAGCAGACGTTGATACCGCCGAGGTGTAGCAGACGCGACGATGAGGCAGAGAGCGTTGGCCACGTTAGCCACATTAGCTAGAAGTCTCGAGCTCAATAAGTGCCTCCTGCAGACGTGTGATGTGTTCCGAGGTGTGAGCTGCGCTCAAAGTGATACGAAGTCGGGCCGTGTTGCGCGGGACAGTAGGGTAACGGATGGCCGGAATCAGCAGGCCGGCAGTCATGAGTGTTCGAGCCGCGTTGAGCGCTCTTTGATTGTCGCCTAGGATGAGAGGCACGATAGGGGTGGGGAGATTCTGGTTGCTGGGACTGCGGCCTAGCTGTTGAACATTTTGGCGAAGGGTTTGGCGAAGAGTATCGCCCTCCGGAGAGGTGATGAGCCTGAGCGCTGCTAAGGAAGCGGCCACTTGTGCGGGCGGAGGCGCCGTCGAGTAGATGAAGGAGCGAGCTCTGTTTGTAAGAAGCTCAACCCAAGTCTGACTCGCGGCGAGGTAGCCACCGGCAGAACCTGCTGCTTTCCCGAGAGTACCCATCTGAAAGTCGATGCGGTCTTGGAGCGATAGCTCCTCAGCCAATCCTAAGCCTTGCGCGCCGAGGACGCCAAGGGCATGAGCCTCGTCGACAAGCAGTAGGGCTCCATACTTTTCTTTGAGGGCAACGATATCGGCCAAGGGAGAAAGGTCGCCATCCATCGAGAAGACCGATTCAGTCACTACTAGGATTCTCGTTTCCGGTGCCGACTTTTTGACCGTGTTCTCAAGTATACTTTGCAAGCGATTGAGGTCGTTGTGGGGAAAGACGCGCAGAGTGGCCCCAGAGAGTCGAGCGGCGTCGATGAGGCAGGCGTGGGAGAGCTTGTCGAGAATGACGGTATCACCTTTACCCACGACAGCGGTGATAGTTCCAAGCGCGGTGCTGTATCCGTTGGCAAAGAGCAGGGCATTTTCGCTTCCCTTCAGTTGAGCAATCTCCTCTTCCAGTTCGCGGTGATAGCAGAAAGTTCCGCACACCAAGCGGGAAGCGGTGGCACCGGTGCCGAACCTGTTGGTGGCAGCGATGGAGGCTTCCCGAAGGGCCGGATGCTGTGAGAGGCCGAGATAATCGTTGGAGGAGAAATTGAGAAGCTCCTTTCCATCGCCTCCGGTTAACCAAGGAGGGGAAGAGGCTCCACGACTCGTCAGGGTTCGCAAAAGCCCTTGGGACTGGAGTTGGGATAGTTCCTCGGCGGGCTCTCTCATCGGTGCGCGAGCTTCGGGGAGAGGTGGGCTAGGTGTCCATTCTTTTGCGCGAATAGGGCGAGGGGAAGGGCTTTTTCAAAAGGTTAATTGTAGGCTTGTTTTGTGGTCAATTTTGTTTTATTACGCCAAAATGCTACTTAATCCGAAATATCAGGCATTCTTGACTTGTTGTCTTGGCGTCGTCTCTCTGCAGGGACAGTTTAGAATTAACGAGATTGATTCCGACACTCCCGGAGAAGACACGGAGGAGATCGTGGAAATTTTTCGGCCAGATGGCACGGGCGACAGCTTGGCGGGTCATGCTTTGGTGTTCTTCGATGGCGATGATGCCTCTGACTCGGTGTATCAAACCATCGACCTTGACTTTCAGTCGATTGACCCAACCGGTTACTTCGTGATTGGGGGACCTGATGTGAACTTCACGCAGGTGGATTTGTTTTTCGGGGGTGGCCCAGGAATGGATAGTAATTTCATTCGAAATAACACCAGTGCCATCGCGCTTTATTCGGGCCCGACCGCCGCGAGCTACTTAAGCGGTTCTCTGACAACTCCGGTTTCGAATGCTGACTTGGTCGATGTCGTGATTCACCGGGTAGGGACGGCGGAAGACGAGACCCTTGCGGCCGTCTTTGGAGAGGATGACCAGCCAGATGAAAACGAAAATACGAATCCGGTCGGCCAGTCAATCCAGCGCAATCCTGATGGAGGAAGTGCTTATCGGATTGGTGACCCCACCATCAAGCTCACCAATACACCATTGCCACGAATCCTAATGTTGCCGAGCCCAATCCAAGTTGATGAGGATGCGGGTGTGGGTGCCTCGACAATCACCCTCACTCGCGAAGGTGATGTGAGTGTGCCATTGGATGTCGAGATTGCCGTTTTCCCCTTTGACCTGACCAAGCTTTCGGTTCCCTCCAGTGCGAGTTTCGCAGTCAATGAATCAACTACTACCTTTACCGTAGATACCATCCCGAACACCTCGCAAGACGGGACTTCAATTTTCGAGATAACAGCCTCCGAAGTATTGGGTGGTCCGGGTTCGGAGCCAAGTTATCAGAATGGGCGAACAGATTTGGTGGTGAGGGACGAGGAGAGCCCTGCGCCCACTTTAGTGATTAACGAACTGTTGCGTAGTGGAGAAGGGGACCTTGGCCCGGAGTTTATCGAACTCTACAACGGAGGATTGAGCACTTTGAACTTGGCGGGCTACCAAGTGGTCTTCAATAGCTCTGATCCAGGTTCCGAATTTGGTAACGTACAACAGACGATCACAATTCCGAGTGGTTCCATTTCCAACGGAGGTTATTTCACCATCGCTAATGAGAACGTATCGACCGTTTACCCGGGAGTTTCGCCCGACCTTGTGCTGACTGGTCTTGACCTTCCTAACGACGACACCACGGTCATTCTTTTGGCCTCGGGTGGGAATCCGGTATTTTCGGCCCTCTTACAGGATGGCGAACTTGATGCCGTCCCCAATTTCAACGGTGTTCCTTTGGCCGCAGATTTACTTGTCGGACAAGACGAAGGGGATAATCCTGCAGGATACTTTTTGACCGCTGACGGAGGCCAGATTGGTCAAATTTTGGCAAGTGTAGAATCTAACGTCGAAATCGAAGAGGCAACACCTGATGCTGCCAATGCCATTGCTCCCACTCTCTTCCTGAGCCGTAATAGTGAGCTCATTGATGAGGACGATTCTGGTACAATCACCTTCACGGTCACCCGGGTTCCCGACCTGACCGGTGATTTGGAGGTCACCATTTTCAGCGATGATACCACCGAGCTGACCACCCCCACCACTGTGACGATTTTGGACGGAGAATCGACCGTGTCTTTCTCCGGTAATCCTGAAACGGATGGGGTGAGGGATGGAATCCAGGCCGTGAACGTTACTGTCTCAGCAACAGCTCACCGATCTGGTACCTCCGAAGTGGCCGTTCTCGACTCCGATATTCCCGACCTTGTTGCCTGTGATATTGCCTTTATTGCTTCCATTTCGGCTGGTGAGGAAGACGTGTTCGCCTTCGTTACCTTGACGGAAATTTTTTCCGGTGCGCGCATCACGCTCACTGATCGGGGTTGGAAGGCATCGGGTGGATTCCTGGATGCTGGTGAGGGCGAGATGGACTGGTTGGCTGTCGAAGATGTGCCAGCGGGCACAGTTGTCACTTTCGTCAACAATCAACCAGACGTTGGGACTGCGAGCTCGGGCGGGCCTGATTTGTCCGATAGTGGTGACCAGATTTTTGCCTACCAAGGAAGTAGTAGCAACCCGACTTTGATTGCGGGAATCCAGATGAATGGTGCTTGGGATGCCGATGCTACCGACGTCTTCACCTCGGCTCTACCGGCAGCTTTGGCTAGTGCGGGAGCAGTGGCTATCGACCCGGAGCGGAACAACGCGGTCTATACGGGGAGCACTTCGGATGCACTCTCGGTTCTCAAAGCGGCCTTGTTTTCGCCGGCTAGTTTCACGTCCGGAAACAACAGCAGCAGCGTGGGAGCGAATTTGATTCCAGAGTCCTTCGAAATCACAGCGGCGGTGCCTTACGAGGTTTCGGTTTCGGACTTCTCTCTTAGCGGAAACACAGCAGTCATTGATTTTACTGCTACTGGGCTGTCAGACGTTTACATTTCGACCAATCTTGAGAGCTGGACCTTGGCGACCGGTGGAGAAGATGTCGAAAGTGGTCAGTTCATCGACCCCAACCGACCAGCAGGAAAAGCATTTTATCTCGTGCAAGAAGCGGACGCAGAAGCGCCCTGAGCTCGCTCCAGGTATTGAAAACATAGTGGTCTTCGGCCTTCTCATGGAGGTTGGGCTAAATTTTCTGACTCTGAATAATCAGGGTTCATAGGCTATTTGTGACGAGATTGTTACGAAAGAGCGTGGGATTTGTATGGTCAAATGGCCTTGTTCCTGCTGACACTCCGAGTGCAAAATTGCCTTTAATCCCCAAAGACCCATGAAAAGAAAATTATTCTCCGGCCTGACTGCGGTAGCGGCTGTCACCACCGGCTATTCGCAAGTTTTTATTAACGAAGTTGATTCCGACACTCCAGGGAGTGATGTAGCTGAGTTTATCGAGCTCTACAATGCCGACACCGACAACGTGGTCAGCCTTGATGGATACGCTCTCGTTTTTTTCAACGGAAATGATCCGGCAGAGGACGACGACCCGGCGACCCCGGATGTTGACGAGTCCAATCCTGCAGATGAGGTCTATCGAGTTCAGGATATGACAGGACAAACGATTCCTGCAGGTGGCTTCTTTGTCTTTGGTAACCCGGATGTCCCTAACGTGGACCTGACGGTGGCTACGGGAGCGTTTCAAAATGGAACCGACGCGGTCGCTCTCTACAACGGCCCCACCGCAGTCGCATTTTTGGACGGTAGTCAAACCGCACCAGTGACCGCAGACTTGGTCGATGCCATCATTCACGATACGAACGATGGTGACGATTTGGATCTGCAGAATTCGTTGGGGCTAACCACTCAATTCAACGAAGATGAAAATGGTGAGCGAAACACAGAGTCGATTCAGCGAAATCCTGATGGAAGTTCTAGCTTTTCGATTCAAGAAGCGACGCCAGGGGAGTCCAACTTTAGCCTTCCAAGTTTAAGTCTCAGTTTCAGTCCCGTGCAGTTCGGTGAGGCGGATGGTATGTTCGCCTCCTTTGGTTCTATCATTCGAGGTGGAGACTTGACGAATCCAGTGGACGTCACCCTTTCTGTCGTTTCGGGAGATGGTTCTCGTATCGCTCTTTCGACCACCACTGTGACAATCGCATCGGATTCAGAAGTCGGTGGAGTTGACATCGATGTCCTTGACAATGCTTTCACGGATGGAGATGAGGTGATCACCATCGAGGCGACCTCCCCCGGATTTGAGTCCGCCTCGGCCTCATTGGTCGTGAAGGACGATGAAACCGCTTTCCCCACTCTCGTTATCAACGAAATCCTCGCTGATGGAGCCGGAGATACAGGAGCCGAATACGTTGAGCTTTATAATTCCGGATCCTCCCCAGTTGTCTTGGATGGTTATACGGTTGAGCTTTATCAGGCTAATCCGTCTTTCGGGCTCGGCACCTTGCTCAATGAAATTACAATCAGTAGCGGGACAATTGCTCCTTCTGGTTTTTTCACAATCGGTAACGAGTTTTTAAGCACCGTTTACGGAGTCACTCCAGATATTGAGGAAGTTGGGCTCGACTTGAATGATTTTGAATACACGGTGGTGTTAGCGGATGCTTCCGACAATGTGGTCTTTTCGGCGCTCGTCTTTAATCCAAATAGCGCCGTCGTAGCCAACCGTGCGGGAGTAGTCATTCCGACTGATATTCAAATTTCGGATCTGTTTTCCGGCTTTGAGCCAAGCGGCTACTACCTCACCACTGATGGTGGTTCCACAGCCGAGATTTTGGAATTCGTCTCATCCATGAGTGCCGCTCCGTCCGCCACCCCAACGCTCTCGAATGCCGCACCTCAGCTAACACTGTCTGCTGATGTTGATACCGTTCGAGAGGACGACGAAAATGGCGTAACCTTCACCGTAACCCGCTTCCCCGGTACATCGGGAGACTTGACTGTGACTCTCTCTAGCGACGACACAGGTGAGCTCACCGTTCCTGCATCGGTGGTGATTTTGGATGGCGATTCGAGTGCTACTTTCGTTGGAGCACCCCAAGATGACGGGATCGTGGATGGTAGCCAGACGGCCACCATTACTGCAGAGAGCATCGGTTTGACCGCTTCTGACTCGGTCACTGTATTGGACAGCAATGCGGCTGGTCTCAATCCCTGCGATATCGCTTTCGTCGCATATGTCTCTGACAATCCCGACCTCTTTGCTTTTGTTACCTTGGTTGACCTACCGAGCGGAGTTCAAATTAGCTTCACCGACAACGGTTGGTTGGCTGCCGGAGGATTTCGGACCGGCGAGGGCACTGTTGTTTGGACTGGTCCTAATGAAGGAGTTTTAGCGGGCACGATCGTGACCTTTACGGACAATGTCCCTGACATTGGAACCGCGAGTGCAGGCGGTCCTGCTCTCTCTGGTAGTGGCGACCAGCTCTTTGCCTATCAGGGCGACGAGGCGGATCCGTCGTTTCTTGCTGGCATCCAGATGAACGGTAGCGATTGGGATGCTGACGCCATCGACACAAACACGTCAGCCTTGCCTCCAGCCTTGAGTTCTGAGGGGGCTCTTGTCATTGCTCCTGAGGTCGATAATGCAGTCTACACTGGAATAACTACTGGCACCGTAGCTCAGCTTAAGGCAGCAATTTCAGATTCGGCGAACTACACTGTTAGCAATACTCGCGATAACGTAGACCCCGCAGGTCTTCCGGCAGCGTTCACGATTGGCGAGGCATCAGACTACACCGTCACCGTCGAGAGCTGTTCTGCAGTAGGCGGTAGCTTCGTGATTAATTTCACCGCTTCAGGTGCTTCAGATGTTTACGTGACGACCGACTTAGTCACTTGGACCGCCGCCACCAACGGAGCGGGCGTGGCTTCGGGCACCTACACCGATACAGCCCCTCCTGCAGGCAAGGCGTTTTACATGATTCAGGAAGCAGGCACACCTGCTCCTTAGTCTGTTATTGAATCAAAAAAAAGCCCGGTCCTCTTCGAGTGCCGGGCTTTTTTGGGCTTAGTCATCTCGGTTCAGCTCATCAATTTGCCTGTTGAGGGTGCAGAAATCGTAAGCCCAGCCCACGGCAAAAAGTCCGCCCGTAAAGAGCCAGAGCAGTCCAGTTCCCCACTTACCCAAGTAAAAACGGTGTATGCCTAGATAGCCGAGGAATGTTTGCAAGACCCACCCGATACTATAGTCGAATTGACCCTTGGCGTAGCGGTGATCTGCCTTGCGATCCATGCCGGGAATGAGAAAAAGGTCAACGATCCAGCCAACCAAAAAAAGCCCACCGGTGAGCAGCCAAATCACGCCAGTGATCGGACGCCCATAGTAGAATCGATGTGAGCCCGTAAAGCCGAAGACCCACAGTAGGTAGCCGATGGTTTTGGAGTGGGTATCGTTGTTGTTCATGTATCGAGCCTATCTCGTGTGAGCTGGAGGGGGAAGCGGGAAGCGCAGGCCGTAAACTCTATCGTTAGGAGCCGCAAGGTTTGCGAGTCCCGGTGTTGAGATACTCGAGGGCCTTTTGAAAGCTGGCACCGGAGAGAAAATGCTCGAGATTGGCATCGATTTCGTCTCGATGAGTTTCGTGCCAGTGGCTGATTTTTTCGCTCACTTGGACGAGCCTGGCGAGGTGAGCATTGGGGTCACGGTCGCGTGATTCATGGTCGGCAATGATGACGAGGCGTTCCTCTAAAATGGCAGCAAGTTCGGGATAGTTCATGGCTTGGTTTCGAAGGACTTTCTTTTCTTTAGAGGCTTTCGGGAAATTCTACCAGTTATCTTCGGAAAACAACGCGAGCAATTCTTACTGGGAGCGCCGGTCTGCGACCGGCCCCACCAGTATGTTCATCCGATCCCCTGGCCAAACTGCACTCGTTCTTTCGGGAGCTTTTAGTTCAGGCAGGGTTATCTTCGAGCTGTTTGGAAATTGAAGAAGAACCGTCACTTTCCGTTTTGATCGGGTAGTAGGGCCGGTCGCAGACCAGTGCTCCCAGTATGTCCATCCGCTCCCTGGCCAAACTGCACTCGTTCTTTAGGGAGCTTTTAGTTCAGGCAGGGTTATCTTCGAGCTGTTTGGAAATTGAAGAAGGATCGTCACTTTTCGTTTTGATCGGGTAGTGGGGCCGGTCGCAGACCAGCGCTCCCAGTATGTTCCGAGCAAACTGCACTCGTTTTCAGCGAGCTTTCAAATCATCCCATTCCAACCGTTTTTCTCTCGGTGATTGAATCAGAGACGGGGATTCGCTGGATTGATGTCTGTTCTGGGGTGCGATTTGAGCGTTTTGCTATTCCAAAACAACCAGCAAATCTCCTGTGTCAGCTTGCTTGCCTTTGGCGATGAGGACTTCTTTGACCGTTCCTCCGGTAGGGGCGGAGACGGTGGTGAGCATCTTCATCGCTTCGAGGACCACGAGCTTGTCGCCTTCGGCGATCGGGTCGCCCGGTTTCACGGCGACTTCGCTGACCATACCAGGGAGGGGGGCGGCGATGTGGTTGTCGTTGCCGGGGTCGGCCTTGCGATTGCTGACGGCTTCCTTGCCGAGGGCTTTATCGACGACGATGGTTTCGCGAGGCATACCGTTTAATTCGTAAAAAATGGTGCGTCGTCCTTCGTCGTCGGGTTCTCCGATGGAAAGCAATTTGATGAAAAGAGTTTTTCCAGGCGCGATATCAACGTGGATTTCCTCCCCGATAGCCATGCCGTAGAAGAAGGCAGGAGTAGGAAGCACGGTGAGGCGGTCAAACTCGTTGAGGCTGGCCTGATAGTCGGCGAAGACCTGTGGATACATCAGGTGCGAGTAGAGGTCGTCATCATTGGCTTCTCGTCCGAGGGTTTGCGCAACTTCGCCCCGGGTTTCCTCAAGGTCGATGGGCGCAGCGAGTTCGCCGGGACGCACGGTGTAGGGGGTCTTGTCGCCAAGAACCGCTTTCTGGATGTCCTTGGGCCAGCCGCCGTCGGGTTGACCGAGGCCGCCCATGAGCATGTCGATCACGCTCTCAGGGAAGTCGATTTTGGCGGTGTTGGTGAGCAGGTCTTTCGCTTTCAGCTCCTGGGTGACGAGAAGCATGGTTAAATCGCCGACGACCTTACTACTCGGGGTGACCTTGATAATATCGCCGAAGACCTGATTGACGTCGGCGTAGGTGTGCGCGATCTCCTGCCAGCGATGACCGAGGCCCATCGCATTAGCCTGTTCTTTGAGGTTGGTGTATTGGCCGCCGGGCATCTCGTGAAGATACACCTCGGCCGTACCACTGCGAGGGGCGGAATAGAAGGGCTCATAGTGAGTGAGCACTTCTTCCCAGTAGTCGGAGAACTCGTTGAGGGCCTGGATGTCGAGCTTTGGATCTCGCTCTTGGCCTTTCATGGCCGCACAGACGGAGTTGAGATTGGGTTGGGATGTCGAGCCGGACATGGAGGCGAGGGCCATGTCGGCGATGTCCGCTCCAGCATCAGAGGCGGCCATGATGGAGGAGGCGTTCAGGCCGGAAGTGTCGTGGGTGTGAAAGTGAATGGGGATGCCGATCTCTTGTTTAAGAGTTGAGAAAAGCTTGCTGGCGGCAGCGGGATGGCAAAGGCCAGCCATGTCCTTGATGCACAAGATGTGTGCGCCCATTTTCTCGAGTTCCTTCGCTTTCTCGACGTAATACTTGAGCGAGTATTTGGCGCGATCGGGATTGGTGATGTCTCCCGAGTAGCAGACGGCGGCTTCGCAGACAGCGGTGCCATGCTCGGCAGCGGCTTCCATAGCGACCTTCATGTTGGGAAGGTAGTTGAGGGAGTCGAAGATGCGGAAGATATCCATCCCCGAGTCAGCGGCGTGCTTGACGAACCCGGCCACGACGTTGTCAGGGTAGTTGGAGTAGCCGACGGCATTAGAACCACGGAAGAGCATTTGGAAGCAGATGTTGGGGATGCGTTCGCGGAGCTCGCGGAGGCGTTCCCAAGGGTCTTCTTTGAGAAAACGCATTGAAGTGTCGAAAGTGGCGCCGCCCCACATCTCGAGTGAAAAGAGGTTGGGTGTTCTGTTAGAAATGGTTTCTGCAATGGCAAGCATGTCGTGCGTCCGCATGCGGGTGGCGATGAGGGACTGATGCGCGTCCCGCATGGTGGTGTCGGTGATGAGGAGGCGCTTTTCCTTTTTGATCCAGTTGGCGAATTCGACGGGACCTTTTTCTAACAGGATGTCGCGGGAGCCAAGGAGCACAGGCGTCTCGCCTGTGTTAGTTTCGGTTGAATGCGCAGGCGAGACGCCCACGTTCCTTGAGGGGACTCGCGGGGTGGCAAAGGGTTTGGCAGGGCGCCAGTTTTTCGCTCCGGGGTTGCCGTTGATGGTGATGTCGGAGATGTAGTTGAGGAGCTTGGTGGCGCGGTCGCGACGGGGAGTGAACTCGAAGAGACTGGGCTTCTCGTCAATGAGCTTGGTGTGGGCGTCTCCGCTCAAGAAGAGGGAGTCGTTGATGATGTTTTCCAAAAATGGGATATTGGTTTTAACGCCACGGATACGGAACTCGCGCAGAGCTCGGTCCGTACGTCGGCAAGCGCCTTCGAAGGTGCGGGCGGTCGCGGTGAGCTTGACCAGCATGGAGTCGTAGAAGGGCGTAATTACCGAACCCGCATCACCAGACCCAGCATCGAGGCGAATCCCGAAGCCTGCCGCCGAGCGATAGTTGACGATACGGCCGTAATCTGGGGCAAAGCCTTTCTCAGGATCCTCGGTGGTGATACGGCACTGGATCGCGTAGCCGTTACAGGGGATTTCGTCCTGGGGCGGGATAGAAAGCTCAGGTCCGTGCAATTCCTTGCCGAGCGAAACCAAAATCTGTGATTGCACCAAGTCGATACCAGTGACGCACTCCGTAACGGTGTGCTCGACCTGAATACGAGGGTTCATCTCGATGAAGAACCACTCCTTGCTATCCATGTCGTAGAGGTATTCCACCGTGCCAGCGTTGTCGTAGCCAATGGACTTGGCGAGATTGGCCGCAGACTCGCACAGGTCCTTGCGCAAGTCGCCGGGGAGGTCGATGGAGGGCGCGATTTCGACAACCTTTTGGTAGCGTCGCTGGACGGAGCAGTCTCGCTCGTGCAAGTGAACGACGTTGCCGTGTTGGTCGCCGAGAATCTGTACTTCGATGTGTTTGGCGCGCTTGATGTAGCGCTCAAGGAAGACGGCAGGATTCCCGAAAGCATTCTGGGCTTCGTCTTGCGCTTCGGAGAGGCGGGCCTGCAGCTCAGAGGGCTTTTCAACAATGCGCATCCCGCGACCACCACCGCCGAATGCTGCTTTGATAATGAGAGGAAAACCAATTTCCTGCGCTGTTGTAATGGCTTCGTCTGGATCAGAAATGGCGTCCTCGGTGCCGGGGAGAACGGGGACGTTGGCCGCGATGGCTTGGGCACGTGCGGCAGTTTTATCGCCCATCGAGCCGAGGAGATTACTATTGGGTCCAATGAAAATAATACCTTCGCGGGCGCAGGCTTTCGCGAAATCAGGATTCTCGGAAAGGAAGCCATAGCCGGGATGGATCATGGTCACGCCTTTGCTTTTGGCGAGCGCGACAATGCCTTCGTAGTCGAGGTAGGCACCCACCGGACCCTTGCTCGCGTCGAGCTGATAGGCTTCATCCGCCTTGAAGCGGTGACGGGAAAAGCGATCCTCTTCCGCGTAAATAGAAACAGTGCGAATGCCAAGCTCGTTGGCTGCGCGGAAGATACGAATGGCGATTTCCCCGCGGTTGGCGGCCATCAGCTTATGATTCGAAAGATCCATCATGAGTGTCCCGGAGACTAAAGGACTCTCGCGCAATGAGTCCAGACTTCCTTATCTTGAAGAGAACGTTTCTTGGCGGCTTGGGGCACTACTCAGGATTTCGTCTTTCCTTCAGCCAGAAAAGGATGAGAAGGAAAAGAAAGAGAAAGAGTAGGGCGCCATAATAGAGCCGATAGTCGGTCTCGATTCTCTGCGAGCTTTCTTCGAGAGAAAGGCCATTGGCGTGAGCGAATAGAAGAAAGCCCAGATT
>CAZGXV010000015.1:0-52978 GCA_964529725.1 uncultured Roseibacillus sp.
ATCCAATCCATCCTGGTCTCATTTCACCGAATTTTTCCCTAGCTTGATCGCCCTGGCTACCGGGCCTCGATTTGTAGTTCGCACGTTTTCTCAATTCTTGCTAGCGATCGTCGAGTGGGAACAATAGGAAAATATATGAGAAAAAGAGGTAGCCAATGCGTGAAGGCCAACGGAGCGCTTCTTTGCGGTCTGTCGTGTCTCTCGCTGGTTTTTCTAGCGATGTGTGCCAAGCCCTTGCTGCCGGTTTTGGGAGGAGCCCGGCTGGAAGTGAAGCGCGCGTCTGCAGCCTTGTTGCAAGGGGATCCAAGTTTCGAGAAGGAGCTGCAGTTGCTTTGGTTTGGTTCGGGATGCCACGTCATTCAGTTGGGTGAGGTTTCCGTATTAACGGATCCCTTTGTTTCCAACGGGCCAAACTTTTTCGCGATGCAGTCAGACCCAGGAAAGGTCGCGGTCACTCTGGGGCGATTGGCTCCGCCAAATGCCGTGCTCGTTAATCACAGCCACTTTGATCACATATTAGACGCCCACGCAGCCTTGACGAATCAAGATTGGACAAGCGCAGGAGTGCAGCTCTATGGGGGACAAACTTGCGCCAATCTTCTTGCGGGTATCGACTCACAATTTGCGAGGGATCGTTGTCAGGTCGTGAGGGGTTCTGGAAAATTCTTCAACGAACGATACCGCGGTGGTTTTTCGTTGGAGGTGGAGGCGTTTGCCAGCCGTCATACTCCTCACTTGAAGTGCGGGACCACCTTTGCCGATGGCCTCGTGACGGAAGCCCGGACGACGCCGCCACGCCAAGTGTGGGACTACAAGGCTGGTGAGGTCTTCAACTATCTCGTGACTCTCAGAAGCCGGAGTAAGACCTTTCGCGTGTTCTATCTAGGCGCTCTTTTTGATTTGAGTAAAATGCCAGAAAGCATTCCAACTTCCGCACCTCCCATTGACGTCGTTATTCTCGCGATTCCAGGCTACGACAAAGTGAACCCGACACCCCATCTGCAGCGTCTCCAGCCGCGGCACGTTGTTTTTTCGCACTACAACGAGTTTTTCAAGGATGCTCCCGAACAGATGCTTTCATTGATTGGTGAGGAGGGACTGCTAGAAGTCTCCCGCCTCGTGCAAGCGGCACTCCTTGAGAGCCCTCGCTTCGAGGCAATCCATGTTCCGGCCATCACGAGAATGAGTGCTCATAAAGAGCCGGAAGAGGTTCTGATTATTCGTTAGCGATGACCGAGAGCTTGGTGACGAGGCAGTGTGTTTTGCCAGGGGCGATGATGCGGGTATCGTGGCGCGCGTTGGTTGCTTCTACGCAGATGAAGTCGAGGTAGCCTTCATCGGGGAGGTCACTGAGGGCGGTCGCCTTTTCGAGCCCAGGATTCCAGATGACGGTGGAGAGCGAGTTTTCTTTCGCAATCGTGATGGTGCGCTTCCAGGCCTCATCCACCAGACGAATAGGATTGGCAGTGCCGTAGTAGATACGGTCGACCTCGCGGGTGATGGCCAGTTGCGACTCGCCTTCGACCAAGTCCGAATTGGGTTCGCTAGTGGTGTCGAGGAAGGGGGTGTTTTGAAGTCCCTGCAAGCGTGCCTCGTGACTATTGGAAACCGCAAGATAGGTGTGGAGGGCTCCACCGAGAGGGATATTTTGGTCGCTTAAATTGGTGGTTGCGAGGCTGATGGTACAGCTCCGACCCAGGGCGAAAGTGGCCTTCAGTTGGTAGGGGAAAGGAACGTGTTTTGCGATAGCGGGGTCGGTGGGCAGGGTGAGCGTCACGCGGGCTTCTTCACCTTCCAAAGTCGCCGACTCCAATTCCCAAAAGCGATTGCGAGCCACTCCGTGGGAAGGATGAACTTCGGGTTGCGTGGGATGAGCGTTGAACCAAGGCCAGCAGAGAGGGACTCCGCCGCGAATGGCTTTGCCCTCGCGATAGACCGCAGTGGGCGAGGTGTAGAGAACTGGTTGCGGGGTCTGTTCGGGCTGCCAATGGGTCAGATGGGCGCCGTGAAGAGCGAGTCTGGCGGTGCAGAATTCTGTCTTAATCTCGAGCACCGGATAGTTGGGATCGGTCTCCGTGATGGAAAAACCCGCAGGCAAAGGTGTCTTCATGAGTCCTGTCGTAATTCTTGCTGAGCTCTCTGGCAATCGCGATCTGTTGGGCCCTTGCTGGGCCTCGTGGTCTCTCGCCGACGTTCGACGAACTCTGCACAGGTTGGATTTAGAATAGAAAGAGCGTCACGCGTTCTTCTCAGAGAATTCGTTTTTTTTGAGGGGAAGACCCTGCAGGAATGAGATGAATCGTGGGCGGGCTGAAACATGAATGAAATTTGAGTGCCAGCGGGGACTGGATGTGTTTTTCTCCATCCATGTCCGATTTAAAAGAGATTGCAGCCGCAGTGAGAGATGTTCCTGATTTTCCCAAACCCGGGATTCTCTTTAAAGACATCACCCCGGTGTTGGGCGACGCTGCTCTCTTTCAAGGCTGTATGGATCTCCTCGCCGAAACTGCCGGTGGCCAAAAAATCGATAAGGTGGTCGGCATCGATGCCCGCGGGTTTATCTTTGCAGCTGGGGTGGCCCAGAATCTTGATGCCGGCTTCGTCCCGGTGCGGAAGGCTGGCAAACTTCCTTGGACGACCCAAAAAATGGCCTACACGCTCGAGTATGGCGAAAGCGTGGTCGAAATTCATGAGGATGCCGTCAAGCCGGGCGAAAAGGTCTTGTTGGTCGATGATTTATTGGCCACCGGAGGAACCGCAGCGGCCGCGATCAAACTCTTGCGAGCACTGGAGGCCGACATTGTGGCGGTTTCCTTCCTCATCGAATTGGAGGGGCTCAATGGCCGAGAACAACTCGGGTCGGCTCCTGTTCACTCACTCCTTAAATACTAGATTCCATGTCCTTCGAAAACTACAGTCAAAGTCTTCTCCGTTATCCTGAACTCGGCTTCAGTCTCGACCTTTCCTTGATGGATATCGCTTCCGATTTTCGGGAAAAAATGAGCGAGCGGGTGAGCAAAGCCTATGCTGATATCCAGGCTCTAGAGGCTGGCGAAATTGCCAATCCTGACGAAGGTCGCATGGTGGGCCACTACTGGCTGCGCAATCCGGAACTCGCTCCTAACGACCAGATTCGCAAAGAAATCACCGAGCCTCTTGCGGAATTAAAGGCTTTTGCCAGCAAGGTCCATGAGGGGGAAGTGAAGGCGCCGGGAGGCTCCCATTTTCAAAATTTGCTCATCATCGGCATCGGCGGTTCCGCGCTGGGACCACAGTTCATCGAAGAGGCATTGGGCGCCGCGTCGCCTGTGACGACCTACTTTTTCGACAATACCGATCCTGCTGGAATGGATCGCACTTTGGAGGAAATCGGAACCGATCTCGACAAGACCTTGGCTCTGGTGATTTCAAAGTCCGGAGGAACACCGGAAACTCGAAACGGGATGTTGGAGGCGAAGGCGGCTTACGAGAACCAGAACTTGAACTTCGCCCATCACGCGGTGGCAATCACCGGGGAGGGCTCCAAGCTTTTCAACTTTGCCAAGGAACAAGGCTTTGTCGAAATCTTCCCCATGGAAGACTGGGTGGGCGGGCGCACCTCAGTCATGTCGACTGTGGGACTCGTGCCCATGGCTCTGCAAAATATCGATATCGATGAGTTGTTAGAAGGTGCTGCCGTGATGGATGAGCAGACCCGCCAAGATTCTAACAACGCCGCCATGGAGTTGGCCTTGGCTTGGTATCACGAGGGCAATGGACGCGGGGAAAAAGATATGGTGGTGCTTCCCTATAAGGATTCTCTCATGCTGATGTCGAAGTATCTCCAACAATTAGTGATGGAATCTCTCGGCAAGGAATTGGACCTAGATGGCAAGGTCGTCCACCAGGGCTTGGCAGTCTACGGGAACAAAGGCTCCACCGATCAGCATGCATACGTGCAGCAACTCCGAGATGGCGTGCACAACTTTTTCGCTGTCTTTATCGAGGTGCGCAAACCTCGCGAAGGCGATTCTATTGAGGTTGAGGAGGGTGTGACCTCGGGTGACTTCCTGCAGGGATTCTTGCGCGGGACACGGAGTGCTTTGTATGAAAACGGGCGCCGGTCAGTGACAATTTCTATTCCTGAAGTCACTCCTCACACTGTCGGTCAGTTGATTGCTCTCTTTGAGCGCGCAGTGAGCTTCTACGCCTCACTGGTGAACATCAATGCCTATCACCAGCCGGGAGTAGAAGCCGGTAAGGCGGCGGCAGGCGTGTTCCTTGAGTTGTTGAAGAAAGTGAGTGGATCTTTGACTGACGAGCCAGCGGATGCGGCAACCATCGCGTCAAAGACTGGTGGCGACGTGGAAGCCGTCTATCATTGTCTGACTCATCTCGCAGCGAGTGGCAAAGCTCGGCAAGTTTTGGGTGCCAGCGCAGCTCAGGACCAGTTCGCGAGTTAGCGCGAGTTAGCCCAAGTTGAACTTTTGACGGAAAAAAGGGGAGAGCGGCCTTCGGGGCGACCTCCCGCTACTTCTCTTGACGCTTCTCTGATTTGCGGCCAGATGGATCGCCTTTTCTCTGACGCTGGGGTTTGCGCGGGGTAAATGCCTCGCGCTCCTTTTCGTCCAACAGTCCATCACTGTTCGTGTCGAGGGCTTCGAAGCGGTCTTCGGCCTCATCTTCATCAAGGTGCCGGTGGAAGGGCGCCGCCTGGAACTCGGCGAAGGAGACGCTGCCATCCCCATCGCTATCGACCAGCTTTGCGCCCCGGGTCTGGCCTTCCTTCCCCGGGCGTTGCTGTTTACCACGGGGGTGGTCGTCTTTACTCAAAACGCCGTCACCGTTCTGATCCATGCGGTCAAAGAGACGACGACGCATCTCTTCATTGAGGCGTTGGACTCGAGGTTTCTGAGAGAATTGCTCGAAGGTGACCGGACCCTCTTTGAGCCAAGCCGCCGGACCTCCCCGTCCTGTGCGTTGGGCGGGCTTCACTTCCTCAGGCGAAATCAGTCCATCCTTGTTTTTGTCGAGCCGCTTGAAGAGCTTTTCGCGCTGTTTGGAGTTCGCCCGTTCCAAGCGGGGATTGGCCTCGAACTCCTCTTTGCTAACAGCTCCATCACTATTCTGGTCTAGGCGTTTAATGAATTGGGCGGCGAACTCGGTATTGCGCATTCCTTTTTCCCGCCCTTTCTTCTTCCCATCGTTTTTCCCGTCGTTTTTCCCCGTGGATTCGGCGAGTGCGCCAGCGGTCAGTAAAAGTGGGAAGGCGAGGAGGCCAAGAAGCAGTTTCATCACCACGATGGAACCCGCTCGAGCGGGAAAAGTCGCGTTTTTTCTTATCTGTTGTTTTTTAAGGGAAGTTGAGGGAAACTAGGCCCGTGCATATTCGTGACCTTCTGGCTGCCAACCAGCCCTCCATTTCCTTTGAGTTCTTTCCCCCCAAAACTGCGGCAGGAGCCGAGACCCTCTTCGGGGTGATTCAGGAATTAGCGGTAATGAATCCTTCTTTCGTGAGCGTGACTTATGGAGCAGGGGGCACGACCCGGGATTTGACCCATGACTTGGTGGTTCGGATTCTCAGTGAAACCCAGATCCCTGCCGTCCCGCACCTCACCTGCGTGTTGCACAAACGTGAGGAGATTGCGGAAATTCTGAGCCGTTATGCGGAGGCTGGGGTCGGCAACATTCTCGCCCTGCGCGGAGACCCGCCCCGCGATCAGCCGGATTATCGTCGCATGGATGATGACTTTCCCTACGCGGGAGACCTCGTGCGCTTCATTGCCGAATTTAATGAAAAGTCTTCCTCGCCAGCTTTCGGAATAGGGGTAGCAGGCTTTCCGGAAGGCCATCCCGAAACACCTAACCGCCTTCAGGAGATGGACTATTTCAAGGCCAAGGTTGATGAGGGAGCGGACTATATTTGCACCCAGCTCTTCTTCGATAATCACGACCTACTCGACTTCCGGGATCGCTGCTCGCTCGCCGGGATTGAGGTTCCCATCATCGCGGGAGTGATGCCTGTGACTTCCCGCAAGGGGATGGTGAGAATGGCAGATTTGGCGGCAGGTGCTCGCTTCCCTGCCAAGTTACAAGCAGCACTTCAAGCTGGAGACGCGGACGATGATATCACGTCCCTCGGAGTGGACTATGCGACTGACCAATGCCAGGAGCTTTTGCAAGAAGGCCTTCCCGGCATTCACTTCTATACCTTGAACAAAAGCCGGGCTACTCGCGAAGTGGTTTCCCGACTTTCCCTCGGTTAGAAGTCGTTTTCTCCCGCCTCATCCATGGCGCGCTCCCAATCGTTGCTAAGCACCCGTGAGGTTTCCTCAATGAGGTTGTTGAGTTCGAGAGTCATCCAACGCAAGCCTTCGTTGTCATCTTTGGTGGCGACTTGGGGCAAAGGCGGCGTGTTTTCAAAAGCTGTTCCTGGGACCGCCAACTCAAGCTGACCTTGCACGAGGTAGGGAAAGCGGAACTTGCGACGGGGGACGAGTTCGACCCGGTTCTTTTTCAAGTCCTCGTTGTCTGCGTCTTTGGTCAAATACAGAAGTTCCAAGTGCGGCTCTTGAAATTGAAGGGCGCTGAATTGTCGGAGAACCTGATTGCCAAACTCGGCGGCTGATTGCGCTTGGATCTGCTCAGAGCCAACAGCACCGATGGTTTCCGAGGTGGTGCCGTTCGCTTGGTCGAGTAGGGGAGAGATTTCGATTAATTCATCGCGGCTTGCTGGTCTCGCTATGAATTGACCTTTGAGACGGGCCACAACCTGGGCAGAGGTCTCGTCCTTCGAGACCAAATCGACGTCGGAAACCGTGATCAGTTGACCTTTGGTCTCCAGGCGAAAGCTACCTTGCGTGAAGGGAACTTTGCGGTAGGAGCGTTGTGGGTCCAAGTGGCTTAGCATGCGCAAGACCGTGATCTCTTTGGTGAGATACAGTCCTTCTGGGCCTTCCGGGCGAGCTGTCATCTCAAAGCCAATACCGTCCGAACTGTTGGTTGAGCCTTTGGCAACGAGGTCACCCGAAAGCGTTCCATTCACCGTGCTGAGCAATCCGCGTGGAAGAAAGACACTGGCTGGGAGAAGGGAGAATTGTCCTTCAAACTCGAACTGCGGCTGGTCACCTCCAGTAACCATACTCCCGCTCCAATTGAAGGTGCCGCCATCCTTACTGAGCTCGGCCTTGTTGACGCTGAGGCCATTTTCTTTCGAGACTTCCACCAAAAGTTCCTTGATTTCGAAGCGACGAAAAATGCCTTGCGAGAAGGTGCCTCCCTGAAACTTCAGTCCCCAACCGTTAGGAGTACGGCTGGCGGTGAGCTTTGATTCGACAATTGATCCCCAAGTTGCGGCAGAAGCGTATCCCCATGTCAGCGTGCACTTTCCAATCTCAATATTGTTGTAGGTGAAGGAGGGGCTCTCGGTGAAAAAAGACTGCCAGGATAGCGAGGCGCGTTCCGCATCGGCTTCGCCTGCCTTGATGGCAGCACTCAGTTCCCGGATGCTCAGGCTCCGGGCATCCCAGTCACCAAAGAGGCCACTGAGAGGTTCCATTTGGAAGGAGATTTCGCGTGCATCCAAGTGATTGAAGAAGGTGTCGTTGTCGCCTTCCACGAGGATTTGCTTGTAGTTGCCGGATTTGAAGTCGCGCTTGAAACCCGTAGCAGTCACTTCCTCGACTGCGAGGCTCTTGGCGATTCCTTTCTGAAATTGCTTGGGGAGCTCGTCCCCGGTCGCTTTCCAAAACAAGAATCCTCCGTAACTGAGGGCGGCGATGACAGTAAGAAGGAGCAGGGATGCCACGGCCCGGATGAGGGAGCCGAAAATGGGGGCGCGACTTCCGAGGCCGGTGCCTCCGTGGGTGAGCTGGAAGATAAGCCCCTGCTTGGAGATCCAATCATTCATGCGGTTGTTGAATTCCGCCAATCTTTCGTCCGAGAGTTTCATGCTATCTTCGCGCCCGAGGCGATAGCCTTCAAAAGGCTGGTTGCCAATAAGCAAATTATCCGACGATTGGATCGAATTTCCCTCGCACCGAGGCGCAGCCTCCCTTACCAAAGCGCCGTGGAAGAGACCGACTACAAGGTCAAGTTGGACATATTCGAGGGTCCGCTCGATCTCCTGCTGTATTTGATTAAGCGGGAGGAGCTGGACATTACCGAGGTCTCCATTGAGAAGATTACCCGGCAATATCTCGATTACATCGAGACCTTCCGGATGCTGAATATCGACCTAGCCTCCGAGTTCATCGTCATGGCAGCCAATCTCATCTACATGAAGAGCCGGACCTTGTTGCCCAAGCAAGAGCAACCGCCGGAGGAAGACATGGATGAGGACGATCCACGCTGGGAGCTCATCCGGCAGCTCATCGAGTATAAAAAGTTTAAGGATGCGGCAGGTTACCTTTCCCTGCGCGAGCAAGAGCAAGAGGACTACTTCCCGCACAGCCCCGAAAAGCCCGAACTGCCCCCGGTGGAGAACGATCCCGTGGAAGAGCTCTCCATCTTCGACCTCATCCAAGCGTTTCAAAAGGTGCTTAAGCGCTTCGAGTCCGCTCATGATTTCGGGCAAATCGTGGACGACCGTTTCACTGTCTCCGACAAGGTCGAGTTTCTGATGGCCGAGATGCGTCCCGGTCAAAGCCGTCGTTTTCAATCTTTGTTTGAGAATGCCACCACCAAATCGGAGGTGATCGTCACCTTCCTCGCAGTCTTGGAACTGATGAAGATGAATCAATTCTGCGTGCGGCAGGATCTCTTGCTGGGTGATATTGAAATCGAGCGTCGTGCGGGAGCCTGAACGTCAGCAACGAATCGCCCTCTTAGGGGGGACCTTCGATCCGGTTCACGAGGGGCATCTCGAAGTGGCCGAGAATGCGGTGACCTCACTCGGTCTCGACCGGGTGATTTTCCTCCCGTGTCGGCAATCGCCTCACAAGTCGAAGGCTGCGGGAGCCTCTGAGGAGGAACGCCTAGAGATGTTGCGGTTGGTGACAAATGGCCTGCCGTGGGCTGAGGTCAGTGATTGGGAATATCATCAGCCACTCCCGTCATACTCTTGGCGAGCGGCCGAGGTCTTTTTGCAGAAGTATCCTCACGCGCAACTCTACTGGCTGATGGGCTGGGACCAGTGGGAGGTGCTCCCGACATGGAATCGCTTCGAATACCTAGCCTCTCTCGTCGCCTTCATCGTCCATGCCCGGGATGGGGTGCAAGGTGAGTTTCTTCAGCACCCGGAAGCCGAGGTCGAGTTCGTGTCGGGCAATCATCCGGCCTCATCCTCAGAAATCCGAACAGCAATGGGGGCTGGGGACGTTATTCCTTCCGGCTGGCTCAGTCCCGGAGTGGCAGAATTCATTACAGACCGCGCTCTTTATCAGGAATGAGAGCTTGCCAGAATGAGATAACCATTTCATTAATTTCATCATGACACTTTATCGCAAAGCCTTTCTCACTTCGGCCCTTTTGGGATTCTTGGTAGGAGTAGGATATGCCCAAGAGTCCATCGAGTCCGAGGATGGGCAAAAGGCGGTTCCTGCCTTTGTCGCCAAGTTTGGTAACCTTCCAGAGGAGGACCGCAAGAACTACGGCGAGCATAAGCTCAAGGCTGAGCAATACTTCCGCCAGAAACGAACGTTCGAGGCTCTTGATGAGATTCACCAAGCCTTGGCCATCTTCGATGAAGATCCCGCCATGTGGAATCTTTTGGGTTCCTGCCATGTCGAGTTCCGGTCTTTCGAAAAAGCACGGGAAGCCTTCCAGCGGGCCATCGCTCTCAACCCAGGCAACACTGGCGTTCTCTTCAATTTGGCCGAGATGGACTTCGTGACCAAGCAGTGGAAAGACTGCGTGGAAAAGATGAAGAAGCTCATCGTTAATCTTGAGGAAATGAGCAAGGGGGAGATGTCAGAACCTGCTCTTCAACTGCATCACTTGGCGCTCTTCAAGCAGATGCTCTCTCTCCTGAAGTTGGGTCAAGAGGATGAGGCCCGCAAGTTGGCTGAGGACAACTGGGAGGACTGGGACGACACTCCGTTCACATATTATTCCAAAGCAGCCCTCGCCTATTTTGAGGAGAATGAGGAAGAGGCTAACCGTTGGATCAGGTCCGCCGTTCGAGTCTTTGGCGGTTTAGAACAGGTGGCCAACTGGCAGGACACCCTTATCGAGTACGGCTACGTGCGCAGCTTCTACGGGGGAGACTCAGACACCGAAATCGAGATTTCCGAGTAGTAATTTAACACGACCGTGTCTCTTCTTCTCGGTGTCAATGTCGACCACGTCGCAACCTTGCGGCAGGCTCGCTACGCTCTTCTTCCCGATTCCCCCAACGCGGAACCAAGCCCTCTCGATATCTGTGAGGAGGCCAAAAAGGGCGGGGCGGATTCCATCACCATTCATGTGCGCGGAGATCGTCGCCATATGCAGGAAAAAGATGCTTTCGAAATACGGGCCCACTGTTCGCTGCCTTTGAATCTCGAAATAGGCAACACCGACGAGATGGTGGCCTTTGCTCTGAAATTGAAGCCGGACTTCGTCTGTCTCGTTCCGGAGACGCGCGAAGAAGTCACCACTGAAGGCGGCCTCGACGTGGTTACCAGTTTGGAAGACACCCGCGCGACGGTCGAGAAGCTGCAAGCTGCCGGCATCCAAGTCAGTCTCTTCATCGACCCCGAAGGCGAGCAGGTCCAAGCCTCGGTGCAAACAGGCGCCGAGATGATTGAGCTCCACACTGGCTCCTACGCCAATGCCTTTGGAGAAGAGAAAAACGGTGAGCTGGAGCGACTGCAAGCCGCCGCTATCGCCGGGCATCAGCAGGGCTTGAGGGTCAATGCTGGGCATGGCTTGAATTATGAAAATCTCACTCCGTTTCTTGCTGTTCCTCACTTGGCAGAGCTCAATATCGGTCACAGCATCGTCGCCCGTTCGGTCTTTGTGGGGTTTGAATCTGCTGTCGGAGAGATGAAAAGCCTGCTCAAGAGTTACGTGATCTAATGCAACTCTTCGGCATCGGTATCGACGTGGTAGAAGTGTCCCGAATCGAGGACTCGATAGCCGATTTTGGGCAAAAATTTCTCGACCGAATCTTCACCTCACAGGAGCAGGAGTATTGTCAAAAGCAGAAGCGGAGCGCGATCCACTACGCCGCCCGCTTCGCGGCCAAAGAAGCGGTTTCCAAAGCCTTTGGGACGGGGATCGGTAAGGACGTCGGTTGGCTGGACTTGGAGATTCTTCGCAAGGCTTCCGGCGAGCCCGAGGTTGTGCTTGCGGGTCAAGCCGCCAAATTTGCGGAGGAGAATGGAGTCAGCGCGATCAAGATCAGCCTCACCCATGCCCAACACTACGCCGCAGCCAACGCGGTGATTCTTGCGGATGCCGGGTAGGGAGCGTGCCTCACCGGCTCGCTAATCTGACTAGTAATCAACGATGGTCACTGGAGTGCCCACCTTCACCTTGGAGTAAATCTGGGGCATGATGGAGCTCTTGCCGCGAATGCAACCGTGGGAGGCAGGGTAGCGGGGCACATTTCCCACATGGTGGCCAATGCCCGTCCAAGTGAAGCGCATCCAGTAAGGCATCTTAGCTCCGAGGAACTTTCCGCCGGGGGGCACCTTATCCGTTTTGGCATCGGCATTGCTCTTCACCACTCCTCCACTCGCGTTGAGGATTTTTCCGTAAAGGTTGGAGCGCTTGTCTTTGATTTTCTCAAGGATGGTATACTCGCCCGCTGGGGTGGGGTGGGTCGAAGTTCCAGTCGCCACCGGGTAGTCGATAGCGACCTCGCCATTGTGCAGCAGCTGGGCCCGCTGGGTGGAGAGATTGATACTCAGGGACGAGGTGTCCGGTGTCATAGCCGAGATCAGGGAATGATTACGATAGACGTTATACGTTTTCTTGTAATTGGGCTCGGCCTTGAAGTGGTCGTAAGTCCCAGCAGGAAAGGGGTTAACAAACTCTGGCTCGGTAGGCGTTGGCAACGAGGGGGCAGGCAGCTGTTCGTTGTCCGCGAAGGGCAGTCTAGCGCAACTAGCCAGAAAGAGAGGCAACGCCAGAAGAAGGGAGAGGAGCTTGATAGACATAAGAGGGAGTGGGAATTCGTGGACCTGTTGACCGTTAGTTCAAGAAGCAACCGGACTCAAGCCTTGGCTTTTGCATATTTCGACAAATTATCAAAAGAGAGCTAAGCAAAGGCTGTCGTGACAAGGGGAAGGGCCTCTTGAATAACTTATAAATCTCCTGAAATTGGTGCCTCCTGGCCATCGGAGACCGTTTCTCAAAAAGAGGAGCCCAAGTCCTCGACTCGGTAGAATCGCTTCGTATCAGTGACGGGTCCATGGTGCTTGAGCAGCGTGCCATCGCCTGTTGTGGCAGTCTCGATCGTGGAGAAATCCAGAAGGTCTGAACTCGAGGTGATTTGATAGCTGCGACCCAAAATTGAAGGCCATGCAATCTCGTAACCCCGCTCAACGGTGACCGGAACAATTGTCTCGGTGCCCGGTAGGTTATCGGTGAGAAGCTCGACCTCATCAATGAGGGTGACCCAGTGAAAGTCATTGCCAGCGCCCAAGGCTTGAATCCAAGAAATCTCTGCAAAAGCAGCGCCAATAGGAGTGGTGAAATCTTTGTTCACTGCAGTCCAGTCCGATCCCAGCGAGGAAAAAGAACTGAAACCACTCTCGCCAATAAAGTTGGAAGACGAATTGAAGAAGCGAATATTGGTTTGGGGATTTGCGCCTCCGTTCTTGACCACATGGGCTGCGTAAAACGTCAGCTCGTAGTCAGTGGCCTCGTCCACCGGAATGAAGGCACTGCGGACATCGGAGTAGGGCGCATTGACGCTGGCTGGGGTGGGTGGAGTGCTGCTTTCGATGACCAACATGCGACTGCCGCCACGGGGGAGAAAGCCTTCATAGCTGGTCTCAACAGTCATGCTTGTGGTTCCATTCTCGGGAGTGGTGTCTTCTGCTCCCGAAATGCGCCAATGAGCGGCTCCTGTGCTGGGGTGGTTTGCAGGTTCCGTGTCTTCGAAATCCGGATTCGACACTCCGTTTCCAAAGCTGCCCGCAGATGTCTCCACCACCCGATAAGAGCGGTCGGTGTCGGTGGCGAAGTAAGACTGCGCCGAGATTCCACTAGCGGCAGCCTCGACATCAGTCCAATTGTTCCCGTCGCTCGACACCTGCAGTTGATAGTCGCTGGTGTCGTCACTGGCATTCCAGCTGACATAAGAACCCATCTCAAAATCCACTTCCAAAGGAACGACCACCACTTCTCGCAGGCTCAAATCATCGAAATACATCGAGCCCCCGTCGAAGCCAGCCTCCTGCTGGAAAACGATTTGATAGCGCACCTTGGTCGTGCCCACAGGGGCCTCCAAGTCAGCCCCGACACCAATCACCGAGAATGTTTCAGGGTCGAGTTCGTTGGTCACCGCCAGCTCCATCCACGAAGCAGGCGTCACGTTGTCAGCCGTGAGTATGTCGGAGCGATGTAAGGCCAGCACGTCGTCACTATCATCGCGAAAGGTCACTTCCAGCCAAGAGGTGTTGCTCCCGACCATGAGGTCTTGCGGATGGGTAAGAGCGAAGCCACTCGCGTTCCAAGTGGTTTCGGGTTCAGCGGCAAGCTCTTGATACATGCCGTTGAAGTTTTCCGCACCGGTGAAGTCTCCGAAAATTTTTGCAGCGAACGTTCCCGAATGGGTGAGCACATTATCTCCGCCGCCGTTGCCATTGTTAAAGTAGGTCGCGCTTGTCGATTCGACAAATGCCCCCGGGTCATTGGCTCCGTCACTGTCATAGGGGGTCCATGCGCTCAGGTCACCGCTCTCCAGTCCTGGGTTTATCAATTTGTTCGCATCTCCGGCCGGAGTGTAGACCCGCACGTAATCGACTTGCATGCGCCGCGGAAAGGTCAGATTTGGGTCCAAAGCACCACCGAAGTTTCCTCCCACGGCAACATTGAGAATCATGAAAAAAGGATGGTCAAATTCCCAGCTGTTAGGAGCGATGTCAGAAGGCTCGGCAGTGTGGAAAAGGATGCCGTCAACATACCAACGGATGACGTCCTCCTCCCATTCCACCGCGTAGACGTGGTACTCATCTGAGACATCTACCCCGAAGTCATAGATGCCGGAAAACGATCTCCCGCCCTCATAGCCAGGCCCGTGGATCGTCCCAAAAATCTCCTGAGGCTTCCGGCCCACAAATTCCATGATGTCAATTTCGCCACAAAAGGGCCACCCCACGGTGCGGAAGTTGTCGCCAAGCATCCAAAAGGCAGGCCAGAGCCCGCTTCCCTCGGGGACCTTGATGCGGGCCTCGAAGCGCCCGTACTGCCAGTCGCCCTTGTTCTCGGTGAGGAGTCGAGCCGAGGTATAGTTCGCTCCCGAGTTGGCATAGTTGGTCTCCTGTCGCACCTCGATGACGAGCTCATTGTTCTCAATACGCGCATTGTCAGTGCGGCTAGTGTAATATTGCAGTTCCTGGTTGCCCCACCCATTGGAGCCGCGACCAATATCGTAGCCCCACTTCGTGCTATCCGGCGCCGTGCCATCAGCTTGAGTGAACTCATCCGCCCAAACTAGGTCCCAACCGGGCAAGGACTGACCGGATGCCTGAAGCCCAAAAAGAAAAAAAGAAATCAAGCCAAGCCCAAGCCCAACGCCTCTTTTTCCGTTTTGATTCTCACCTTGATAGTTCGTGAGCAAATTCATCTCCCACAATCTAAAGCGGTTGTAACTTAATGCAATCGGTTAACTTGAAGAAAAAACGGCAGCGTGGGCGCCCCCCCCGCTCCTATCCTCATTTCCCAATTCTTTCCCCCCTAATTTATTCGAGGCCCTTATCCACTGCCTCATTACTCTCAAATGAGCCTTTCCTAGCGAGAATTCAAAAAAGCAGCTCAAACAACCCTCACACCCCAACAATTAATTACCCAAGGGCTGGGGGAGGAAACCGAAGACTCGTTTGACCGCCTCGCGTTTGAGGCGGAGTTCGCGCCATTCGTTGACGAGGCGGCTGGGTTCGATGACTCCGCAACCGGCGGGCACCTGCACTTGATTGCCTTCCCAGAGAGTCAGACGGATGCCGACGAGAGCTTCGAAGGTGCCGTCGATGGAGAGACCAAAGGGAGCACCGAACCACTTGGGGCAGCCAAGGCGCTCCCGCCAGTCGTAGAGGGTAGCCAAAGTCTCCGAGGTGCGGGGGAGAGGGCCTAAGGCAGGGGTGGGGTGGAGGCGCCGCACGAGAGTGTCGGGGCTCTCCGTACGGTAGAGCTCGACCTCGATGGGGGTGTGAAAGTGAATCAATTCTCCGAGATCCAAAATCTGCCGATCCTTGCGCCGAACCATCCCGAAGTCCGCGAGCTTAGCCATCAGAGTTTGGGCCACGAACTCGTGTTCGCGAATCTCCTTTTCATCGACACTAAAGAGTTCGCGTTCCTCGCTCCGCGCAGTGCCAGCCAGCGCCATCGTGGTGAGGAGACCTTTCTTGAGGTGAAAGAGCTGCTCTGGAGTGGCTGAGAGCACGCCGCTGTCCCCATCGCTCCAGCCAAAAAGCCTCATGTCTTGGGCGAGGCGGGAGGGGAGGTCTTGCCAGTTGGCGGGTGTCCCCTCCCAGACACCTGTCTCGGTGACCACGGGGACGGATTTTTCCAAACCACCGCCACGAATCCGGTCCATCACTTCGCGAAAAACTTCTGCAAAGAGCCCAGCCTCGGGGTCTTGCCATTGAACCTCCTGTGCAGAACCAGTGGGAAAAACACTGCTCAGGGAATCGACGATCTCGAAGCGGCTGGGCTGCAGCCAAGGCTTCTCTTCTTGGAGGGCAAAGTCGTTGCGATAGAAGGCTACCCCCTCGGCCGGGCAGTCGGCGAAAGCTCGGAAGGGCCCGTGCCCAAGCACGATTTGACCGTTCGCAGTGGCGAAGCAGGCCCAGTCCATTTTTTTGAAAAGGGAAAAAAATCTATTCCGCCACGGCAGCGGAACCATTTTCGATGATTTGCAGGAAGCTATCGACCTCCATACTGGCTCCCCCTACGAGCGCACCATCGATATCGGGTTGGCCGAGCAGCTCGGCGGCATTGCCGGGCTTGACGCTGCCACCATATTGGATGCGCACCTTGTCGGCGACATCTCCGCCGAAGCTTTCAGCGAGAATGACGCGAACCTTGGCATGGGCCTCCTGGGCTTGCTCTGGGGAAGCGGTGACCCCGGTGCCGATGGCCCAGACGGGCTCATAGGCGAGAACTGTATCTAGGATATCTTTTTCAGAAAGACCCTTCAGTCCCTCGGTGAGCTGGCGGCGCAGGATGTCATCGAGTTGACCTGCCTCGCGTTCTTCGAGGGTTTCTCCGATGCAGAAGATGGGCTTGAGGTTGGTTTCGCGCGCCTTGTGCATCTTGGCGTTGAGCACCTCGTCGGTCTCGCCGAAGATAGAACGGCGCTCGCTGTGGCCGATGATGACGTAGGGAATGTAGAGCTCTTTGAGCATCATCACGTTGATTTCCCCAGTGTAGGCCCCGGCATCGTATTGGGACACGTTTTGCGCTGCGACGGAGACATCGTGGCTAGCGAGGAGCTGGGTTGCCATGGGCAGGCTAACAAAGGGAGGGGCGACAATGACGTCGCACTTGTCGGTCGCTTTGCCGATTGTCGAGACAAGGCCATTCAGAAAATCCTCTGTTTCGGAAGGTCCCTTATTCATCTTCCAGTTGGCGGCAATAATCGGCTTTCTCATAAGAATGGCTTGGGATATCCCCAAGGGGTTTGCTTTACCTTGGGTGAAGCAAGCGCGCAAGGCTTGAAATTCATGTGAAAACCCTCCTTTTTGGTCGAATTGGGTCGTGAATTTACCCGATTCCGTCATCAGATCATGCTTTTTTAAAACTGATGAACTCGCGAATGTGGCCAGTCGGGTGGACGCCAATGGAGGGTGGTTTCCGCGTCCAGATTTCAAAGAAGCAACATCGCCAATGCCATAGCCGCCATGCCCACATCTTCGACAACGGCTACCTTGGAGAGCGGGACATTGAGCGAGCTGCCCATGCAGGCACATTGGAGGTCACTCCCCTTTGCCAAAGCTTGAAAAACGCCGAGCGCGCCAAAGGTCATCAGGATGAGGGTGGCAAGATAGACCGCTTCCGGTTGCCAACGAGAGAGGTAGCCCAAAGCAAGAGCGAGTTCCAAGAAAGGATAAAGCAGAGCATAGCCACGGGACCTTCCCGCCAGCAGGTCATACTTTTGGAAGCCATCTGCAAAGCCCGGCAGGTCGAAGAGTTTCAGCATGCTAAAGAGAAGCAGAAAGAGCCCCATGAAGTCGTGCATCGTCGATCGCATTTCCCAAGACTGATAGTGAACTTGCTTGGCACTAGCCGCTAACAAGGACAGAGCCAGCAAGACTAAGAGTGGCAGATACCTCTGCCAGCGCCATCGGTCTGCAACTGGGGAAGACTCCACAGCTGGGGACGATTGGGAGGGCTGGGACGGCTGGGGTGCACTTCCGCTGCAACAAGAGCCGTTTTCTTCGGTCATGCTCAATCTTAGGGGCCGGTGCTCTCGACGCGAAAGAATTTTTTGGCTGCCAGAGTGACGTCCTTTTCGAAGGTGAGACGAGTCTGGGTGGCGCACACATCATCGGACACGAAGGAGACTGGCTCGCCTAAAAATGTGCCCAGGTCGTTCGATGATGCAACCCTCAGTCTAGTAGCTCCGTCGCGAAGGAGGTAGTATTCGTCCGCGTCTGCGGCTGCACTAGGGTCCCAAAGCCACCACGCCACCGGGAGGCCCATCGTGAGCGAGGGGTTGCTGAAATCATCAATGCCGAATCCGTCTGACAATCCTTGCGGCGTTTTCGGATCCAAGCCGTGGACATATTCTTCGAGATTGCTATAGGGGTCGCCATCACTGTTGTCGCCGTAGTCGGTAGCAGTGAGGGCGAACCATGAGATCCAATCGCTGTAACCGCTAAAGCACCCGGGGCGGGTGGCACTGGCCTTGGCTTGCGCATAATTTTGACCACCAAAGCTGACGAGGGAAGGGTGGGTGGAATGGGTCAAAAACTCGGCGACGAGGTCGCTGCCGAGCAGCCAAGGGTTCGCTGATTGAAAGTGGATGAGCGCGCCCATTGTCAGGGCTGCAGATGCCGAGGTGCCGGTGAAGGTGGTGGTCGTGAAGGCATTTGCAACCTCGCTCGCGACCACCGTATTTTCGCCGGGAGCCAAAATCTTAACCTCGGGCCCCCGATTAGAAAGCGGAAGGAAGCCGCCTGCTGCATTGGTGGCCCCGGTGCACAGGATCCCCGGTCGGTCACCAAATTTGGCGGGCGCATAATCGGCGGCGGCAGCACCATCGTTCCCGGCGGACATCACAATCGGGATCCCGACTGCGCTACAGGCATCGATGGCGATCTCGAGGGCCGGAAGGTCTCCTGCGGAAACCGTGGTCGCCGAGTTCGAGGCAATGAGAAGAAGCGACGGAACGTAAAGATTAGCGGGGTCGAGTCGATCCAAACGCGCCAACAAAAGAGCCTCGATCAGGGCCGAAGCGCGCGCTTCCTCCAAGGAGGGAAAGATGTCGTAAACCTTAGTCGTGATGGGCGTGTCTTGAGCCACCCCCAAATCCGGTCCTGCCACCAGCGAAAGAAGACTGGTGCCATGCTCGGCAGTCACGATCCCCGCAGTCTCCATCGGAGCTCGGACGAGTTCTCCAAACCCGCCCACGATCGGGTCTAATAAAGTGAGCTGCAGATTACCTGCAAAGTAACTTCCACCTGGATCGGAAACCGCAGTGTCGATGAGGTAGAGCCGGACCGCCTGACACATCTGAGGGAAGGTGTAACTAAAGGGCCCGGTAGCGGAGGCATTGTTCATCCTAGCCAGATTAGGGGGCGCTGGCGAGGTCGTGCCCGTGGGCGTGAAGAGAAGGTCTTCCTCTACTTGAAATTGGGGAGAGCTAGCTACAATATCGATGTCTTGGTCGCTGATGAAAGCCGCAAAGCCAACTACCCCGATGTCGTTGCCAGCTGCCCCCGGGAGGAGATTGGGGAAGTTGAACTCGCGATAGATTTCCGCCGGGGTGGATATCTGGGGCGTGGCTCCTTGCTGGCCTTGAAGGACGGCGCGCAGATTTTCCAAAAAGAGATTCGGAGGAGTTGGGTCGTTGTCAGGTTGGCGAATGATGTAGCAAGATTGCGCGAGTGCATTTTTCGCAAAAGCGGCGAAGAGGCGAGGTTTGCTTCCGCTGCTCAACGAGTCGCTTCCAAAGAGGATGGTTCCTCGACCTTGATGTTTGCCTACGAGGATTTGTTCGTTCCGTTGCGGTGCCGAGATGCCGCGGGCTTGTGCGAGAGGGGAGCCACTTGACTCAATCAAGTGATAGGGAATCCCGCCATCACCGACCGAAAGGATGCCCGTGTCTCCATTGCCAAATCGAGTGCGACCCTCGAAGGTGAAAGGTCCGCTGAAGTCAATGGCGAGATGAACGTTGCCTTGCGGGTCATGAGCGAGGTCGGTGGACATCATTGTCGAGCTGCTGTCGTCGCCTGCTGCCACCCGTGTGGACCAGATGAAACTGCTGTCGGGTCGCACCCGCACAAGATAGACTTCCGGCACGCCCAGCGGGGAGGGCTCGTCATCGAGGAGAAAACCATCGTAGTTGACCTGGTCGTCGTTGGTCGTCACTGAGAAAGAAAGCAAGCCTTGTCGCGAAATACCTAATCCTCCGGCCTGATTGTCGCTACTAGAGGTGACGTCGTTTTGCCACATCAGGCTTCCGTTGGTGGAAACGGCCGACAATCGGACATCTCTCCCATTGCCGGCGCCTCCTTGCACTGAGGTCAGGATGAAGCTTTCCGCCTTGCCTTCGGCAATGGGCAGAAGAGCAATCTGTTGGGCCGTCAGAGTGTCTCCATCAGCATCCAAGCCCCAAAGTGGATTGCCTGCCTGATCGAACTTGGCGACAAGCTTTTGTTCGCTCGTGATGTAGAAGCAGTCCGCGTCATCCAATGCGATGGACCGAGGAATGATTTCGCCCAGTGAAAATACGGCCTGCCAGTCCCCGGAGTCTTGGTCGAGGACTGCCACAAAGCCTTCGACCGCTCCGGTGTTGGCAGGAGGCAAGTAGGCTGATTGGTCGGGTCCAAAGAAGACCTCATCCAAATGACTACCAGCAACGTAGATGAGTCCGCTGTTTTCGGTGAGAGCTAGATCGTAGAGCTGCACGTCTTCGTTGGAGAAACTTTGGGTCACCCACTGAACATCATAACCGCCGTTAGAGTTGGCCTTTTTTTGAACAACCAAACCAGCCAGCTTCTCCTCAGAAAACAACGGATTGCTCACCCCGGGGAACGAGAGTTCGCCTTGGAAGTGACCGCTTGAAAACGCTCTCGTTCCGCTCGTGAGCGCCACCGCTTCTACGGCAGTGAGAACCGCTTCGGCAGTGTCGCCGTCGGAGTTGATCGCGAAATCCCAGTCCACGATTTCGCTGGCAGAGAGAGAGCCCAGACTGGCGGCTATCAAGGAGAGAACAGTGCGTTGCATGATTTTTTGAGGCTGTTTTGAGAAGACATCGTCTTTTGTCAACCGGAGGGACTACCAGCGATTTCTACCAATGTGACAAATGCCCTTGAGTTCCACGGTCACAGTAAAGGTGAGCGAACGGAGGGCGAAAAGAGCAAAAGCAATCTCAAGAGGCAAAGTGTTGTCGCTCTTTGGGAGGGACAACGTCCACCAGTGCGCTTTCATGGTGAACGTGAAAGGACTGTGGTCTCTCAGTATTTGCGCTTTTTCGTCCGTCGTGGTCTGCGGGCAAGATCGCTTCGTGCCTACAGTGGAAAATGATTCTCCCCGGAGTGTCTTACCCTTCGGGGGGAATCAACCTGTCACTGATGGGGATGACCGGGAAGTGCTGGTGGCTACCGTCTCCGGGCTCCTGGTGACCACGGGCAACAACGACGGAATGAGAGTGCAGGGAGTCAGTTTCTCCGGATTGACTGTGGATGACCAAGAGGCGCTCAAGCGTTCGCTGCAACCGTTTCTCAATCGCGCCCTCACTGAGAAATCACTCCTGACTTTGACAGAACTCATTGTCAGTCACTACGAGGAAAATAGTAGACCCGTGGTCGATGTTTGGATTCCTCAGCAGCAAGAACCTGATTCCGGACAACTCGTGGTGCGGGTGACCGAAGGCCGGGTGGGCCAAGTGCAGATTCGCGAACCACAGCACTTCGATGCCGATTTGTTGGTGCCAGCTCTTCGGGTCGAAAGTGGAAGTCTACTTCATTCCGGTGACCTGGCTGCCACCACCAGTTGGCTTAGTCGCAATCCTTTTCGCAAAGCAGAACTCTTTGTCGCAGCCGGAGACGGGGAAGGAGAAGCAGACCTCATGTTTGCTTTCGAAGAGGAGACTCCTTGGCAGGTCTCCCTGGGCTACGAGAATACTGGTAGCGAGGCCACTGGCGAAAACCGCTTCCTCCTCGCTGCGGTCTGGGGCAATGCCTTTCAGCACGACCATGTTCTTGCCTATCAAGCCACCTTGGGCGCGAGCTGGGACCAGTTTCAGGCTCATGGTCTTTCGTGGGAAGTACCGCTTCACCACCGACACGAATTCCTTCGCGTAACGGGTAGCTGGGCCGAGGTGTCCAGCGACGCGGTGACCAGTTTGGGGGCTGCCGAAATCGAAGGCAGTAGCTTACAACTGAGCGCAAGCTATGGCCGTCAGCTCATCCATGGTGACTGGGTGGGTGAGGTCAGCGGCGGCTTCGAGTTCAAGCGCTCGGATACCTTTTTGACCTTCAGCGATTTCGCGGCCTTTTCTTCTGACACTCCGGTTGAAGTAGCTCAGTTTCGGCTCAATGTTCTGCTTCAAAATCCTGCCGAAACAGCGAGCGACTGGAGCAGTCGTTTGCAAGCTTCCCTCGTGGCGAGTCCCGGTGACCTCTCGGGAAGGAATAATGATGAGGACTTTGCGCGCTATCGTTCCGGCGCCGATTCCTCCTACCTCTATCTGCGGGGCAACGGGCAGTGGTCGCGCAGCTGGAGAAGCTGGACTTTTCTGATTCGAGCCGAGGCTCAGCTGGCCAGCGGAAGCTTGCTTCCCAGCGAGCAGCTTGGCCTTGGAGGCTTACGCACGGTGCGGGGATACTCCGAGAGGGAGGCACTTGCGGACAGTGGCTGGTGGGGGAGCTTCGAAGCCCGCAGTCCTGCTTGGCAGGCACCACTTTTTCAAAAAGAGCTGACTGCGCAAGGCCTGCTTTTCGTTGACCATGGTTTTGCTTGGCAAGACCACGCGAACAATGTGCAGCTCTGGAGTCTTGGAGTAGGTGCCCGAGTGGGTTGGGGCGAGGCTTCTCTTCGAGCCGACCTAGGCTTGCCACTCATTGAGGGGGAAGAAGATGACCACCTGCGAGCGCACTTGGGATTGGTCTACCGATGGTAAGGCTTGGGCCGATGCTATTGCGCGCAAAGGCCAGCTAGAAAGCGTCCCGCAGCGCTTCGAATAGAACTATCGGATCCGTGATAGTGATTAATGAGCAAGGCAAAGGCGAACCGTTCGCCAGACTTGTTCTGGAGATAACCAGCCCAAGCACGCACTCGCTCCATCGAACCCGTTTTGGCAAAGAGCCGCCCTTCGGCAGCGGTCCCGCGACCAAAGCTTCGGAGGGTGCCACTGCGACCGGAGACGGGGAGAGAAGAGCGAAAGAGAGCCCCCTGTTCGGACTCAGAAATGAGCTTGAGGATCGTGGCTGCTTGGCGAGCGGTCATCGTGTTCTGAGGCGATAGTCCGGAACCGTCGTGAGCGAGAAATCCGGCGAAATTCACTCCCTGCTTCTTCCAGTGCGAGGTCAAGATTTCTTGTGAGGCGACCGTTGTGCCAGAAGGCGAGAGTGCTTTGAAAAGGCAGTCCGCATTCAGGTTCACGCTTTTCATATTCGTAGGTATTATGAGCTTAGAAAGGGGAGGACTGGTAGTGGTGTGGATGAGGTCTTCTTCGTCGGGCTCAGTCGTCCGGACCGCTATTGCGGCAACTTCAAAATCCTTTTTCTTCAGATAATCTCGGAAGGCTGTCAGGCAGGAGAGAGGTGGATTGGGCAATGCTCCCTTGATGGTGAACTTTCCGCCGGCGGGAACCGTGCCGCGAAAGGTCACTAGCTCGCGGCCCGGACCGACATAGGCGTAGCCTTGGTCACCGCTACCTGAGGGGCCCGTTTTCATGTAGTTTTCGAAGGTGACCCCCGGAGGTTTGGGATAGGTGGCGAAGAGACGAGCGGGAGCTCCGACCTTTCCCGGGCGAAAAGTGATCTGATAGCTGTTGCGGTGAAAGTTCAGCCCGCAAGGCCCTGCTCCATAGTAGTTACCGATGTCTCCCCACAGCCAATGGTTGGGGGTGGTGCGGCTTTCGAAGAAGGAGGCGTCTGCGATTAAAGTTCCTGAGATTTCCGTGATATCCGCGTCTAACAACGCCTGATGCCAAGCGGCGAACTCTGCATTGACACTCGTCGAGGCCAAGAGAGGATCGCCTCCTCCGCGAATAATGAGGTCGTCTCCGGAAGAATAGAGACGAGTCCGAAAGCGGTAGTCGGGGCCCAGCCTCTGCAGCGCGGTGGCCGTGGTAACCGCCTTTTGGACCGAGGCAGGAGTGAGGGCCAGGTCCGGATTATGAAAAAGAGTATTAAGTTGTTCGGATTGTTCGGGCCTTTCGGCTTGTTCAAGGGTTTCGGAATCGCTTTCTTCCGTCTTGATTTCTGGCGCGAGAGGAATCAGGGCAAATCCAACCGAAGCCGTTTTGAGCGCGGGCTCGGTCAGGAAGTCATCTAGTGGGGCCGCCGGCGAAGTGGTAAACAAGGCGAGAAGGGCAAGAAGATGTAGGTGTCTATTCATGGGCGGCGGGGACTTTCCGAATGAGGGTAAGGCCAAGTTGGAAGTAAGAGACTCCCGACCAAATGGTGAAAATAGAAGCCAGAATGGCAGGGTAGAGAGGGGAGAAGGGCACCCACTTGAGCATCACCCAACCGAGTGCGATCATCTGGGTCACGGTGCAGACTTTGCCCGACCAGTGAGGCTTGATTTTCACTCCGGTCTCATAGTGATGCAAAATCCAGAGCCCTCCTACGATGATGATGTCGCGGGTCACCACGAGGACGATGAACCACGGTGGCAGTCGCCAGCCCTCGGGCCCCCACGGAAAGACAGCCAAGGTGGTCAGTGCGAACAGAAGGAGGCATTTGTCTGCCAAGGGGTCAAGAAAAGCGCCGAGTCGCGAGAATTGCTGCAGCTTGCGTGCTAAATATCCATCCAAAGCATCGGAAAGAGAAGCGATGATAAAGATGGTCACTGCGCTCCAGCGGAGAAACTCGTTAGCCGGCCCAGGTTTGATACTGAGGCTATAGTAGATAGCTACTGTGACGAAAAAAGGAATGCACAGGAGGCGGAAGATGGTGATGGAGGTAGGCAGGTTCAGTAGAATCAGGTGGGTCTGTTATGTAAGAATGAAGTCACAATGAAGGGAATCTTCCTTAAGGACAAGTATCCAAGCTCTCCAGTGTCGCGGTCTTTGCAATCATTCGGTGGATGAATGGGAAGCAAAAGTCAAAAAAACGAATGCCATAAAGCAGAAAAGCGCCAACCCTAGAAGAGGGTTGGCGCGTATGATCGGGGAATAAATCTGGCTAGATTTTAATCTCGCGATTGAGCTTATTCCTCACTTGGAAGAAGGACGGTATCGACGACGTGGATGACTCCGTTAGTGGTCACGATATCTGTATTCTCAAATGACGCTCCATCGACAGTGATGTCTTCTCCATCAACAATGACTGTCAGGGGCTGGCCATTCAGCGTTTCTACTTTGGTAGTCGTCAAGTCTTCGGCCATGAGCTTGCCTCCGCTCACGTGGAACTTGAGAATCTCTCCGAGCTTGTCCTTGTTCTCGGCCTTCAGGAGGTCTTCCAAGCTGCCTTCGGGAAGTTTCTCGAAAGCAGCATTCGTAGGTGCGAAAACGGTTAGTGGTCCCTCACCTTGAAGCGCCTCGACCAAGCCGGCAGCTTTCAGTGCGGCCACAAGCGTTGAGAATTCTGAATTCTCCATCGCGGTCTCCACGATATTTAGGGTAGGCTCCGCCGCTGCGGCTTTCTCTACGACTGTCACAGCAGCTGCTACTTCCTCAACGTCTTTTTCTCTATCAGCTTGGTAGGTTTCGGCAGCAAGAGGAACTGAGAGCCCAGCCGTCAGAGTTGTCAATAGTTTGAGCGGTGTTTTCATAGTATTTTTTTGTCGTTTGTGACAGCTGGGACTAGCTAGCTGCAGACCAATTTGGGTAGCTGCGCAGTTCGTATCTGAAAATTCCTCTCGATTAGAGACTTACAAAAAAATCAAAGTGCTTCGCTCCGAGAGCGCCGAGTAGTTGACCTTTGCAATTCGCAGTAGGAAGCCAATCAAGCTATGCAATTTGAAAAGAATGTTGGAGGCAGAGCCCGATAGCATTTGGGGTGATCATTCTCCTAAAACCTTCAGGCAATCGCTTGCACCTAATCACGATTCCCTCGATTGACGAAAACGCGCGCTCCTGGCTTATCGATGAGGTAGGCGTATGCCCACTGCAACAACACGAAAAGTTTCGCCCGGAACCCAACGAGAAAAGCGACATGAACCAAGAGCCAGGCTATCCAGGCGAAGAACCCTTTCATGCGAATGCTCTCGGTTTGCATCACCGCAACATTTTTTCCCACGATGGCCATTGAGCCTTTGTCCCAATAGCCAAATTTTGAACGCCGGGAGACTTTATCTTCGGCGTGTTTGGTAGTTTCGAGGCGGCACTCCTCTTTGAGAAGTTTGGCGATATGTTTGCCAGCCTGCGCGGCAGCAGGGGAAAGCCCTGGCACTTGCACTCCGTTCTTATCGACGAGGTCAATGATGTCGCCAGCTGCAAAGAGGTCAGGAAAACCGGGGAGCGACAGGTCGGGCTCGACTGCAATTCGTCCGGCACGGTCGGTCTCGACCCCAATCGACTTGGTCAGGTCATTGGCTTGCACCCCAGCGGCCCAGATAATGGTCTCTGCTTCAATCCAGCCATCGTCGGAGACGAGTGGACTGCTCGCCGCCTCGTTGAGATGGGCACGGCCCGACTGGATGTCATCGACACGAGGCCCGAGTAGGATTTCGACACCAAGGTCCTGCAAGCGACGCTTGGCGTATTCGGAGAGTTCGGGGTCAAAGGGTTTCAGTAGGCGATCGCCGGATTGCACGAGCAGAATTTTCAGATCAGCAGGATCGATAGTTCGAAAGTCTGAACGCATCGCACGGCGGACCAAGTCAGAGAAAGCGCCTGCTAGCTCGACTCCGGTAGGACCTCCCCCGACTAGTAGAATGGTCATCAGGCGGCGGCGCTCTGCCAGGTCGTCTGTGACTTCTGCCCGCTCGAGAGCGGAAAGGACGCGAGCACGAATTTGATGGGCGTCTCCAAGGGTCTTGAGCCCAATCGTGTGTTCCGCCCATTGGTCATTGCCGAAGAAAGAGGTGCGGGCCCCGCAGGCCAGAACGAGATAATCAAAAGGGTATTCTCGTCGCTCGGAAGAGGCGATTTTTTGCAGAGGATCAATCTTGGTAATGGTGTCGAGGAGAACCTTGATGTTCTCCGCTTTGGTCAAAATTCCTCGGAGGGAGCGGGCAATGTCGGGGGCGGCGAGGGAAGTGGTCGCAACCTGATAGAGAAGGGGCTGGAAGAGATGATGGTTTTCCTTGTCTATTAGAGTGACCTCGAAGCGGCGGTCATCGGCAAGCTTCTGGGCACAGGCAAGTCCGGCGAATCCGCCTCCGATGATGAGAACTTTTCTAGGTTCAGGCACACGCTGACTTTAGCTCCATTTTTTAGAAAGGAAAGAGGGAGCTGCGGCGTTGCTAGCGAGGTCGAGCTCGAGGGTTTGCTGGCGCTAGGTTTCCGGCTTTTTTTGACCAGGCTCTTGTTGGGAACGCCAGAATTCAAGCCGTTCTGCAATGCGCTTTTCCATCCCGTTTTGACTGGGGTGATAGTAGACGCGACCTTCGGGAAGATAGGCTTGAGGAGTGAAGTTGCCCTCGTAGTCGTGCGAGTAGAGATAGTTCATAGCAGCGGTATCAGCTCCGGATTGGGTGGCGATTTCCTTGCGAAAGCGAGTTTGCAGATGGGCGGGCACGGGGAGGGTTTTGCCTTTGGCGATGTCGCTCATGGCTTCCCCAAGAGCCTGGTAGGATGAGTTTGATTTCGGAGCAGTAGCTAAGTGAACGGTGGCTTGCGCGAGTGGAATCCTCCCTTCTGGCATGCCAATAAATTCAAGCGCCTGCTGGGCCGCAATAGCAACCTGCAAGGCGCTGGAGTCGGCCAAGCCAATGTCTTCTGAGGCGGAAATCACGAGACGGCGGGCAATGAAGCGGGGGTCCTCACCGGCCGTGATCATCTTGGCGAGCCAATAGAGTGCTGCGTCGGGATCGGAACCTCGGATTGATTTGATAAAGGCCGAGATGGTGTCGTAGTGCTGGTCGCCGTCGGCATCGTAGAGGATCGCTTTTTTCTGAATAGATTCCTCTGCAACCGCGAGATCGAGAACGACTTCTTCACCAGCGGGGGAAGAAAGAATGGCAAGTTCGAGCGCGGTGAGAGCTTTGCGGGCATCGCCATCCGCTTTTTCCGCGAGGTGATGGAGAGCCTCGTCATGGGCAACAATATCGAGTCTGCCTAGCCCTCGCTCTTTGTCGGCAAGCGCGCTTTTGAGAAGTTCGATAATATCGCTGGTGGCCAGGTGCTCGAGTTGGAAGACCTGTGAGCGCGAGACCAAGGGGGAATTGATGTAAAAGTAGGGATTGTGGGTGGTCGCTCCAATGAAGCGGACGGTTCCGCGTTCCAGGTGGGGGAGGAGCACGTCTTGTTGTGCCTTGTTGAAGCGGTGGATTTCGTCAATGAAGAGAATAGTGGTTTCGTTCCGTAATTTCTGCCAACTGTCAGCTTGTTCGATCTTGGCTCGGATTTCGGCAACATTGGATTCCACTCCATTGAGGGACTCGAAGCGCGACCCTGTGCTTTTGGCAATCACGGTGGCCAGAGTGGTCTTTCCCGTTCCCGGCGGACCATAGAAAATCAGGGAAGAAAAGCGGTCGCTCTCGATAGCGCGGCGGAGCAGTTTACCTTTTGCTAGAATATGATCCTGACCCCGTACTTCGGAAAGGTGGCGAGGCCTCATGCGGGCTGCGAGGGGCTCATGACCGCTCTCGGGAGTGTGGTCGGGCTGGGCTTCGGCGCTGAACAGGTCGGGCATCTCGCGGAAGAGTCCAGAATCCCGGGGCTGTGATCCAGACTGAACTTGGGTGAATTGGGTAAACTATTTCTACTGGGGAGGACGAACGGTTGTCACTGCCTCGTCTCGCCACACCTAGGATTCTAGGGTAAGCTTCTGGAACCAATGGTTGTCAAAGGTGAGATATTGCCCCCGGGAGATCCCGTCCGCCAGTTTTCGGTTTTGTTCGCAAACCGGGCGGGAGCGCTGGTGTCGCTGACTAATTTGTTGAAGCGGGAGCACATCGAAGTCTTGGGCTTGAGTGTTCAGGATTCTCGCGACGCTACCGTGGCCCGTCTGGTGTTGAGTGACCCGGACTCAGCAGAAGCTCTTTTTATCGAAAAAGGAATTCCGCACACAATTTGCGAATTGGTGGTGGTGGGCTTTCGCGAAGTCGGCGAGGACCTCATCAGGTGTCTCGATACCTTGCGCTGCGCGGAGGTGAATATTGATTTTGCCTATGGCCTCCTGCCACACCCTCGAGGTTTGACATTGATGGCCTTTCATCTCGATGACGGCGATTTTGCGGCCAACGTCCTCCACTCGGCCGGGTTCCGAGTTCTCAATCAACAGGAGCTCAGTCGCTAGTTCCGGTTGGAGGCATCCCAAGCGTCGAAGAGCGCTTTGAGTTCGGCTTTGTGAGCTTGTGCCGTCGGGTCGGTGCTCGTCGAGAGGTCGTTGCTTTCGGAGGGGTCGGTAGCGAGATTGAAGAGTGCCTCTTTCTCGATCACCGATTCGTTGAAAGTAATTTGGCTCGTCGCGTCGCGGGCGATTCCCTTGCCGGAGAACACCATTTTCCAATCGCCTCGTCGAATGGCCCAGAAGGTATTGAAACGCCAGAAGAGCGTGCGTGGCGTCTGCAGCACAGGTCGATTCTCTCGAATCGGGTCGAGCAAGGAATGGCCGCGCAGCTGAGGCGCTTCCTCGATACCCGCCGCTTCCAAAAGTGTGGGAGTGACGTCGAGAACGGACGTGATTTCGTCATAGACTTGATTGGCCGGAAGGACACCAGGCCAACTCATGAGGAAGGGCACCCGGATGCCTCCTTCGAAGAGGTTGTATTTCGAGCCAGAAAGCGGCTGGTTGTTGGCACCAGTAAGAGCCTCCCCGCCGTTGTCCGAAAAGTAAACGATGAGGGTGTTCTCAAGTTGGCCCGTGCTTTCTAAGGAGTCGAGGAGACGGCCGATCTCAATATCATAGGCTTTGAGGTGGGCGCGGTAATACTTGCGCATATCGGCATCGGCGATGACTCCGTTGGCAACCTGGGGAGTGGGTCGGGAGTAGTTGTAGTAGTAGGTGTTGTAGTTGGAAGGATTGCCTGGAACATTGGTGGTGGGGTCGTAGAGGGGCAGTTCGGGCACATTCTCTTCGTCCAGAAAGGGCTTGGGCACTTGGTGGATGAGCGCATGGACCGAGGCATGGGAGAGATAGAGGAAGAAGGGCTCTGGTGCAGTCTCTTGTTCTTGCACGAAGTCGATGGCACGGTCGGTGAACTCGGTCGTTTGCCAAATGCCATCGGTGAGAGTTTCGAATTGAGTCGGAGTTTCCGAATTCAAGAATTGACCGAGGTGGGCACTAGCTTCTCCGGGCCAAGCTGGAATCGTGGTATCGGTGATTTCTTGCGAATGGAGGAAAAAGTCATGGGCGTGGGCACTGAACCCAAAGAACTGGTCAAAGCCATGTGCAGGTGGGTATTCCCGTCCCACCGGACGAAAGAGATTGGGTCCGAAGTCACTCTTCCCAATCATCGCGGTGTTGTAGTCTGCTTCCTCTAAGTATTCTGCAAGGTGCTTGGCATTGTTAGGGAGTCCAGGAGACCAACCTCCCTCGGGTTCCCACTCATTTTGATAGCGACCAGTCAGGAAGCCGCAGCGGGAGGGGCTGCAAACCGGACTGGTTACATAGGCTTGCGTGAAGCGCACACCTGCCGCTGCAATACGATCGAGATTAGGGGTTGAGATATCAGGCTGAGCATGAGCATAGGCCGAAAGGTCGGCATAGCCGTGGTCGTCACCGACAATGAGAACGATATTGGGCCGTAAGGGCGCACCCTTTTCCGCCACCACTTGGTAAAAGCTCTTGTCGGCCGGCGCGTTGCTGTCGATGAGTGAGACTTCCGCGTCGCTCACAAGAGTTTCGCTGGAATCCATCACGGTGGGAGAAAGAGGCGTTTGCAGTGAGGGAAGGCGTTCCAACTGATAGGCCCGACTTTTTTTACCCGCCACTTTGGCCGTGAACTCATTAGCATTTCGAGTAGCTTCTGTGATGAGGAGACGGTCTTGCGAGTCACCCCAGTCAGTTCCTGCCGCAGCTTCTTCTACGTCCGAGGAACCGTCGCCATCCGAGTCGCCGTCTCCGATGCGAAGAGGCTCGATACCAGCTTGGTCGAGGGTGCCTTGGAAGATACGGAACTCATCGATAGTGCCGTGGAAGGGTTGGGTGGCACTCTGGCTGCGACCGATTGTGATTTGAGGAGGTGAGGGCAGCGCGGTGGAAGATTGATTGAAGTCTTCGAGATGACCGTTGATGAAGAGCTGCATCGCCCCTTGAAAGCGGGAACGAGTGGCGACCACGTGATGCCAACGATTGTCGGTAACGAGGGAGCGGGAAAAGAGCGTTCTCTTTTCATTACCAAAGGCCACGCGCTCGCCCACCAATGAGATGCCGACCTCGTCCATTCCGCTGGCAGAGGCATCGAGAATGATGGAACCGTCCCTCCAACTCAATGTTGTTCCAGTCGTTCCGAGAGTGTCGGTCTTCAGCCAGAATGCGATGGAGTAAACGTCGGGGAGCGTATGAGGGAGGGTGGCTCCTCCGTTTTGGGTGGCGAGCCCTTGTCCTGTTCCAAAGCCGGAACCATAGGCCAGGGAGGCGTCGGCTGTTCCTGTGAGGCCATCAACTTCTTCCTCCAAATTACCTTCCGCTTGATAGGATGCAACAAGCTCAAGGGGAACATCGAAGTCGCCGGGGCGATACCCAGTGAGATGAACGTCATCGAGAAAAACAAACTCGGTGCGTTGCCCGGTATTGAGAAAGCGAATCTGAACCTGATTGCCAATCCACGGGCTGCCACTAGGGACGGGATTGGAAAGGAAGGTGAGGGTCTCGTAGGTGTCGGCTGCGGAAAGGCTTCTGGCCTCCGAAAAGATGCGGTCCGCAAACCCAGTGAGAGAATTGTTGTCGTTCACCGGCGCACCTGACGAATCGACGACATGAAGCACGGTCTGCACCTGATCCTCCGCAAGGTCAAAACCAGAACCAGTGCGGACAGAGACTTCGATGAGGAACTGATCTCCTTCCTGAATCGTCCAAGCGGCAGCGGGAATCGTGTGCGCGGGATGGATACGTCGCCGAGAGCCTTGGAACCCATTAGCAAAGGTGTGCAGCGAACCATTGTTAGGGGTGGTGCTAAACACGGGGTCAACACTATCGCTTTCGGGAAAATAGCTTTCCCAGAAAGGGGTGGTTGCGAAGTTCGTCGCATCGATATCTTCGAATCCTCCGTTGCGGACCGTCGACGAGATGAGAACAGTTTGCGCCGGCAGGCAGCTGGTAAGAAGAAGCAGGCTGAGAAGTGAGCGAGACATGACGATAAATAGTTGTGAGTTTTTGAAGGAAACGGGGTGAAGTTGGGGCTGGTTCGATTACTCTTTAAGCTTCTTGAGTGCGGCCTTGAGGGCTCGGTCAAATTCCTTTCCCATCGACTGGTTCTGCCATTCCATGGAGCCATCAGGATTAAAGACGGCGGCGTGCGGCATACCCTCGTGATAGATAGGGAGCCAACCGGCCTTCCGCACCATGATAGAGGGATGGACTCGGGAGAGAGCCTCCAATACATCGGCGTCTTTCTCTTGGTTCTGGCGATGAATGAGAACGATCAAGAGTTTGGTTTTGTCACGCTCCGCCTTCTTGGCAAGACGGGTCAAGTCCTTGAGGCGTGTTTTGCAGTCCTGAACGTTGATGCCGAATTCTTCCACTACGACCACGTTGCCAATGAGCTTCGTCTTATCGAGGACGGGTCGTGTATCACCTTCCAAAGGCTCGCCGAAGTTGACGGTGGTGACGGGGTGGGTGGGATAGTCTGCGGGGTCAACAACGACCTCAGCTTTCGCAAAGATGGGAAAGAGAAGCGAGCACAAGAGGGGAAGGGTAAGCTTTTTCATAGTGGATTAGGTAAAGAAATGGCCATGCGGTAGAATCGGCGTTGGAAAAGGTTTCGGTTGTCGCTCAAGACCGCGCTCTCGGTGAGCAAAAGAGGTCCGATGCTGTCCACGGATTGCCAAGATTGCGGCTGCAGGTCTTGCGAGCTTTCTAGAGAATAAGTATGTCCGCGCAGAGCGAGGAAAGGAAAGGTGATGAGGTCGCCCTCGAGAGTCGGGTCGGCTTGGTAAAGAGCCGCACCCGCTCCCGCGGCAAGTTGTTGGTAGTCGAAAGAAACAAAACTCGCTTGCGCCGCGGAGGAGCTACTCGGGAAGCTAAAGCTGAGAGTGTTGCCATACGATGCGGCAGGGTTGTCAAACGTGATCGACCGGACCTGACCTCCGTCCCAAGGGATGTTGAGAGCCAAGGTCTTGGTCTCCGCATTCCAGGTAAAGGAGGCCGAGTTGCCGTTGACGGTAGTGCCTGTGGCCTGTGGATCTTCAGCGAAGCCAGCGATGAGTATACTTGTGGTTGTCCAACGCACTGCGAAGCCGTTGAGCTGGACGTCGGCAGCCAGTGCGACTTGGAGGGTCTCACTCCCATCCCATGAGTTGACCTTGTTCCCGGAGCCTCCGCTGTCTCCCACAAAGTTGCTCGCTCCGCTAAAAGTATTGGTGGTGGTAAAGGTTACGAGGCCGTCATCGGTGGTATAGGTTCCCGTGGTGCTATCTTGGGGGAAATCTGCTCCACCGACGCTGGCGAGCCCATTCAGTCCGTCGAGGTAGGTCTCATAGATCACGTCGGCGGCAAGCTGATGACCAGTGAGATTGGGATGGTTGCCTTGGCTGAGAAGTTCTCCCTCGGGAGTGCCGGAATCGAGCTCTTCCTGCCAAGCTGCGGAGACGTCAGCCAGCATCACTCCTTCTTCCTCAGCCAAATCACGGATCAGTTCTGCCCGGATGCTGAGGGGGTCGGCGGCATTGTTGAAATCCGCATTGTTGGCGCCAGTGGGCGTGATGAGGACCAAGGGGATTCCTGCAGTTTTGGCATCTGTAATCATGCTTCGCCAGGCAGTCTCGACTTCTTCAAGAGGGAGTGGTCGGTCATTGAGAGCGTAGTCGATCAAGATAAGGTCGGGCCGATGAGGCAAGACGTCGTCGTTGAATCGGGTTGCTCCTTGCACTGCATTCTCGCCGCCGATGGAGGTAGTGATGACGTTGAAGACGGCGTTTTGATAGCGCTCGGCCATCTTGACGCGGAAGAGGTGAGGATAGGATTCGAAAGGTTTCACCCGAGGAGTAGCATGAAAGCCCGAAGGAACACTATGGCCGTGAAAGACGATGTTGACCGTGCGATTGTTAGGCCACGTTCTTTTAAGCTCGGCATCAATAGCGACGGTGTCGTCCGCACTTGCGTACGACAGAGAGAGAATCAGCGAGGCGATGAGGGGTCGGTTCATTGTTTTCGAGGCTTGGGATCGGGGTAGGAGATATTGGGTCCTCCGATTTGATACAGGGTCATTTCGGCTGAACAACGAGTTTCGTAACTTCCACCCGTGAGGGCCGCTTGCAAGGACTTCCGGAAGTGAGAAGTCCGGGGGCCAAGCTCCTGAATACGCTGCAAAGCTTGTTGCCGCAGATGGATGTTTTGTGAAGCGGCATAGCTGGCGAGTGCATCCTTGCCTTGGTCGGATTGGTCGTGGCGATAGAGAGCTGCCGCATACTCGATGCGAGCCGGTGGATAACTGACCTCGTCGAGGGAGATTTCATCGCGAGGGTAGTCTGCATGGTGACGAAAGGCAGTGGCAGCCCAATAGCTCAAGATGTCGTCGGGTCCGGTCACAAGCTCTCGCAAGGCTGGCTCGTAGGCGGGACTGCTGGCGAGTTCAGCTGTTTCGACGATGGCTTTCAATCTCGCCAGCTCAAGCTGTTGTCCAAATTCGTAAGGGGTGGATTCGATGGAAATCTTTTCGAGTTCATACTCCGGGAAAAATAGGACGTCCCGGCTCGCGATGATTTTTTTGAAGAGAATCTCGCGGTATTGCTGGAGTCTTTCCTCGTGCTGGGGATGGTGGGACAGATTTTTGATTTCCCATGGATCTTCGGAAAGGTCATAAAGCACCTCGTGGGGTTGGGGTTCGAACAGAGCGGCCGCGAGAGAAGAGAGTTTCTTTTCTTCGTTTTCCCTACGCATGAGCCGGGCGATATCCGAGACATCAAAGTACTTTTGCAAGGGAAACTCGGACCGGGGCAAAAAGTGCCGGGTGTAAAGGAAGCGGCCATCCGTGAGAGAGCGCGAACAGCCTTCGGTTTCGTCGATGCGATTTCGCGAGCAAAGAATAAAAGGCGGTGGGTCCGCGCGATAGGTGCCCAGCAGTGGGCGCCCAGACATCCACGGAGCCGGCTTTTCACCGATGAGGCTTAGCATTGTGGGGCCAAGGTCGTCGAAGTTGACCAATTCGTGAGTCACCGAGCCGGAGGGACCCCAAGGATTGAGATGCTGCCACTTCTCAGGAAAGGAAATGATGAAGGGGACACGGTAACCAAGCGCGATGGGATTGGCTTTTCCTCGAGGCATGGCTTCCCCGTGGTCGGCGTAGCAGAAGATGATGGTTTCGTCCCGAAGTCCGTCACCCTCGAGTCGTTGCAAAATTTCGCCAACCTGCAAGTCAGCCATGCTGATGCTGTTGTAAACGCGAGCAAAGTGTTGCCGGGCGGCGGGATGATCGGGCAGGAAAGGGGGCATCTCGAAGGCGTCGTCCCTGACACGAGCTGCGAGAGGAAGCTTCTGGAGCAGATTACTCCGGTACCAGTCGTAGGACCAAGTCATGGTGCGCGACTGGTGACAGTCTTCGATGTTGAACACACTGAAGAAAGGCTGTCCTTCTTCGCGCTTCCACCAACCCGCTTGACCAGAGGACTCGTGCCAGCTCTCAGCGATGATGCGCGGAGAGTCGGAGGTCGAGTAATCGGTTTTGTGATGGTTACTGGTGTAGTAGCCCGCTCTCTTGAGGAAGGTGGGAAACCCTGTGATTTCCTGGGGAAGAGGAAAGTGGCTCCGATGATTTCCCGTGCCGAGAGTTTGGTTCAGCGTTCCGGTGATAAGAGTGGCGCGGGCTGCAGAGCAAACCGGGGAATTGGCAAAGGCGGCTTCAAAGCGAATGCCGTTTTCGGCCAAGCTATCAATATGAGGCGTCTTAGCGGCCTCGTTGCCATAGCATCCGATGAAGTGGGGGGAGGTGTCCTCCAAAGTCAGCCAAAGGACATTGGGTCGTTCGTCGGAGAACGCGCTTCCCAGGCTGAGAATGAAGAGGACGGCTCGTTTCATCTTAAGGAAACTCGGTGACGATACGATAGAAGCGTCTATCGAAAAGTCCTTCGTTGTCGACCAACGGAAAGCTTTCGTCGATGACAACCCAGGAGTTAGCGGCCAGAGTTTGTGAGGCTTGCAGAGAGTAACGGCGCCCGTCTTTCTCTGGGAAGCTAAAGAAAACGTCGCTTCCGTTCAACTGTGGAACAGGCGCAAAGAAGGAGGTGGCGTCATCGACACTCGTCCCTTGGATAGCCTCATCCAAGTCGTTCTGTCCGTCGCCATCGGCATCACCTTCGGGAGTGACCAGTGGCACCGGAGGCTCTTCTGCCAGAGTGTTCACATTACGAGGATAGTTAGCCTCCAGCTCTTCCAACCCATTGGCTAGCATCCACGAGAGGACAGCGTGGCGGTCCCCTTCGCTGGCAATCAGGTTGTTTGTTTCGCTGATGTTGTCGGCGAGATTATAGAGGTTCCAAGACTTGTTGGAATAATTGTAAATGAGTTTCCAGTCGCCTTTGCGAATCGCCGAGTAGGGTTGTCCTCCTTGGGGTGACCAGTGGGGGTAGTGGAATGTGATTGGCGTTTCACGCTCGAAGGATTGACCAGCCAAAAGCGGTGAGAGGTCCTGACCGTTGACGACATGTCCCTCGGGGATTGCGACTCCTGCTTGGTTGAGAATGGTAGGCAAGAGATCGTGTGTCACAATGGGCTCGGGATTGATTCCGGGACTGATGGAACCGGGCATCCAGAAGACCCAAGGTTCGCGGATGCCTCCTTCGTACGTGCCACCCTTACCATCGCGAAGGGGACGGTTGGAGGTAGCCGAGAGGAGACCCCCGTTATCTGCTGTGAAAATCACGAGAGTGTTCTCCGCAATTGAATCGTCAGTATTGGGGTCGCCGTCGGGGTCTTCCAAGGTGTCGAGGATGGCACCCAAGGAGAGGTCAACGTGCTCGATCATGGCGGCGTAGGTAGGGTTGTCCTGACCCTGCCAGTCCATGCCGGGATTGTTGTCGAGCTTGGCCTGATACTTGGCCACGGTAGCGGCCGGCGCTTGAATGGGCGTGTGGACCGCGAAGTGGGAGAGAAAGAGGGCAAAGGCGGCGTCGTTACTGGCCGCATCCTTGATTTGTGCAACGGCTTGTTCAGTAAGCACGTCAGTCAGGTAACTGCCCTGAGGAGCAATATCGGGGCCCATGTTGGGGAGACCGGAGAAGCCGTTGGCAGAAGCGAAGTAGCGCTCGGGTGCAGGGGGAGTTCCGAACTGGTTTCCGCCGATATTGAGCTGGAACCCGTGGTTAATGGGGTTCGCGGCAGGTTCGGTGCCAGCTCCCAAGTGCCATTTTCCGATATGAAGCGCACGGTATCCACATTCCGCAAGGGTGCGGGCCCAGTTCGGAGTTTCGGTCGGTAATCTCATCACCCACTCGGCTTGACGGACGTTTCGACCCGCATCTCCAGCACCGGAGATCCATTCGGTGAGTTTGTTGAAGGCCGGGGCCTGACCCGACATCAGAGCACCTCGAGTGGGAGAGCAAACCGGTGTCGAGGCATAACCATTCGGGAAATAGAGTCCCTCTGATGTCATCCGATTCATGTTAGGTGTCTCATAGAAAACGGACCCTGTTGGTGCGCCGTTTTGTTCCCAGTCGGACCAGCCGAAGTCATCGAGAAAGAAAATGACGATGTTGGGGAAGGGCTCATCACCAACTGAAAGGCTGACTTCCGCAGTGTCTTCATTGAAGGCGTCGTCGGCGGCAGTGAGAGTGTAAGTCGTCTTCGCGGTCGGATTGACCACGATGGAAGTCTGGCCTGTGACGTCAATGTTACCGGGGTTTAACGTGACTGCAGTTATGTTCTCAACTTCCCAAGACAGGGTGACATCCGAGCCAGAAGGAACGCGGTTTTGAGGGGAAGCAGTAAAGGTGAGAATAGTTGGAAGGGGAGGGGCCTCCGCAAGGTCACGAATATTTCCGGCAGGTAGGGCGCTGTCGAAGGCTTGAAAATTGTCGAGAAAGCCATCAAAGCCCAAAGCTCCTCCCGGAGTGGCACTGGAACCAAGGGCGAAGGCGGAAACACTGGTGTTGAGCGTGACCCCCGAGCCTCCACCTGCTTCGGCGGAAATGGGCAGCAGGTTGCCATCGAGAAAGACATCAAGGTCGGCAAACGTGCTGGCGTTCGCATTCACTCTCACCGCGAGGTGATGCCAGCCGTTGTCGGTAGTCAGAAAGTCCAAGCCAGAGCCATAAGTAATGTTGCCACCAAAGTGACGCAGACGGATTCCACCACCTTCCAAGCTGATATCGAAGGCTTGGCCCGAACTGGCAGCTCCGTAACCGAAAAGTTTGCCTTGGGGCGCGGCCGCTTGTTGGTTGAACCAGAGAGAGAAGGTCCGGCTCGCGCTACCAGATGGAATCACGCCTGAAGGAATGGTGACCGTGCCTTCCGGATCATCTCCTCCGATAAAGCGGAAGGACTCTCCGAAGAGACCTCCTTGTGAGGTCAGAGGCGCTCCCGCCGATGCAACGAGAGTTCCCGTGTTTCCATTAGGAGAGAGGTCGGTCACACTCGTACCATCAACGTCAGCATCGTCGAAACTGTAGTGGACCACCGGGTCGGGGAGGACAATAGCCTGCTCCTCATAGTCAAAAGAAGTGAAGGTCGCTTGGACGCCTCCGAAACTAAAGACAAGGGTAGCTCCGGCGCTGGCCTCCTGATTAGCAAACGTCACCGAGCGCCCAGCACCGGCATCCCAAGGCACGGTTAGGGTTAAGACGTTGGCGTTACCGTCCCAAGCCACGTTGCCACTGACATTCTCCAGAGAAGCCCCCGGATCCGAAGAAAATCCAGCGATGGTGACGGTCGCGTTGGTCCAACGAAAACGGAACCCGGTGAGTTCGGCCGTGGGCTCCAACTCAATTGTGAGCTGTTCGTCATCGTTGTAGGCACTCACTAGGTTGGCTGCAGAACCCGGTCCTGAATCTCCAAGAAAGTTACCCCCTCCGCTGAAGCTGTTGGTAGTGGTGAAGGTGAGAAGGGAATCAGGAGTCGTAAAAGAAGAGGTGTCGCTGTTACGAGGAAAATCGACTGCCGCGATCGTAAATCCGTAGAGAGAAGGGGGAGCGACAAGAACGAGCAGTAAAGGCCAGAGGGTTTTCATAAATTATGGGGATAAGATAAGAGCTAAGAACGGATTCGCAACGAAACATCGTTCGTGCGTTGATTCAGAAGCGTAATTTGAGAGATTAGATAAGGAAGATGAACTTTTAGTGACCGAGAGAGAAAAAGACTTCCCTGTGAGCTCCTCGAAAAGAACCTCGTGAGAGTGTTTCTCTGGTGCAAGTTGCTACGCTCAATCCAGATAATTATGAAGGAGTCCTCGCAAGGTTGTCATGAGAGAATCCAACAAAAGTGGGCTTCTTGATTGCCGACCAACTTTTGCAACTTCGGAAACGGGCATCTCTAGAAAAAAAAATCCGGCGAATCCATCTCAAAGAGGACCGCCGGATGATTTGAAAAACGATTTGCTTACCGACGTCGCTTCAGCAGGAGTAGGAGGCCGAATGATCCAAGGAGAGCGCTGGAAGGCTCTGGGATTGCGTTATCGTAGGTAATGCTAGTGATGGGAAACTGAGCCCCAGCTTGAGTGCTATCATTGACAAAAATTGTCAGTGTTTGACCCACGCTTGCGGCACCATCGAGCGTTAAAACTCCGTCAGTTCCTACGAAGGCCGCCCCAGACAATTGGAAGGTCAGGGTGTCTCCGGAGAAGCTCAGTCCGGAAGTTCCTGGTCCAGTTAAGGTTGCAGTGGGATCCGAGGTGAAGCCTTGGATCCGAATTCCGTCCGTCGGAAGCGGACCATCGGCCCGTGCGAAGTCCCAAGAGAGTCCGGTCAAGCCGACTGTGGGTTGGAACTGTAGTTGCACGGTCTCATCGTTGGCGTTGCCTGCTACGGTATCAGAGTCGTTGAAGGCGTTATTGTTAGTGCCTTGACCATCGATTCCGAGACGTAAAAGGCTGGCAGCGTTGCCGCCATTGAAGGTGTTGGGCACACCTCCAACAAATGGAATGATGGTGACGTCCGCGTTGGAGAAAGAAGCGGTCGTGGTATCTCCGCCGTTGATATCGCTTGGAAGAAGAGTTACGGAAGCTCCTTGAGCAAGCATACTGCTGGCAGAGATTGCCATCAGGGCTGTTAGGTTTTGTTTCATTTTCTTTGTTCGGTTTTATGTGGTTTGGTTTTCCTTAGTTATTGAGCACTGACACGGTAGAATGCTCTTCCAGAAGGAGCATCTGGGTCGCTGACTTGGACGGAAGTTCCAGGTGTGGCCGCAAAAGCAGCTCCAATGTTGATCCAGTCGCCGTCTAACGTCAGATTTCGTTCCAGAATGTAATTACCTGCGGTGTCGGTGGTGAAATCGGCGGTGAAGGTGTTTCCAGAGCGGGCAGGATTCTCTAGGGTCAAGACCGCATCACCTTGGCCGCCTTCCACGATTTGGACGCCGAAGATTCCAAGTGAAACCTGGTTGGTGTTCACAATAGTGGTTACGTCGAAGATTGGAGACGTCTGGTTGCGGAAGACCGCGTAGTTCGCTTGCGGGTTTCCTGCTCCAGTGTCTGTCGTTTCGACAAAATCGCCTCCTAAACCGGAAGCCAGATTGGCATTGGCACCAGTAGTGAAGGAAAGGGTGGTTCCTGCTGAGTTACTTGTGACCTGACCTGTACGGTTGTTCGTTTCGGAACCAATATAGACATAGGCGTCATAGGTAGCATAAGGAATGTTACTAATTGTGACCGTGGAATCGGGACTACCTGCATCAGTGAAGTTTCCGAAGATGAAGGAGTTGAAGAGTCGCTGGTAGGGGGTGGCGGCATTGTTCTGGAAGGAGAATGTTCCCGAACCTCCTGCGAAGGTGATATCGACACCAGTAGTGCCATCGCCAATCACGGCTCCCGAGGAGTCAACCACGCTACCGCCGACCGGAGAGGCAATTTGAGCTACGCCACCCATTGAGTCTGTCGCGTTGTTAGCAAGGTCGATGGTTCGGTTCCAGTTCTTCTGTTCGACTCCCGGTGCACCGACGAAGACAGTGTCTGGGAACTCTACCAAGGGACCGTTTCCTGCCCCTGCGATCGCATCGAAGGCGATGGCAAATCCATTGGGATTAGGGCCTCCAGGAATCTCGTTATTGAAGGGATCGAAGGGAGTTTCCGGAGTATTGTTCAGCACCTCAAAGGCATCGCCGAAGGCATCCGCATCGGTGTCTCCGTCCTCGACAGGGCTAGTGCCTGTATTGGTCAGGTCGACAAAGGTGCCTGTTCCGGTTTCTGGGCCGTCAAAGAGTCCGTCACCGTCGGAGTCTTGGATGCGAGGGTCGGAACCGCGATTGTCGATGTCTACATAAGAACCAGTGTCGGTCTCAACATTATCGTCAGCGCCATCGCCATCAGTATCGGTCTGCGTGGGGTCGGTGCCGTTGTTGTGCTCGGTGATGTTGTCAATTCCGTCTCCATCAAAGTCGCCGCTGGCACCTTCTCTCTCGGGGTCGCTACTTCCGTTGTCATTAGGGTCAAGGCCAACTGAGGTCTCATAGGCGTCGCCCATTCCGTCGCCATCGGTATCGGGAGCTTCTACGATTTGGATGGCTGCCACTCCCACGTTTCCAACGAGGAAGGACAGTTCGACAGTGGGAGCGGATTCCGATAGCCCCCGGAAGATGGCAGTCGCGGCACGAGGGAAGTTCTCAAAGGAACCTGCAACCGCATTGTCGCTGGTATCGAAGGTAGTTGTCCAGACGGGCTCGGCTCCATTCACCACCCGCGGAGCAGCGGTGAAGGTGAATTGCTCGAAGAGGTCGAAGTTGCTGAAACTGGAGACCCCCACGAAACCACGCTCATTGGCTAAGCCCTCTTGCGTGACCATGTAAACGACGATGTCATACCGCGAGTAAGGAATGTTATTGAAGTCAAAAGCCCGGAAGGTGTCGTTGGGTGAGACAAAAATGTAGCCGGAAAGCAGGCCTCCTACGGGGCGCTGCGGATTGCTGATTACGCTCCAAGTGGTGGCATCGACGTCGGTTACGAAGCTCGCCGAAGTCGCTGCTCCTGAACTATCCACCAGCACCCCAGCATTTGGAGTCACCACGTCCGCTTCGGAGAACGTCCCGACGGCAGCCAAGGCACCGGTCGCATTCCAGTTGTTCTGCACGAAGCCAGTCGCACCAGCGAAAACGTTGGCAGGTAAGTTCACATTAGGATTTCGCCCCCGGACTGAGCTAAAGGTGATTCCAATGGAATTTCTGCCATCGCTCATCGCCGGACTATCTGCCGCATCGTTGGCATTGGTCCCACTTACGTTGACCTCATAGCCATCGCTGAAGCCGTCGCCGTCGGTATCCAGAAGCAGGGGATTTGCTCCTGCCGCTGCTTCGTCGCCATCGTTGAGCCCATCACCGTCGGTGTCTGGATTATTGGGATCGGTTCCCGCAGCGAATTCTTCTCCGTTGTTAAAGTTGTCGGGTTCAGCATCGTCACTCTCTGTTTGGGTAGTGATGTCGCCAAAGTTATCAAGTTCCCACTGGTTGTTGAGGGAGTCACCATCATCAAGAACGGTGAAGACTCCCGAACTGGTATCGGAACCCTCCGAGTTCGTAACAGTCACGCGATACGTTCCCTCCGAGTCGCTGGTGACCGGAAACACATACTGTTCATCTGCGGAAACAGTAACAAAACCGCTGCCATCATCAAATTCCCATAAATAGGTAGGGATGGGAAGGGCGCCTGGTTGCAAGGTCACTGACAAGGTTGCTTCGGTATCTAGGATAATATTTCCTGTGGCCGCTAGGCCAGTGGCAATCACCGGAGGCGACACTTGCACATCGTCTTCATAGGAAATTCCAGTGATAGCAAGCTGGGCGTTTGCCAATGTGGTGTCGGTGACCACAAGCGTGAGAGTCTGTCCCGCACTGGCAGCAGGGGAAGCTAAGTTGAGAATTCCATCGGGGTTTCCGAAGTCTGCTCCACCGAGCTGAAGATTGAGCACCCCATTCGCATAGGAGACAGAAGAATTGGCCACTGCCCCGTCTAGGGTCGCCAGCGGGTCTGCGACGAAGCCGGAAATGATCACTCCATCATTCGGGCCCGGGCCATCTGCTCGGGAAAAGTCCCAAGTGAGCTGGGTCAGCCCCGAAGTAGCCGAGAACTCCATCTGTAGCTTCTCCTCGTTACCGTTATTCGGGTCGGTATCTGGATCGTTGAAGGCGTTCGGGTTGGTTGCAAAATCATCTGTCCCCAAGCGGAGGTCATTTCCATTGAAGGTGATGGGTGTGGAACCTTGCAGAGGCGTGAAGACGACATCGTCGTTAGTGAAACTGGCGGTAGTCGTATCATTACCATTGATGTCTCCGGGGGTGAGACTGACGGTGACTCCGGAAGATGTGAGTAGGCCGAAGGTGTAAACGAGAGCAGCACCAAGAGTGGGGCAGCACGCCAAGCGAGCGGTGAAGAAGTTGGAGCGGGTTTTCATGGTTAGAATGGCTGAAAAAAAACTGTCGCTTCACGAGAACCGCCTCGAACAAGCAACTTTCTTTCTACTACGCATCATCGGAGTCTGCCTTTTTCGAGCAATTGCCGTTTGTGGGAAATCGCTTGTCTAAAATAGGCAATGAGATTGCCTGTTTATCCAAGGCTGTGGTCAGATTTGTAGGTTTTTCAGGTTATATTGCTCAAAAACAATAGCTTCTGTGCAGGAGGCGTCTAATAAAAACTGCAGGCAGCCGAAGGTGTGAGCATTTTCTTTTGTCGCGAAGAGGCCGTCGTCGAGCTAGCTTCCAAATGTGCGACACTGGTGGTTCACTATTTTTCTCTTACCTTGGGGTTCGCTCTTGGGGCGGGTTCTGTTACCGACCGACCTCGTTGATGGCGAGCTGTCAGGCTCATCCTTCGACGGCTTGGTCACCGTCTCGGCAAACAGCGGTCTGGGCACCAACGGACGATATTTTGGAGTCAAGGGTGGGAGTAATCAGTTGGCTCTGGACGACCTTGATGGCTTGGCACCCGCCGAAGAAGTCATCCAGTTTTCTTTCTCTCCCGAGGTCTCGTTAGAGGGAATTACCGTCGCCTGGACGCGAGGAGAACTTTCTCTCACTGGTTTTTCGGAAAACCCATTGGCCTCCGTTGGCAGTTATAACGAAGCAACCGGGACCTGGGTTCATTTTCAATCTTGGACGGAGAGAAACGAGGTGAGCTACCATTTCGAAAATCCAAGTGCGTCCGCGGGCCGAACTTTGACTCTCACCGTGGCCGATAGCAACGAGCCCAATCCCCAAGTGGCAATCACAGCTGTGGAATATGACGGTGAGAGTTTACCGCCTCTTCAAATATCATTGGTGGCTGATGCTTCTGCTCCCGAACAAACCATCGAGAGCTTTGGCGCTTCTCTGCTCTGGACCATCGACCCGACCGAGGGATGGCCTGAGAAAACGAAAGAAGAGTTGGCTCTCAAGCTGGTTTCGCAGGCGGGAGGGATTGGCCTCTCGGGTCTGCGGTTTGATTTCGGTGGCGGAAATCCCGACACCGGCACCCGCACCAGCGAGCCGTATACCTGGCGTTTTCCTGAGCCATTGAAGGACTCGGCGGAAGGCCCTTTTGATTGGAGCCGTCGCGAGGGCCAGCAGTGGTTTTTGAGACGCAGTCGGGACTTAGGGTTGGCCTCGCATACTCTTGCCTCTATTTCGCCACCTTGGTGGATGACGAAAAACGGGCTCAGCTACTGCTCTTCTAGTAGTGGGACTACCAATATTGAGGTCGACAAGATGGGCGACTATGCAACCTATCTGGCCGATGTTATCGCCTATTTTCGTGAAACAGAAGGGGTAACCTTCGACCTCGTTAGTCCTATCAATGAACCGGAATACGACTGGGAAGGGGGTGGCCAAGAAGGCAATCGTGGAACTGCGGAAGATATCCGCAATCTAGTGATCGCCCTGCATTCCGAATTGGAGCAACGCAATCTCACCGATACCAAAATCGAAGTCGGAGACCACGCCACCGTGAACGCGCTTCTCGATGATAGTGTCCACACTAGCTACAGTGGGGCCTCTTGGAATCAAGCCAACAACCGCACTCTGGGCAAGTATCGTGAGTATCTCACCGACTTGACGAGTCATCCCGAGATGGTGGGAAAGATTTCCCCAGTGGCCTCCTACCATTCTTACTTCACCGACTCTCCTTCTATCCTCAATAGCGAGTTACGTTCTCTTCTCCGCAGCAATGCGAGTGACAGAGGAGTAGACGTCGCGCAGACCGAGTATTGCATCCTTGGCAGCTATGGTCCGTTGCGTGACCTGCAGATTGAGCCCGCGCAGCATATTTTCCGAACCATTCACAAGGACCTCGCGGTAGCCAATGCCGTGGCTTGGAGCTGGTGGCTGGCCCTCTCCCCGCACGACTTTAAGGACGGCCTCATTTACACAAATTTTAGAAGTGTACTCGATACGGCTCCAAAGCTCTTTGATTCCAAAATCTATTTTGCTCTGGGACACTTCAGCCGCTTTATCCGGCCTGGTTGGAAGCGTATTGATGTCGGAGAGTTTGCAAATTTGCAAAGAGTCCTCGCGAGCGGATGGCTCTCTCCGAATGGCGAAGAGGTTGCCCTTGTGGTCGCGAATTTTTCTGATGAAGAGATTCTCGCCAAGCTCCCAACCGAAGTGACGGCAGGGGCCGGGAGTATCCGCGAGTGGCACCCTTGGGTGACGGATCGCGGTCGCAGTCTTCGCAGGGAAACGGCAGTGACCAGCTCATTTCCTCTAGCTCCCAATTCGTTCACAACCTTAGTAGGAAGAGTCTCGGAAAATCCTTTTCGCTTGGCGACGAAGTTGGAGGCTTCGTCGTGGTCGGCGGCGAGGGATGAGATTGTCGCTCTCGAAGCCACCGCTACTTGGGAAGATGGCTGCTACCTTATCCCTGCTCTCGATGAAACAGCGTCTTGGGTTTTTCAACGTCCCGTGGGTGAGGCGAGAGGTCTTTTGCTAGGTGATCGTTATTGGGTCCGGCGAAAATCTGATGGCAGCTATTTGGGCGTGCAGTCGGGTGTGGGCTTGTCGGAGCCGATCGAACTCAGCGCAACTCCGACACTTTGGGACGTCCTGCCCTTGGAGGATGGTCGCTTGAGACTGCGGGAGGTGGCCAGCGGTCGCACTCTCCAGGAGGATGGTCGATGCTATCTTCATTCGACTGCGTCGGTTCTGGCGCAAGCTCGAAGCTATGATGCGGACTTTCACTGGTTGGATGGCTTGGGGACCGAGGCGCAGTCGTCTTTCGAGGCGGTCACCTCGCGTTGGGTAGCAGTGGAGAGCCGGCTTGAGGGAGAGTTGGCACGACAAAGAGCCAAGATTCGAGTGGGAGCAACCTCGCCATCGGTCTCTGGCTTGGAGGAGAAACAATATTTGCGATGGGGGGAAAGTATCACCCTTTCGCCGGAATTAAGCGACCCTGCTGAGCCTTGGGTCTTTAGACTTGTTCCCGAAAGGGACGACCTTGTGGTCGTGGGAGATAGTTTCGCTATTTCGATGCAACGGGCTCAAGGCATGGAAGCCGAGCAGTGGACGATAGAGCCGGTCGGAGGGGGAGAGGCTTGGCTCTCTCCCCAGACGGACGTCGACTTCTGGTTGCGCTCAGCGGACGGGCTCTATTTACAACTAAACAACCCCGAGCCTCTCCCGGGGGATGAGTTTTCTTTAGGCGAAAGTCCCGCCGAGCAGGCCAACTGGCGTCTCCAAGAAGCTGGGACCGCTTATCGGCTTATTCATCAGGCCAGCGGATTGGCCATGGGTTGGTCGAATGATTCTCTCGTCTCTGTCACAGCTGAGGAGGCCCCTTCTTTCTATCTGGATGCCTTGATTGACGAGCCCTTAACCATTCACTGGTCCCACGGATTGGGTTCTGGAGTCACGCAAACGATTACGCCCCAGCAGAGTGATACCTACTCCGTTCACATCTTCAAGGGCGGGGTGTCCCAGTCGCTGGCTACCGAAATCGTGGTCCAGCGTTCCTTCGCGGAATGGTCAGAATTATGGTTCGGCGAGCTTGTCGCAAGCGAGGCTGATCACGACGGGGATGGCGCAGGCGCGCTCTACGAGTATGCTACCGGAAGCAATCCGCTGGACCAGTCTTCGGTCACGCAGCCAGTCTTTGAGCGGGCTGGTGAAAGCTTCGGGGGTAGTTGGCCTAAAAACCCCGAAGCGATTGGTTCTTGGATCGTGGAAGAATCTACTGATTTAAAAAGTTGGACCTCCCGGCAAGTCGCTACCGAGAACGAAGAGGAGATTGCGGTCGCGTTAGAAGTGACTGAGCAAATTCGCCGTTTTGTTCGCCTCCGATTCACTGCTGCCCCCTAGCTTGTTAGGCGAGCATTGAGGGAAGGAGAACATCTTCCCGATGCCTCATCGGCCTTTCATCTATCGCGGAACGGAGACACTACGAGTGTTCGTGCGCAGGGAACCGGGAGTGACTCCCTCGCTCTGCTTGAAGATTCTTGAAAAGTGGGAGGCCGTTGCAAAGCCACAGGACTCGGCGATTTCTTGCAAGGTCATGGAGGTTTCCCGCAGAAGAATGCTCGCGCGCGCAATGCGGGCGCGGGTGATTTCTTCCTTAATACTACGCCCCAAGTATTTCTTGAATCGACTTTCCAATGAGGAACGGGACCGCTGGGTGTGTTCGACAACTTTGCTCACATCGATGCCCTGTTGGACATGGTTACGGATGTATCTCACCGCCGCCACAAACAGTTCGTCTTCGGAGGCAATGATATCGGTGGAAGCTCGCTCGTTGATGCGCAAGGGCGGGATGAGAAGCTTACGGAAGGGCAGTTCGCGACCCTGCATGGAAAGATGCAGCCAGTGGGCGGCGGTGTAACCCAAGGTGCGGGCATCTGGCCGGATACTGGTGAGTCGCGGATTGGTGAGTTCACAGATCACCTCGTCATCATCCACTCCCATCACCGCTAAGTCTTCGGGTATTCTCCGGTTGCAACGGGCCGCGACGCGAATGAGCTGTTGGGCTCGAATGTCGTTGCACGTCAGAATAGCCGTTCCGGCGGGAAGTGAGGAAACCCATTTTTCGAGCTCCTCTGAGCCATCGGGGTGCAGACTTTCGCGGTGCGCGACGTCCGCTGAGGTCCAACTGATAGGGGGGGTGTAGACTTCGACATCCGCCCCGAAGCGAGCCATTACTTTCTCGAACGCCGCACAACGGTCATCCGAGAACCAAAGACCCGGAAAGCCACAGAAGGCATAATGCTCGAAGGCGGCATCGATAAAGAAGCGAGCCGCCATTTCGGCAATGGCGAAGGCGTCGCTATCGAGGAAGGGGATGGCGGTGTTGCGCGCCTGACCGTAGGTGTCGATGACTGGACAGGGACTTTTGGCAAGAGCTTCCGCAATCTCTTCATCAAAGATTCGACAGAGGATACCGTCGCCTTTCCAGTTTGCGAGCCAATCCGGAATGCCTTTGCGAAGGTCGTGTTCTTGAATCACAAAATTCCACTCACCATGCTGGCGGGCATATTCGGCGACTCCCAGACAGATTTCGCGGCCGTAGGCACGTGAACTCTCGATCAGTAGAGCCACCAAAGGCTTCTCAGGGTCATGTTGGGTCTCGATCAAAGGGTTTTATTGGTCGTTAAATCCAGGAATGATTCCGAGGTCTCGAGCATCGCCAGGGGGGGCAATGATGGGTCGGATTTCGGCAGCGGCAGCAAAGGAATTTCCACCTTGTTCGCTTAACGCCACCAGCCGAAGATAACGAGTGGCAATCGGTTTCGCAAACTTCAGTTCTTGCGTTTCTGTTCCCTTCGGAAAGGTCGCTTTCGGTCCAAAGTCTTGCCACTTCTTTCCATCACGCGAGACCTGTAGGCGGTAGTCGCCGATGCGTCCGTTGCCTTGGTCCTGGCGGGGAAGATACTCGATGCCACTGAGAACTTTTTCATTCAAGAGATCGAACTCCAGCGCGACTGGAAGCTTGGCATTGCCGCCCCAAGGGGAGTGCCAAATGGTGGTCGGGTCACCGTCGTTGGCCAGGTCCGCAGGGTAGCTTGCTTGGCTGGCGGTGGCCTTGAGAACAAATCCCTTTTCGCCGAAGAGGTTGGACAGCTCATCGGGGGTGAGTTCTGTCTCGGGCGCAAAGTTGTCGGAGGACAGATAGATTCGCAACGCGCGGTCTAACTGACGTGCTACAATTCCGCGACCGTCTTGACCTTCGGCCTCCAAGTCGAGGGTGCAGACCAAAAGCTGGCCGGAGCCAACCTTCGCCTCGAAGATGGCAGCAGGTCGGGCATTGCGATTATACTTATCAACAAAGCGGAAGGGTGCGGAGAGTTCATGGGAAAGCCCCGTTAGATCGACTGCAGTGGAATTGGCAGTCAGCTCCCACCATTGCCAATTGGTGTGGGTGTCGGTGGGGAAATGATTCCAAAGAGCATGCCCGTCATCGATAGTAGCTCCCAGCGTTCCCGGTTGATTGGGGAAGTGAAGTGGAGACCAAAAAACAGGGATGAAACGCGCAGGAATGGCCTTCTTGATTGCACCCGGCACCGGGAGAAGGAGCACCCGCTTGCCCGCCTTGAGGTCAGCGAAGCAGTCCTCGTCCAACCCGCGATGAATCACAAAGGTGTCTGCTTCGACTTGAGGTTCCTCTTTGGGGTAAACCCAGATTGGCCAAGAGTTCTGAATATTGAGATTGGAAGAATGCGCAACTCGTAGCTCCAGCTTTTCCGACGTCTGGATGCTGCTGAGATTAGCACGAAAGGTTCCCAGTGAGGCCTTCCCATAGCCAGAGGCTTGCAAGGTGAAAGCTACTTTCTCAAGAACGTCCCCATTCTCTCGGCGCAAACAGGCCTCGAAGTGACCCGAACCAACCTCGCTTCCGAAGAAGTATGCCACTGCGATTTCAGCCTCCAGATTTTCGCTGTTTTCCCAAACGAATTTCTTCAGTTTCGCCAATGGAACTGCAGGCGCAGTGAATCGCCGGAACTCTTCCGCACTGATGAGACCTTTCGAATCCCAGAAGGCGTCTAGCAAGCCTACGCTGGCCGTGCTTTGTCCGGGAAAGTCTTGTAGTTGGAGAAGTTGAATGCCGCTGAGTTGTTCGGTGCGGAGTGCGCGCTCGATGTCCTCCTTGTAAAGAAGTGCGGCCAGTTTGCCAGAATCTCGTGTGAAGCGCTCAGCTTGGTCTAACAACCCCTTGGAGGAAAGGTCTTCCTTGATGGCCTCTAATGCGGTGGCGCGGAAGGGGGTAGATTCGTATTTGGGCAATTCGGCTAAGTTGGGATAGACTACGTACTGCCCCACCTCGTGCGTGACGAGCGGGACCTTGATGGAGGAGAGACCCTCGGCATAATCGGTGTCGGTGGATGGGAAGGTGCTATTGAGAAAGCCTTGCCCGCGTACCCAACCCGACTTCGAACGCTGGGTGATGAAGAAGTCATCTTCTGGTCCGGGCAAGAGGCCCCGGGGCGAGAAGGCATAGCTGGTCGAGGTAAAAAGAAGGTCGGGCGCGAGCTCCTTGAAGTGTGCCACTAATTGGTCCATGAACTTGAGCTTGCCTTTGAGCTCGTTGCCTAGGGAGAACATGACGAAGCTGGGGTGATGGCCATACTCGCGAAAGATGCGCTCGCCTTCTTCTTGGAAAAATTGGTCTACCTCGGGCAGCTCGCCCATCTTGAAGGTCCAGTTCGGCAGTTCGACCTGGAGGTAGATGCCATACTCGTCGGCAGCATCAAAGGCGGCCTTGGGTGGGCACCAAGAATGAAAACGAAGATGATTGAGACCATACTCGCGACTGGTGCGCATGATTTTCTGCCACTGTTCGCCGCTGGCATCGGGGTGACCAGTCTGGGGAAAAATCGCGCATTCAAGGTTGCCTCGTAGAAAGGTCTCTTCGCCATTAATCAGAAGCTTTCTCCCCTTTGCCGCAAAGGTGCGGGGAGCGTAGGGAATGGAAAATTGATGCCCGGCAAGCCGCGCGGAGAGAGTTCCCAAAATAGGCTGTGCTTCCGACCAAACCAAGACATCCCGGGCGTCGAGGTCGATGCTCACCGTATTAAGGCCGGGAGAAAAAGTGAATTGAGAGCTCTCTGATTCAATCTTAGCATCATCGTCCTGTTCGGCAGCGAGAGAGATGACCACCGCCTGACGTTGGGTCTGCTTGGTGGTGTTGGTGACTTCCACTTGGCATCGTATTTTGCCTGAGACGGCATCGTAACGTGGTGCGAGATGGCTGACCCTGAGCTTGGGCAAGGCCTCTAGCTTAAGTTCGCCGATGACCCCGTTCCAGATCGATTGGGTCTCTTCGGTGTAGGCGTGGCCAATGGAACCGATGTCGACTTTTTGTCGATTATCAATGCGGAGGGTCAGCTCGTGGGTTTTGCCGGGCGTGAGAAAGGCACCTAAGTCGTAGCGATGGGGGACGCTGAGCGAGAGTTGAGGCTCTCCCACGGGCTTGCCGTCAATCCACACACGCGATTCCCAAAGGACGCGCTCCAAGGTCAGGCGGACGTCTTTATCTGCCCAATGCTCGGGGATGGTGACCTCGCGCTGATACCAGGCCGGGCCGATGTAGGAGTGCCTTTGATGCAGATGCTGCATCGCGGGTTTTTCGAGATTCAGTGCGATATCCAAGGGTTCGCCTTTTCCCTGATTGGCCGTAGAACCCGGCAGAAGAATGGTTTCGGGAAAGTTCCACGACGAGGGCCCCGAGCTGAGACCCTGGTCGTTCTGATCGAGGGTGAATTTCCATTCTCCAGCGAGAGAAAGAGAGTTCTCGGCAGCGGCAGAAAGCAGGCTCGATGTGACGAGGCTGAGAAGAGTTTTGAGCATCGGTGGTCTAAGAGGCGAGGGGTGAAAGAATTTCGCGTTGCAAGTCAGCAGCACGCTGTTCGGTAAGAGTGAAGGAGAGAGTATTCTCAAGATGTTGAGCCGCTTCCTCGTTCTCTCCTAAACCATGATGGGCAAGGGCGAGTAAGAGATGATTCTCGGCATCGCGTCGGGCCTGAAGGTCTTCTTCAAAGACAAGAAGATTGGGCAGAGAGGTTGCAAAGTAATCGATACGAGCCGTGGTCTGAAGGCCCTCACGGGCGAATTCAGCAAGCTCAGCGAACAGACCCTGCGCCTCTTGATCGCGGCCCAAGGCCCGTAGGGAAAGGCCGCGGAAGTAGCTCAAGGGAGAGTGGGCGGTGACGGCCATTTCACTAAAGTCTCCCGCTTCATTGGCTGACAGTTCGAAGTGTTTGCGAGCTTCACTCGCATCCCCTTTGGCCTCATAGCTACGACCAATCCAGTAGTTGATGTCCGCTTTGGCTTGAAGCAGATGATACTTTTCGCCAAGGGAATCTGGAGTATCGGTAGCAAGTTCGAATTGTTGCAAAGCCTTGTCAGGTTGGCCCTGTTCCAAGGCCTCTTGGCCAAGCAAAAGGCGCGCGGTGGTATACTGCCGGAGAACGGCTCCTTCGCCTCCTTCCCACACGTGGAAAGGTCGCGAAAGCAGAAGGTCGAGAGCCTTCTGAGGTTGGTGCTGCAAGTTGTAAAGGGCGGCAAGGGCTACCGTGGCATCATCTCGATGAACGACCAGGTCACGCTTCTCTTCCAAGAAGGCAAGGCGATCTGCCAAGGGGCGGTTGAGCTTCTGGCAAAGTTGGTCGTATTCAGAAACCAGGCGGGCGTCCTTAGGGTCACACTTGATGGCCTGTTGATAGCTGGCGCGAGCCTTCTCACCATCCCGACTGACATTCCAGAGCGCTAGTCCAAGATTACGATGGGATTGGGCATGGTCCGTGGTGGCTGCCAGCTTCCAAGCGGCAAGCGCGTCTTCATGACGACCGAGATCGTAGTAGGTATTACCCAAAGCATAGCTGGCATGGGGGTCACCTCCTGGTTGAGCTTGGGCCCACTCCAGAATACGACGTTCTTCGGTGCGGGAGGGGAAGAAGTGATCGGGTGATTGCGCCTTGGCGGCCTCGAAGTCAGCAGGGTCGCGCGTCAACCAAGCCTTTAGGTAACCGGTCATTTGGTTTTTTGAAAGTGGATTGGGCACGGCGCATTCATCAACGGGGGTTTCGTGATGAAGGTCTAACAGGGAGAGCGCTTCAGCCACGAATCCGGCCTCGCAGTAATCGAAGGCGAGGTCGAGAACGGTCTGGGCATCGTTGCGTGAAAGATGGAGGAACTCATCCGCAGAATAGCCAAAGGTAGTC